>JAWKNF010000011.1:0-114158 GCA_041391825.1 Flavobacteriales bacterium | reverse complement strand
GTATATCCGAACCCCAGGATGAACTGGTCCTCGAAACTGCGCTTGATGGTCGGGTTCTCGTTCAGGAATTCGTCGAAGTCCGGTGTGGTATAGTAGAGGTTGTTGTAGCTCACTTCCACGAGCTGCAGGTCGTGCCATACTTGTTTGTTCTTGCGCCAAGCGTAGCTCAATCCCGCTGCAGCCGTGCGCATGCCGTACAGGTCGATGCGCCGATACAGACCGAAACCCATGGCGAGGTTGGTCACCGGCGCGCTGGAACGCAGCCCTTTCGGTTCCGGTAGCAGGAGCATGCGCGGTATGGCCAATCCGGCCTTGATGCCCACCTCGTAGGCATTGGTGCCTTGGTTCGCACCGGATACCTGCCACTCGAAGCGACCGTTCACGTCAAGGGTGAACTGCTCCGCGCCGCCGAAGAGGTTGCGGTCAACGAATCCCGCACGGACACCCGGACCGGCGAAGTTGTTGCTCTTGCTGACCATGTTGGCCTCGCTGAACAAGGAGAAGCGCTCCAAGGGCATCATGGCGATCCGGGCGTTGAGCACACCTTCCTTCAGGCTATCCTCAGCATAGGCCACCAGCACGTTGTGGAACACACCGTAGGAGGCCAAGTAGCGTTGCATGGCATTGGTGTGCGCCAGCGAATAGGTATCGCCCGGTCGTACCAGCACACCTTTCATGATCGGCGCCGGGCGGTACATGTCGAGGTAGCTGATGTACTCCACGCTATCCACCATCAAGGTGTCGGTCGGGGGCAGCACCTCGTCCTGGTCCGCATGCACGGTGACCCTGCCGATGGTATACATGCTTCGCTTGGCCTCACTGGTCGTGGGCTTCACGCGCAGGTGCACGAGCATGCTCCGCGGCCCCAAGGTGGTGTCGGCGGTCCATACGAGGTCATCGGCCCGCAGGCGGTACCAGCCCCGGTTGCGCAGTTCTTCGGCCACACGTTCACGCTCATCGGTCAGGCGTTGCAGGTCGTAGGGCTCTCCGGCATGGATCGGGCACTGGGATAATTGCATGGCCATGGTGCTGTCCAAGGCGCCAGCACGCTCGTCACCCATGCGCAACTGACGGATGATGTGCGGCGCACCAGGCGATACGGTGAAGATGACCGAGGCCGTGCGGCGCTTCTTCACCACTTCCGTAACGGCACTGTGCCTCGAAATGGCGCGGTTGTGCAGCCGGTTCTCCATGGCCTGGCTGATGTCCGCCAGCGGCAGTTGTTCCAGATACGGGCGCGGCACCGACCTTGTCGCGAGAGCCAATGGCGCCAACCCTTCTGCTTTTTCGGTTCCCGTACACCATTTTTGCAAGGCGACGAGTGGCCACATGCCCAGGGATGCTGTTGTTCGCTGAAGGCTCCACCAGTTCTTCCAATTCACCTCGCACGCCTGCAGGGTCATAAGCAGGAACATCCGTCCAGACCATGCTTGTATCCATTGAAGAGCGGACGTTCGGGCGTGCTGTAGCGCAGGCCGGTACAGGAACAGGCGATGCCACAGCAATGGGTGCGATGAGCTTGATCCTTGATGGGAACACGGGCCTGTTGGTGCTGCTTCAAGGCTTGTCGGTTCCTTCGTCCTTGCGGCGTTCCTTCCAGATCTTCTCCCGCATCCGTGCGCGTTCCTTGCGCCGTTCTTCTCGAAGTCTCAGGTCACCATCACCGCGACGCCGTTGTTCACGGTTCACCATCGTACAGGTCGTACGCGTTCTCATGGTAGAGGCGCAGGCGGATGCCATCCGTGGTGATGTCGTAGGCGATCGCGTATTGGGGCGCCTTGGTGTTGCTCCTCGGCGCTCACGTCCTGTTTCTTCTCGTTGCCAGCCCATGGACCCACCGGCCTCAAGCTCACGCGGTCGTTAGGATGTTTGCACGTCACCTTGTAGTCCACCGTGGTGCGGGAGTAGCTCTCGCCACCCTGCGTCTGGTCGTAGGTGTTCACGCCCAACTGGATGTCCATTCCTTGATGCCCTTGCCGGTCAAGCAGTTCCATTGTTGAGTAGGATGCTGTTGACCGAGTTGCGCGCTGCAGTGCTGGCCAAGCTGCTGCCCCCGGGTTCGGTGCTCGCTTCGTTCTCGATGAAGGTGCAATACCAACAGGCCGAAGACCTGCCGAGTTCGTTCCTCGCCAGTTGGCGGGCTTTGACAGTTGGTCCAATGCGCTATTCACCTGCGGATAGCTGTTGCGCAAACGGTCCATATCGAGACCAGCTGATGTTCGGTTCCTTCACCGCTTCGTTGAAGTGATCGATACATCGAAGGGAAGCGGCACGCTTGCAAGGAGTTGCGCTCGCTTTCGCTGAGTCCCCCACGTGTATTGGCCACCAAAGGGAAAGGCGCCACCTTGGTGCTGTGCCAACCTGTCGGATGCATGGCCGGCGAGCGGATCGCCGTCCCAAACGATGGTGCCGCCGAGGACCAGTTCGAAGCGTTTCTTCACCAAGCCACCAGAACTCGAGCGTCTTCGCCACCTTCCTGCACGGTGAAGAGGACCTTGGAGGTACATGTCGCCTTGGGGGTCATAGCGAGCGAGGTCGGCCTCGCCACGGAACTGCGCCGCATCGCCAGTGGTGGGGTCGATGCGATGGAGAAGCTTGCGTTGGGGTCGAGCTTGAGACGCGGGTCAATTCGATGCCGGGCAGTTGTGCGGCCGGGAATCTTTCAGCATTTCGCTATCACCGGTGCACCAACGTGTCCTGCGCTTCGAAGTCCATTCGTGAACTGGACAATGCCTGCATAGTCGTCATTTCTGGCTGCCGGGCAACACCACGCTCAGGGCCGTGGAGTCGGTAGCTCACGCATGCCCTTTACGGTCGGTGTGGTCGCTGTACCGCCGTGCGTAGGTCGATACGCCGAAGAGCTTGCCGTAGAAGGGGATTTTCCTTGGCCGTGCTGTTCACCAGTGGAACGTTCCGTCCGTAAGCGCAGGTCCAGCCCGGGTTCCTGGTCACGCCGGTGTTCGCGGCCGTCCAGTGGAAACGGTTGTCCTTCGCATCGAACACGGTGAGGTGAAATTCCCAGCGATACATTCGGACTGATGGTGTCCTCCGCAATGCGGTAAATGGCGCAGGTCTTCGCCAGTCCGATACGACAGTCGGACAAGATAGCATCACCAGCACCGCCGTCCTTCCCATCCTGCTCGTAACGCAACTGTCCCTTCAGCGCACCTCCGAGTCGACGAGGTATTCCGCTGCGGAATGGTTTGAACATCGCCAGGTCGCGGAGGTCGGTCGCTGTCCACGGTGATCGCGTATCCGTTCCGCTCAGGTCGGCGTCCCATGTGCATTAGCGCTGTTGTTCGCGGCCGCGAGTTGGAGCGCGCATGGTAGTAGGGTCCTTGCGGTCCTCTTCCCTTGTAGTTCATTTCATGCCGATGGCCGATCCTGCTGACCTCGAGTCGTGGAAGGAGACCTTTCCTTAAGCGTTCATCATCGTGCATGGGGATCGACCACGGTGGCATCGGTAATGCGCGCCCCACGGCAGCTGTCATCACGGATAGGCCCGAGATGTTCGCCAGATCGAGAAGCGGATGATATCGAGTAGTAGCGGTTGCCATCGTCCGCTGTTCGTAGCTCAACATGCTGTTCGCCGTTGCTCAACACAGGTCAATAGCCAGGAGACCCTTCAGGATTGGTAAATTGCAGTTCTCCGGAGCGGCATGCCAGACAGCACGATCGATCTGGTCTCCTGCGTGCAGTACCGGAATGTCGCCATCGCGGCGCGGTCGATGCCGATACGATAGCAGTCCGGTCAAGCCATCGCGTAGGCGGAATTGTGTGCGAAGAGCGCCGGGTGCGTTGGTGGCGTGCAGCAACCGGAATGCGTCCAGATGCAAACTGTCGCGCATGATGCGTTGCACGGCGAGATCGCGGCAGGATCCAGGACCTATTGCCGCAGGTCCAGCACGAAGCCTTTCGCGCGCCACACCCTCAGTCGATGGGAACATCCACATGCGGCGCGAGCGAATCGCCATCACTGTCTGGCGGTAACCACGATAGCCACTTCCATGGTCCGAAGGGTCGGCAGCTTCCGGCTGGCCAAACGCTCCATCACCGGGCAGGTCCACCGTCAACTCCCGATACGACGGCCAGGTGGGAGGTACGAAGGCATACGGCTCTTGGAAAGCGCCGGAGTGGTCGCGGATGGGGGCCACGGTGCTGTCCATAGCCGGTTCGCATGGTAGCTGATATCGGCGATGTCGCAGTCCAGTTCGGCCACGTGGTCCGTGTCCAGCAGACCGGTCAGCGCGAAGCGTTCGAAGCGAGAAGGGTCGTTCGTTATTGAAGAGATGCGAGCCTGGTGCTCACGCGGCAATGCGACGAGCATGTTCGGCAGGATGGCGATGCGTCCGTTGAGCTTGCCGTCGGCATTCAGCGGACATGTGCGAGGCCCAGTTCCTGCAGGTGCATCCGGACCAGGTCAGCAGATGGTGCGCGATGATGCTGTCTCCTGCGGAGCCGGCCATGGTCCAGCGCCGCGCGAGCTCATTCCACCGCATCCGCGGTGCTCGAAGATCACCTGCACGCTGTCGTGCATGGCATGTGCGGCGAGGCGCAGGCTGGAAAGGTCGTTCCAGCGTAGGTGGCGAGAACGGTGGGTGTCAGGACGAGCGGCCTTGCCGGGAATTCCCGTGGACCCGTCCGCTTCCGCCACCAACGCGAAGCTCATCGGGCCGGTGCCGTATCACCGATAAGCCGTGCCGCTGCGATGCGATCAGCCTTCAGGTCCAAGGCGAAGTGCGCGGGTAAGGCGCCCTTCCAATACCGTGCTTCGGCCGTGCCGACGAGGTCCCCGAGGTCGCTCTTCAGGTCCACCTCTGCACGCATGTCGTAGCCATGACCTTCGGCGGCGCCTTTGAATGCGAGGCGCGTGGGAAGCGGCACACCGGCTGGTGCGAAGGCCTTCATCACCTGGCGAAGACCGTTGCCCAGTTCCAGTTCATCGACGGTGATGGCGTACGTGCTGTTCGGCCACTGTACGGCGTTCTGTGCGCTTCCATGCGCATGGATGGCACTGCCTTCATCGCCTTCCAGATCGATCGATGCGCGCTTGACATCTGCCAAGCTTCCTTTCACCTGCAGATTGGTGGTCCAGCGCTCGCTGCTGGCCAAAGCCTCTGGAAGATCCACGCCCAAGCGATGCAACAAGGGTAGGAGCTCGGCCATTTGCAATTCTGCTCCGATCCGGGCCTCCATGGGGACCACCTCCGGCTGCCGATAGGCTTCGGTCAAGCCATCAGGCCACGCGCTGAACTCGAATTCAACAGTGTTCGCCTTGGCGGTCAGTCGCCCCTTTTGCAAGAAGATGGCATCGGGGCTGGCATCGATCACCACCGACGTCTCCACCGTCTCCGCTTCCGGGCCGCCTCGCATTGCCATGTTCTCGATCGCCAAGTGCACGTGGTCGTTCCGTACGATCGCATGCCGTGCATCCACTGCGATCGCGTTGAACACCAGGTGCGCTGGATCGAGCAGGAGGGCAGGTGTGGAAATGCTCCCGGTGTGAAAGGCGATGCCGCTGTTCGATACGCTCAGGCGATCAATGGCGAGATCCCAGTCCTGCGTCCAGTAGCGGAATCCATCGTGCTGGTCCAACCACAGCGGGTCGCTTTCGTTCGTTTCCTCATGCGCACTACTGCTCTTGCTGAAGGTGCCGAGTTGGAAGCCGTCGAGATCCACTTGCGCCATGTGCCAGCGCTGGGTCAAGGCATCCACCTCGCGTGCTTGCACCGCGCCGTTGGCCAAGGTGATCCACAAGCTATCGCCGGTGTCCACCGTCGCCATGTTGAAGCGGACATCTTCCACCGTGATGTTCTTGAAGCGCACATCGATATCCGCCAATGGGTTGGTTAGTGCCGGGTATGCCATAGGCTCGGGTGCGCTGCTGGTCGTGCGCAGGTCCACGGTCGTATGGTGAAGTTCGATCGTGTTCAAGTGGAAGCGCATGGGATCGAGCGCCATGCCGTCCAGCATTACGTCGAGTTCGCCAAGGTCCAAGCGCAAGGCCAGTTCCGACGACCGCATGTCCATGGTGAAGAGGATCCGCTCCAAGTGCACATTGCTTATGTCAAGGGCAATGGAGTTGCTTCCGGTCGTGTCAGCGGACGGGTCCTCGGTCGCGAATGCCGCGATGATGAAGTCGAAGTTGAAGGTGCTATCGGCGTCCTGCACCAGGTTCGCGCGCACGCCGCTCAACTCCACATCGTTCAGCAGCAATCGACCGCCCAGCAGTGCACGCAGCCCGGCATTCGCGCGGAGGTGTTCGGCATGCAGCAAGGTGTCGCCTTGTTGGTCCGCAAGGAAGAGCCCTTCCAGTCGCAGGTCCAAAGGAAAGCCGATCCGCAGGCGGTCCAACGTCACCTTGGTGCCGGTCCTTTGGGAGATGTACGAGACGGCCTGACCACGAATGAACTGCTGTACCGGTGGCAAGTACAATAGGAGCAGGAGGAAGGCCACCACCAGAACCGGCAGCAGTAACAGCCGAAGCGCCGCCTTCCGAAGCAGGCGGCGCCAATTCCGAGGAGGCTTCGGGGAAGCTTCCTCAGGGGTATCGGCAACAGGGGTCGACAATGGTCCCGAAGGTACGCGCGTGGTGCACGAAGCTCAGGCGCTCCGAGGTCGGATCGGTAACCAGCACGTGTTGATGAGCACGCGTCCCAAGTCACTCGGTGATGTCGATCAGCGAGCAGCGGCCCGTCCGATCACATCTTCAGTTCCTTCACCTCGCCCTTGTCCGTGATCCACATGTACTTGATGATCTCCTTCACCTCCTTTTTCGGAAAGGCTTCGGGCAACTGGAATTGCATGGTCAGGTTATACGTGTACTGCACCGGCGGTTCGGTGATCTCGGCATGCAGCACGATGTCGAAGTTGCCATAGGGCACTTTGTTGTAGAACAAGGTGTTGCTCTTCTTCACATCGTTCACCACTTGGCCTTTGCGACGGCTGTTCAAGCTGCTCTGGCTGCGGCTTTGGTAATTGGTGTACCGGTCCAGCGGGAAGTAGGCCCCGTTCTTTTCGGCACCCACGCGGTGGCTTTCTTCCACCTTCAGCCCGAGCTTTCCGAAGTTCTCGATCTTCTGGCGCATCAGCTTGGTGGCGAACATGCGCAGCGTGTCGAAGCAAGCGCTTTGCTGGTCCACGAAGAAGTCCACTTTCACGAGGTCGTAGATCTCTTCCTTGGCCGCGGCTGTCACCAGCTCGTCCAGGATCCGTGCATCGGTGAAACGGATGTGGATGTTCTTCTGGATCTCGAAGCCTGCAGGCACTTCCTGGTAGGTCTTGCTGAAGAGCTTCCGTGTCGTTTCGATCTCGTACACCGGCACGAAGGAGAGCATGTCCGTGAAGACGTCCTTCTCCTTCACACCCTGCGCCCTTACGCGTTGCACAAGGCCTTGCACCCGCATGTTCATCAAGCTGTCGGCCTCCTCCGCCGTTTGTCCGAGCTGTGTCACGTTGAAGATCGCGAGGTAGCTGTCCGCCCGCATGTTCATCATGGCGTTCACCTCGAGGATGAGCATGTTGCCTTGCACCGTGGCCTTCACTGGCTGTTCGGCCTGTTGGAAGAAGATGCGGCTGTTGGTCTCGTACATCAGGTTGCCCATGGCCTGTGGACGGGCAACGAGCGTGGCGAGCAGGAGTGTACAGGAGAGGAGTAGGCGTTGGAGGGATCGCATGATCAGGTTGTTTGCCCGATCGGTACACGGCACGTGCCGATGCGTTCAATGCGAATGTGGAAAGCGCCGTGTGAACTACGCTTCTTCCTCCTTGTACGACAGCCTCCGCGAGCCTTCGTAGAGCTCGTATTTCAGAAAGCGACAATCCAAGGCGCCGTTGAAGAGCTGGATCTTCGGTTTCGGCGTGAGCTTGATGTGCTTCGCAGCGTCGAGGTTGCTCGTGAGCACCCACGCTGTCCAGCCCGCCCAGCGGTGCTTCAAGGTGTCGCCGATGGACTTGTACAGTTCGTTGATCTCCGCTTCGCCGCTCGGTGCCATGATGCCGTGCTCGTCCATGCGCTCGCCGTAGGGTGGGTTCATGATGAGCATGCCGCGACCCTCCGGTGCTTCAAGGTCCGCGAAAGCGCTGTGCTTGATCGTCACCATGTCCTCCAGCTTGGCGCTGCGCAAGGTCTCTTTCGCCTTGCTCACCGTGATCCGGTTGATGTCGCCACCGATGATGATCGGACGATCGTTGCTGATCCTGTCGATGGCACTATCGTGGATCGTGTTCCACAAGGTTTCGTCGTAGTCGTTCCAACCTTGGAAGGCGAAGCGTTCGCGGTAGATGCCCGGGGGGATGTTCGCCGCGATCATGGCTGCTTCGGCCAAGATGGTGCCCGATCCACAGAAAGGGTCCACCAACGGCGATCGCTTGTTCCAGCCGCTCAGCAGCACCATGCCGGCAGCGAGCACTTCGTTCAAGGGCGCCGCATTGGTCTCCACACGATAGCCGCGCTGGTGCAAGGAACCACCCGAACTGTCCAAGGAGACAGCACATCGCTCGTTGTTGATGTGCAGGTGGATCCGCATCGTGGGGTCGTCGGTATCCACCGAAGGACGCACGCCGTACTTGTCTCGGAAGCGATCCACCACCGCGTCCTTGGCCTTTTGTGCAACGTATTGCGAATGTGTGAAGTGCGGCGAGTTGATCGTGACGCGGAACATGAAGGTGTCCTTCACATCGAGGAAGACCTCCCATTCGAATTCGCGCAGGGCCATGTACAGTTCGTCCGGACTGCGCGCATCGAAGGAGTCCAGGGGGATCAAGATCCGCAAGGCCGTTCGCAGGCTCAGGTTGGCCTTGTACATGAAACCGAGATCACCGGTGAAGCTGACCGCTCGGTTATGCCGTTCGATGTCCCGTGCACCGAGTTTCAGAAGTTCCACACGCAGTAACTCCTCCAACCCGTGCAGGGTCTGGGCCACCATTCGAAAAGAGTTCGTAGCGGACATGCGAGGGACTTCAAGACCCGAATTTCAAGATGCGAGGCTCAACCCTCGACCATCAATCCTTCTTCTTGTACGCCCCGTTCTGCCATGCTTGCAGGAATTGCGCCCAAGCGATCGGGTTGAAGAGGTTGATGTTCGGTGTGCCGCCACTGTAATACAGTTTGGTCTGGTCCATGGCCATGGCGTACTTGAAGCTTTGGTACGCATCGGGAGGTAGGTTCTCCATCCGTTGCATCATTTCAGCGGGTGAGAGGTTCCTCATGGCCAACTGGTAATCATCATCCGGCAAGCGCAGGTTCAGGAATGCCTCGCGGAACTGCTCGCGGGAGGGCCATGGGTACACGGCGATCTCGCGCAATTGGATGGTGTCCCGGTTCATCACGTGGATCATGGAGTACTTCTGCTCCTCCAGACCTTTCGGGATCACGTACTGCGAACGCGTGAAGCCCACCGCGCTGAAAAGGATCGTATCGCCCTCTTGCGCAACGAAACTGAAATAGCCGTACACATCGCTCATGGTACCGCGGTAGGTGTTGCGCACCAGTATGTTGGTGAACGGGACGGGCATCAGGCTGTCCGTAACGACCACGCCGCTGAATTGAACGAGGTTCGGCTTCTGTGGCGGGTCCTGTGCAAGCAGGCCGGTGGCGAGGAGCAGGACGAAGGTCAGGAATGATGCACTGCGCATGGTACAAAGGTAGACCCGGTCAACGCAACGACCGTGCCGTTGACCGGTGACCGTGCAACCGGTAGCTTTGAGGGCAAGCCCGACCACATGCGAACATCCGTACTCTTCACCGCCTTTCTGTTTCTCTCCTCCGTTCATGCGCAGATCACCATCGGTGAGGCGGACATGCCCAGCGCGGGGGATACCATGCGCTTCCGCAGCTTCGATGCCGCATCCATCCTGCTGGACCAGACCGGTGCGGACCATGTTTGGGATTATGGTGATCTGACCCCGATGGCCGAAGTGGCGGATACCGCGGTGAGCGTCGGATCCACACCCTTCCTCTACCAGTTCTTCTTCAACAACGCATTCATCTACCCACAGTACGTTGCGGACTACGCTATGAAAGGGCCGTCTTTGGGCTTTCAGCAGCTCAGTCTGCAGGATGTGTACGATTACTACCGTGTGGATGCGGACGGCTTCCGTAACGTCGGCTTCGGTGCCACGGTGAACGGCTTGCCGACCAGCGTGCGCCGCAACCCGATCGATCGCATCCTCAGTTTCCCGATGAACTACGGCGATTCCGACGTGTCACCGAGTTCGTTCAATGTTTCGGTGCCTACCTTGCTGTACTTCGGTCAGGACCAGGTGCGTACCAATACCGTTGACGGTTGGGGCACCTTGGTGCTGCCGGCCCACACCTTCGAGGTCCTACGCGTTCGTTCGGTCCTACAACGCACCGATACAATTTTCATCCAGCAGTTCGGCTTCGGCTTCCGTTTACCTGAGCCGGAAACCGTGGAGTACAAGTGGTACGCACAAGGAATGGACGCTCCCGTCATGCAGGTGATCACCACCGCTGGCATCGTTGTTTCCGCGCGTTTCTTCCATGATCCGGATCTTGCCACCGGCCTTCGCTCGAAGGTCGCAAGACCTGCTCTACCCGAATCCCGCCACGAACGAGGCATTCCTGCGCTTGGACGATGGTGTCGGTGGTACCGTCGTTCTGCGCGATGCAGCTGGTCGCGAGGTTTCGCGTACCGATGAGGTGGCCGCCGGGACTCTGCATCGCGTGGACCTGAATGGTCTTGCAGCCGGTGCGTACAGTGTGCAGGTCATCGGCGCGCACGGTACTTGGTCTTCGCCCGTGGTGGTGCAGGAATAGCCTCACCAGCCTGGATAAGCGGCGTGCAAACGTTGCAACGTAGACTGAGGAGTACGATCTGCTCCGCAACTTCATCCTCCTTGCCGTTCAGGACCAAAGTTCAACAGTTCTTAAGTGCCGGTTCTTTGGATCGGGCCTCGAGCAATTGTTCCAGCACCCACCTTCCGCGTTCCGCCTCCTGTTCGATGCGCTTTTCGATAGCCTGACCGACCGTGACGTGCGTACGATCCCGCGTAGTGCAGCGCACTCCAGATCACAAAGCGTGTTCGACCGAGCGCGGTGAACTTGAAACCTGCAGCGTGTGGCAAGTGCCCGACCTCATGGGCCAACAAGAGCAACAGTCGCTGTTGGGATGCAGGTCGTCCGAGGAGGTTCCCACTGACATAGATGTGACGACCCAGCACGAAGGCACCGCCACCGGAACGTGCGCTGTACCATGGAAAGCTGAGCCAGTTCCGCTTTCGGGGAAGCACCCGACATGTATCCAAGAGGTCCATTGGCACACGGCTCACAGCATGCAGCAGCGCTTTGGCGGCAGGTCGCAGTTGTCCGTTGCGTTCAGGATCGGCACACTGCGAAGGTGCGTAGTCCGCGCAATCTGACAGGCTGACACGTCAAGCAGGTATGGCACGTACCTTGATCGGGGCATGTGCCGCAACACGATATACCTTCGTCCGGCAACAACTGAACACCACCACTCGACCATGAAGAAATACCTCGTTCCCATCGTTCTGCTCGGTCTCATCGGCATCATTGCCATGTGGGCCATAGGCTTCTATAACAGCGCCATCGGCCTCAATGAGGACGTGACCAAGCAGTGGAGCAATGTGGAGAACGCTTACCAGCTGCGCGCGGACAAGACCAAGAACCTGGTCGAGATCGTGAAGGGCGGCGGACTTTGAAAAGGGAGACCTTGACCCAAGTGGTGGAGGCCCGCGCCAAGGCGACCAGCGTGAACGTGAACGCAGGTGACCTTTCCCCGGAGAAGATCCGGCCTTCCAACAGGCACAGGACCAGTTCAGCGGTGCTTTGTCCCGCTTGCTCGTTACCGTGGAGCGCTACCCGGAACTGAAAGCCGTGAAGGGCTTTCAGGATTTCCAGAACCCAGTACGAGGGCATGGAGAACCGCATCGGCGTGGAGCGCAGGAAGTACAATGATGTGGCGCGTGAGTTCAATACGAAGATCAAGCGCTTCCCTGGGAACATGATGGCCGGTATGTTCGGCTTCACCGAGAAGGGCTACTTCGAAGCGCAGGAAGGCACCGAGAACGCGCCCGACATTTCCTTCGAGTGAGCATTCCGACCGCAGCCTATTTCCTCAGTGCTCCGGAGAAGCAGCAGGTGCGCGACGCGATCGCCGCGGCCGAGCTGCGAACCTCGGGCGAGATCCGCGTACATCTAGAGGACCATATCGAGGAGGATGTGCTCGACCACGCCGCGTTCATCTTCGAGGAACTCGGAATGCACCGTACACGCGATCGGAACGGGGTGCTGATCTACCTGTCGGTGGCCGACCGAAAGGTCGCTGTCATCGGCGATTCCGGGATCGATACTGTTGTTCCGAAAGGCTTCTGGACCGATGTCGTGGCGGTGTTGAAACTGCACTTGGCGGCCGGTCATCATGGAAAGGGGATAGCAGAAGCGGTTCATCTGGTAGGGGAGAAGTTGGTGGCGTTCTTCCCGCTGCGCGACGACGATACAAACGAACTGTCCAACGAGATCGACTACGGTAAGCGATGAAGCGCTTGCTCCTGATACCCGTGTTGTTGCTGGCTGGAGTGCTTTCGGCCGCACGCTTCGATTGCAGCATCGAGCCACCGAGGAACGCGACCAGACCAAGTTGGTGTGGCGTATACCGGGTTCCTTTCACCTCCGAAGAAGCGCGGCTCAATGCCAAGTCGTGGAGTTCGCGCGGAAACGAGCAGCCGCATCCTGGTGATCGTGGTGGATACGCTTTGCGGACTGCCCGAATCGGACTTCGCGTTCGACATTGGCGAGAAATGGGGCATCGGCAATGCGAAGTTCGACAACGGTATCGTTTTCCTGATCGAAGCCCAATGGTCCGCCGGGCCAGCGCAAGGTCTTCATTGCCACAGGCTATGGCCTGGAAGGCGATCCCCCGACCTCGCCGCGAAGAACGTGGTGGAGGACTACGTGATCCCGAACTTCAAACAAGCACGCTATTTCGATGGCGTCAATGCGGCCACGGATGTCCTGATGGCCATGGCCAAAGGCGAATTCAACGAACAAAGTCACGGAAAGGCGCATGGTAGAAGTCTTCCCTGGCCCATCTGGTCTTCCTCTTTATCTTCTTCGTGGCCATCTTCTTCTCCTGGCGCAATCGCGTGCGCAACTATTCGCGCACCAACAACATCGATTTCTGGACCGCGATGTGGCTCTTGAGCCAGATGGACCGGCGCCATGGACGAGGTGGTGGCTGGGGCGGCGGCGGGGGCTTTGGAGGTGGTGGCGGTGGCGGCTTCGGTGGCTTTGGTGGAGGCAGTTTCGGCGGCGGCGGGGCCGGTGGCTCGTGGTGAACCCGAACGTCCTCCATATTGTGGACCACACTCGCTCGTTCTTGAGTATTCATCGATCGGACCTGCCGTGTCCGTTGAACAGAACATACGCACTTGAGTTATTCGAAATGGATCGGTAGCGGTCTGGGCTGGGCCTTCGGTGGACCGATCGGTGGTCTTGTAGGATTTGCCGTAGGCGCCATGTTGGACCACATGCAAGGGCCGCAGGAGGATGTGCCTGTGATGGGGCGGACCCGCGAGCATGCCACGACCGGCGGCGACCTCACCATGAGCATGGTGGTGCTCATAGCGGCCATGATGAAAGCCGACGGCAAGGTGACGCAAAGCGAGTTGGACAACGTGCGCAACTTCTTCAACCGGCAGTTCGGGGCCTTGCAGGCACAACAACTGTTGGTGGTGCTGCGCGATGTGCTGAAACGGGAGATCCCAGTGCACGAGGTGTGCGTGCAGATCCGCCACAACATGGCCCACCCGGTGCGCTTGCAACTGATGCATTACCTCGTTGGCCTGGCCCATGCCGATGGTCATGTGGACCGCGCCGAGTTCGATCTGCTGAAACGCATCGCGCACGACCTGGGGATCAACGACCGGGACCTCGCCTCGCTGAGTGCCATGTTCCGCAAAGCCGATCCCAGCAGTGCATACCAGATCCTCGAGGTACCGGCCACAGCCACGGATGACGAAGTGAAGAAGGCCTATCGACGCATGGCCATGAAGTTCCACCCGGACAAGGTGGCGCAACTGGGCGAGGAGGTGCAGAAGGCGGCCGGGGAAAAGTTCAAGAAGGTGCAGGAAGCCTATGAGACCATTCAGGAACAACGCGGCATGAAGTAGCGTTCCGTTATTCCCAAGATCGACACGAGCATGCTTATCCTCCTATCCCCTGCAAAGGACCTTAGTGATGCACCGGTGCCTGCCGTGAAGGGCGCCACGCGACCGGAGTTGTTGGAGCACAGTGCTCCGCTGGTGAATAAACTCAAGGGCTTCAGTGCGAAGAAGCTGGCCAAGTTGATGGACATCAATCCGAAGTTGGCCGAATTGAACCGCGAGCGTTACCAGAACTGGAGTACACCGTTCACGTCGAAGAATGCACGACCGGCGGTGTTCACCTTCAACGGAGAAGCCTTCCGCGGCCTGGATGCGCGGACGATGGACGCGGATGATCTGCGTTTTGCGCAACATCACCTGCGCATTCTTTCCGGCTTGTACGGCGTGTTGCGTCCCTTGGACCTGATGCAGCCCTACCGTCTGGAAATGGGTACTTCACTTCCCGTTGGACGAAAGAAGAACCTTTATGCCTATTGGGGCGATCGCATTACCGACGCGCTGCGCAAGGACCTGGCCGAGAACCATAGCGATGTGGTGGTGAACCTGGCCAGTACGGAGTACTTCAAAGCCGTTCAAGCGAAGGAACTGCAGGCGCGGATCATCACCCCGGTTTTCAAGGACCGCACCGCGGGTGGATACAAGGTGGTGATGGTGTATGCCAAACAACAGCGCGGGGCCATGGCACGGCACATCATCCAACACCGCCTGCTCGAGCCGGACAAATTGAAGGCGTACAAAGGGGATGGGTACAAGTTTTCCAAAGAGGACAGTACGGAACACGAATGGGTCTTCGTGCGTGGCTGATACCCACAGCTAAGGGAACCATCAGAACCGCACCACCATCCCGGCGGTGAGGCGTTGGCTGTTCCACTCCAACGTTGAAACGCTGCCATCGGGGTTCACGCTATCGCCTTCCAACAGAACATTGCCGGCCCCTGCCATGGCGTGTTCCGATCCGACCATCAGACCGACGGTGTTGCTGAGCAGATGCACGTAGCGCACACCCAAGGTGAAGGCTCCGCCACTCGCGGTGTACGGTAATCGAGCACCTTCGGGAAAGAGCGATGCGGCGGAGGCACCAAGGCCAACGGTGCATTCCACCACCGCGCGATCCCCGATCCATGGTCGATAGGTGCCTTCCAGGAGATAGGTCGTCAAGTGCAGCCGATCCAAGTCGCCGTCAGGTTCATTCGATCCGATGCGATCGTAATGGACACCCAGCGACCATTTGTCCGATAGGGCATAGGCGAACGAAAAACGGAATGTATTGCAGGCGGTCGTGGTCGTCAGGTCAACGCGGTCACTGACCAAGGCCATCACACCTGCGCCGCCGGATGCCGAGATGAGCAAATGCTTGTGCTGCACCGCTTGCGCGCGCGACATGGTCGAGCAGCAGATCATCAGTACAGCAAGTAACAAGGGTCGGCGCACGTCCAAAGATGCACGCTTCGGCCCGATGAAGCCCAATACCTTTGTGGACCGATGGAATGGCTGCTCTGGATAGTGGTGTTACTGGTCCTGGTCTACGCAGGAGTGTGCCTCTTCTATGCCTTGTTCCAGGAGCGCTTCATCTTCATCCGCTTCCGCACGCCACGAAAGTTCAAGTACCGCTTCAAGGGACATTTCGAAGAGGTGTATCTCAGGGCTTCCGATGGTGCTGACCTGCACGCCATCCACTTCGAGGCGGAGCAGCCGAAAGGGGTGGTGATCTACTTCCATGGTAATACGGGGAGCTTGCGGCGCTGGGGGAAGCACGCCCCGCAGTTCACCCGGCTGGGCTATGATGTTCTGATGCCCGATCCGCGTGGCTATGGGAAGAGCAAGGGCGAGATCAGCGAAGCCGTGCTGCATTCCGATGCGGAGCTATGGTACACGCACTTGCGTGAGCGATGGTCGGAGCAGCGGATCGTGGTCTTCGGCAGATCCTTGGGCAGCGGCTTGGCCACACCGCTCGCATCGAAGTTCTCCCCGAAGCTCTTGCTCCTGGAGACGCCCTTCGCGAACCTGTACGATGTGGCGATGCACTACTTGCCGATCCTACCGTACAGGCTGCTGTTACGCTATCCCTTCAGGAACGACATCGCGATCAAGCGGATCAAGTGCCCCGTGTACATCATGCATGGCAAACGTGACAACGTAGTGCCGTACACCAGTGCACTTCGCCTGTATTCGCTCATTCCTTCCGATGTGCATCGGGAGATGGTCACCTTTCCGAAGGGACACCATAGTGATCTTGCACGATACCCCCGCTATCACAAACTCTTGGCGCGCACCTTGGTGTGATCGTTCCGCACCATAGCCGTTCGTTCCTCAGGGGAGAAGGGCAAGCACCAATTCCGCGATACATACCTTCGCGGCCCATTCAAAAGCAAATGACCGTAAGGATCCTTTCCGCCGCGCTGGCAATGACCGTTCTCAGCGCCTGTTCACAAGGCCAAAAAGGCCGTAACGCCGAAATGAAGACCACCCTCGATTCGGTGAGCTACGCCATCGGAGCCGACATCGGTGCGAACCTCAAGCGGTCCAAGATGGACTCGCTCAACGTGGACATGATGGCCCGCGGACTGCAGGACGGCATGGACAGCACCGTGAAAGTGGATGCGGAAGTACTGCAAGGTGTAATGGAGGCTTTCATGGCCAAGATGCAAGCACGTCGTCAGGCCGAGGAACAAGCCCTTGCCGAAGGGAACCGCGTGGCCAGCGAGACCTATTTGGCCGAGAACGCCAAGCGCACCGGTGTGGTCACCACCCCGAGCGGACTGCAATACGAAGTAATAACCATGGGCACGGGGCCGAAGCCCTTGGCCAGCGATCAGGTGAAGGTGCACTACACCGGCATGCTGACCGATGGTACGGTGTTCGATAGCTCCGTGACGCGTGGCGAACCTGCCGTCTTCGGCGTTGGTCAAGTGATCCAAGGTTGGGTGGAAGGCCTTCAGCTGATGCCTACCGGCAGCAAGTGGAAGCTGTTCATCCCCAGCGATCTGGCATACGGACCAAGCGGCGGCCCTGGTGGACGCATCCCCGGCAACAGCGCACTGATCTTCGAAGTGGAATTGCTCGAGATCGTCAAGTAAGAAGGACGCGATACCTGAGGAGGGTGAAAGGGCGGCCAACGACGGCGCTCTTTCGCCCTCTTCTCGTTTTCAGCCCGCTATGGGCGCATGCGGGATCGGCATCCAATGCGTCACATCCGCGAAGAAGCGATTGCTCGTGCCTTCGCCGAGCCAGAAGTGGGGTTCACCGGTGTAGCCGGTCTTGCTCGGGTTGGCCAGGAAGAAATCCTTGGCGAAGCGAAGTATGACTACTTCGCGAAGCTCCGTTGCACCGGTCTTTCCGGGCAGGTACACAGTATTGTTGGGCAGGTGGCACAGCACTCGCGCGCCATCCTCTGGTAGTCGTTCAGCAACCGGGATCCACCTCGACATCTGCGACCAAGATAATTGCGCCGTGCTCAGAACATCGGCGGCGCCGGGCTCGCGGCCATTTCCACGATACGGGTCATCGCCCGATCCACCTTGTTCTTCAGCACAGGGTCGGATACCTCGAACATCTTGTCCGCCTCCTTGCGCAACATGAAGGTGATCAAACTCTCGTTCACCGGAAGGTTGGTGGCAGTGATGATCCCTTTCGGGTTGTGGTTCCATTGCCAAAGAAGACGCATGGCCAAGAGCAAGGAGGAACGATCATGGACCCGTCCGCCTTGGATGACCCAGCCTTTGCTCTCGGTCTGCACCAAGCTGCGCAGCGCGGTCCGAAGGATGCTCTTGAGGCTTTCAACGCTGATCCCGCCTTCAGGTACTTTCACCAGGTCCTCGGGGGTAATGTTGTCGTTCCTTTGGTAGTTGATCTGGTGCGCGCGCGGCATGCTTTTGTTGAACTCCACCATTGAGGCGTTCACCATATCCTCATGGACCACCAGGGTGCCATCATGGCCGTCGACCGCCTCCCGTTCCTTATCGGCGAGCATGGCGAGGTATTCGGTCTTGACATTGGTGATGTCCATGGCCGGAAGGACGAAGGAGGACGCTCCCATGGCGTGGCATCCGCGGCGGTGACAGATGCCGATGATGTCCAAACTGAGTGCTCGCAGGAACGGTGCGTTCAGGCCGATGGTCTCGCGGTCCGGGAATACCGGTCGATCAGGACCGTGGAACAACGCGATATGATCAGCGGCATAACCCTGCGGGTCGAGCGAGAGACCGGCCGCGTGATGGATTAACTCGAAGAGGATCTCTTCTGCTTCCAAGGCGCCCGGGATCGTATCGATCATCACCGTGGCGCGCACCGTTCCACGCGGTAGGGACAAGTGCTCTTCCATGGCACTGATCAACTGTACCCACAGGCGGGCTTCCAAATGACCTTGGATGTCACGGATGAACAAGTACACCCCTCCTTGACGTTCTGCGAGCTCTGTTGCCGAGGATCGGATGAAGGAGGCGAGATCGAAGAAGCCTGCTGGCACTGGCTCGTCATCCACCTGCATCGCCGACTCGTACACGTACAAGGGGCGAGGTACCACCATCAAACGGGTGGGGGAGTTGGGGTTCACGCGTACGCGTCCTTCCCGTGGGTCCAGATAGACCAATGCCCGTTTGGCTGCACCACGGATGCTTTTGTGCGCACGGATGATGCTCCAGCGGTCCTGCGAAGTGAAGTTCCACAGGTCGGCGATATAGCTCTTGGCCCCAGCGTTCAGGCCGTTGATCAACTCGGAGCGGTTCGCGCCACCGATCATCTCCACGCGCCGTTCCATCAACTCCTCGGGAAGCTTGTCCACCTGCCATTTCGATGTACGCATGGCCGCGGTGCTACTTGGTCGCTCGAGATCACCACCAGCGATCGCTTGGCGCCGTGCTACGCGTTGCACGAGCAATTCCTTGCGCTGCTCGTCGAAACGGCGCACAAGGTCCTCTACCAACCCCAGGACAATGGGGTCCACAGCTCGCTCTTGCACAGTATCGTTCACTCCTCGTTGGATGGAGCGCCATTCTACGCAAGACCGCTTCGTTTGTTCGACGAAATAAGGAAATTCGTCGACGGATCAGGAATTCGTGAAATGGAGCGCCGAAAAGTACATCGCCGGAACCTTATCCGATAGAAAGCAATTTTCGAATTCGATCAACGATCAAGCGGCCAGGTCCAGCTCGGGATGTTCCATCGCCATGCGTTCGAGCTGCGGATGCACAACGCGAAAGAACAGCGCTGGAAAAAGGCTCAGGAGCATCATGCCTGGATAACCGGTAGGTAGCTGCGGCGCTTCGGCGATGCTCTGAAGTGCCTGATACTTCTTGCTGGCCTTCCAATGGTGATCACTGTGACGGGTGAGTTCGAAGAGCATCACACGCCCCATGAAACGGTCGCTGTTCCACGAATGCACGTGTTGCACCCGGCCGTAGTTCCCATCGGCCCTTTGTTTCCGACGCAGTCCGTAATGTTCGATGTAGTTCACGGTCTCCAGCATGAGGATACCGATCATTGCCGCAACCAGGAATGCTCCGAATGCGGTCGAACCGAAGTACGCGCCGATCGCGATCAATAGACCCGCTTGCCAGAACAGGGCCTTTAGCATCTCATTGCCAAGGCCGAACAAGTGCTTGCCGGCCTTGTGCAATCGTTCCGCCTCGATGCGCCAAGCGGAGATCCAACTGAACAGGATGCTGCGCACCCAGAACCTGTAAACCGATTCGCCGTAACGCGCACTGGCCGGATCCTCCACTGTCGCCACCCGGCGATGGTGCCCGCGGTTGTGTTCGATGATGAAGTGCATGTAGAGACTGGACAGCAGCAGCACACGCGCCAGGTCACGCTCCCAGCGTTCCGTGCGGTGGCCCAGTTCATGCGCCACGTTGATACCGTAGACACCGCAAAGGATGCCCATGGTGGCGATGCAGCCGCTCAGTTCCACGGTCGATAGCCCTCCCGAGGCCACCGCGAACAGGAATATGAGCAACAGCCCCCATTGCACCGGGACGATCAGGTACAGCAACAGGTCGTACGTGCGATCCGCCAACACCGCACGCTCCTCTTCCTCGCTCAGGTTCCGGTGTTCACCCTTCCATGCCAGTTCCAGCAATGGTATGATCACGAAGGCATAGACCGGCACGGCCCAAGACCACCAACCACGCTGGGTGAACGCAAGCCAAGCGAGGACCGGCACGATGAAGGTGATACCATAACGCAAAGCCCGGAATCGGTGCAACCGGGGACGTTGTTCAGGCGATGTGCCGTGCGTTGACATGGACCACGAAAATACGGAGCGGTGTTTGCGGAACGGGCCACTGGAACGCCATCAGCGATCGGGTTACTTTTGCCCGCCCGATCAGCCGGATACAAGGACCGCGCATGAGAACCGTATTTCCCTTTTTCGCCATTGCCATGCTCGCAGCACCCGTTAGCGCCCAGAAACGGGCGATCGCCTATACCGAGTTCGATCTGCTGAACGGCCTGCATGTGATCCTGCACGAGGACCATGGAACGCCGATCGTGGCGGTGAGCGTGATGTACCATGTTGGAAGCAAGAACGAGGAACCCACCCGACGCGGCTTCGCGCACTCCTTCGAGCACCTCTTGTTCGAGGGATCGGCGAATATCAAGCGCGGCGAATTCAGCAAGCTGGTGGAGAACGCCGGTGGGGTGTTGAACGCCAATACCTCCGGTGATCGTACATATTACTACGAGGTGCTGCCCAGCAACCAACTGGAGCTGGGTCTCTGGCTCGAAAGCGAGCGCATGTTGCACGCCAAAGTGGACCAGGTGGGTGTGGACACCCAGCGTGAGGTGGTGAAGGAGGAAAGGCGGCAGCGCTACGAGAACCAACCCTACGGCACACTTACGATGGAGGTGTTGAAGCGGGCCTTCAAGGAGCATCCCTACCAGTGGCCCACGATCGGTTACATGGAGGACCTGAATGCGGCGAGCGAGGCGGACTATCAAGCCTTCTACAAGAAGTTCTATGTCCCCAACAACGCCACCTTGGTCGTGGCCGGTGATATCGACGAGGCAAAAGCGAAGGAGCTGGTGGGGCGCTACTTCGGCGACATTCCACGAGGCACTGATGTGAAGCAACCGTCCATCGTGGAGCCGCCCTTGGGCAAGGAAGTGCGTGATACCATTTTCGACCGGATCAAGCTACCAGCGGTGGTGATGGGTTACCGCATCCCTGCGAACGGGACCCCGGACTTCTACGCGGTGGAGATGTTGAACAGGATCCTCACCGGCGGCAATTCGGCCCGGATGAACGTTTCGCTGAAGGATAAGCAGCAGCTTGCCGTGTACGTGGGGGCCTTCAACTTCCCGTTCGAGGACCCCGGATTGGCGATCATGTTCGCTGTTGCCAACGGTGGCGTGGATCCAGCGAAATTGGAGGCGGCCATGGAGACCGAGATCATGACGCTCGCGAAACAGCCGATCGCCCCCGATGAACTGGCCAAGTTGAAGATCCAACTGGAGACCGAGGCCATCAGCGATAACAGCCGTATCGCCGGGATCGCAGGGAACTTGGCCACGGCCCACATGCTGTTGGGCGATACCGAACTCATCAATACCGAGGTGGACCGATACCTGGCCTTGACCCCGGAGGACCTGCAACGCGCGGCGAAGACCTACTTCGTTCCGGAAAATCGCGTCGTCCTGCACTACTTGCCCATTCCATCCCAAAAACCATGAACAACAGCACCCTGTTCTTCCGTTCAAGCGCCTTGATGGCGGCTTGTGCGCTCGGGGCCCTGTTGGCACCGGCTTCCATGAACGCCCAGATCGATCGCAGCCGACCGCCCGCACCGGGCCCAGCACCCGTGGTACACCTCGGCGAACACACCACCGTTGAATTGCCGAACGGCATGCAATTGATCGTGGTGGAGGACCACAAACTGCCACTTGTCAGTGTGCAGGTCCGCTTCGATGTGCCGCCGATCGCACAAGGCTCCCAAGCTGGATTCGTGGACATGGTAGGTGAGATGATCACCGCCGGAACGACCACCCGGAAGAAGGCCGATATCGATCGCGAGGTCGATGCTATCGGTGCAACGCTCTTCGGCAGCAATACCGGCTTGTACGCCAGCGCCCTGAAGAAGAACCTGCAACCGCTGATGGGACTGATCACCGATGTGATCCAGAACCCGACCTTCCCGAAGGACGAGTTGGAAAGCCTGCGGGCAAGGAGCATATCCGGTGTTCAAAGCCGGCATGATGATCCGGAAGGAACTGCAGAGGCGGTGGGACGTTCCGTTACTTTCGGTGCGACCCATCCGTACGGAGAGGTCACTACGGAAACCAGCTTGCGCAAGATCGGTAGCGATGCCATCGCAGGCTACCATTCGTACTTCTTCCGTCCCGAAAAGGGCTACATCGTGTTCGTGGGTGATATCACGGAAAAAGAGGCTCGGGACGTCGCGAAGCAATTCTTCGGCAAGTGGAAACCGGCCCCCGCCGCTGCGACGACCGATGCCGATGGGGTGATCTCGGTCTCCGGCATCGGGGTATTGAACGTTCTGAAGAAGCCCGTCACGCCCGGGGGTGTACGCAGGGCATTCCTGGTGGATCGCCCGGATGCGGCACAATCCGTCATTCGTGTGAGCTTCCCCCTGAACCTGTTGCCGAAGGATATCCGCACCCAACAGGCACAAGTGATGAACACCATCCTGGGCGGTGGCGTCTTCAATGCGCGCTTGATGCAGAACCTGCGCGAGAAACGCGGTTTCACCTACGGCGCATATTCGTCATTGGACATTGACAAGTTCAACAGCAGCCTCACCATTTCCGTGAGCGTGCGTACCGAGGTGACCGATAGCGCCGTTGCCGAGATCCTGCGCGAATTGGTGCTGATGCGCGATACACCCGTGACCGCTGAAGAACTCGCGTTGGCCAAGAGCCATATGGCCGGAAGCTTCGGTCGCAGTTTGGAGGACCCCCGTACGGTCGCACGCTTCGCGTTGAACACGGAATTGAACGAGCTTGCTGCGGACCATTACAAGACCTACTTGCAGCGTCTCGAGTCGGTTACCATCGCACAGGTGCAGGATGCCGCAAAAGCCTTCCTGCATCCTGACCAGGCCATCATCCTGGTCGTGGGGGATAAGGAACGCGTGATCGACGACCTCGCCACCTTGAGCCTTCAGAACAATTCGCCGGTGATCCAATTGACCGAGGATGGTGCCCGTTGGATGGAGCCGATCGAGAAGGTGACCGACCGTACCGCGGAACAAGTGCTTGAGTCATTCGTGTTCGCCGTAGGTGGCCGTGATGCCATTGCGCCGATCCGGAACATCCGCTTGGAATACGAAGCGCCCATGCGCTCCGGGATCGTACGTTACACCACCAAGTGGATCGGACCCGTGGGATACCGTGCGGTCACGAAGGACAGCGTACAACTCGTGGAGGAAGTGATCTATGACGGCTCACGCGCGCAGTTCTTCTTCCCCGAAGCTTCCGGTGAATACACCGCTGCGGCCTTGGAATTCGTTAGTTAGGAAGACATGCTCGTGCCCGAAGCGGAATATGGGAAGATGATGGAGAAGAGCCTCTTGGTCGGGTCCACCATCATCGGTGAGCGAAAGGCCTTCAAGATCTTCAGCACCACCATGTCCGGCATCGCGTTCCAGGATTACTATGATGCGGAAACGGGCTTCAAGTTGCGGACCGTTCGGGATCAATTGATCGGTGGACGTTCCTATACCATCACCACCGACTACACGGATTGGCGACCTCAACGGCTTGCAGTTCCCGCATACGCTCATCGAGCGCGGTGGAACTGGAAGGGCGCATGGTGCAGCCTGAAGAAGGTGGAGGTGGGCGTGCAATGCCTCCGGGTTTCTTCGATGTGAACATTCCCGAACAGGTCGATGAGCCGATGCCACCGGAATACTTGGCACCGGAGGACGGGAAGTAAGGATCAAAGGCTCACTGTAAACCTCGTCTCCTTGGTCCGCAACTGCGGTAAGGAGTTCTCGGGATCTCCTGCGCCAAATTGTTCAACAAGGTGCCGTGCGTACGGGCGTCGGACAACGAGGCTCACTTGACGCACGGGCTGGCGGGCGAAACGCCGAACATACGGGCCGTCCGTCACGCCAAGTTCCGGCACCAAGGTCATCCCACTACCGTTGCGTACCAATTGCTTCAGCGTCTCGATGCTGCCGCTTTCGTACAGTAAGTTGTCGAAACCAGCGGCGCTCGGGCGTATCACAAAGGCTCAGCGTTTGCTCCCGGAAACAGTGCCCTTCCCTAGCACCCGTGATCGCTTGGTCCTGAAGGTCGGAGCGCTGCAAGGACGCACGCTTCCATAGCGCATGGCCTTTCGGCAGATAGCCGAGGAATGGCTCTTGAACAAGGGGACTCTCTCGAATTCCGCGCATCCACTGGGGTGACGAGAATGCCGATATCCAGATCTCCGCGTCGAAGCCCTTTGGAGGATGCCCGCTGGTCTTTCGCTCATCCACAGCAAGCTGGATCGCGGGATTATCCGCCGCAAAGCGGGTCAGGAACAAGGGGAGCAGATAGGGTGCGAGCGTCGGAATTATGCCGATCCGAGCTTCACCGGCCATGCCGTGTTGAATTTCATCGATCGTGCCCTTCAGCTGCTCCGCCTCGTGCAGTATCGACCGGGCGTGCGCGATCACGGCGACCCCGGTATCGGTAGGGCGTATCGGCTGTTTGCGGCGATCGAAAAGCACCACGTTCAACTCTTCTTCCAACTTCCGGACCTGCATCGTCAAGGTCGGTTGCGTCACGAAACAGGCCTCGGCGGCCTTTACGAAGTGCCGATGGTCGTCAAGTGCGGTGATGTATTGCAGTTGTTGGAGTGTCATAGATAATATCAATAGGGATATCGAATATATCAATTTGGTCTATGGCACGAGCGCGAGTACCTTCGGCCATCGGCCAAAAGGACCATTCCGATCGCACTGATCCGCATCATTGCGGATGCGTGCATTGCAGTGAACTTTGGAGCCATCCCGATGTCAGGAGCCACGAGCGAAGTGGACGGCTATCGCGGAATTTCAATTATGAAAGAAGAGGACCCTGAGGTCCATGGAACAAATACCACCCAAGAACAAGCCCAATGAGCAACAACGAGAATGGAGAAAGCAAATGCCCGGTGATGCGCGGCGCCATGCGCAACCCCGTGGCCGGCCGTGGCATGAGCAACCGCGATTGGTGGCCCGAACAATTGAACCTGAACATCCTGCACCCAGCACAACCCGGTGTCCAACCCCATGGATCCCGAGTTCTGATTACCGCGAGGCGTTCAAGAAGTTGGACCTGATGGCGGTGAAGGCCGACCTCACTGAGCTGATGACCGATTCGCAGGACTGGTGGCCTGCTGATTGGGGGCACTACGGTGGCCTCACGATCCGCATGGCCTGGCACGCGGCCGGTACCTACCGCACGGCCGATGGTCGCGGTGGAGCCGGTACAGGCAACCAACGCTTCGCGCCCATCAACAGCTGGCCCGATAACGGCAACCTGGACAAGGCCCGCCGCCTGCTGTGGCCGGTGAAGCAGAAGTACGGCAACAGCCTCGCCTGGGCCGACCTGTACATCCTCGCGGGCAATGTGGCGCTTGAGAGCATGGGCTTCAAGACCTTCGGCTTCGGCGGTGGTCGCGCTGACATCTGGCAGCCGGAAGAGGATATCTACTGGGGTTCGGAGGCCGAGTGGCTCGCCACCAGCGACAAGGCCAACAGCCGCTATTCCGGTAAGCGCGAACTGGAGAACCCCCTCGCCGCGTGCAGATGGGCCTCATCTACGTCAATCCGCGCGGACCCGACGGCAACCCTGACCCCGTGGCCAGCGGCCGCGATGTGCGCGAGACCTTCAAGCGCATGGCCATGAACGACGAAGAGACCGTGGCCCTCACCGCCGGCGGCCACACCTTCGGTAAGATGCACGGTGCCGGCGATGCCGCACTGGTAGGTCCCGAGCCCGAGGCAGCACCGATCGAGGCACAGGGCTTCGGCTGGATCAGCAGCCACGGCAGCGGGCAAGGGCGGCGATGCCATCACCAGTGGACGGAAGGCGCTTGAAGCCGAACCCGACCAAGTGGGACAACGGCTACTTCGACATGCTCTTCGGCTACGAATGGGAGTGACCAAGAGCCCCGCCGGTGCGCACCAATGGGTGGCCAAGGACTGCAAGCCCGAGCACATGATCCCCGATGCGCACGACCCCAACAAGAAGCATCCGCCGATGATGACCACGGCCGATCTCTCCCTACGCTTCGACCCGATCTATGAGCCGATCTCACGTCGTTTCCACAAGGACCCGCAGGCCTTCGCCGACGCCTTCGCCCGCGCTTGGTTCAAGCTCACCCACCGCGATATGGGGGCCCAAGAGCCTCTACCTCGGGCCGGAAGTGCCCGCCGAGGACCTCATCTGGCAGGACCCGATCCCCGCAGTGGACCACACCCTGATCGATGCCGCGGACATTGCCGACCTCAAGGCGAAGATCCTCGCCGCCGGACCGAGCGTTCCCGAACTGGTGGCCACCGCCTGGGCTTCGGCCAGCACCTTCCGCGGAAGCGACAAGCGCGGCGGTGCCAACGGTGCCCGCGTGCGCCTGGCCCCGCAGAAGTTCTGGGCCGTGAACGATCCAGCACAGCTCGACAAAGTGATCGGAGCGTTGGAGAAAGTGCAGAAGGAATTCAACGGCGCGGCCAAGGGCGGGAAGAAGGTCTCGCTGGCCGACCTGTCGTGCTCGGCGGTTGTGCCGGTGGAAAAGGCCGCCAAGGATGCCGGACAAAGCGTTGCCGTGCCCTTCACCCCGGGCCGCATGGACGCCACACAGGAGCAAACGGATGTGGAAGGCTTCGCCGTGATGGAGCCCCAGGCCGACGGCTTCCGCAACTACGCCAAGAAGGAATACAGCGTGCCCGCCGAGGAAATTGCCGATCGACGCGCACAGCTCTGCTCACCCTCAGCGCGCCAGGAAATGACCGTGCTGGTGGGAGGCTTGCGCGTGCTGGGCGCCAACGCCGGAGGTAGAAGCATGGCGTCCTCACCGACCGCGTCGGCCACCACCAACGATTTCTTCGTGAACCTGCTGGACATGAAGAACGCCTGGGCACCGAAGAGCGGCGAAGCAGGCATCTACGGCAGCCACGACCGAAAGACCGGCGATCGCAAATGGACCGGATCCCGCGTGGACCTCGTCTTCGGTTCCAACTCGCAATTGCGCGCCATCGCGGAAGTGTATGCACAGGCCGACGCCAAGGAGAAGTTCGTGAAGGACTTCGTGAAGGCCTGGACGAAAGTGATGGAATTGGATCGCTTCGATCTGTGATGTCGTTGGTATTATAGGGAAGCCCCCGATCCGGGGGCTTCCCATTTAGTAAGGTCGAAAGGCGTTGGTCTGGTGGTGCGGACGTCGACATCGCTTGATTCATTTGTATTTAACCAAATGGTTTAATATGTTTGGCGGGTCAACGATGTCATGGACCACCAGCAGCACCTTCCAAGCCCTTTGCAGACCCCACGCGGCGAGCTATCCTGGCCCGGTTGTCGACCAGGGCGGCCCACGGTGAACGAGCTGGCTGCGCCCTTCAGCATGAGTTTGCCGGCGATCAGCAAGCATTTGAAGGTGTTGGAGCGCGCGCAGCTTATCAGTCGAGGAAAGGAGGCCCAATGGCGACCATGCACATTGGAGGCAGCCCCGCTGAAAGATGCCAACGCCTGGATGGAACAGTATCGCCAATTCTGGGAAGCGCGCTTTGATCGATTGGATGCATACTTGCAAGAACTTCAGTCAAAAGAGAAAGTCCTTGCACCCACAAAGAGGAAGACCAATGCCCGGAGCAAGAAGTAAAGAAGTGACGTCCGCGGTCGACCGCGAGATCATCATTTCCCGTTTGATCAGTGCACCTCGAGAATTGGTCTGGAGGGCGTGGACGGACCCGAACCACGTGGATGCATGGTGGGGCCCGAACGGCTTTCGGAACGAGACCTTGCATATGGATGTGAAGCCAGATGGCATGTGGCGCTACATCATGCATGGGCCGAATGGAATGAAGTTCCCGAACCGCGTGAAGTACATCGAAGTGCATGCGCCGGTACGGCTTGTGTACGAGCACGGTGATGATGTGGACGAAGATCCGATGCGCTTTGATGTGAAGGTGGATCTGATCCAGCGGAACGGATCGACCGAGGTCATCATGAACAGCCTCTTCCCGACCGCATTGCAGCGTAACATGGTGGTAGAGAAGTATGGCGCTATTGAAGGCGGTAAGCAGACCCTCGCACGCCTTGAGCAGCATCTCAAGACCGCCCCATCATCGATCAACGAGCCATGATCCCATCAGCTATCTTCAACTTCCAGGTGCACGCGAACGGACGATCGATCACCATCGAACGGTCCTTCACCGCCCCGCTCCGAACCGTTTGGGCGGCATGGACCCGAGCGGAGATCCTTTGCCAATGGTGGGCACCGCGGCCATACGAATGCGTCATCGTATCGTTGGATCTCCGTGAAGGTGGGCGTTGGAGGTATCAAATGCAAGGCCCCGATGGTGATCGACACCATTGCTTCTTCGACTATGAGGAGGTCAAACCCGAGTCGTTCTTTTCCGGCACCACAGGTTTCTGCGGTGCGGATGGTACGCCCATCGCATCGATACCGAGGTCGAGGTGGGAGGTCCGTTTTACGGAACGCAGTGGCAGAACGATCGTGAACGTCGGTATTCATTACGAGTCACAGGACCACTTGGGGGTCATTCTTAAGATGGGCTTCAAGGAAGGCTTCACCATGGGCTTGGATCAACTGGAGGAACTGCTCAAAGCCCGTTGACCGAATACGATATCATCATCCCGGATAACCATGAGCACAGCAACACGGATCACGGTCTCGGCATTGGTCAACAAGCCCGTTGCCGACGTTTGGCACTGCTGGACCGAACCCGAACACATCACCCGGTGGAACGCTGCCAGTGATGACTGGCATTGCCCGAAGGCGAGCAACGACCTGCGCGTGGGAGGCACGTTCAGCAGCACCATGGCGGCACGCGACGGCAGCTTCAGCTTCGATTTCGGAGGCGTGTACGACGATGTACAGCCACAGAAGCGGATCGCTTACACCATGGAGGATGGTCGCACCTGCGAGGTCCTTTTCTCTGCCGAGGACGGAGGTACGCGTGTGGTAGAGACCTTTGATGCCGAGACCATGAACAGCGTGGAGATGCAACGGGCCGGTTGGCAGGCCATTCTCTATCGGTTCAAGGCACACACGGAGCTTCAATCTTGATGGGTATGACGGACCGCTTCGATCCCGCCGTGACCGCACTCCTCGATGACCACCAGCATCCACTGAGAGACGCGATGGACCTTCTGCGCGGGATCGTTCTCGACGCGGACCCGCATATTGAAGAAGGCGTCAAATGGAACACGGCCAGCTTCCGGACCACCGAATGGTTCGCCACCCTGAACGGCCCCAAGCAGGTCAAGGAACCCATGATCGTGCTGCACGCCGGAGCCAAAGCGAAAGGCAGGAAGCTCAACGAGATGATCGAGGATCCCACGGGGATGGTCACCTGGCTCGGCGCGGACCGCGGTATGATCACGTTCTCCTTGGTGGCCGACATAGAAGAAAGGCGTGTGGACCTTCAGGACCTGATCCGTACCTGGATCGCACACATTTGAACGGAACACCATGAATACACCACCAGAGATCGTCACGTCAGAAGAACAAACCACCGCAGTGATCCACTTGGTGGTCCCCGGAAAGGACATGCCGAAGTACATGGACCCCGCCATCCAGGAAGTCCTGAAGGTCATGGCGGACCAAGGCCAGGCACCTGCTGGTCCCATGTTCTCCTACCACCACCGTCGCCCCTCGGACACCTTCGACTTCGAGCTGGGCTTTCCGGTGGCGAAGCCGATCACTCCCACAGGACGGGTGGTGAGCGGCACCTTGCCTGCGGAGAAGGTGGTGCGCTCTGTATACCAAGGTCCGTACGAGGCGTTGGGGAGTGCCTGGGGCGAACTACAGGCGTGGGTGCGTGAACGGAAACTTCCTGAGACCGGGCGCTTCTGGGAGCGGTACCTCACCAACCCGAACGAGGTGAAGGACCCCAAGGCGTATCGTACGGAACTGAACTGGGTGATCGGAGAATGAGCGACCACCCCACCGACCGTCCGATCATGGCCTTCGAGTCGGCCCAAGCCTGGGAGGCGTGGCTGGAGGAGCACGGAGGAACGTCCCTTGGCCTGTACATCAAGATCGCGAAGAAGGACAGTGGTCTGCGCTCGGTGACCTACGCGGAAGCGGTGGAGGTATCCTTGTGCCATGGCTGGATCGATGGCATCAAGAAGCGGTATGATGACTCGTTCTTCATACAGAAGTTCACCCCACGAGGTCCGCGGAGCATGTGGAGCGAGATCAACAAGAAAAAGGTGCAGCAGTTGATCAAGGCCAAGTTGATGCGGCCTGCGGGCATGGCCACGGTGAAGCGCGCCAAGGCGAACGGGCAATGGGTCAAGGCCTATGCGCCGGCCAGCACCATTACGGTACCGCCCGATCTTGCAGCCGCGCTGAAGAAGAACAAGGCGGCACGGACCTTCTTCGAAACACTCACCGGTAGCAAACGATTCGCCTTCCTCCACCGGATGCACACCGCTAAGAAGGAGGAGACCCGCGCCAAGCGACTCGCGCTCTTCATCGGTATGCTGGAACGCGGAGAGACCTTCCATTGACCTTGCGCATCAATATCCCATCGATCGGACGATGAACTCCAAAGTCAAGAACACGGACGACTACCTCGACGCACTTCCTCCGGACCAGGCCGATGCATTACGGAAGCTGCGGAAACAGATCCTCACCGCGGCACCCGGATGCGAAGAGTACTTCGGGTATGGCCTTCCGGGCTTCAAGTTGCACGGACATCCACTGCTCTACATCGGCGCCGCGAAGAACCACTGTGCGTTGTATGGCATGATCCCGACAGGTTTTGATGAAGAGCTGAAAGGATTCGAACGGAGCAAGGGAACCATTCGGTTCACTCCTCAGAAGCCCATTCCAGCTGCTGTGGTGAAAGCGATCGTGAAGGGGAAGGTGTTGGAATCTGGAAGCGAAATGGGCCGTTGAGATCGCACGGAAGAATGCAAAAAAGTAACCGGAACGAAACACCTGAACCAATAGCCATGCTCACCTACATCCTTCTGGCGATCGCAGCCTTGGTCGTCCTGGTCGTGATCCTTGCCGCAACGAAACCGAACACGGCCCGGTACGAACGTAGCATCGTCATCGCATCATCCCCGGATCGTATCCTGCCCCACATAGCTGACTTTCACAAGTGGATCCCGTGGTCACCTTGGGAAAAGCTCGATCCCACTATGAGCCGGGAGTACAGCGGCGCAGCGAGCGGAAGAGGTGCGAAATATTCGTGGACAGGCACCGGAAAGGCAGGGGAGGGTTCCATGGAGGTCCTGGAGGCGACCGATCGAGGTGTACACATCGATCTCCAATTCGTCAGACCCTTCAAGAACACCTGTGAAACCTGGTTCAAGTTCGAGCCCGAAGGCGGCGGCACGCGCGTGGTTTGGACGATGACAGGACCGAACTTGTTCATCGGAAAAGTGATGGGGCTCTTCATCAACATGGACAAGATGATCGGAAAGGACTTCGAGAACGGATTGGCCGAACTGAAGGCGACGGTGGAAAAAGGGACCATCTGATCGAGCATTGGCATGAACGAAGCAGTCCCGCTCGTCGATCGTGAAGTTCGGACCACTCGGATGCTGAGCTACCCGCGTGAAGTCATCTTCCACGCCCTCACGGACCCGGAGGTCCTTCAGCGTTGGTGGGGACCGAAGGGCTTCACGAATACCTTCCACACTTTCGACCTGAAGCCCGAAGGCCAATGGGAGTTCACCATGCACGGGCCCAATGGCGAGGAATTTCACAACACATGCGTATTCAAACGGATCGAAGCACCCGTCTATTTCGAGTTCGATCACGTGAAGGAGATGCACTTCTACACAGCGATATTCGCGTTGATGAAGGTCGGGGAAGGCACTCGTCTCGATTGGATCATGCGCTTCGGAACAGCAGCTGAACTGTACCCTATCCGAACATTCATCGCACAAGCGAACGAAGAAAATATCGATAGGCTCGAAGCTGAGCTCGACCTCCTGGAACATCACGACCGAACCCAAGAACAATGAAACGCATCACCATCGCCTACTGGATCGTTACCGGGCTCTTCAGCGCCTTCATGATCTTCTCCAGCATCGGAGGTATCACGCTGCACGAGCAGGCCGTTGCCATGCTGCACGACCATCTGGGATATCCGAACTACTTCATCCAATGGCTCTCGGTGATCAAGGTGATCGGCGCCATTGCGATCCTGCTGCCCATGGTGCCTGCTCGTGTGAAGGAGTGGGCCTACTTCGGGTTCTTCGTGGACCTCTCGACAGGGTTGTATTCCTTCATTGCGGTTGGCGATCCGGTTTCCGGTTGGGCACCCATGCTCCTCTTCATCGGGGTGTTGATCGGGGCGTATGTCCTGCATCATAGGAGATCCCGTGGTGCCACGATGGGGCATGAGCGTTAGGTCGGTCGTTCTATCGGTGCGGTCGATGACATAGATTCGTGATCGTATGCCAACGGACACGGCACACGGGAACCAGGTGCTCACACCTGCGGCGGACGAGATCCGGATCACGCGCTTCTTCGCCGCGCCGCGTGCTTTGGTCTTCCAGGCATGGACGGACCCGCTGATGCTTGTGCAATGGTTCGGATGCGCCGCGTTCACGACCACCGCCGCGGTTGCCGATGTGCGCGTGGGTGGCCAATGGCGTGTGATCATGCGATCGCCGGAAGGCGAGGATTTCCCGGCATATGGCACCTATTTGGAAGTGCGGGCTCCGGAGCGTTTGCGGCTGACCCATCACTGGGAAAAGCTGGTCGCTGGGGTGAACCCCGCTGATCATACGACCACTGTCACCGTTGACCTTTTCGAAGTGGAAGGAGGTACGCACATGGAGTTCAGGCAGACCGATCTGGCCAGCGAAGCGTCCAGGGATTCACACATCGGAGGATGGTGTGATTCAATGGACAAGTTGGAGGATCGCATCCGCCGGTAAGGATCAGCGTGCCAAGGCATCAGGGTCGGCAATGCTGGTCCAAAAGCTGCTTCACCATCGGTCCATAGGCCACATCGAAGCCCATGGAATCGGACTGCTCCAACGAACGGCAAGCTTCATCCTTCCGACCCATGGTCAACAGGACCTTTCCTTTGTTGTAATGCGCGTACGAATTGGAGGGGTCCAGTGTGATGGAGCGCTCGATCTCCGCCAGACCTTCCTTGCTCTGGCCGTTCAAGTGCATGGCCCAGCCCAAGTTGTTCATTGCGAATGAATTCATGGGTGATAGGTCCAAAGCCGCCTCCAGATCACGTATGCCCGGGTCCAAATGCCCAAGCTGCACATAGGCATATCCACGGTTGAGATAGGCGAATTCGTCGCTCTTCCAGCGGATCAGGATCGAATCAAGCACAACGACCGCTTCACTGTACTGGGCCCTGTCGATCAGCAAATTCGCGAGGCTGAACAAGGCGTTATAGTTCCCGGGATCAAGTTCGAGGGATCGGTCCAGGTCCGCATGGGCCAGGGAGTCGGCTTCCGCTGTTCGGAAACTCTTGTGGATATCCGCTCGCAAACTCAGCAACAAAGCGTCGTCAGGGCTCTCTTCCAACAAGGCGTTCATGGTCCCGAGTGCTTCTGAATAGCGGTAAAGTCGCACCAGGATCCGAGATCTGTCCAGGAGTGCATCCTTGCCGGAAGGGCGTAGACGCAATGAGATCTCGATACAATCCAAGGCTTCCTCGTACCGGTACAATTCACCGAGGATATCCGTACGAACATCATACAGGTCGGCGTCCAAGCTGTCGATGGCGATCGCGGCGTCGATGTCCAAGAGCGCAGCGGAGTAATCCTGCATCTCATTGCGCACGATCGCACGCTGCTGCAGCGATGGGACAAAGCGCGGGTCCAAGGACAGGGCCATGGTCTGGTCCTCTTCAGCGCCATGGAGGTCGCCTCGGATGGCGCGGTGGTACCCACGCATGCAGTAGTTCAACGCGACCTCAGGATGCTCTTGGATCTGTTGTTCATAGTACAGTTCATTTTCGGGCTGGTCCATGAACACATCCGTGGAGATCGTTCGGATCACCTCCCGATGCATAGTGCCACCCACATCGGAGACGATCTCGGCATGCAAGCGCTGCGGCCATCCGCCCACCGTGGCGATGATGTAGTGCTCGGAACGTGTCATGCGTATCTCCATATCCCGGAATTCCTTGGCCTTCACTTTCTTCCCTTTCGTTCCGGATCGCTTTTGCATTTCGGCAACGGTGCGCAGGATCTGCCGCTTCAACGCTTCTTCGTCCGGAACCCAGGAGATGTCCACTTGGTAGCTCAGGTCGTTCACGTACAGCAGTTCGATCTTGGCTATACCGGGAGTACTGCCATCGGTGATCAGGTTCGGGAGGGACACGGTCTCGGTGTAGAAGGAATCGCTCAGGACCTCCAATCCGAAAGGGGAGAAGAAGAGGTCCACATCGGCCATCAAGCCGATCCGGATGATGTCCATATTGTTCGCCGCAAGGTCCAAGGCGCCGTTGAAATTGGCCATGGTCGCACTGTCAAGCTGATCACCGAATTCCGCTGCGAGCCGTCTTATGCCGATCAGGAAACTGTCCACCGCGGCGTCCATGTTCTCCACCACTTGCAGCGCCCCGTTCCGATCCGTCCGTATCCGCAGGTCCAAGGTGGCCATGTCACGGTACAAGCGGACCATATCGCTGTCCATGGCGAGACCGCCCGTGATCTCCTCCACTGTGTAGATCTTGCGTTTCCAGAGCAGCAGGTACCCGGCATCCGTGCTGTCCAACACGATCACCTGAAGCCCATAGTTGGAGTGCTTCCGGTTCTTGATGACCCCGTTCTCATAGGTATGGTCGTCGAAGCGCACCTCATAGCCCATGGTATCGCCCAAGGCCCACGAGGCTTGGCAGGTCCAGATCTCCAAGGGGGCGATCTGCTCGTCACCGTCCTCTTGCGCCAAAATACTGGTCGCCGCGAAAAGCAGAACTACCGACAAGGCTATACGGGGGAGCAGGGACATTCGGGCAGCAATATATCCCGGAAGCGGAAGCGGCGACACCGGGCCGATCATGGTGACTACAAGGGCGGGCAACCTCGGGTCGGAAGAAGCGGTGCAACTTTGCATCATCATTGATCCAACGATATGCTAGGTCTTCAACTCCCCACGGACCGCCGCTGGGCGGAACTGGTCCGCAATGATCTGCCTGAACTGCTGACCGATCACGCATGGTGCGAACAAAAGGCGGCCAGCAACGCGATCAGCATGATCGTGCGCTACCCGGAACTGAGCGAATTGGTGTCGGCCTTGACGCAGATCGCACAAGAGGAACTCGAGCACTTCGGTCAAGTGCTGGAGAAGATCCATGCCCGAGGCTGGAAGCTCGGCCCCGAGCGGAAGGACAACTACGTCAATGAGCTGATGCAGTTCGTGCGCAAGGATGGTGATCGGGACGAGCGCCTGGTGGACCGCTTGCTCTTCAGCGCCATGATCGAAGCGCGCAGTTGCGAACGCTTCAAGCTGCTGACGGAAGAGGTGGATGATGCCGAGCTACGCGATTTCTACCACGCATTGATGGTCAGCGAGGCCGGGCACTACACCACCTTCATCGGCTTCGCGCGCACGCACGGCGGCCGTGTGGATGTGGACAAACGCTGGAAGGAATTCCTGACCTACGAGGCCGAAGTGGTAGCACGCTACGGCACGGCACCCACGATGCACGGGTAGTGGTGACCCCGAAATTCAGGTTCGACTCCGATCGCGCCTTTTTACCACCTTCACGGCCCTAATCCCAAGACCATGCGTTCATCCATCCTGCTTTTCGGAGCCTTGTTGCTCGCGCTGCCCGCCATCGGACAGAAGAAGTACACCTACACCAGCGTTCCGAACGACCCGCTGGAGACGCGCATCTACACCTTGGAGAACGGCTTGCAGGTGTGGCTGAGCCGGAACACCGACGCGCCACGGGTGCAAACGAACATCGCAGTGCGCGCGGGAAGCAAGAACGACCCCGCCGATGCCACCGGACTGGCCCACTACCTCGAGCACATGCTGTTCAAGGGCACGAGCGAGATCGGGACCGCCAACTGGACGGAGGAGAGCCGTTTGCTGCAGCAGATCAGCGATGCGTACGAAGAGCGCAGGAAGACGAGCGATGAGGGCGAGCGTGCCCGGATCTACGCACGCATCGACAGCCTGAGCCACTTGGCCGCCGCCTATGCCGTGCCCAACGAGTACGACAAGATGGTGAAGGCGATCGGAGCGAAAGGGACCAATGCGTACACCAGCACAGAGCGCACCGTGTACATCAACGACATCCCGAGCGATGAGTTGGAGAAATGGATGATGATCGAGAGCGAACGCTTCACCGAAGCTGTGCTGCGCTTGTTCCACACCGAATTGGAAACGGTGTACGAAGAGTTCAACCGGGGCCAGGACAGCGATCGTCGGCAGGCCTATCAAAAGTTGAACGAACTGATGTACCTGAGCCATCCTTACGGTACACAGACCACGATCGGTACCGGGGAGCACCTGAAGAACCCGAGCATGGTAAAGATCCAGGAGTACTTCAAGACCTACTACGTGTCCAACAACATGGCCGTAGTGCTGGCGGGTGATATCGACTACGACCGCACAATCGCCATGATCGACAAGCATTTCGGTGCTTGGAAGCCACGGCTCGTGCCCGCATTCACGTACGGCAAGGAGAAGCCCATCACACAACCACGAACGGCCGAGGTCCTCGGTCCCGATGCGGAATGGATCGACATGGGCTGGCGCTTCGATGGGTTCGCCACCGGTGTGGAGCCGATGTTGAAACTGGTGGACGGCATCATGAGCAACGGCAAGGCCGGCCTCATCGACCTGAACTTGATCCAAGCACAAAAGGTGTTGAACGCCTATTCGTACGCTTCAGCGGAAACGGACTATTCCAGCTTCATGCTGCACGGTGAGGCCAAGGAGGGTCAGACCTTGGAACAGGTACAGGAGCTGCTGCTCGCGCAGGTGGAGGCCCTGAAGAAAGGGGAGTTCGAGGATTGGTTGATCGCCGCGGTGGTGAACGACCAGAAGCAGCAACAGATCCGCTATTGGAACGAGAACAACAGCATGCGTGCGGCGGCGATGACGGACGCTTTCATCCTGAACAAACCGTGGACGGAGGAGGTCGCCTTGTTCGATCGCATGGGCTTGATCACGAAGAAGCAAGTGATGGATTTCGCCAATAAGCATTTCGGGAACAACTACGTCGCCGTGTTCAAGCGCACGGGCGAGAACAAGGACCTGCACAAGGTGGAAAAGCCCGCCATCACACCATTGGATATCAAGCGCGACGGTCAAAGCGCTTGGCGCAAGGAATGGGAAAAGACACCAAGCGCTGAACTGAAGCCGGTCTTCATCGACCTGAAGGCATCCATCGATCAGCGCAGCCTGAACAGCGGCGTGCCCTTGGCCGTGGTGAAGAACCCATCGAACGAGCTCTTCAGCCTGCGGTACATCGTTGACATGGGCACCAAGCATGACCGCGAGCTGGAAGTAGCGGTGAACTATCTCGACTACCTTGGCACTTCGCGTTACACACCGGCGGCATTCAAGCAGGAACTGTTCAAGTTGGGCCTGTCGATCGGGGTGTATGTCGGTGAGGATCGGAGCTACGTCACCCTGAGCGGTCTGGAGTCGAACCTCGAAAAAGGTGTAGAGCTCTTGGAGCACTTGTTGGCCGATGCACAAGCCAACGATGAAGCATTGAAGGGTCTTGTGGCCGATATCGGCAAGTCACGTCAGGACAAGTTGAAGAACAAGAATACGCTCTTGTACGAAGGGCTTGCCAGCTATGCCAAGTACGGGCCGCTCTCGCCAGCCAACGATGTGCTGTCCAAAGAACAGTTGGAAGCGATCACGAGTGCCGAGCTACTGGATCGTATCCACCAGCTGACCGCATACGAACACAAGGTGTTCTACTATGGGAAAAAGGACGCCGATGCGGTGGCGGCGCTCTTGAAGAAGGCGCATAAGGTGCCGGCCACCTTGAAGGAACTCCCGGCAGAACGCTCGTATCCCGAGTTGCCGACCTCCGAGAACAAGGTCTACTTCACCGATCACGATATGGTGCAAGCGGAGATGCTGTTCTATGGGAAAGCGGGCCCCTTCGATGTGGAGAAACTGCCATACGCCGCCTTGTTCAACGAGTACTTCGGCAGTGGGCTCAGCAGCATCGTGTTCCAGGAGATCCGCGAAGCGAAGGCATTGGCCTATGGAGCCGGTGCCGCATACACCACACCGACGCGAAAGGAGGACGCACACTATGTACGTGCCTTCATCGGCACGCAGGCAGATAAGCTCCCGGATGCAGTGGACGCCATGCTGGTGTTGATGAACGACATGCCCATGGCGAAGGAACAGTTCGAGGGTGCCAAGACCAGCGCAATGAAGGTGATAGCCAGCACGCGCATCACCAAGGAGAACATCTACTGGACCTGGGATGCGGCCCAGCGTCGCGGCCTGGACTATGACCCGCGCCAACTCACCTATGAGCGCATCCCCACCATCTCGATCGAGGACATGAAGACCTTCTTCGACAAGGAGGTGAAGGGCCGTACATACCACTACGCCGTGATCGGAAAGGAGAGTGGGATGGACCTCAAGGTGCTTGAGAAGCTTGGGCCTGTCACCATTCTCACCAAGCAAGAATTGTTCGGATACCCCGCTGAATGAGCCACCGTTCGATGGAACTTCCATGCGGAGGTGCGCGTTTTCGATACGTTGGATGATGCAGGATAGGATCATGTTGGACAATGGACGTCGTTGAACAATGAGCCGGGAGATAACGCAGCAACGATCATCAGCATCGGCGATGAATTGCTCATCGGTCAAACGATCAATACCAACGCGGGTTGGCTGGGCGAGCGTCTCGGCCTCATCGGCATCCGACCGAAGCGGGTGCTCACGATCGGCGATGAACGAGAGGAGATCCTTGATGCCTTGGCCGCGTCAACGACCGATGTGGTGCTGATCACCGGGGGGCTTGGCCCGACCAAGGACGACATCACGAAACACACGCTCTGCGCGTTCTTCGGAACGCATCTGGTGCGCCACGCCGAGATCGAAGCAAGGATCGTGGAGTTCTTCGAGAGCCTCGGTCGCGATCCGCTGGAGGCGAACCGCGCGCAAGCGGATCTTCCCGCGAATTGCACGGTGATCCCCAACGATCGTGGTACGGCGAGCGGAATGCTGTTCGATCGGGGCGGGCGCATTTTCGTGAGCATGCCCGGTGTTCCGGGGGAAATGAAGAAGATGATGGTGGCCCACGTGCTGCCCTTATTACAGGAGAAGTTCGATCCACCCACCATTCTGCACCGGACCATCCTGACCACCGGTCTCGGCGAAAGCCATTTGGCGCAACGCATTGAGGCGTGGGAGGATAGCTTGGCGGCGGATCGCATCAAGTTGGCCTATCTGCCTTCACCGGGACTTGTCAAATTGCGGCTGTCCACCTATGCGGATGCGGATGCCAGTGGTGCCAAGGAACGGGTGGACAGGAAAGTGGAGGAGCTTCGTTCATTGATCCCCGAGCTGATCTTCGGCGAAGGGACCGAACGGTTGCCATCGGTGATCGGCAGGTCCTTGAAGGAACGCGGTGAGACGCTTTCCTTGGCCGAGAGCTGCACCGGAGGCTACGTAAGCCATTTGATCACCTCTGTGCCGGGCAGTTCAGCGTACTACACCGGAGGGGTGGTCAGTTATGCGAATGCCGTGAAGATGGAGGAATTGGGCATTCCCAGCGATATGCTTGAATTGAACGGTGCCGTTAGCCAACCCGTGGTGGAGAAGATGGCCACCGGCGTGCGCGAAGCCCTGCGGACGGATTGGAGCATTGCCCTGAGCGGGGTCGCTGGTCCGGATGGTGGTACGCCCGACAAGCCTGTGGGAACCGTCTGGATCGCCGTGGCCGGACCCGACGGCGTTCGCAGTATGAAAGGCCACTTCCCGGGCACCAGGGCCTTGGTCATCGAACGAAGCGCTCTTGCAGCGCTGGACCAACTGCGCAAACGGCTGAACGGCTCTTGATCAGGCCTTCTTGCGGATGACCATGCTGTAGCCTTGGGCGAACGGGCCTTTGGTACGCGCGCGGTTGCGTTCGGGCCAACCCGTCGCTTTCACGATGGTCGCGAAGAGCCGATAGAAGCGGTTCAGCATACCCGTCGCCATCAACTTGTTCAACACGTCCATGAACACATCGGCTTGACCGCCGTATGCTTCGAGAACGAGCACCTCGAAACCGGCATTTTCCGCCAGATGGCGCAATGCGAATTCCGAGGGATGATAGTATTCGTGCGGGTATTCTCCCATCCAATAGATGAACGGCGAGGTCAAGACCACCTTGCCGCCGGGCTTCAGCACCCGGTTGATCTCGTTCATGAGGTTCGCCGGTCGCGTGATGTGTACGATCATGTCGGACATCAGGACAGAATCGAACTGTCCATCGCTGAATGGCAGAGGTCCCGGAGCGTTCAGGTCCACCTCCACGTCGAGCAGTGCCAAGCCGTGCACACTTCCGCTGTAGTCCATACAGATATTGGAGGTGGTGCGTTCGGCGTACAATTCGTGGTAGGGCACGGGGCCGCATCCGCAATCGAGCATATCGCCGGTGATGTGCTCAGCGATCAGGGGGAGGTACTGTGCATGTTGCAGGTCCGCGATATACGTGGACCCACTGTAGACCCCCTTGTGGTTGGTCTTGAAGGTTCCAGTACGCGCATCACGGATGATCCGTGTGGGACGCCACTTATCGGGATTACGCATGACCGGCCGGTAATTGTCGTCGAATGGGTTCGGAGCGGGGGCGAAGGTATATGATGCGGACATGCGATGCCACCTATCAGCGGTCATGAAAAAGCGCTGAACGAGGGGGCACTCACCGAACGGATGTTCCCTTAGCGTACGATCGATCCAACCCTTTGCTTATCTTCGCGCCCCGTAATACCGACCATCGCCATGTCAAAGGTTTGCCAGATCACCGGAAAGCACGTCATCACCGGGAATACCGTATCCCACTCGAACATCAAGACGCGCCGGACGTTCGCTCCGAACCTCCAGGATCGGAAATTCTACATCCCCGAAGAGAAGAAATGGGTGTCACTTCGCGTGAGCGCCGCAGGCATGCGCACCATCAGCAAGGTCGGTATCGCAGCCGCCTTGAAGAAGGCCAAGGAGAAGGGATTCTTCAAGGGCTGATCCCGCGGATCGGAATTTGGAAGGCGTTGGTCGGATCGGATCCCACCAACGCTTTCTGCATTTTCATAAGTTTCCCAGCGATCGTCAACAGCTCTGCAATTCTCATGCATGAGTAGCCGGTATTCTGGAATGTGCCGCCCCGGAACAGGTCGGACCGTTGTTGCGCCGCGTAGCCAACGGACCTGAGATCCGAAGGAGGTGGTGCGGGCGAAGCGCTACGAGGACGAGGAATGCCGCCCCCTTTGAAATTGCTTGAATGAAGGATTTGGCAGGAAGGAAAGTTCCGCCTACTTTTGCGGCCCCTGTGCCAAGTGGTATAGGGTCGATCCATCAGACCAATGGCCAAGAAAGGGAATCGCGTACAGGTGATCATGGAGTGCACCGAGCATAAGACCTCCGGGCAGCCAGGCACCTCCCGCTACATCACCACCAAGAACCGGAAGAACACGACCGAGCGCATGGAGTTGAAGAAATACAACCCCATCCTTCGGAAGATGACCATCCACAAAGAGATCAAGTAAGCCATGGCAAAGAAGACCGTTGCTACCCTGAAGAAGGCCGATGCGAAGACCTTCACCAAAGTGATCCGTATGGTCAAGAAGACCGACACGGGCGGATATTCCTTCGTTGAGCAAGTGGTCCCCTCCGATGAGGCGGACAAGGCGCTCGCCGGCAAGTGATCCAACAAGTATCCAGCGAAAAGGCCGCTACCCTCGGGTGGAGGCCTTTTCTCGCATAAGGACCCACCATGGCATTGTTCGGACTCTTCGGAAGGAAGAAAGAAGCAGCACAGGAGGCCAGCGCCCAAGAGGACTTGGAAAAGGGACTGGAGCGTTCGCGTACCGGGATCTTCGGGAAACTAACGCGTGCCATCGCCGGCAAAGCCTCGGTGGATGATGCTGTTCTGGATGAATTGGAGGAGATCTTGGTGACCAGCGATGTGGGCGTGGAGACCACCCTGCGGATCATCGAACGGATCCAAGCCCGTGTGGCCCGCGACAAGTACGTTGGGACAGGCGAACTGAACGCCATCCTTCGCGCTGAGATCGCCGATCTGATGAAGGACCCTGCACCCGTGGACCCCTCGATCAAACCCTATGTGATCATGGTGGTCGGGGTGAATGGTGTGGGCAAGACCACCACGATCGGCAAACTGGCCTATGCCTTCAAGGAAGAAGGACGCAGCGTGATGCTGGGTGCGGCGGACACGTTCCGCGCTGCCGCCGTGGACCAGCTTCGCATCTGGAGCGAACGTGTTGGTGTTCCGTTGGTGCAGCAGGGCATGGGTGCGGATCCGGCCGCAGTGGCCTTCGATACCGTACAAAGCGCCAAGTCCAAAGGGGCCGATGTGGTCATCATCGATACCGCCGGGCGCCTGCACAACAAAGTGGGCCTGATGAACGAACTGACCAAGGTGCGCAACGTGATGCGCAAAGTGGTCCCTGACGCGCCGCATGAGGTCCTGCTGGTGTTGGATGCCAGCACCGGCCAGAACGCGATCGAGCAGGCCAAGCAATTCACAAAGGCCACGGATGTCACGGCCTTGGCCTTGACGAAGATCGATGGTACTGCAAAAGGCGGTGTCGCGATCGGGATCAGCGAACAGTTCGGTATCCCCATTAAATACCTGGGTGTTGGTGAAGGCATGCACCACTTGCAGATCTTCGACAAGAAGGCCTTTGTGGAGGCGCTGTTCAAAGGCTAAGGGAACAACGTTATATTCGTTCACCAACGAACCGAGAACCACCCATGGAAGACCAACAGACCACGGTCCCCCAACCAACAGCACCTGCTGGCGAGGACAAAACGACCGCCATATTAGCGTACATCACCTTGATCGGGTTCATCGTCGCTGTGATCATGCATGGTCAGAAGAAGACCGCATTGGGTGCCTTCCACCTGCGCCAAATGCTCGGTATCGTGATCATCGGAATGTCGTCCTACATCCTGATCTTCATCCCTATTCTCGGCTGGATCGCCATGGCTGTCCTGGGTGTGATCAACCTGATCATGTGGGTGACCGGGCTTATCGCAGCGGTGAACGGCGAAATGAAACCCGCCCCTGTGTTGGGTGCCAAGTTCCAAGAGTGGTTCAAGAACACCTTCAATTAAGGCTTGGCCATTGTTGACGGTGAGGACCGCGCGTTGGGGCGTGAGGGCCTAGCTTTGCGCCCCGCCTGATGGGCGTATCCGTCATGAAAGCCCGCACGCTCAAGTCCACCAAGGTCAATGTGATCACCCTCGGCTGCTCGAAGAACACCTTCGACAGTGAGGTGCTGATGGCCCAGTTGAAGGCCAATAACGTAGCGGTCGACCACGAGAGCGACAGCGGCGACCACAATGTGGTGGTGATCAATACCTGCGGATTCATCGACAATGCCAAGCAGGAGAGCATCGATACGATACTGAGCTGGGCGGATGCGAAGGACCGGGGAGAGGTCGAGAAGGTGTACGTGACCGGATGCCTGAGCCAACGCTATGCGCCCGAACTGAAGGACGGCATTCCGCAAGTGGATGCGTGGTTCGGCACGCGTGATCTGCCGCGCTTGCTCAAGACCCTGAAGGCAGATTATAAGCATGAGCTGGTCGGGGAGCGGTTGCTCACAACGCCTGCTCACTACGCCTATTTCAAGATCAGCGAGGGTTGCGATCGCAAATGCAGCTTCTGTGCGATCCCCTTGATGCGGGGCAAGCACGTGAGCACGCCGATCGAGCAGTTGGTGACCAATGCCAAGGGCCTCGCCGCACAGGGCGTGAAGGAACTGATCCTGATCGCACAGGACCTGACCTACTACGGTCTGGACATGTACAAGAAGCGCAACATCGATGAGCTCGTTGCACAGCTGAGCGACGTGGAAGGGATCGAATGGATCCGCCTGCACTACGCATTCCCGAGCGGCTTCCCCATGGACGTGCTGGATGTGATGCGCGAACGACCGAACGTTTGCAACTACCTCGACATGCCCTTGCAGCACGGAAGCACGCGAATGCTCACCAGGATGCGTCGTGGGATCACTCAAGAGAAGACCGTAGCGCTTGTGAACACCATCCGGGAGAAGGTGCCCGGCATCGCGATCCGTACCACTTTGATCGCTGGATTCCCCGGAGAGACACAGGCCGACCACGACGATAACCTGCAGTGGATCGAACGGATGCGCTTCGATCGATTGGGTGCGTTCACCTACAGCCACGAGGAGGACACGCATGCACACACCATGGAGGATGACGTTCCCGCTGAGGTGAAGGAGGAGCGTGCTCAGGAGATCATGGAGTTGCAAGGCGGCATCAGCTTGGAACTCAACCAGGCCAAGGTGGGTGGGACGTTCAAGGTGCTGGTGGACAAGGCCGAAAGCGGGCATTACATCGCGCGCACCGAGTTCGATTCACCCGAAGTGGACAACGAAGTGCTCATCCCCACCGAAGGCAACTACATGCGGATCGGGGACTTTGCTGAGGTGCGGATCACCGAGGCGAACGAGCATGACCTTCGGGCGGTCGTGGTGGCCTAGGTGCGTGTCAAAAGCGAAAAGGGCCGCAATTGCGACCCTCCTCGGTGATGGACGTTGCAGGATAGACCGGCAGGTCCATGGATAGGTTCATCTACCGTAGTAACGGTTCACCGCCTCCGTGCGGTTCTGAACGTGCAGTTTCTCATAGATGCGATGGATGTGCTGCTTCACGGTCCCTGTTGCGATGTGGAGCCTTTCGGCGATCTCCTTGTACAGAAGACCTTGAGCAAGCAATGCCAGCACGTCATGCTCCCGTTGCGAAAGGTCACTTTCCTCCATGGCCACGCGGTCCTGCATCGGCCTGAACTGCTGTACCACCCTGCGCGCTACGTGAGCGCTCATCGGCGATCCTCCTTCGGCCAATTCGCGCACGGCTTCCAAGATCTGGTCAGGGGTGGAACTCTTAAGGATGTAACCGTTCGCCCCGGCCTTCAAGGCCTCGAAAACACGGTGGTCATCGTCGTGTACCGTGTACATCAGGAATTGGGTCCCTTTGCAACGCTGGCTAAGTTGACGCACGCAGTCGATGCCGCTCTGGCCCGGAAGGTTGATGTCCATGATCACCACATCGGGCAATTCGCCGTTCAAGCGTGCTAGTGCATCCTCGGCAGTGGAATGGACGCTGAACGGTTCCATCCGGTCCTCGAAGATGAACAAGGATCGTAAGGTCTCGCGAATGACGCTGTCGTCCTCAACGATCGATACCTTCAGGACCGGTGCTGTTCTCATTCCTGCAAATCTCGCTTGCTCATTTGCGCGCTTGCAATAGAACCTTTGTTAGTGGTCAGGGTGAAATGCGCGATCATATGCGTGCCTCGATCTACTGGACCGGGCTCGAACTTGATGGTGCCACCGACCATCTCCACGCGCTTCTGCATGTTCCGCAATCCATTGCCGATACCCAGGTGGGCATTCCGGGGAAGTCCGGAGCCATCATCCGCTACGCGCACATGCAAGCCACGGTCCCAAAGAAACGTGAGCTGAACAGTGCTTGCTTGAGCGTGTTTGACGATGTTGTGCAGCGCTTCCTTCACCACCAGAAAGATATTCCGCCGATCCGCCGTGGAAAGCTCTTGGTCAGGCCATGGTCCCGAGGCTTCTACAATGGTCCTCAAGCCGTTCTCATCCAAGTAGTTCCGAGCGTAGTTGCCGATATATACCACCAGGTCCTCTACCGAGCCCTGGTCCGGGGTCATGGCCCAGATGATCTGCCGCATGCTGCCGATCAGTTCGCCGGAAGTGGAGGCCAAGGAACGCAGCAGCGCACGTTGGTCCGGGTCCTGTGTCCGTCGCAAGGCCATTTCACTCTTCAGCTTCAGCACGCTCAATCCTGCCCCGAGGTCATCGTGCATGTCCCGACCCACTTCTTCGCGCAGGCGTAGTTCAGCGATCATGGCTTCCTGTTGCAATCGTTTGACCTCGGATCGAGCGAGTTCGCGTTCTTTCCTGCGGCGGCGCGCATTGACCACCACGAGTCCACCGAGAGCCAAGAGGATCAACGACCCGGAGCCGATGATGATCGATCGGGTCATCCGCACCCTTTGCAGGTCCTCGGCCACACGCTCAAGTTCAACACGCTCCAACGCCAGGTCCCGGTCGGAGCGGAGGAGTTCGGCTTGTGTGCGCAAGGCGGTCAGAGTGTTCCGCTTCGTAATGGCACTGTCCATGTGATGCCAGGCCGCGATCGCTGCCAATGCCCCTTCGGCATCGCCTACCATACGGCGTACGAGCGAGGACCGTTTCGCGAAATTGCGCCGTGTGACAAGGCCGATCGCGTCAGGATGTTCACGGATGTGCATGTCACCGAGATCGAGGTCCCGTAGGGCTAGTGCCTTTTGACCTTGGACCGCATGCGCTTCGGCCAGACCGACGATCCCGTCCAACATGATGTCGTGATCCCCGGTCGTGCGCGCCACCTCGATCGTTCGTTCGTAGCATGCCGCTGCACTGTCGGGACGTTCCTGTTTCAAAGCCAAGCCGCCAAGTGACCAATGGGCAACGGCCCGTGCACGCCCTGCATGGGCGTTTCGTGCAAGCTCCAAGGATCGCTGCAGGTGGAACCCGGCACTGTCCAATTGTCCTTGAAGCATCAAGTAGCTGCCCAAGTTGCCGTGGATGTGATGGAGTTCCGATACCGGATAACGTGCAGCTGGCGATGCGGGGAACCAAGTCAACGCCGACCGCATGTAGGTCAAGGCATCCTTGCTGTCCTGGATGTTCTCGTGCAGCAGACCTTTCAGGTTGTAGATGTTGGCGATCAGCAAGCTGTCACCCATCTGCGTGGCCAATGGCATGCATCGGTCAAGGTCGATCATCGCCTCGTTGAACAGGCCTTCGTAGTACAGCACTTCGGCCCGATAGCTCAAGAGATAGTACAGGGCCTCCGGCTGGTCCGTGCCTTGGATATGGCTCAAGGCTTTCGATATCCAGTGCATCGAGCTGTCGGCGTTGAAGCCGTCCATGTGCTTCAGGATCATCAGAAGGTCAGAATGCAGAATGGGATCAGCAAAGGGGGAGCGCTCCCAAGGCGGTGCTGCGCTGATCCTGGCGGGAAGGGGTGTGGCGATGAGCCCCACGCTCACGCACAGCCAGAAGCAAAGCAGTTTCGCGCTACGGGAACTGCTCAATAACTGAATTCCGTGCTTCCCATCGGGATCAGCGTTTTTCGATCTCAAGCACCATGGCCATGCCCGCCTGTGTGGCCGGCCCTTTGATCCCGAAGGTGGTGCCCTGCGAATAGGTCAAGCTGTTCGGAGCGACCAATTCGTCACTTAGTACATCGTTGATCCTTCCCGCAAGGCCTGTCGCGGTGGATCGCTTCATCGCCTCATCAATGCGCGTGAAATCAACGCTCTGCCCGTACACCAGGATGGCCATCACATCCAGTTCGCCCACGTCGTCGGCTGTCATGCTTTGATCGCGGGGGAAGATCCGGGTGCCGGTGATGCCGCAATAAGGTGAGTGCTTCGGAGTGTTCGGGAACAACACGTAGTTGGAGCCATCCGTTTCCTGGCCGAAACAGTAGATGTAACATTCCGTGTTGTTGGTCACTTCCACTTTGAACCGGGCACCCTTGGCGATCGGTCGTTCAGCGCGGAAGGTCCGTCCTCCCGTATGGCGTAGGGAGATCCGCTGGCCGGTGGGATCCCCGTTCTCGTCCACGAGTTGCAGGCCGAAGCTGAGGTCGAAGGTGGAAGGACGCACATCTACACCTTCGCCTTGCGGATATACCGCGTATGCTTCTTTGGTGAAATGCGCGAAGTCTCCATAGCTGACCCAAGCCAAGCCGTTCTTGCCCCATTCAGGTCCCCAGGAATTCATGATCTGGAAGCCCCCTTCCTGATCGAACTTGAAATCGTCGTAACCGATCACGCACATGGCATGGCCACCGAAGCCGGGCATCCGGTAGTCGTTCTGCGTGGGATACCATTTTTCCTTCCCGGCCATCTCCTGCATGAAGCTGCCGCCAACCATCATTCCGATCACTACCGGGCTGCCCTGTGCCAGTTGTTGTTTCATGGCGAGCAGGTCCACTGGTGAATCGGCACGGTCGCCTTTGGTCAAGCGTTGGAAACCCTTGATACGGAACTGCTGCGCATTCCGTAGGTCCTCGCTGCTCGGGCGCTGGGAACAGCTCTTATCGGTATAGGCGAATTGGCTGAAGGGTAATGCTCCACCACCCATCATTTGATCCATCGCCCGGTGGATGTAGCTGCCTTGACAATCGCTGTTCTCGATCTTGATCTGATTGTACATGAAGCTCGGGCTGAAGGCCGTCCGGTCGGGCGCTTGCTTGGTGGCCTGTGCCTGAACGATCGTGCGTGCCGCATACGCGCTGGCCCACGCCACGCAACTGCCTTGCTGCCCTTGGTTCCGTCGTTGCGGCGCGAACTGCTGCAATGAGACCTTCTCCGGCAAGGGGGCGTTCACATTGTCCGCCAAGGGTTCGAACACCTCCGTCCTGTCGTACAACTCCGGGCTGAAGTTCGCCCCGGTGGCGAGTTGCAGTACTTGGCTGGCGATGTTGCCGCCTCCTCCGGAACAACCTTCGCTTCCGCCGAGGAAGTAAATGAGGCCACCGATGACGAGCACAACGATGAGCAGCTTGGGTTTCTTGATCAACAAGCCCAGGATCATCGGTACAAGGGCTCCCAAGCCGCCACCGCCGCCGCCACGCATGTTCCCACCGGGACGTTGGCTCGGACGTCCTTGGTTCTTGTCATCGGTCATTCGTATCGGCATGCTCAGTTGTATTTGGTTACGGTCGGAATCGTTCCTTCCCGGTCAACAGACGCCAGAACAGGATGAAGTCACCGGCCAAACTGTATAACGGGTATTGGAACGTGGCCGGCTTGTTGCGCTCGTAAAACGCATGGCCCACCCATGCACAACCGTAACCAGCGACCGGTATCAGCAAGAGCCACCAAGGATCATGCAGTACGATCGCGAGCATCATCCACACTGCGATCGATGCGGTACCAGCGAAATGCAATAACCTGCTCGCGGGGTGCTGATGTTCGCTCAAATAGTACGGCAGGAACTCCCGTAGGCTCCTATACCGTGCCTTCGGGTTGTCATTCGTCAGTTCTGCCATGGCCGTGCGATCCTAAATTAGTGGAACAACGAACATCACCATGGAAAAGCTACGCACACTCCTCTTTAGCACGCTCTTGATCACGCTGGTGTTAACCGCCTTTTCCGTCGGGCCAACGGACCCGACCACGTACGAGGCCATCGTCGTCATGCACATCACGGACCTCGATGATGTCGCCATGAGTGCTTTGGCCAAGAGCATCGGGACCGAGAAGAACGTCACCTTGGAATACAGTTGTGTCTGGTCCGGTTTGGTGGTGCTCAAGTTCAGCAATGCGCGCGTGGCGGAGCGTGCCGATGTGATCACCTTGGCGCGTCGGCAGTTGATCAACGCCGGTATACAACAGCAGGTCGAGTTCTTGCACGTGCACGCAGAGGAGCGAGGGCCGGGGAAGTGCTGACCGAGCCTGCTACGCCACTCTCGGGGTACCTTTGGCGACCTTGCCGAAGGCATCGGCCACCTTATGTCGTCCAGGACCATACACATTCCCTACGGAGAGACCGCGCGCTTCTCTGAACTGGTCACGGACCTGTTGTCGGGTGCCGGGTCCTTGCAGGACCACTATGCGTTCTCGCCAGACTTGGAAGGCCTGCGTGCCGCGGCTCTAGCAAGGGAATTCAGCGTTGCCGATCGGGCCGTATTGTGTGATGCGTTGGAACGGCAGTACAAGGGGATCGAACTTGGTGAAGCCACGGCCAGGAATTTGTCCCTGCTGCGCAAGGATGGCACCCTTACGGTCACCACCGGACATCAGTTATGCCTGTTCACCGGACCGCTGTACGTGCCTTATAAGATCCTGAACGCGATCCGCTTGGCACGTTCAGCTACCGAGCAGTTCGGCAAGCCCGTGGTGCCGGTCTTCTGGATGGCCACCGAGGACCATGACGTGGAGGAGATCGATCATGCGCAAATAGGGGCCACCACGGTGCGCTGGACGGGTGCTGGCTCTGGGCCGGTGGGGCGTATGCGCTTGAAGGAGATCACCACGGCGGTCGAGGAAGCCATAGAGGTCCTTGGCCCTGGAAAGGATGCGCCCATCGTGGCCGATCTACTGCGCCAGGCCTACACGCCACAACGCACACTTGCCGAGGCGACCCGGCATTTCGTGCACGCCTTGTTCGGGCGCTTCGGTCTGTTGATCCTGGATGGGGATGATGCCGAGTTGAAGCATCTTTTCGCTCCGGTGGTCCAAGAGGAGTTGCTGAACCAGGTCGCCGTGCGTGCAGTGGGGTATGCGAACGAGAAGTTATCCGAGAAGTATGGCGTTCAGGCACATGCACGCGAGATCAACGTGTTTCATCTGCGTCCCGGGGGGCGGTCGCGCATCGTATTGGAGGAGGACCATCTCCAGGTGTTGAACGGAGGTCCGCGCTGGACGGTGGAGGAGGCGATCGCAGCGGTCGAAATACGGCCACAGGATTTTTCGCCGAACGTGATCCTGCGGCCGATCTATCAGGAACGCATCCTTCCGAACATCGGCTACATCGGTGGTGGGGGAGAGATCGCCTATTGGATGCAATTGCGGTGGTTGTTCCAAGCGCTACAAGTACCCATGCCGGTCGTGTTGTTGCGCACAAGCGCGGCCACTACGACCAAGAAGCATATGGACCAGTGGGAGGCGCTTGGGCTTTCGGCGTCGGAATTGTTCCAGCCCTTGGATGAAGTGAAAGCCAAGGTGGCCCGTGAACGATCCAGCTTTTCGGTGAGCTTGATAGAAGAGCGCGAAGCGTTGGAGCGGCTTTACGACGGTATCCGGGAACGCGTTGAACGGGTGGATGTGACCTTGAAAGGGTCTGTGGAAGCACGGAGGACCCACGCCTTACAAGGCTTGGAACGGATCGAGAAGGGCTTGTTACGCGCTGCGAAGCGGGAACTGGACACGGCCTTGCGCCAAATGGATGCTGCGAACGCTTCGCTCTTCCCGCAGGGCGGCCTGCAGGAACGCAAGGCCAACATACTACCACTGTTGGCGGCCAAGGGTCTGGGAGAACTGGACCGCTTGCTGGAGGAGTTGGATCCGTTGCATCCACGCTTCACCCTCTTCGTGGAGGATTGAGCGGTCTGATACCGGTCGATCAGTACACGAAGCGAACGCTCTCGTACCGGTCACCGGTCCCGATGCGGAACAAATAGGCGCCGCGCGACAAACCAAGACCGCTGAACTCGGATCGACCTTCGGTGCTGGTGGTGCCATTGGCGATCATCCGTCCGGTCATATCCATCAAACTGTACTTGCTTCCCGCCGGGAAACCGTGCACGGCCGTCAGGACATCCGCATTCCCGAATACCACGAGCGGACGATCGTTCATGTTCCCGAACATCACGGCCACCACCGGTGACAGGGTGCTGTTCCCATCGATATCGGTCTGGCGCAAGCGGTAGTAGCTCAAACCCTGATGCGGCGCGCGGTCCAATTCAGAATAGTACAAGGGTGCGTTGCTGTTGATGGCACCGGGCACATCGAGCACATGTTCGAAGTGGATGCCGTCCGTACTGCGCTCGACGCTGAACAACGCGTTGCCCGATTCCGACGCGGTGATCCAGTCCAGTCGAACAGAGGAGCCCTCCGGGACGGCCGTGAATTGCACCAAGGTGATCGGCAAGGGGTTCATGGAAGTGAGCGAGGCCAGGGTCCATGGTGTTACCACGGGGTTGAACAAGGTCTGCGTGGCAGCCGTGGGGATCGAGCCCGCCATGAAGGTCCCGGTAGCTCCGCCATTCCCGCGGTCGCGCCAAATGGCACCTGCCGCATCCCAGCGTGCCACGATCAGGTTCGCCAGATCATCCACGCCGCAGCTCGCGGGTGCTTCCCAGGTCAATACGATCGTGGCGCTCGGCGTGCCTGCGCTCCGGTCGATGGTCCAGTATTCGCAATCGCTGATGTGGTTTATCGTTGGTTCCAGCACCGTTCCGAAGAACCACGGACTGATCGGGAAATACTCAGCCAAAAAAGCGTCATTGCTGGATCCGATCACGCCGCTCACCCCACAGGGGCGAAGGTCACTTCCTTTTCCGACCGGGAACGTGAAGTTGGTCAGACCGATCTTCTGCATGGGGCCGTTCACGAAGCTGGCGTCGCTGGCGTTGACCCAACTGCTCACGTTCCGCATGGTCAAAAGACCTGTGGGGTTGGAGGTGTTGATCAAGCCGGACGAAAGGTCGAGCACGCTCCGAACAGCGGTCGGGGCGTTCAAAGTGAGTGAACCGCCCGACTTTGCCACGCGGAGGTCGTAGAAGACCTCTTCGAATCCTGTGGTGTTGATGCTTTGCGCACCTGATCCACTGAATTCCACTCGGCCGTTGGTCTCCGTGAAGAGCGCTTCGCTGTCCAAGTTGGTCCAATTACCTTCAATGCGCACGAGTCCGCCACTGGTACCACCGCCTTGTAGGTTTATCCGACCTCCAACACCCATCAGCAGGTTGCCGGTGAAGGTCGCCGTGCTCGCCGCCCATTGGTGCGTGAAATAGGCATCTCCCGATCCCAAGGTGGGGGCCAAAAGGGAGAAGTTCGTCGCATTCAGGTTCGTATTGTCCCGCATGGTGATCCCGATGCCACCTGCACCTGCCGTTCGCTGTACGATGATGTCACCGCCAACGTTCAATGTGCTGTTCACGTCAGCACCATGACCCGCGAAACGCCTGAGGAGGTCAAACTCAACGACGCGCAAATTCCCGTGCCACCCGGGTTCAAGCCACCCGAACCGGCGGCAAGGCCGACGAAGCAATCGCGGCTACTGAAGGACGGGTCGATGGTGACATTTGTCGTCGCTGTCGGGATACGGGTGTCATCCCAGTTCTTGCAATCGAACCAATCGGTGTTGTAGGCCCCAGCCAGCGACCCGGGACAACCGGCGCGGAAACGATCGGCAGGATAGGAGCGGAGACCCAGATGTACCCGGATGAGTTATAGCTCGCACAGCTCAGGAGCGGCGGCCAATTGGCCACGTTGTCGATGCGAATGATCCAGTCGCGCTGGGTCGCGGCAGTGATCGGCCCGTTGTACTTGCTCCAATCGCTCACCGATGTCGGCGCCATGCTGAAGCACTCGATGCTGGGTGGAAGGTTGCTCCGCTGCGTGGCATTGGTCGTGCAAGAAGCGCTCCAACTCGGCGAAGGGTTCGAACTGAATGCGTACAGGATCGTTCCGGTATACGTGGCGTCGTGCTGATGATTGTTGGCCGGTGCCGTACCGCTGTTCCACACACCACCCTGCATGAAGAAGAGTTGATCCCCGCCGTTGTTCAAGGCCACCGCTGCACCCAAACTGGCACCTACCGGGTTGTTGATGCTCGCACAGGTCCATGCCCCGTCCGGTGCGAACGAGGTCACGTTGGTCGGTCCGGCCACGTTCTGGATCCGGAAGGTGATCACCTGCCCGGCCGGAATGGCGATCCCGGTCCTGGTCATCACCACCGTTCCCTCGGAATTGCCCCATTGGCCCGGATTGCAGCGCTCGTAGCCATTGTCGGTGATGATGATCTGGGTACCCGGCACGATCGGCTTGAAGCAGAAGAAGCTCACGAGGTCGTAACCCGATCCGCCGGAACAGAGCACGTCGTTGGCGTTCACACCCACGATCGCCAGATCGCCCGCGCCGAGCACCGTCGGTGGTGAATCATCATCTCCAATGGTAAGTACACTGGACATGCTTCCTCCGATGGCCATGCCTGCCGGTACGGTTTGGATCGTGAACGTCACGGTCTCGGTCAGTTCGGCAATGGCATCGTTCAGAACGGTAGCCGTGAAACCGACGGATGTTGCATTGGCCGGTATGGGGATGGTGATCAGATTGGCGAATATGCCAGGGCTCGTGAGGTAATCCTGACCGCCGCCGTACGTCGCACCCGGACCATTCGTCACGAGCACCGTCATGGTCATGCCCGCAACGTTCGGTGCAGCAGGATTGATGTTCAAGGAGAAATTCTGGAGGCCGGCCGTTTCCATGACGGTGATGCTCAGCGTGCTGAAGTTCACCGTTGGGGTCACATCATTGTCCAGGATCGTGAATACCTGGCTCGCAGGTGTTCCCACGAATATTCCACCGGTCGTTCCGGTGAACCAGAACGTGATCGTTTCATTGACCTCGGTAATGATGTCATCGTTGATGTCCACCGTGAAACTCACGCCGGTACTGCCGATCGGGATGTTCACCGTGATCGCACCGAAGGAGACCGCTGGGGTCGTTGTATAGTCGTTGCCGACGCCATACGTACAACCAGCGCCATTGGCAACGCCGATGGTCACTGTTCCGGCCGCCGTGGCCGCCGGACTGATGGGCAGGTTGACCACCACGGACCCGGCTGCTTCACCTGCCGAGGCGGTAGCTCCGGTGAAGGAGATCGTCGGACCGGCCGTGAATGGGGTCCAATTGATGTCATCCACCTTGACCTGTCCTGCGCTGATGCTTCGGATCTCCAACTGAATGGCACCCGCGAGGTTGATCGCTTGGCTGTACAACACGGGTACATCCGAAGAAGTGCTCACCGCGATGTTCCCGCCGATCTGAACCCCGTTCACCCATACCTGGATCGTCCGCGCATTCGTATTGGTGAATCCCCGCACATAGTTGAAGGACAGGGTACCCATTCCGCCAGCGTAGACCGGGGAGGTCACCCAACGGTTCCCGCTCGTACCGAAGCAGATCGCTTTGGTCGTAAGCGTCTGATCGGTCCGGGCACCTTCCGCTGTCCATGTCACCCCGTCCGTGCTGATCCATGTTCGGTTCTGGTAGCTGGTACCGGATGCGGTCGGAAGATTCTCGAAATCCTCTGAACCTTGCCCCTGCGCAACTAAAGTGAACACGGCCATCGCGGTGCCGATGATCAGCCGTTGCATGTTGCTGAACATGCTGCCGAATGTGTTGACCGGTGTGTGGTGGAGCATCGTGCTGGAGCCTTCGTCGGCAAAGTTCGCCCGATCGACTGATCCCAATGTGGGCGGATCGTTAACGTGATCAAGGTTTTCGCTTTGTACGACACCATCAAAGATAGATCAATCCAGGAGCCCTTTAAGCAGAGCGCGGCCCCCGTTATAAGACGCAGCCGCCACCCCAAGGGATGCCCGGGTGGTACGAATTATCCACGATCGATCAACGATCCGGGGCTTGTGCATCGTCCAATGCTCCTTTCCATTGGTCGCTACCACCGGCAAGGCTACTTTTGAGCGCTCATCACGGCCTATCGCCGCGATGCCATTCCTTGCCAGAATCCATCCTCATTCTCGACCACGGATCCCAGTACACCCAGCTGATCGCCCGACGTGTGCGGGAGCTCAATGTGTATTGCGAGATCCATCCCTTCTCCAAGGCCCAACAGTTCGCCAACGATCCCTCGATCAAAGGGGTGATCCTGAGCGGTAGCCCGAGCAGCGTGCATGATACCAACGCGCCAGATACCGACCTGACCGGCCTTCAAGGTCGAGTGCCCATTCTGGCGTAGTCTGCTATGGCGCCCAGCTCTTGGCCAAACGTGCCGGTGCGCCGGTGGAAAGGACCCAGGTCCGCGAATATGGGCGCGCCCACTTGAGCACGATCAGCGAGAATCACCTGTTCGACGGTATCGAGGCCGGCACCCAAGTATGGATGAGCCATGGCGATACCATCACGGCGCCGAGCGAGGCCATGGAAGTGATCGCCAGTACCAAGGATGTACCCGTGGCCGCCTATCGCCTGCTGGATGGTCCCACCTATGCGGTCCAGTTCCACCCGGAGGTGTACCACACCACGGACGGCCTGCCTGCTCCACAATCCCCGCGATCGGGATCTGCGATGCCACCGGGGACTGACGCCGCATGGCTTCGTGGAGCATACCGTTGAACGCTTGAAGCAGGAACTTGGTCAGGACAAGGTGGTGCTGGCCTTGAGCGGTGGCGTGGATAGTTCCGTGGCCGCGCTCTTGTTGGACAGGGCCATTGATGAGCGCCTGCACTGCATCTTCGTTGACAACGGCCTTTGCGGAAGGACGAGTACCTGCGCGTGCTGGAGAGCTACAGGCACCCGCCTCAATATCACCGGTGTGGATGCGCGCGAGGAGTTCTACAGCGCCTTGAAAGGCTTGACGATCCCGAGGAAAAGCGGAAAGCGACGGCAGTACTGCCCATTGCGGGATGTATTCGGACCGGGAAGCACACCTGCATCTCCGCTGATGTGAAACGGTTGGGGCAGGGAACGATCTACCCGGACGTGATAGAGAGCGTGAGCGTGAACGGCCCGAGCGTCACCATCAAGAGCCACCACAACGTGGGCGGATTGCCTGCGCGATGAAGTTGAAGGTGGTGGAACCCCTGCGTTTGTTGTTCAAGGACGAAGTGCGCCGGGCAAGGAACTCGGCCTGGACCCGAACATCCTGGGCAGGCATCCTTTCCCAGGCCCCGGGCTGGCGATCCGCATCCCGGGCGAGGTCACACCGGAGAAGGTCGCCCTGTTGCAGGAGGTGGACCACCTGTTCATCCAAGGCCTGCGGGATGAAGGACTGTACGATCAGGTATGGCAGGCCGGAGCGACCCTCTTGCCCGTCCGCAGCGTAGGGGTCATGGGCGATGAACGCACGTACGAGAATGCTGTTGCGTTACGTGCCGTGAGCAGTACAGATGGCATGACGGCCGACTGGTGCCACCTGCCCTATGAATTTCTGGCACGGATCTCGAACACGATCATCAACCGGGTGCGCGGGGTGAACCGTGTGGTCTATGACATCAGTCTCCAAGCCCCCGGCCACGATCGAATGGAACGATCCTACGTTTGCCCTTGGTCCTGGCCATCTTTCTGCTTGGCCTGTTCGCACACGCCCAGGAAGTGCGTACCATCGACGGTCGCAAGTTCACGGTGCATCGTGTGCAGGCCGGTCAGACCTTGTACGCCATCAGTCGCTCTTACGCCGTGCCGGTGGCCGACATCATGGCCGCCAACCCGAACGCCGCTGATGGCCTGAGCATCGACGAGGAACTGCTCGTTCCCATGGATGCAGTGCAGAAGAAGGAACTGAAGACCGCACCGACCCTCCGGAACGACGGCGAACTGTTGCACACCGTGCGCAAGAAGGAAACGCTTTATGGGATCGCGCGGTCCTACGGCATGGACATGAACATGCTGCTGGAGCGCAACCCCGAAGCGATCGAACTGCAAGAGGGAATGGTGTTGATCATCCCGGTGTGCAGAAAGTGACCGGCCCCAGTGCGGCGGCACTCGTTCCGGCGCAAGTGGACAGGCACTGATCCATCATGCGATTGACCTGGTGAAACCTTGTATTCGTTGAGCCGCATGTTCAATGTTCCCATCGAAGGCATCGAGAAAGCGAACGGAGGCCTGCCCGACGGATTGAAAGCGGGGCAAGTGGTCCGCATCCCCCGTTCGAAGGGCACGGTGGTCCGAGCGGATACCTTGACGACCGTTCCAAGCGCCATAGCTCGCGCTGTTACTGCCTTTCTCCATTTCAGAACGATAGCGTGCTGGCCTTGCCCGAGAGAATGCCACGGCGCATCGTTTCCATGAGCCGACAATACGGATCGCGGCGCAGTTTCACAATGGTGCGCGCATGGCCTTGGATTCACTCGAGAAGCTCGGCTTGAAGGCGGATGTGAAGTGTGCTTGACATGGGGGAGGACCGTGAAGACCTTGGAACGCCGTGGTGAAGGATCCGAACTGGTAAGTACGACCTTTTCATCGGTCCGTTCCATCGTTCGGCTATTGAGCAGTTGGTCTGGGCGAACAAGAAGGCGCACATCGTTTGTCCGGTACCGCAAAGCAACAAGATGCTCCTGGGCATGCCCAACGTGAGCAAGGTGACGCCTTCACGAAGTGAGTTGGTGAAGTACACGGCCCGGTACGTGGCACAAAAGCACACGCGTGACCACGTCGTGCTGGTCAGGCCGGAGATCCCGTCCAGAGAAGGAATTACAGGATCAAATGCGGCGGCCTTGCGCAGCGATGCAGGTGCCGGGCGAGGGGGGGGGCAGGATACCTTGGTCGCTGCTGCCGGGGCTGCGTGACATGACAGCCATCGTCAACAAGTTGCACGCGACCAAGTTGAATGTGCTCGTTGTGCCGAGCGAGAACGTGGAGTTCCTCACCAGCCTGGTGGTCAAGTTAAAGCCATTGGTCAATAAGTACCGCATCGCGTTGGTGGGCTTGGAAAAGTGGACCTTGTTCGAGACGCTCGCAGCGGCCGATCTGGACGTGCTCGGCTTCCGCTATGCGGCACCGTCCTTCTCCGATCCTACCGATGCGCGAGTACGAGCCTTCACCAAGGCCTATCGGGACAAGTACCATACGGACATCGACGATTACGCGCTTCTCGGCTTCGATGTGACCATGTACTACGTGAAGGCCTTGATGACACAAGGGGCGGATTTTCCAGCGCATTTCGACCTGGTCCGAACCGAGCCGTTGCACATGGGGTTCCGCATGGTCGACACCGGCCCCGAGAACGGCTTCCGCAATGAGTACGCGATCATGCTGATGCAGCAGGAGTTGCGGCTCGTGAAGGCGCCTTAGGTTCGTGCTCCCGCTATCGCACGGTCATGGACAAGGCGGCCATACCCGCTCTTGCATCGCGATGTTCCGGTGATAGTTCCAATGCTTTCCGCCATGCCGCTTCGGCTTCGGGATAGCGCTTCGCCGTGTAGTACACACCACCCAGGTTGTACCAAGCGTCGGGGTTGCGCGGTGCGTAGCGCACAGCCTTCTTCAACAACCGTTCGCCTTCGGCCAGATCTCCACCCAGACCAGCGGTGAGCCCGCTGCGGTAGTAATGGTCGAAAAGGAAGGTCTCCAGGTCCTTCAGCTTTCCATCGTTCGGGTCCTTTTCCCGGGCTTTGTCCCACCAACTTTCGGCCACTTCCAAACTATCAACCCGATAATAGGCCAGACCCATGTTCAGCAATGTGGGCATGTAGCCCGGGTGGATGCTGTCGGCTATGCGCAGGTGCTCCACCGCCGCCATGGCATGCGCGCGCTTCTCGAGTGGGTCCTTGGCCGAATCAGAAAGATGGATGTATGCGATCCCGGCATAGGTGCGGGCCCGAGCGCTGTTCCTTGAAATGCTCACATCGTGCAGGAAGAGCTCATCGCCCGAGTGCCAATCCGCGTTCCGCGCTATCACGGCCATGGCACTGGTGCCCGTGATGACAACGAGCAACGCAGCGAGACCATAGCGCACCGGTGACTTGTTAGCGTAACGTTCCACGCCGCGACGGATCATTTCCACGATGCCGACGAGGAAAGGGAACGAGGCCAAAAAGAGGAAGCGTTCCGCCAAGGGCGCACCGATGTTGAAGAGCAGGTTCGAGACCAACATCACGTTGGCCAAGTAGAAGAGGATGCACCAGCCCAGTAGGTCCTTTCGCTTCAGGGTGAAGATCGCGTAGGCGAGAAGACCCAGATGCAGAAGCAAGGACACCAGAACGACCGGATCGCCGAAGTCATGGTAAGGGACCTGGTGGAACGAATAGTCGTAGGTGAGGGGATGCGGCCAGAACATCAGTTTCACGTAGAAGAGCAACACGAAGAGGATGCTCCCGAGCTTTTCCGGCAGCGAACTGTGGAGGTAGGGGTTGTCCATGATCTCCTGGACCGTGTTGTTGCGGGCTTCCAACAGGAATACCCGCATACCAACGTACAACAGCACAACGATGATGACAGGTAGCGACCGCTTGATCGATCGACCGATGGTGCTATCCGTGAAATAGTGGATCGTCAACGGCAGCACGGCGATAAGGATGAGCCCGTTCTCCTTGGAAAGCAAGGCCAGTGTGAAGAACAGTACCGACCAGATGCCGGACCATTCACCTTGGGAGCGTGCAGCATCCTTCCTCTTCCGCTTCCGGTCAGCGGGTGGCACCTTTTCATGTTGCGCTCGCCATTGCACATGCAGCAAAGCGTGGTGCAGCGTCAGGATGAGAAAGAGCATCGAGAGGATCTCGTCGCGCCCTTTGATGTTGGCCACCACCTCGGTATGGATGGGGTGCGCGGTGAACAGCAGCGCGCTGCACCATGCGGCCCATGGGCTTCCGGGGAACACGAAGCGCCCAAGGAAGCGGAAGAGCAATACACAGACCAAGGCGAAAAGAAGGACGTTCACGCCGTGGTGCACCACCGGTTCAACGCCGAAAACCGACACCTCGATGGCGTAGGTGATCAGGGAGAGCGGCCGGTACCGCCCACCGGAGAGGTAGGCCGACTTCCCAACGGCACCGAAGAAACTGTCGTGTGTCAGGATATCCGGGATGCCGGCGACCCCTTGCAGGACGTAACTGTTCTCGTTCAGGACCAGACCGTCGTCCAACGCGAATCGGTTCCCTAGGGTGTTCGCGTAGAACGCAATGGCCACCAAGGCGAAGAACCACGCCGCACGAGGCCCTGTAGGAACGTGGTCGAGCAGGTCCCTCGATCGGTCGACTGTTGCACTGCTCATGTGCGAAGGGGCCTTCCTGGCCTAATTCGTTGGGTACTTGGTGTTCCCGTAGATCAATTCGTCCAAGTCGCCGAAGCCGTGCTTCACAGTGGCCACCAAGGTGAATCCGTTCGCCTTCAGCAAGGCGTCGATATCCGCGAAGGAGGTCTTGTTGGCGTACATGTCATCGTTGTGGTTCTCCAACTGCAGGTAACGGATCGGGAAGGCCCTGCCACTATTGAACAGGCCCTGCAAGCACGCGAACTCATGGCCTTCCACATCGATCTTGATCACGTCGATCGTGCCCTGCACATGCTCGGAGATATGGTCGGCCATGGTGGTGTGCACGGTGTAACGCGCCGTTACGATATCTGTAATTCCACGCCCAACACCTTCGATTTCTTTGCAGGTGGCCGAGTCCATGTTCAGGTCCTCGAAGGTGGAGGTGTAATCCAGCAGGTCTTCATTGAAGGTGCGCTCGCCCTTGCTGTCGCTCACACCCAGGTCGTACAAGTGGATATTCGGGTTGGCCTTGTAGGTCGCGCACAAATGGTCGTACAGCTTCTTGTTCGGTTCGAAAGCGAGAACGGTGCAGTTCGGGGCCATCCGCAGGAAGAACTCGATGGTTTGGCCGTTGTTGGCGCCCACATCGATCACCGTGGTGGGTGGACCGGCCAGCAGTCGGTTGTACAGCTGAAGCCGCCGTTCGAACACGTGGCGTTCGCTGAACTCGATGATGCCCTTGATGAACTTGACCCGGGTGGTGCTGAAGATGCCTGCCATGATGTGCCGTACAAAGGACGTGGAAGTTCGCCAAACAGTCCATGGCGCTTATACCGTGAACGACCACTGGCCGTTCGACACGACACGAGCCTAGTGGTCCGGGGTGATGTCGCTTGGATCCGGTCCGGCTCCAGGCGCAAGGCTTTGCTCAGCGATCGATTCCCCGTTACCCCGAACAAGGTCAGGTTCAGCCCGATGGCCCTGGCTTCGCGGCCTGATGCTCATCGATCAGGTCATGGGCGATGGCTATCCCCGCACAGCCCAGTTCTTTGGCTCACATCCCTTCCAAGGCTTCGGTCGCGTAGTAATAACGCTGCACGGCCTTGGAACGTCACCATGCGCAGGAGGAACTCGTCCACTTGGCATTCCACCAACAAGGGCTTGCGCATCGTGCCCGCGCCAATTCGGCAATGGCCCCGGCGAAGTCCTCGAGATAGCTTGACCATTCCCCGCCTGCGAAGAGCTTTACATCCAAGGTGAATTCAGCATCGGGCACAGTGATAGGCCTCAGCGATCAGGCTGTCGACCCTAACCAAGGGCGCGCTACTGGGGCCACAATGTGCATTCGACCATGGGTGGCTGTTCACCAGGCCGGTACATGTGCCGCTACCACGAAGTTCCTGCTCATGGTAGGCGACCAGGACACCATCCGCCGTCGCACCCGAACGTCCATCTCGATCCCGTAGGCCCCATCGGCCAAGCCGCCCAGCAAGGCTTCGCGACCATTCATCGGGTGCGGACCGTTCACGCCTTGACCACCATGGCCGATCATGCGCACCCCGCTCGTGTCAGGACCGTTACAGCCAATGGCAAGCAACATGAAGAGGAGAACGTGGCGGAAGCTCCCTCGGGACATGCCGCCAAGGTAAGAGGGTGGAGCAGCCCTCGTCCTACTTTTTCAGGACGGTGACCAACATGGGGCAGTCGAACAGGGCGCCCGGTGCGATCATCAATTCGTCGAGGGGTGGTGTGTTGCCGTAGCGCTCCTTCATCGTGCGCTGAACGATGGGGTCGCCGAGGTCGTGCTCCCGCATCGGTTTCGGTGCGCACAGTTCCACGCCCAGGCCACGCTCGTATGCTTTCCACACCAACTCCGAGCAATAGATCCTGGCATCGCTCCAACCGAACTGCAGGTCGTAGGGCAGCCCGAGGAAGGCTTCAGTGGCCTTGCGCAATCGTTCCGTACCCGGGGCGTCCAGCCGATCCCCCGCCTCCTTCCAACGCTTCACGGTAAAATGGCCATCTGTCCCATGGTCCACCCATTCGGACAATGGCGTGGCGATCACCGGTCCGATCGCCTCGTACACCATCCAAACATCGCCGTCCTTGAACAAGATACCGACGTGGGTCCATGGCGAGCCCGTCGCTAAGCGCACCGCTTTGCCTTGCGCGCCGCCCGTGCGCTGGAACAGGATGTCGCCCTCTCGAAGTGCGGGATCGTCCCTCCGATCCACTGGCCCCTTGCTGAATGCAAGGACCAAGGCCCCGAAAAGGAGGACGGCGATAAATGATCGTGACCTCATGCTCGTTCAACGCGCCGATCGTACGGTCACGTATGCAGGCTCAATGCGTGAAGGTCAATTCGTAACGCGCCGTGTTCCTGCGGTCGTCGGTCACTTCCAGTTTGAAGGCCTTCTTGCCTGGAGCCTTCGTGTGTTCATCAAAGGTGTGGGTGAGGCTGTTGTTCTTCGGCTCGTATTCCATCAGCACCCATGCGCCGTCGATCGTCGCCTTCCAATTGTCGATCCCCGAGAGGTCGTCCGTGACCTTCAGGGTGAAGTTGCTCCGGCCGGTCATGTCGGCCCGCAGGTCCACGTTCTCGATCACAGGAGCAATGGTGTCCACCATCACGGTGTATGAACCGAAGCTGCGCACCTGTGCCGTCAATGCACCATCGGCGTACGTCCCCCCACTGCGCTGGTCTTTCCGTTCACGGTCACTATCAAGGCTTTGTTCCGCCAAGCCTTCAGGTCGGGTACCTTGATCCGCAAGGGTGCTGTTGCTGTGCATCGGTGTCAGTGGGTCGTGCAGCACGTGCACGGCGTCAAGGCCTTGGCCGGGACGGGTTTGCGCTCGTAGCGAACGTAGGCGTCGTCGTACAAAGCGAGGGCCGGCAAGGTCAGGCTCACACCTTCTTCCTTCAGTACGTTCTCGGTGTCGTAACGGAAGAGGCTTCCTGCTGGGACGGCCGGTCCCCATGCCATCGATCCTTCCGCCGTGGCCCCACGTAACATGAACGTAAGCCTGAACCGTTGCCGTTGGCATCGGTCACCTTGAAGCGGATGTGGTGGTCCTTCCCCGGCACGAGGGCGATCCTGCCATGCGCTTCTTCCTTGCCGTAGATCCGCAATTTGTTGTTCGGCAACCGGTAGCAACGGTGGTACTCCATCTTATTGTCCTTGTACAGGCATAGTCCATAGGCGTTACAGTAGCGGTTGGCGTTGAAATCCACCGCATCGAACACCGCGCTGAACACGGCAACGCTGTCCGCAAAGAGCTTGATCCGCGCACCCCGAACTTCGCGGCCATGCCGTCGTAGCGATCGATGGTATGCAAAGCCAGCCCTACCGTGCCATAGGCGCTGGGGACCTCACCGGGTTTCAAGGCGTAGCGCCCGGCACCGCCCTGCGCAGCGAAGCCCACGGCCTTGGGCGGGTAGGGGCCAACGCGCGAACTGTCGGTCAAGGTATAATCGCACGCCGAAGATCTCCGGCGGGGTCTTGTCGCTCACCTTGATCCCCAAGGCTTGCGGGTCCAGTGCATGCTGGCTGGCCGTGTTGCGCAATTCGAAATGGAGGTGCGGGCCACCACTACCGCCGGTATTCCCGCTCAGGGCGATGACCCTCCCTGCTTCACCGGTATCGCACCTTTCTCAGGTGTGATGTCGATGCTGAAGTCCCGTTGTCGGTACTGGGCGTCCAAGCATGCCTTTGCCACCGGACCTTTCAACTGTTGTAGGTGTCCATAAACGGAAGTGTGGCCATCCGGATGATCGATGTACACCGCCTTGCCATAGCCCCAAGGGCTGATCTTGATCCGGCTGACCCAACCATCGGCCACCGACCGGACGGGATCCCTTCGCGCCCTGGGTCCGCATGTCCAGTCCGGAATGGAAGTGGTTGCTCCGGGCTCCATGAAATTGCCCGAGAGGTCCAAGGGATCTCCATCGGGTTGATATATCCGGCCTTTTTGACAGTTTCTTGGCAGGTTGATGTGGTTGCCGATAAAGCACTGATAAACAGTGCTATTAATGATGTCCAGTTAAGAGAGATTTGCATAGGGGGATGGAGCAGCGTGGTCGAGGGTCTTGCTAATGTGGGGCAAGCTAGCGTTGGCATGTTGTTCGGTAGCGGGCAGGTCGTTCTACCGATCAACAGCGCCGCGTTGGTACAAAAAGCATGCGGGAACATAGGGGGCGGCTATCTTTGACCTCGGACCATGTACACTCCCGGTCCGACCATGCTCACGTTGACGGACCGTTTACAAGCAGTTCAGGAGAAAGTGAAGCACCTCATGGGTGCTCATGACACCCTGCGCAAGAAGGCGGCCGACCTGGATGTCGAGGCACAAGAAAGCCGTCGTAGGGCGGAAGTGCTGAAGGCGCGTGTGGCGGAGTTGGAACGGGAGAACGAGGTCCTCCGGAAAGGGCGATCCGCTGGTGGCGGAACGACCGTACCGGGAACGAAGGAGAAGATCGATGAACTGGTGAACGAGATCGACCACTGCCTGGCCTTGCTGAAGGCCTGATATGTCGAAAGCGAACATGGAAGAACGATCGATCAGGGTGGAACTCGCAGGCCGCGCATATCCGCTGACCATACAAGGGTCGGAGGAGGAGAACGTGCGTAGGGCCGTTGAAGAGATCAATGAGAGCATCTCCCGTTTGAAGGCCAACTATCCGTTGACCGACAAGCAGGACCTACTGGCCATGGCCGCCTTGGAAGTCACCGTACGCGCGCTGAACAGCACCGTATCCCGACAAGAATCCGAGGCCGATGAAGCGCTGAGCGACATCGAGAAGTTGCTCGCTGATCTCCGGGTCTGATCCCCTTCGCTCCCGGGCGTGGGCCCGCTGGAGGACGTGCATGGTCCACTAAAATGAGAGTGGACATATGGATATGATGAGCATTATCGTAGGCCTCCTCGCCGGCATCGTCGGGGGTGGGGCCATCGTCTTCGTGGTACTGAACGCCGCCATGAAGAAACGCAGCCACGGCATCCTGAAGGAGGCCGAGGTGGAGGCTGAAGCCTTGCGCAAGGAGAAGATCTTCCAGGCCAAGGAGAAGTTCCTGCAACTAAAAGAGGAACACGAGAAGGAAGTGCGCGAACGTGAGCGAGCGCTCTTACAGTCGCAGGAGAAGTCCAAGCAACGCGAGCAGCAACTGAGCCGCCAGCAACAGGAACTGGCCAACAAGGAGAAGCAGGTGGAACGCACCCGCGAGGAGCTGGAACAGAAGATGGCCGGTCTTGAGCGTCGCAAAGAAGAGTCGGACAAGCTGCACCAGAAGCAGGTGAGCCTCTTGGAGAACATCAGCGGCCTGAACGCAGAAGAGGCGAAGAAGCAACTCGTCGATTCGCTGAAGGACGAGGCCAGGACAGCGGCCATGGCCACGATCAAGGACATCTCCGAGGAAGCAAAGCTTACGGCCAACAAGGAGGCCAAGCGGATCGTGATCCAGACCATCCAGCGGGTGGCCACCGAGCACGCCGTGGAGAACTCGGTGAGCGTGTTCCACATCGACAACGACGACGTGAAGGGCCGGATCATCGGTCGGGAGGGACGTAACATCCGCACGCTGGAGGAAATGACCGGGGTGGAGATCATCGTGGACGATACACCCGGGGCGATCATCCTAAGCTGTTTCGATGCCGTTCGCCGCGAGATCGCTCGCTTGGCCCTGCACCAACTGGTGAAGGATGGTCGTATTCATCCGGCGCGCATCGAGGAGATCGTGGCCAAGACCAAGAAGCACTTGGAGGAGGAGATCGTGGAGGTGGGCAAGCGCACCTGTATCGACCTCGGGATCCACGGCCTGCACGCCGAGCTGATCCGGCATGGTCGGTCGCATGAAGTACCGCAAACTCCTACGGCCAGAACCTGCTACAGCACAGTCGCGAGGTGGCCAACCTCAGCGCCATCATGGCCAGCGAACTCGGCTTGAACCCGAAGACCGCCAAGCGCGCCGGACTCTTGCACGACATCGGCAAGGTGCCCGACGAGGAACCGGAATTGCCGCACGCGCTGTTGGGCATGAAGCTGGCCGAGAAGTACGGGGAGAAGCCCGACGTGTGCAACGCCATCGGTGCCCACCACGACGAGATCGAGATGACCACGCTGCTCTCGCCCATCGTGCAGGCCTGCGACGCTATCAGCGGTGCGCGCCCGGGTGCGCGTCGCGAGGCGACCGAACAGTACATCAAGCGACTGAAGGACCTCGAGAGTTTGGCCATGAGCTACAACGGCGTCACCAAGGCCTTCGCCATCCAGGCCGGCCGCGAGTTGCGCGTGATGGTGGAAAGCGATAAGATCTCCGATGCCCAGAGCGACGAGATCAGCATGAGCATTGCTGATCGTATCATGAATGAAATGACCTATCCGGGTCAGGTGAAGATCACCGTGATCCGCGAAAAGCGTTCGGTGGCCGTGGCGAAATGACCCGAACACGAACCTGAACGGGGGCGGCAGCGATGCCGCCCCTTTTCTTTGCCCCATGGACCAAGCCAACGATCTAATGCCCCTCTACTTCCAATGGGAAGTGCGGTCCTGGTCACGGGCCTATCCCATGTGGCACCGGACCTTGAGCGCTTTGCCCAAGGATCGTATGCAAGCCTTGGCCTTGGGCGAGCGGGACGGTGGCCTGAGCTTGATGCTTGCGGATCACGGTTTCAATACGGTCTGCAGTGACCTGCATGGCCCCACGGACGCTGCCAAGGAATTGCACAGGTCCTTTGGCTGGGATGAGTGCATCACCTACGAGCACATCGATGCCACAGCGATACCCAAGCCGGACGCCAGCTTCGATGTGGTGATCTTCAAGAGCATGATCGGAGCGTTGGGTAGCAAAGAGAAACAGGCTTTGGCCATCCGCGAGATGCACCGCGTGCTGAAGCCCGGTGGCGTGCTGCTCTTCGCCGAGAACCTGCACGGAAGCCCATTGCATGTATGGCTGCGGGAACGGTACGTGGCCTGGGACAGCTACTGGCGCTATCTCGACCCCGTGAAGGACCGGGACCTGTTCGCTCCCTTCGCTCGGTTGAATGACCATACGACCGGCTTCATCGCGAACCTCGGTCGCAGTGAAAGGCAACGCACCGTGCTGGCCGGCTTCGATGCAGTGTTGGGGCCTATGCTGCCACGCACGCAGCGCACGATCTGGTACGGCGTCGCGATCAAGGCGTGATCATGGATATTCGGAACGCACAACGCGTGCGATGAACGGCTTCGCGGCTACTTTTGGCGCGCCACTGCGGCCAACGAACAGGACATGAGCACGACCAAAGCATCCACCATCCTTGTGACCGGTGGGTCGGGCTTCATCGGTAGCCATGTTTGTGATGCCTTCATCAATGCCGGGTATGTCGTGCGTGCGATGGACAACCTCGCCACCAGCAAGCGGGCGAACCTCGCGCATCTGGAAGCGGATCCAAAGTTCAGCTTCATGGAAGGCGATATCCGGAACGAGGATGACTGTGCCGCTGTGGTGAAGGGCGTTGATGTCGTGGTGCACCTTGCCGCATTGGGTTCCGTGCCACGATCGATCGCCGATCCGCTCGCTTCGCACCGCACCAACCTCAGCGGCTTTCTCAACATGATCGAGGCGGCGTGGCTTGCAGGAGTGAAGCGCTTCGTGTACGCCTCGAGCTCCAGCGTCTACGGCGATTCCAAGGAGTTGCCGAAACGGGAAGAGAACACCGGCCTGCCGCTCTCGCCTTACGCCGTCACCAAGGTCGGGAACGAGACCTATGCCCGGCTCTACGCGCGCTTGCATGGGATGTCGACCATCGGGCTCCGCTTCTTCAATGTCTTCGGCGAACGCCAGGACCCGGAGGGCCCATACGCGGCCGCGATCCCCAAGTTCATCAGTGCGTTCCTGCGGCACACGCCTCCGCAGATCCATGGCGATGGCCTGCAATCCAGGGATTTCACCTATGTGGCCAACGCGGTGGAAGCCGTCCTTAAGGCCGCCACCACGGAGGATCAACGGGTCGATGGGGAGGTCTTCAACGTGGCCTTCGGAGCGCGCACCACCTTGCTGGAACTGGTCGATGCATTGCGTGATGAATTAGCGCGCGTGGATCCCGCCATCGCTTCGGTAGGTGTGGAGCATGTTGCCGAACGCAGCGGTGACATCCGCGATTCGCTGGCGGATATCAGCAAGGCCGAGGACCTCTTGGGCTACGCGCCCGCCGTGGAGCTGCGCCAGGGTCTACGCAAGGCCGTGCCTTGGTACGTGGCCAACTGGAAGTAGGCTCAGGGCAGTTTGTCCAAGCGCAGGAACACCTCCCAGTAGCGTGCTCGGTCCATGTCCTCCCAGTGGATCTGGTAATAGCGCATCTGGTAGGTCTGGACCTGGCACAGCACGACGGCAAGGACCATCAAGCTCATCAGGCCCTTGCGCCACTGTGCGCGCAGGTGCTGTAACGCGAATGCCGCCAGGAGCATGAACAGCCCGAGGTATTCCACGTACACGCGCGCACCGAAACTGCCACCGTACCACCAGTTCCACCAAGCGGAAAGCACGTAGGTGAGCAGGAGGAAGAAACCGATCCACCACCAAGCCGCCACGGGCGATCGCTGGCGCAAGTAGTACAAGCCCGGAAGCGAAAGCAACAATATCGGCATGTACAGGAAGAGCCCTTTTCGATAGCTGAAGAGGATGTCAAGCATGTGCGGGTCGCTCCAGTTGAAGCCTTCCTCGCCATAGGCGTATACCCCGATGGATCCTGTGGCGCTGTGATAGTAGAGGAGTTGCAGGCTGGTGATGGCAATAGCAAGGACCATTGACGCAAGTATGGCGATCGCGTGTTCACGGATCAGGGTCCATGCTTCGCTCCGAGTCGGCATGCGATCCCACAAGAGCGGCAGCGCGAACAGCAGCAGACCATTGACCGGACGGGTGAGTACGATCAGACCAAGCAGCGCGCCGAGCAGAATGACCCTGCTGGTGCTTGCCCGTCCAGGCAGCGCGCGACCCAGTAATAAGAAGGCTGAACAAAGGCCGAAGCTGTAAGCGTGGCTCATGCCAGGCGCAACGACCGTGTAGTAGAAGAGGTTGGTGCCGAACGTGTAGGCGAGCATCAGGAACGCGATCCATCGATCGTCGATGCCGTATGTCCTCAACAGCTTTGCCATGCAGAATAGGCCGACGAGCACCCACGAGATAGCAGCAAGGTTTACCGCGACCACGTAGGGCTTCGAATAGCCGTCCGCCATCCCGCCGGTCGCACTCACCAAGGCGTGGGTCCCAAGGAAGAACGGCAGCTGCGCGATCGCGGTGCCCATGAAGTACTTGTCCACGATGTGTCCCTCGAAGCCGAAGCGGTAGTCGTAAAAGGTGTTGGCATCGTAGTAGGTTTCCCGTTCGATGCGATCGAAGAAACCGAGGTTGGGGTCATCGTAAATGAACAGCGCTGGCAAATAGGCGTAGTAGCCCTTGGCATCGGCTTGCAGCACGGTTCGCCAATGGTCCTTGCCCCAGTTGATGTTGGAGCTGGAGATCAGCAGCAGCGCCGCGATCGTGACCCAGGACGCGCGTGTCCAATTGCCCTTCATCGTCAGAAGGTCCAAACCCTCACCATGCGATCATCGCTCGCCGTGATAAGCGTATCGCCAAGCCACAATGCAGCGTTCACTGAGTGCGTATGGCCGCTGCGGTCCCGCGTCGTGCGATGGACAGGAGAAAGGTCGTTGGCGTTCCAGATCTTCAATAATGAATCACGTCCAACGGAAGCGAGCTGTGTTCCGGAGGAACTCACACCAGCGGCGTAGATGGAACCTTTGTGCGCGGGGAAGCCGTGCACCTCACGTCCGTCCTCGTGCGTGTGCCAGAAGCGCAGCTCACCGTCCTTGCCGCCGCTGATCAATACCGGTTTGTTCGGGTGGTAGTGCACACAGGTCACTCCGCCGCTGTGGCCCACCATGCGCAGGGTCTCATTGAACAGGGTCGGTTCGAATTCACGCACGCTGCCATCGCCACAGGCCAAGGCCACACGATCGGCGGTGGGGGAAAGAGCGATATCGCGCAGTTTCTCATCGCACAGCGGGATCTGTCGTTGCAATTCCACTGAAGCGGCCGGGTCCGCACCAGCGGTCCATCCCCATACGCTTAGGATCCCATCGCCGCCAGCGCATAAGAAACCCCTCGGCGTGTGGGCCACGATCCGGAAGATGCCCTTGCGGTGCAGTTCGACAACTTGTACCTCGGCCTTGGCCTGCAGATCGATCACGTGCAAGCGCCCTGCACCGGTGCCGATCAAGAGCCGATCGCGCTCATTGTCGAGTAGCACACTGTAGATGGCGTCGCTCACCTTGGCCAACAGTCTGCCTTGGTCCGGCGTGTCAAGGTCCCAAGCGATCACTTGGCCATCGCCACCGGCGCTGATGAAAGATCTCTCCGTCGGGCCTGTTGCCAAAGCGTACACGGCCGCGGTGTGACCTTGGTAAGCGATGGATGTGGCTTCGATCTTGGCGGACATGGTCCTTGCAAGATGGTGATCCAAAGCGGAACCGTGTCCGTTAGAGAGAGAATCGGTTGAAGAGCGCCATGCGTTTCTCCACCGTCATGTCCCGGCTGCGGAAGGTCGGTTGGTCGATCGATTCCTGTACACGGGGCCTGATCCGGTTCTCCAGGTGGTCCGTTATCACGTTGGGGAAATGCTTCAATACGGCGATGGTGTTCAGGCTGCGTAGACTGAAGGGGTCCGATGGCCAGTTGGTGGCGGTCGCCGCTTGGAACAGGATGTCGCCCGTGTCCACACCCGGATCGATCCGATGGATGGTGATCCCCACGTGGTCGCGATCGTTGAACAGGCATTGCCAGAATTCCGAGCGGGTGCCTTTGTACCAGGGGAGAATGGAGGAGTGGGCGTTCAATGCCCCGCTGGGCGCAAGGCTCAGCATGTGCTCCTTCAGCACGCCGGTGCCGAATACGGCCAGCACATCGGGACGTGCGTTCCGGATCAACTCGGCGGTTGCGGGATCGTTGATGGTCAAGGTGCGCACCAGGTCCACTGATCCAGGCCATGACGCGCCAAAGCCCATGTCGGCCATTTCCTGTTCCAGCATCAGATCCGCACTGTGTTGAAGCACGCGTTCCACTTGCAACATGTGGCGCAATTTCCGCGGCTGGCGCCAGAGGTTCATCCGGTTCACCGCGTTGTGTCCAATGGTGCTGCGCAGCAAGGCGCCCAGACCTTTGGGTGGTGGTGGGGTCGGGTCCTGCTCCACCACGATCAACGCCAGATCGAGCGGCGACATGGCCAAGGCATGCGCCAGCCCTTGCCCTGCCCGGGAACCGTTCGTCAACAGCACCACGCGATGCTTCATTCCTCGAAACGCAAGGTGAAGTGTTCCGCATCGTTCCATTCGATGCGGGGATGCAACATCTCCGAGGTGCCCATGATCTGCAGCCCTTCCGGAGCGATCTCATTCCTCAGGAAGGTGAAGGAGCGCCCTTTCAATTCCTCTGGACCTACACTCGAGAAGCTGATGCCGTCCGCATGAAAGCGGATGTGCTTGTTGCGCCGGTCCACGGTTATGTTGTCCCTGAGCACCAGATGGTCCAAGAGCTCCGACACGGAGGAGAGCATGAGTTCTCCCTTGGCATGCAAGCGGCCCACATGCTTCAGTGCGGCCTTGGTGGGTGCGGGGATGTGCGTCGCCTCCGCCATGCGGTCCGCTGGTCGCTTGCCCAAATGGGTGTATGCGATGCAGGTACCGCCCCGCGCCACCAGTTCATCCATACGCTCCGGCGCGATCACGGCTGCCAGCCCATGGATCTCGGCCTTGTCCCAGTACCCGTGCCGTTGGAACACGTACATGGCGTTGCCGTCGGGGAACACGTGTTTGCGATACGCCGCATTCTTCTGGAACTGTGCCCGGAAGCCACTTCCGATGCCGAGCCGTTCGCTCATGCGGTGCTTCGCATAATCGATCAGGCCTTTGCGTGTGGTGCCCGAATGTTCCAGGTGGTAGGAGAACCAGTTCTTCTCCTGGTCCTGCCCAAGTATCGGAGTAATGGTTCCATCCCACAGGTAGCGCACGCCGATGGCCCTCACCAGGTCCAAGGTGTAGTACGGATTGCCGTAGATGTGCCCCGCCGCATCCGGGAATTCCGGCTTCGCACCGTAGCGGTGGATGTGCAACATGTTCCCCGGGAACATGCTATGGTCCACCCACACGCGGGGGCTGAAACCCAAGGACCGGGCATGCTCCACCGCCTGCTCGGCATCGCTGCGGTCGAAACCCCGCGTTCCGGCGAACATGTAATCCCCCCAAGTATGTATGGTGTCGTGGGGGTGTGCCGCAAGGATCTCCGGATAACGGTGCAGGTCCACCTGATCAGGCAAGTGGCGGTTGTAGGAACGGAAGAAGAGGCAATCGGCAAAAGGAAGCTGCAACTCCTTCCAGATCAACTGGTCCAATTCCCGCCAACCGGCGATCACCGTGTTGTCCGGGTCGTTGGAAAGTGCCAGCCAGGCGGTGTACGGGTAGGGGTATGGACGCAGTGCCGGATCCGGAGCGCTTGCCTTCGTGTCGTTCTCCTCGTGTCCCATCGTGCGCCGTCAAGGGCAGTGCCGCTGGAAAGTTAACCAGCGCATGGGCTCCGGAAAGCGCTTGTTGGATGGATCTCAACAGCCCTTCGTTGGAGAGTGCCGAGATCTCGACCAATTCCGATTTCAGGTCCCTGGCCAGCGCCTGCGTTCGCGCCATTCGAATTCCCATTCCGGGGTGCGCAGCCCCGCGCCCTTGTTCCACTGGAACCAAGCACCCAGCGCCGGGGCCGCGGTGTTGCGTACGATGTGCATCTGCTGGGCGGGCATGTAGCTCTGGGCCAGCAACACGAAGGTCCGGCCATCCGCATGCACGGCCACATCCATCACCATCATCGCGTGGCCGGGGGAGCCGCCGTGGATCATGACATCGCCCGGTTGTACGGCACGGTCCGGAGTGAGGGGTAGGAGTTCCTTTTCCAAGGACCGGGTGCCTGCGTACATGAACACCTGCTCCAAGTAGCGCATCAGGCTGGCGTGGCTGTTGTCCGGTGCGGCGCTTCGCGATCGCCAGGTGCACGTGTTGCCTTCCACCCGGATGCGGTCTCCGGCCGCCCATCGGTCGAAGCGTGCCTCGAAACCGTTGGTGAAGGTGAAGTGGATCTCGGAAGGACGGCCCTGTGCGAGGAGGAATTCGGCACGCAGCCGTATCACGGCATCGGCGCATTGTTGCAGGTCCTTATTGCCCACGCTCAGGTCCAGCACCGCCGCGTGCACATCCTGCCGCACTTTCCTTGTGCCGTTGAACAACAGGATATGACTTCCTTCCGGGAGCAAGGGGTATGCACGCAGCCAAGCGCCGAAGCTTCCGGATGCAAGCGGAATGCGGGAACTACCGTCCGGAGCAGGGAAGCGTTTCTGTACCGTACCACTTTGTTCCGGCCGAACGATGATGGATGGGCCGCAACACAGTGCGTACGCTATGAGCAATGCATGGATCATGCGGGCTCAATGCCTGCGAACGGAAAAGGTAACGATCAGGCTTCCGCGTTCTCCTTGGGGCTTACCCGTGGGGTGTAGCCGAACAGGCGGTTGTCTTTGATCATATTGTCCACGTACGGTGGCACTAGGTCCTCCCATCCGGTCTTGCCGGCGCGGATCAGGTCCAGGACCTGACGGCTGAAGATGTGCAAGACGCTCGGGTCGAAGTTGTTGATGTCCACCAAGCGCTTGTTGAAGAGCAGGTAGTCGTACAAAGGCTGCAGGCGCGGGTGCACCGGCATGTTCTGCGTGGTCATGATCTCCTCCGCTTCGGAGGTCCGGCTCGGGTAGATGTAGATCTTCAGGTCGCGGGTGAAGAGGATGCCGAAGGCCTCGAGCATACCGCCGTTCAAGTGTCGGTAGTACTTCTCATCGAACACATCGATCAGGTTGTTCACACCCATGATCAGGCCCATGCGCGCCTTGGTGTAGCGGCTGAAGTATTCCACCAGCTTGTAGTATTCCTGGTAGTTGCTGATCAGCACGGTCTGGCCCAAACTGCAAAGGATGTCGGCCCGGTCGATGAAGTCCTTCTCGTCCACATCGCCGGTGTCCGAACGCAAGTTGTTCAAGGTGATCTCGAACAGGACCTGCAGGTTCTGACGGTCCACACGCTGTTCCTTGATGAACATGTTGTAGCCGTTCATGATCATGTCGATATTCACCTTCGTCACCGGACGGAAGCTACCTCGAATGGCCAGGATGTTCTTCTTGTACAGCGTTTCGCTGGCCTGCAGGTTCTGGCCATCGGGGCCGAAGAGCACCGCATCGGTATAACCACGCTTCACCAGCTGCAGGCTCAACAAACGGTTGTCCACGTTCTGGAACACGGGGCCGTTCATCTGGATCATGTCCACCTCCACCACGTGCCGGCTCACGTTGTCATAGAGCGAGGTCATGATCTCGTTCGGGTCTGCGTGGTTGAAGAGGCAGCCGTGAAGGAGGTTCGCACCCATCACGCCGATACTCTCCTGTTGCAAGCTGATGTCGGGGTCGTGCAGCCGCACGTGGATGATCACATCGTTGGTGGGCGCCTCGGGAGCCGCTTGGAAACGCACGCCGATCCATCCGTGCCCGCTGTGCGGCCGTTCGAAACTGCTGCCGGCCACGGTGTTGGCGAAGGTGAAGAACTTCTTCGTGGGGTGGTCCTGTCGGCTAAGGCGCTCCTGGATCAGGCCGAATTCGTGGCCCAACATGTTCTTCAGCCGGCTTTCGCACACGAAGCGGTTGCCGGGCTCAGGGCCGTAGATCGCGTTGCTGAAGTCCTTGTCGTAGGCGCTCATGGCCTTCGCGATGGTCTGCGATGCGCCACCCGCGCGGAAGAAGTGCCGCACCGTCTCTTGGCCCATACCGATCTCGGCGAAGGTGCCATACAGATCGGGGTTCATATTGATCCTCCGGGCCTTTTGAGCAGGGCTCAAGGGTACACGGGAGGGGTCCTGATGGATCATTGTCACTGTTGCAGCGATTCCGTTGGGGGTAAAGGTAGACCCTTCGGTCTTCCCATGCTGTGCATTTCGTCAGTTCGCTGAGCGAAGCCGCGCACTACCCGAACCTCAGCCAACGAAGCCATTGGTGCGGTGGCTGCCATCGCAAAAGGGTTTGTTCGATGAGCTGCCGCAGCGGCACAAGGCCGTGACCTTTTCGCGTTCCTCGATCCTGCCATCGCTGTGTTTCACCTGTATCGATCCCTTGATCATCAACGGACCATCGGGTGAGACCTCTACCATTGGACGATCGCTTTCCGTCGGGGTCACATCCGCAGCACCTTCGGCCATGCGATAGCTCAGTGCTCCGCTCGGGCATTTGTCGATCTGCGCCTTGATCCTTTCCGTGGTGGCACCTTCTGGATGGATCCACGGCCGTTCGCCTGGTTTGAACACATCGCCCAAGCTCTTCCAACAGTTCTTGCTATGGATGCATAGGTCCTGCTTCCATACAATGGTCAACTCTCCATTCGTGTAGGTATGTTCCTTGCTCATGCCAATTCCGCTTTCAGGTGTATCGGATTCTCCAAGGTACGATGAACAGGACAAGCCTTCGCGATCTGCACCAATCTGCTACGTTGCTCATCGCTCAGTTCTTTCGGCAGGTCCACGCTGATGGTCATGTTCGTTTCCACAGCAGCACCTTCTTGTGTGCGGTCCATCTTCACCGTGATGCCGATGCGCGGTACCACCCAGCCTTTGCGGTCGGCATACATCCGTAGGGTGATGGCTGTGCAACTGGCCAAGGCACCCAGCAAGAGCTCATGAGGACGAAGTCCTTGGTCGGTACCGCCATGGTCCAGCGGTTCGTCACTGATCAATTCCAGCCCACGGGTCGTGATGCGGGTGGCATAAGGCGCGCCGTCCAAAGTGGCGGTGACGCTGCGTTCGGTTGTTGTGGCCATGTGCCCAAGGTCGGGAGTTCAAGCGGAACATGACAGGACCAATTGCGGAAGCGTTTTCGCGGCTCATGTGTCCTTCGGCTCAAGGCGGCTCGTCCTCGGATGGATCAATGCACAACTGGACGAGATCGCCTGCACCTGAAGCTCAAAGGGCGGACCCTTCGACCCGCCCTTTCCCAAGAATTATTGCACGGCCTAGTAGCCGCCTACCAGGACACGACGTGTGTTCGTGCCTTCGCGGCCATACAAGCGCACGAAGTACGCTCCTCGTGGTAAAGTCCCCCAGCGAAGGGTAACGGCATCGCTGCGGTATTCGGCATCCACTGGAACAATGCGACCAGTGGCGTCCAACAGTTCCGCGCGGGTGGCATTTGCGGTAGGGATCACCACATGATCGAATGCGGGTACCGGGTAGGCGGCGCGTTCGGCGGCGTCGGAGCTCGCATCCGCCAAACCAACAGAGAGTCCGTTGCCCGCAAAGGCCACACGGCGCAAGCTCACCTCATTGCCACCCCAGAGGGTGTTGATGGATACGCGGATGGAACGAACGCCCAATACCTCCTGCGGCAAGTTCACCACAGCTGCGCTGAGGTTGCTTGCAGTGGCCTGTGGAAGTTGTGCGTTGTGCGAAAGCAGCACCGTGTTCGATGCGTTGCGCAGCTCGATCACCACGTTCTTGGCACTGTGGTCCAATTCGAAGTTGAAATAGGCGTTCCACACCATCATGCGCGACACCGAGACCGCTGTAGGGAATTGGAAGGTGAGCACGGCCGTGCCTGTCCCAAATTGGCTGATGTATCCCGTCCCCGTGGTGAAACCGCTTGATGGACTATACGGGAAAGTGGAGTTCTGGGTGGTGCTCGCGGTGATGCCCAAGGTGAGGTTGCTGGGCGATAGAGCGCTGGAGTTGTAGAATGGTTCGACCGACGAAGTGACCGAACTCGGCACCAAGGTGGTCTGCGCTATTGCACCTTGGCTCAACAGTGCTACGACCAGGAGTGTGGTGAATGAAATAGAACGGCGGGTGGGAGCGAAGTAAGGTAGGTTCATGTTCGGTTCTTGGTCGGCGAATCTAAGGAGCCATGGTGGCAGGTGAGCGCGCGGACCGCACATCGACGGATCATCAATTGCCCGAACTTCGCATCATGCGTCACCACCTTTTGATCTTCGCGATCCTCACCGGCACGCTCGCAGCAAAGGCCCAATGGGTCACGGGCGGTATGTTCTCTACCGTTGTGCATTTCCAGGCCTGTGCCTTCCACGATTTGGATACCGGCCTGTTCGTGTACGGCGCGAACAACCCTGGGCCGAGTTCTTCGGCCACGGAAGGCGGCATCATCCGCACCGACAACGCGGCGATAGGAGGCGGCTTCTACATCTGGTACGAACCGTCCATGAACCTGGAAGATATCGATGTGAAGCTCGTGGATGGTCGTCCGCTTTACCTCGCTGTTGGGCACGAGTTGTATGGCCGCAGCGTGGTGGTGCGTCCGTATGATTTCCCTGCCAATCCCTTGGCCCTGGATAGCATCCGAACCGGGAACGGCCGGTACTACCGGGCCGTGCGCATGCGCAACGACCTGGTCGCTTTTGCTGCGGGCGGCAATGGTCTCGGCGACGGTATCATCGACATGAGCGTCGATTCGGGCCGCACCTGGGCCAATACCTCCGTGCTCTCCGGTCAAGTGGTATCACGCCTGCACTTCGTGAACGACCAGCTCGCCTTCGCGGCCACGGGCGGCTACCGTCGCTTGATCAACAACGGGCTGATGCTGCCGGACAGCGGTGCCATCTACCGCAGCAGCGACGGCGGCCTGAACTGGCAACAGGTGCATGCCAGCACCGTCACCGGCTTCTCCGATGTCGAATTCTTGGACGCGTCCGTCGGTGTGGCCACGCGGAACGATGGTACGATCATACGCACCGTTGATGGTGGCGATACCTGGTCGCCCGCAACGGTTGCCATGACCGGTGACTTCGTGCTGACCGGTGTGGCGTTCCGTGCCGATGGTCTCGGCTTCGCAACAGGCTACCGGCCGGACGGCACTGAAGGCCTGATCCTGAGCAGCAGCGATGCCGGGGCCTCGTGGGGTTTCAACTTCTCCACCGCCGCGCTCAACTCTGCGCGCCGCTTGTACGATGTGTACTTCCACGATGTGGCGCACGGCTACGCCCCTGGCCAGATGCGACCCTTGCGCACCAACGGCATCGTAACGGATGTGCCCGAACAGGACGTGAACGGAATGTCCTCTTCCCGAACCCGGCCACCGATGTGTTCACGCTGAACACCCGCAGCGCCGGTCCTGTGCAGGTCGAGATCCTTGACGGTGCCGGCCGCATGGTACGGGCCCTTCGCGTTCAAGGGCCAACCGCAGTGATCGATGTGAACGAGCTGCTGCCAGGGTGCTACGTGGTGCGCGTCGTGGATGGATCCGCGGTGCACAGCATGAAGCTGCTGCGTTTGTAGGTGCGTGGTGGGAAGCGGTCAACAAGGGGCACCATAGCAAGGGGCCTTACATTGTCCGCACGGACCACAGGTCCGATCTACACCACCATGATCTCCCGCACCTCCCTTCGTTCCGTTCTGCTCCTGAGCATCGCGCTCGCTGCGAACGCCAATGCCCAGTCCTTCCAACAACGGGCACAGGCCCTGTTGGATTCCACCTATCGCGCCGATACCACCTTGATCGGTCTGCTGGTGCACGTTGAAGCGCCGGACCGCAACATCTCCTGGACCGGTGTCAGCGGACGATCAGAGAAAGGCGGTGCAGCGTTGCAACCGGACGCACCCTTCCTCATCGCCAGTAACATCAAGACCTATGTGTCGGCCACGATCCTGCGCCTTGCCGAGGAGGGCAAGTTGAGCCTGGACGAGCCGGTGGGTCCATTGCTCACCGACAACACGCGCAAGCTGTTCGAGAGCGATGGCTACGACCTGATGGCCATCACGATTACGCACCTTCTCTCGCACACCAGCGGCATTGATAGTTACACGAACTACGGCTACATCGACAGCATCGCGGCACACCCGCTGCACCGCTGGACGCGGAACGAACAGCTGGAACGGACCATTGCCGTGGGCACCAAACTGGCCGAGCCCGGCGCGCACTATGCGTATACGGACGCGAACTACCTGCTGCTCACGGAAGTGATCGTGGGTCTCAACGGCATGTCCTTCACCCAGGCCATGCGCGAACTGCTGCGCTACGAGGAAATGGGCTACACCCACACCTGGATGCCCACCTTGGAACCCATGCCCGCGGGCACTTTGCCGCTGGTAAATCAGTACTGGGACGAACGCGGTTTCGACAGCCACGCGATCGACGTCTCTGTGGACCTGTACGGCGGTGGTGGCATCGCCTGCACGGCCAAGGATCTGGCCCGCTTCAACCAGGATCTCTTCACCGGTAAGGTGGTGCGGGACAGCAGCAACCTCGCAATGATCCACACCACGGTGGTCACGCAGGACAGCCTGCCGAGCGGCTATCAACTGGGCATATCCACGGAAACGGTCCATGGCATGCCGGCATTCGGGCATGGTGGCTTCTGGGGCACCAAGGCGCTGTACCTGCCGCATCTGAACGCCACTGTGAGCATCGCGGTGCTGGAGCGCACCCACCGTGCTGCTCAGATGCATGTGATCGAACGCTTGGTGGAACTATTGGCTCATTGAATGCCACATGATCAAGGTGCCCATCGGTGCGGGTCCGATGATCACTCCGAGGATCGCAACGGCACCGGCTCCACCCGGAATCCGCGTTCGCGGAGCTCGCTGATCAGGCCACAATCGTACATGAGGTGGCTCAGGCCCACCGCGATAAAGCAACTCCGTTCATGCAAAAGAGGACCGATCCGTTCCATCCAGCGTGCATTCCGTTCGGTGAGCATCAAGGTGTTCGTGCAGGGTGCGTGCAAATGGAGGTCCCACTGCACGCTTGCATAGCGTTGCACCTCATTACAGCCTTTCGTACCGCCGCTCCTGATCTGGGCTATTGCCGCGGCCAATCGTCGTGCATGCACTTTACGTGGCATGCCTTCGACATCCTTTCGCAACAGTTCGAGCTGCGCTTCAGCCGTTTCAAGTCCTACCAGTTCCATACCGGCTTCGACCGCCAAATCGATGATCGCATCATCGAGCGTGCGGGAACTGTCTGTTGCGGACCGGGCCTTGCAGTTCTTCATGGCGTGGTAGCGCGCCAGCGCCGCGTGCAACTCGGTCGGAGTGAGCAGGTCCAACTGCACATCGCTCGTCGTGAAGAGCTCACGCAGGTACGCGAGGTCCTTCGGCGATAGGTAAGCGCTCCAATCGGTTCTTGTGCCCCGCGCATTCACAACGGCCTCGGCCGATCCAATGCATTCCACAACGAGCACATCGCAGGTCCGCAGCTTCTCAAGGGCAAGATCCATTGTATCGAGGAATTGCTCGCCGAAGGCGTGGTGCGTGCCGAAGAGGTAGCTGTGATGTGCATTGTCCGCCACACTTACTTCGAAGAGAATGGTATGGACGCTGTCGGGTTCCGAAGCTGCGTTGTGCTGCGCAGCGACGGTCGGGGTCACACAGGCGCTCATGGTCGCCCAACAGAGCCGTTGGGCCCAAAGATGCATGGGTGCGGCGTTCATCAGCAGATGTGAAAATAGGGTGGACCAGGCCCAGCGCATGAAAGGAGCAGGTCGTGGTTGTTGCGTGGGCGCCTGCGGTCAGGATACCTAGCCGGCTTCCGCATAGGCCTCCTTCAGCCAGCCGATAAGCTCGGCATCCACTTCCTTTTCATTGGCGAGCGCCACACGGTGGCTCACCATGCCGTTGAAGGCACCGCCAGCCTCAAAACGTCCGGTACCGGGCCGTCCCTTCAGGTTGATGCCCACATCGAAGCGGGTCTTCGTACTTGGCTGTAGTATGGCGAACTGCTTCTTGCGACGCACGCTCACGTAGCTCTTCTTCGGCGCGAACTCCACATCCTTCCCGAAGGCCGCAATGGTCTTGCTGAGCCGATCATGAAGACCCCGGAAGTGCTCCTTTCCTACGAACATGCCATCGACAAGCTCCTTGTGACCACCTACGGAGGAACTGTCGGTGCCGAGCGTTTTGAATGCGACGACATTTGCATGGCCGTAGAGCAGACCATGTTCGTCCTTCAGGTACTTCAGGATCTGCATGTGCTTCTTCATACCTGACCGCTTCGCGACACGCACCCAGTGGGTAAGCGGCTTGCCGGTCTTCTCTTTTAAGCTGGCGAGCATCTTCGCCTCCATGTCCTTCACATCCATGTTCGTTGATGTTGGGATCGGAAATTAGGCGATCGCGGCTGGGCCCGATGTTCGTTGGGACGGAACGGTTGGAACGTGTGGGATGGAAGCCGGACCGTGGTGTTGCGCAGTTAATAGGTGGACGAGGGGACCTATGTTCAGTGAGGAATGAGCAAGCAAGGTGCGCTGGCCTGGCTTTGTCCATGGCCATGGCAAGGAATGATCATTGCCATCTGCCGATCGGAGTGATGCTGTTCGGTGTGCACCTCCGGTCGGTGAAGGTCAGGTGCAGCGGGAACCAGGTCTGCCGTGCTAGCACCCCGCGAATGACAACGTGATCTTCGATCTGCTCCTTCGTGCTCAATGCGGATGAACGAGGCCTCGATCATGTGTTCAAAGACGTGGTGCCTGACCTCGTATCGGTTGGGTCGGCTTGGCAGATCGTGCATGATCCTATAATTTGCCCAATACGTTAGGCCTATACAAGAGATTGCCATGATCCGTTCGACCGCATTGCTACTGCTGACCACCTTACTTGTCCTTTCTGCTTGCCGCAAGGAATCATCCGAAGATGTCCTTCCTCCCCCAGTAACGGGTGGTGGTCGCACCATCGATGTTCAGGGCTCGGTGATCTCGGGCACAGGTGCACAGCTGTCAGGTGCCATGGTCGATTGCAACGGGGTGAGCACCACCACCGATAGCCGCGGTGTGTTCCGGCTGCAGAACGTGCCCGTGAATGAAGGGTCGAATTTCGTTCGGGTGCGCAAGAGCGGCTTCTTCAATGGTGGAAGGATCTTCCAAGGCTTCGGTGATGAGGACGTCTCGGTGAAGGTGAAGCTGCTGCCCAAGGTGCAGATCGGAAGTTTCCAGGCTTCCGTTGGTGGCAGTGCGAGCAGTCCGGATGGTGTCGGTGTGACCGTACCGGCCAATGGGATCGCTGACGGCTATCAGGGTACGGTCCGTGTGTTCGCCCAATACATGGACCCGACCGCGTCGGCCGGGATATCCCCCATACCGGGCATGGATGCACGCAGTGCCGCGAACGAGTCCGGCGTGCTGCTGTCCTTCGGTATGGCGCACATCGAACTGGAGGCTGCGAGCGGAAATCCGTTGCAGTTGACGCCGGGAAGCATGGCACAACTCACCATGCCCATTCCACCGGGTTCCCAGGGTAGCGCGCCGGACGAGATCCCCTTGTGGTACTTCGATGAAACGGAAGGCCTGTGGATCGAAGAAGGGAGCGCCCAACGACAGGGCTCGAATTATGTTGGGGAGGTGGCACACTTCACGCCTTGGAACTGCGATCTGCTCGAAACCTGCTCCACCCGCTACCAGGTCCGGATATCCTGTAGTGGTGAGCCCTATGCTTACCTCCCCATCTATGTGGAACTGCGGATGGGTGGCTTCCAGGCGGAGTGGGGGACTTTCATGACCACCCCATCCGGTTACTTGTATCTCACGATGCCTTGCTCAGGAGAAGCTGTGCTCTTCGCCATCGATCCCGCGACCGAGGAGAACGTGGAGATCGGCGAGATCGGTCCCTTCTCTTCCGCTCCGGATATCGTGCCCTTGACGTTGAACGGCTTTTGCACGCCACGCGGCGCGGTGCATGGCTCGGCGGTCAATGGATCGGGTCAACCGGTCACCAATGGGTACGTGTACCTCAACTACGGCAGCTTCTACTCGGAGCCCATCTTCTTCGACGAACAGGGGAACTTCAATGCCTTCTTCTACGCGTTGGATGACGCGCTCTGGAATACCGATGCGCAGCTGGTGGGTTGGGACCTCGACCAGTACATCACCGTTCAGGGACCGATCGTGCAGTTCAATTCGCAGGTGACCAACCTTTCAGCGCCCCTGGTCTTCGGCGGTGGTTCCGCTTCGGTGAACGGCCGGATCTTCGTGGCCGGACTCGATTCGGGATTCCACTGCCTGGACGCCGCTGATGGCAGTCGTATCTGGTCCTGGGACGTGGGCGCCATGGAGGACGAGGTGTCACCGGTCTTCGACAACAACTTGATCGTGTTCCGCAATTTGAGCGGTCTGCTGTACGCAGCCAATGCCTTCGATGGCAGCCAAGTATGGACCGGCAGCGACCCTGATGGCAACAGCCCGGCGGTATCGGAGGGAGTGCTCTACTTCGCGACCCGAAGCGGATCCATACGTGCGCGCAACGCGAGTTCGGGTTCCTCGGTTTGGACCTATAATGCCGGGGCGGGCCTGTACTCCAGCCCGACCATTGTGGGCAACGTGCTTTATTGTGGAAAAGGCACCGCGAACCCGGGTATCGTAGCGCTGAACAAGGCCGATGGCACCTTGCTTTGGGAATACAACACCGCGGCGGACATGAACAGTTCACCCTGTGTGGCGGACGGCAAGGTCTTCTTTGCAAGCGAGGACCAGGTATTCCATGCGGTTGATGCCGCCACTGGCACCATGCTCTGGCAAAGGACCATAGATGATTGCACCAGCTTCTACCGCAACCCCACCGCTGGGAACGGGATCGTGTATGTACAGGCTTGCAGTGAACTGCATGCCATGGACATGAATACGGGCAACGACGTGTGGACCTTGAACATCGTGAGCAGCTCCGGTGGGAATGATCCCTACCTCTACAATGGCAAATTGTATGTCGGAGGAACGGCACCCGGTCCAGGTTGGTTCCATTGCTTGGATGCGCAGACCGGTGCACAGCTCTGGAACATCGCCACCACCGGCCCTTCCACCGCGGCGGATTATTGCCTGGCAGCGGATGGCGTGCTACTGATCCATCGGAAGTCCTCTCCACAGGAGCTAGAGGCGCGCAACGCGAACACCGGCACATTGATCTGGACAAGCCCTGTTCAAGATGGCATGGTAGCACCGATGGTGTTGGTGGACGACAACGGAGTGGTACACTATACCACGAACAGCGGGATGCGGCAGTGATCCGACCGGAAGGGGCGGACGTTCCGCCCCTTCCTTTAGCGGATCAGAGCGTCGCGCAGCCGCAAGCGCACTCGCTGCTGGGGCAGATCGGGCCGCACATGCACATCACGCAGGTGCAGTTCTCCTTGCCACAGCTTGCATTGGTCTGTTCGACCGTCTTCATTGGGGTTTTCATGGTGTCGTTGGGTTTATTTGTTCGACACCGCAAAGTCCGTGCACACCTGCTGGCACGTGTTACATGCTTCGGGGAGAAAACTTATATCGGTCGTTGGAGGTCGGAGCAGGCGATCCTTGCCGAGCGAAAAGATCCGGACGAACAAGAGCGCTGGTTCCAGAAGCGGAGAACTTGCGGGGGAAATAGGACGCGTCGGAAAGAAGATGACGGGCGGAACGAAAGGTGTCATCCTCTTCACTCTTGGTTTGCTGCGAGGAGGGTCGCGTGGTGACCGATATGATCACTCATCACTGTTTCACCAGCTTCAGCACCTCACTGACCCGCGCGTTCCGCACCCGCAGCAGATACAAGCCCTCAGGTTGGTCGCTGAGGTCCAGCATCATGCGAGGTCCATTGATGCGGTGCTCTGCTACGCGCTTCCCGGACACATCGTACACGTTCAACAGAGTGGGGCCGGTGACGGATGTTCCAAGCGTCACTTGATAGATACCGGACCCAGGATTTGGGAATGCGGTCAAGTCCAAGATCGAAGCTTCCCCGACGCCCGTATCGATCACATAGTGATTCTCCGTTGTATTGGTAACGATCGCCTCATTGAAGTCGAAGTAGATGTGCGCCGTGTTCTCGATCACCGTGCCAGCAGGCAAGCCAGGCAGCGCCTTAATGCGGTACTGCACATATCCGATACTGCCTTCTGGGTCGCTGGTGCTGTCGGGCAGCATGATGTTGTTGAAGCGAAAGGTGAGCTCATTGCCGTGCAGGTAGGTTTGGACAGTGTGGCTGTAATTGATCACGGAGAAGCTGCCCATGTCCAAGTTGCTATCCAGCGTATCAGCAATTCGGATGTTGAAGGCCGGTGCGCTGCCGATGTTCTGGAAGTAGATGGTGTAGGTGAAGTAGTCGTTGAATTCCGGTGCCACATCCCCGGGCCATACCACCTTGACGTTGGGGTCGTAGGAGTTCAACACGAGGTAACACTGGCTATACGTGTTATTGGCGGGATTGAGGTCAGTGGCCATGGGCTCCACCAACACCTCCACACAGACCTCATCATCAAATATGGCCGTCGTTAAAGTAGCGAAGAGTAGATCGAGATCCTCCGTGACATCATCCCCAGCAAAGTCAGCTATGGTATAGGTGAACTCCAATGGCCCTGTCAAGGTGGGGCTTGGTGAGCCTGGGCCGGGCCCTAAATAGAATACCGGTCCGTCCACACGAACCGTCACGATACCACTGAGGCCTGCCGCGCATTGTAGCCCATACCAAGCGGACATATCGCCTACAGAGACCCGCAAATTGTGTACCTGGCCGGGAAACACCCAGCCCGTGTTCACTATCGATCGCACGCCCACATCGATGCCCGGGCAGTCGACGCCAAAGTCGACATTCAAAGCGGACGGGTCATCGGAGGTGAGTACAACGTTCTGCACATCCCCTGGGGATGTACAAGAAGCCTGATAGGGCCTATCCTCTGTATCCAGTTCCACCGTGTATTCACCCACCCCGGCAACGAAGTTGTAGATGCCATTGCCGAATGGTGTGGTCAGTGCAACTTGTTCGCCTTGATCATTCAACAGCTTCAGCGGGATATTTATCAGGCGGGGCTCACCAACCTCCTTCATACAGTCGGTGTTCGTATCATGAAAGACCGTTCCCGCAATACCTTCTAAACTCCTGCATCCATAGGGGTTGTTGTCAAGGTCGGTAAGGTCACACAACGGGTAGAGGAGCCATTGTGCATTGGCCCCGGTCATTGCAGGTGTGAAGTTGGGCAGGCAAGTGAACGGGTTCCCCGAAATGTTGAAATAGGTGGGATCCGTAATGAGCATTGGCAAGGTGGGCAAACACCTTAGTTGATTATCCCCACACTTGAAGTAGGCAAGGGAATCAGGCAATTCTGGAAGCAGGCTGATGCTGTTGTTGTCGCAATCAAGCCACTCCAGTGTACTGGGTAATTCGGGCAGCGTACTGAGATCGTTCATCCAACACATCAATGAATTGAGCATGGGTGGCAACTCAGGCAACACGGTGAGGTTATTCGCATAACACCGTAAGACGTGAGCGAGGCAGGCAGTGTTGGCAGTGACGTGAGGTTGTTGAACGCACAGTCGAGATGCGTGAGCGGATCAGGCAACTCTGGGAGCTCGACAATTTGGTTGTCGCCGCACCTAAGTGTCCCCAGTGAACTAGGTAACTGAGGAAGTGCGGAGATGTTATTAACGGCACATCTTAAGTACAAAAGCGAATCCGGCAGCTCAGGCAACTCCGTCAAATTGTTCGAATTGGCGTCGAGATAAGTGAGTTGGACCGGTAATGCCGGCAATTGGGAGATCTCATTACCGCCGCAATAGAGGATCCTGAGCGGATCCGGCAAGGTCGGCAGGACGCTGATGCTATTGGAGTTACAGCGAAGTTCAGTTAGCGAGCCGGGTAAGGCCGGCAGTTCCAACAGGTTGTTATAGTCACAGAATAGCGTCCTGAGCGAAGTGGGCAATTCCGGTAGCACAGTGAGATCATTGTCGTTGCACACAAGGAACGAAAGCGTCTCTGGCAAGTTCGGCAGATAGGAGAGGTTGTTGTTGTTGCAGTAAAGGCTATCCAAGTTGATGAAATGTTCAATGCCCGTAAGGTCCCCGATGCCCGAGTTGAACACACTCAGAAAAGTCGAATTCACCACACCGGGGCACTGGGTATTCAACTGATCCCCGTTCATGCAACCTGGGAACAGAATGGTAAGCTTGTTCACGAAGGCTGGATCAGGGATCGTGACCCACTGCGCCACAGCGGATGCGGAAAGGCAGAATGTCAGGGCAAGTACCAGGCTCCTCATGTACGGAGATCTTGGATCATTTCATTTCTATTCCTCTGTTCCGTGCTTCGAAAATCGAATGTATGTGGAAAAGGGATGAATTTGACCATCGACGGGTCTTTCGTCATCGGTGCCACCGGTCCTCGAGGCGGGATCCTCCTTTTCAATTGGCTACCGCGCCAATGTGACCCATGGGCCTGATCTCCTCCCCGAATGTCCGCCGGCGGCGGTCATTATCAAGTGATGGGATCGGGCCATTGAGCTACATTGTCAATTAAAATCCCCGCGGACCCATGCACCTGTTCGTGAACCACTTTCGCACACCCTGTTTCGCACTCGTTCTCCTTTGCTTGGCGACCACGACGTATGCCCAACAGTTCCTCATCTCCCAAGCCCAGATCTCGACCTGTACAGGCGTGTTGCTGGACAGCGGCGGACCTGATGACCCCTATGGGGACAATGAAACCTTCACGACGACCATTTGCCCGAACGTTCCTGGAAGAAAGACGGTACTCAACTGGCAGGAATTCGATCTGAGCCTCAATGGCACGGCATCCACGCAGGATAGGGTGGAGATATGGGATGGGAGCAATGTCCTCGGCCTTTATCTGGGTGCGTATACCGGCACTGAGCTGGCGGGCCTGTTCGTCGAGGCGACCTACTTCAATCCCACCGGTTGCCTCACCGTACGTTTCACCTCGAACAGCTCTGGCACCGGAAATTTCGCAGCCTCCATCAGTTGTTCCGGCGTCGTACCAGCGTGCAACACGCCACCCACGGCGGTCAATAGCACGATCCTTCCGGACCCCACGGTATTGTGTGTGGGTGATACCCTCTTTTTGGACGGTAGCGGCTCTACTCCGTACGATGGCACTTCCCTGATCGAATGGCACTGGACCACCGGCAATTCCGCACCGTTCGTTTCCACCACACCGATCGATACACTGGTGATCACAGAGCCGGGGCTATTGGCGCTGCAATTGCAGGTGGTGAGCAATACGGGCTGCTCCTCCCAACTGACGCCCGCACAATACATACTGGCCAGTGGACCTGTGCACTTCAATGGGACCACGGCACCGAGCGGAGTATGCTATCCCGACGAGGCAGCGCTGGTCGGGCACGCCACACTCATGCCTTTTGTGCATGTGAACGCTGTTGGAGGTGAATACGGAACAGGCATCCCCTTGCTGGACCTTGTCGCCGAACCACAGGCACTTACAAGCACCATCGCATGGGCTGAACCGGGATCGGTGATCACCAGCGCTGCCGACCTCGGTGAGATCTGTTTGGAAATGGAACATTCGTTCATGGGGGATCTCATCATCACCCTGGAATGTCCGAACGGGACCGAAGTCATTCTCGAAGCACAGGGGGGCGGCAACACCTTTTTGGGTGACGCTTCGGACGACCTTCCTGGCGGCATCCCCGGCACCTGCTGGAATTATTGTTTCAGTGCCTCTCCTGACCATGGCATGTGGGCCGAGTGTGTGGCATCCTCGAATACACCCAATGTGATACCACTGAATACCACGGATGTCGCCCTTGCTCCAGGAAGCTACACGCCGAGCGGGGAGCTGGACGACTTCATCGGTTGTCCTGTCAACGGGACGTGGACCCTGACGTTCTACGACCTGTGGGGAGGGGATGACGGGTCATTGTGTTCGTGGAGCATGGGTCTTCCCATGGCCTATGACAGCAGCTTTGCCGATCTGAGTGCAACGCTCGACCTCACCGATGGGAGCGTGACCTACTGGAGTGGAGCGGGTGTGCTCAACTCGGCAACGGACCCGACCATGGCGACCATGGAAATTCCCACTGCCGGTGCCTTCAACCCGGTCTTCACGGTGATCGACTCCTATGGGTGCGCGTTCGACACGACGATCACGATCCTAGGTGTGGAAGGGCCTGTGGTCGAGGCGGGCAGTGATCTGAGCATTTGTGCCAACGATGCGAGCCTGAGCGGCGAAGTGTCCTTTGGCGCTTCAGATAGCTGCACGTACACGCTCGTTTTCCTGCGCCCGAGTTTGAATGGTCTTATCAGCTCTGCGCGAGTAAGGGTCACTACGATGGGGGATACAGCAGTTTATTGGTCCACTGGTTCGCTTTGGCGTTCATACGAGTTCACAGTGGCCGACGGCGAAGCGTTCGAGTTGACAGCGGTGCAAGGGGCGAATAGCAATCGCGTTCAGCTGTTCGACCCGAACGGTGACCTTCTTTTCGATTCAGACTGGCCGGTCGTGACCGGTTTCCTCTATGCCGGGATCGGGAATTGCAATGGTGTGTTGCCGGAGTTCGGGAGCATCAGCTGGTCACCGACCATTGGGCTCAGCGACCCCAGCGACCCCACCACCGTGATCGGCGCCCCGGCATCCGGTTGGTATACGCTCAGCGCTTCCTACCTGAATGGTTGCTCCGTCGCCGACAGTGTGTTCGTTACAGACCTTGGTGGATCAGCCGCCCTCAGCTGGAACAGCACCGATTCGCTGCTTTGTGCTGATCAAAGCGTTTCCGGGATATACGACTGGTATCGCGATGGGGCCTTGTTCACCACCACCTCCACGCCCTGCCTCAGCGACCCACCCTATGGTGCGTGGTCGCTCACTGCCGAGTTGGACGGCGACTGCAGTTACGTGTCGGACACCTTGTTGATCTGCCCTGTACTTGAGCTGGAACAGATCGGTAACACATTGCAAGCCACGGAACTACCCGGCGTGTACACCTGGTACTATAACGGTGTGGTGATACCTGGCGAAGAACTGGCCTCACTCACCTTCGCCGCAGCCGGTGCATACACCGTGACCTTGGACATGCCCTTCGGATGTGCGCTCACGGATTCCATTATCGCCATGGATCCGACCGGTATCGCGCGTAATGCCCTTGACCATGTCATACACATCCTGCCCAATCCCTGCAACGGAATATTCCGCATCCGTGGCACGATCGGCACTGGAAAAGAATGGATCCTCGAACTCACTGACCTGGCCGGCCGCGTGGTGTTCACAGAACGATCCGTCCACGACATCAATGGAAAGGTGCTTGATGTCAGCGGGCTTGCAGCGGGCAATTATGTGCTGCAAGTGGGCGCTGGTGCCGAACAGTACAGGGAAAAACTAGTCATCCAACGGTAACGTTCCTTCCGGTGTATGGAGCGCAGGGCCACTGGGCCATCAAGAGCGCAGGGCCAACGAAGCGGAGACCCGCGGCCGGTATAAAGTCCCGAAGCGCAGCCCCTGTGGTGCTTTGGATACCTGGCAATCAGGCCCGCTCCACGAAGTACATTTCCAATTCGCCCTTGCCTTTCGCCTCCACTTTGCCGCGCGGGGTGAAGGTGAATGCAGGGGTTTGTGAATATCCAGTCACATCGCCTGTGCGGTGTGGGTCGACCCGGTGGATCAACGCTACACCGTCTTCGGCAACAACTGCGTCCCTCACTAACCGATACGTCGCCTCGCTGATGTTCACCCGGCCCACCTCGCCGCTGCTCTCCATGCGGCTGGCGGTGTTCACCGTATCGCCCCAGATGTCGTACTGGAACTTCTTCAGGCCTACGATACCGGCCACCACCGGGCCGGTGTGTATGCCGATGCGCACCTCGAAATAGGGGAGGCCGGCCGCGATCTTCCGGGCCTTGCCCGCGGCCACGAAGTCGCGCATCTCGAAGGCGGCCTGGATCACATCGGTGGCGTGCGTGGTGTTCGGCGTTGGTAGGCCGCCGGCCGCCATGTATGCATCACCGATGGTCTTGATCTTCTCGATGCCGTGCTTTTCGCAAATGGTATCGAAGGCACTGAAACTCTCGTGCAGGTCCTTTACCAGTATCGCGTGGCGAGAGCAGCTCGCTCATGGCCGTGAACCCTTGAAGTCCGTGAAGAGCACCGTCACTTGGTCAATGTGCACCGCTTCGGCCTCGCCCTTCGCCTTCAACTCCTCGGCCACTTCCTCCGGCAGGATGTTCAACAGGAGTTCCTCGTTGCGCGCTTTTGCGCGACCGATGCAGTTGCGCTGCACCAGGAACACCGCTGCGAAAACGGCCACGAAGGCGAAACCGGCCATGAACCCGTTGCGCACCACCTTTGCCGGCGTACCTCCTCCGCCTTCATCTCCAGGTCTGCGGCATACACCAGACTGTCGGCCAAGGCCTGCTTGCCATAGGTATAACTGTACTCCTGTCGCAGCACCTCGCGCTGGTTCTCCGCGCTCTGGATACCGTCCCGCAGGCTGATGTAGCGCCGGTAGTAGGTCAAGGCCTTTTCGGTACGGCCAGTGGCGGTGTAACTATCGCTCAGGACCTTCGCCGCTTCGGTGATGGCGCGGGTATCGTGCAACTCCTCCGCAATGGCCATGGACCGCCCGGCCCATTGGATGGCATCGCGGTGCTGGCCGCGCTGTTGGTGCGCTTGGGCAATGGTGAGGTAGCTCAGGCCGATGCCCATCTTGTCCTTCGCCTGTTTGAATTGTACGAGGCTCTTGTTGGAGTAAACGATCGCCGAGTCCACGGCCCCGTTCTGCAGGTGGTACTTGCCCAAATTGCTGTAGGACATGCCGATGGACTGCGGCATCATCCGCCTTCACACGCAAGGCAAGTGCTTCGCGAAAGAGTGTCAGTGCAGTGCTGTCCTTGCCCAGCATCGGCGAAGGTGCTGGCCATGAGATCGATCTCGCCCGCCCGGCCCAGCAGGTCATCGGGCTCCCGGTTCACCAAGCTGGTCTGGAAGTGTTCCAAGGCCTTGTCCAGGTCGTTCTGCTGCGCATAAATGCGGCCGATGTTGTGGTGCGAACCGGCAATGCCCCTACGATCACCGGCCTTCTCGGACAGTTGCAGGCATTGCACGTAGTTGTCCATGGCGCGTGCGAGGTCACCCTTTTGCATGTACACCGCACCGATCAAGTTCAGCGTGGCGGCCTTGGCCAGTGGATCGTCAAGGTCCTTGCGCAGGGCAACGCTCCGATCCAGGGCCGCGAGCGACTCGTCCAACTGGCCCAGCAGGTAGGCGGCCACGCCCTTCAAGTGTGCGGCGTTGGCCTGATGCGCTGCATTGCCCAGCTTGGTCGCAAGCTCCGCGTAGCGCGCGGCATAGTGCAAGCAGGAGTCCGGGGCGGTACGCATGAAGCCGGAGGTGAGCTGTTGCATGGCCATCAGCCGGACGGTATCCGGCAATGCCTGATCGAGCGCAGTGGTAAGCAAGGTGTCCGGTCCCGATCGCACAGCACCACCGCGCGCCTGCAACACGCAAGCCAACAGCAGGAAAATGGTGAGGATGACCGGATGGGAACGCATGGAGCACCGAGGGAAGGAGGTCTAAAGTAAGCTTGACCTTGGGCGGCACCGCAAGACCCCATGCCTCCCGTGCGCTCAAGGACCGCGATGCGAGATCCATTCGTGACGACCACGCCGATCAGAAGGGAGCCCGCCGATGGGCCGAAGACCGAGCGGTGCTGATCGTACAGCACGGCCTGCGTTCAGGTCCTATGTCCTGCACTCACGCAGCCCGCCCAAGCACCACATCGCTCGGTAGGCCTTCGTGGTTCCGCCGACCGCGGTCACGCGGAACCAATACGGGGCGTAGGGGTGAGTTCCTTGGCGTAGAAGTGCTGGTGGCTAATGAAGCCGATGGAGGTCCAGACCGCTTGCCCGCTCGCGGGGTCGACCTCGCTGCGCTCCACGCGGAACATGCGGGCACCCAGGGTGCGGCCCCAACGCAGCTTTACTTCACCGCTGCAGCTGGTGCGCTTGGCCACCAGGTTCTTGGGCACCTCCACCACGGTGACCGGGGTAGGGACCTTGCGCAGTGGAAAACCGCTGGTGCTCAGTTTCACAGCATCACCGTTACACATAACGCGCACATAGGACGAGGTTGCGCGCAAGGCATCGCGCACCTCCACCACCTTGGCATCCCGTTGTTTGATCGCGGCCTTACTGCCGTCGGTCGCATCGTCGATCAGCGCACCAAGCTCATCGCTCAGGCTGCAAAGCCAGGATCGAAGGGGCGGTCGGGGGAACACCGGGTTCCCGTCCATACCCGCGATCGCGTGGTTCAACAAGGCCAACCAACATCGGTGGCCGCAGGTTGAAGAGCTCCATTTTGATGTCTGCACGCATGTTCATTCGGCCCATGTGCCGCCCTGGACCGCAGGATGGGTTCGTGGCACGGGCGGTTGAAACGTAAACTCGCAAGGACGGTTATAATTGGGGAGGGTAGGGTGCTTGTTGTGGGTGATGGCTTGGGCTGCACCCCTATCCATGCTTGCCCGCGAAGCATCGGATCCACGGCCACAGTACCATACAACTATGGTCATGGTACCCTGTAACTACGACCACAGTGCTTGGCAAGTACGTCCATGGTACCGTCAACTACGACCATGGTACCCGTCAACTACGACCATGGTACTGGGCAACTACGACCACGATGCCCGGCAACTACGACCACGATGCCCGGTAACTACGACCACGATGCCCGACCACTACGACCACGATGCCGGGCAACTACGACCACGATGCCCATTAACTACGACCACGATGCCGGGCAACTATGACCACGATGCCCGGCAACTACGACCACGATGCCCGGCCACTACGACCACGATGCCCAGTAACTACGACTACGATGCCCGACCACTACGACCACGATGCCCGGCCACTACGACCACAATGCCCGGTAACTACGACCACGATGCCCGGTAACTTCGACCACGATGCCCAGCCACTACGACCACGATGCATAGTAACTACGACCACGATGCATAGTAACTACGACCACGATGCATAGTAACTACGACCACGATGCCCGGCAAGTGCGCCGTCAATACCATACTACTTAGGCACTGGTAGAGCCTGCCATGCCTCCGGTATCCGACGGGACGGGCCGCGGCACCATGTGGAGTTGCACCTTTTGATCTGATAGTGGCCTACACCAATGAACGCTATTGCCCGGGGCCCGAAGGACGAGTCGGTTGGGAGGTGAGGTTGAAATAGCGAACACCCAACACCGAATGATGAATATCGAAGTGAATGCAAGTGCGGCATTCCACTTCAACATTCGGTGTTCAGCATTCGCTATTCGATATTCCCCGGCCTGCCCACCCTCCGGGCAGCGTCCAGCCCCCTATCCGCGTCATTCTGCCCATGAACCACTGCTTGCGCCTCTTCCTGCCCGGCCTGTTCCAACTCTTTACCGGCCTGCTCGTGGCCCAGACCATCATTCCCACGGTGGTGCATGTGATCCACCAGGGCGGGCCGGAGAACATCAGCGATGCGCAGGTGTACAGCCAGCTGGACGTGCTCAACGCCGACTTCCGCCGCCGCAACGCGGACACGCTGAACACGAGGCCCATCTTCCTGCCCGTGGCAGCGGATATGGAGATCGAATTCTGCCTCGCCACACGCGATCCCCAGGGGCTGCCGACCACGGGCATCCACCGCGTGCTCACCACCGAGACCAATACCACCGCCCTCATCGCCGCGCACGGCTGGGATGTGCAGCGGTACATGAACCTGTACGTGATGCCCAGCGGCAGCAACTTCGCTTCCTTCCCGTGGGAACCCGCGGAACAGCAGGGCATCTTCATCACCCATGGGCGCTTCGGCACGGTGGGCACGGTGGGCACCGAGGAGTTCGCGGAGTGGGCGCGCTTCGGGCGCACCGGCACCCATGAGGTGGGCCACTACCTGGGCCTGCTGCACACCTTCTCCTTCATCGGCGACATCGACCTCTGCTTCGGCGGCGACTCCGTGTGTGACACGCCACCCGCCGATATGCGCTGGGTGGTGGACGTCTGTCTGGACCATGGCCTCAATACCAACACCGAGGAGCCCGACCTGCCGGACCAGGTGGAGAACTTCATGGACTACAACATCGACAGCTGCGCCAACATGTTCACGCTGGGCCAGCGCGAACGCGTAATGCAGCAACTGGCGGCCTTTCGGGCCACCTTGGTGAGCGCGGAGAACCTGGCCTACACCGGCTGCCAGCCCTTCACGGGCATCGAGGAGCGGGAGCAGGCCCCCTGGCTGGCACCCAACCCGGCCATTGACCATGTGCGCATCGCAGGGGAAGAGGTGGCGCAGCTGGCCCTCTTCACCACCGGTGGCCAGCTGCTGCGCACCCTACGCGTGGCACCCAACGAGCGCGTGGACCTCAGCGACCTTCCTACCGGCAGCTACCTGGTGCGGATGACCACCCCGCAAGCCGTGCGCATGACGCGTTTGGTGGTGATGCGGTGACCACGCGGACGGTGGGGCGCTGTACCCTCGTCCTTTGGTTAGCATGGTTAATGATGGCAGGGGCCCCGAGGCGTGAGGTCTTGCCAAGGTTTGAGAGCCTATGGTCCTGGTCGAATGACTAAAGGGATCCTGTTCGTCAAGAGCGCAGGGTTCCGAAGCGGAGACCCAATGGCCGCATGGTGCCAAGAAGACCGGATCATTGAACACCCGATCCCTGCTCCAGTTGGGTGCAATGCTCCTTGTAGTCGAATTCGCCCAGCTCGCCAGCAAGCTTCCAGTCGCTGCACGCGAGGTCCAAGTGACCGGCCTTCTTGTGAATGCCGGCCCGGCTCAGGAGCAGGATGCGGCGTTGCTTTTCCACTGTACACAGGTCGATAGCACGATCCAGATCCTCCACCGCCCCTGCATGGTCACCGGAATGGCCTTTGAGCTTACCGCGCAAATGGAGGATGCTGTAGTCTTCAGGTTTCAGGGAGTCAGCCTTGTTCATCATGGCCAACGCCTCCGGCCACTGGCCCATTGCCCCGAATTCGTCTGCCTTTCCGATGTACATGCTCACATCAACTTGCATAGGTGGTTGAGCTTGAGGTTCAGCCTGTAGTTCAGATTGTGGTTCAGCTTGCGGTTGCGCGCAGGCTGACAGGGTGAGCACCAATGCCGATGTGATGAGGTTCTTCATGTGGCGGAAATTAGTGCAAAGGTGGATCGGGCGCTGCCCTGCTGGATCCACCTTCGTCGTCCATGCTACAAGACCGCCAGAGCCGCTTACTATGCAATGTGTTGCAGCTGCTGCGGTATAGATTTACCGGCATGAGGCTGATCACATTCACTTTGCTCTATGGGCTTACTGGGCTTTGTGTCGCACAGAACGCCAAACCTTTGACCGCGGCGGCATTGGACAGTATTTATCGAAGCGATAGGTACAATGGCACGCTGACGGAATGGAGCAAGTTGGAAGAGAAGGCATTCCGGCAGGACTGTGAGAAGCAACTGAACGATAAAGTGCCGGACACCAAAGCTTTCTGCCGCTGTGCACAAACAGTACTTGCTGCGAATCTTAACCTTCACAGTACGTTCAATGGTCAGTCACAATACCAGCAAGGGCGTTGTTTAGGCCATCTTACTCAAGGCTATTGTCCCTGAGGAGTGCCATACGTCTGCCAAAAGACTACAAATCACTTGTCCGTGGACCACATGCCGCTTTATCACTTGTACAACACCACTGAGCCGACAGCCATGTCGCATCGCAAGTCTATTCTTGGAAGACCCTACAGTTAGAGCGAAAGCCAACCCAACAAGGCCTTGATCACGTAGCGGACCAACGCCAGGGGAATGTGACCTTCTTGAGCATCGGACATGGTACCCACGCGAATACCCATTGAACGATGGCCTCGTGTGGCGCCAGCGAAAGCACTTCGTCATCACCGGGTCATATGAAGCTGAAGATGAATACGAATGCAGCGGCATGAACGGTTGCGGAAACGTCTTCTGAACTGGTGCGAACAAGTAGGTGACGCCGATCATCATGAATACGATCACCATGGTATCCATCATTGTGGCCCTCATGCGTTCCGATATGCTCCGGGTAGTGATGGACTCCTCAACTTCAGGTATAGCGGTAATGAGGTCTCTTCCATAGGTGGGCGGGTCGTGATATACAAGAATAGCGTGAAAGCACCTCTTCGTTGGTTCTGGTACGATACGCCTGGCTTTCCAGTGTGGTCGACAGGCCTGAGGCGGAGACCTTGGGGCGGTACTGACCCCACCAGTTTGAAAGAGGAGCCCCGGCCCACAGGCCAAGGTTCAGCCGGTGATACTGATATTTGTCTTGCAATGAGAACGCTCGCAGACATACTGACCGCACTGCGCCATGAGCGTGCTCGGTTGTTCCAGCGATACGCCTTGACCTCCTTGGCCGTATTGGCTCAACGGCCCGTAGTGAGAACAGGGCTGACAGCGACGTGGATATCATGGCGGAGTTCGATACCATGAAGGACTACGACTTCCTCGAACTTGCTGGGATGATCTTGAAAAGTTGCTCGGTAGGAAGGTGGACCTCACCACGCGGAAATCCGTTCGCCCGTGGTACATGGAGCATATCGAACCCGACCTTTGGGCATGTCCATCCTGGCGAAAGCCTTACCTGCTCGACATGCAGGAATTCGCTGGTGTTGTACTTGGATGGCGTTGAAGGCAAGACTCGAACAGGATTTCCTTTCGACCGACAGTTGCGCGACGCTGTAGCATACAACCTTCAGGTGGTGGGCGAAGAGTCGCGTTACCGGGTGATGCTCAAACAAGCAATTCGAGGTGGACTGGTTCGCGATCGCCGGACGCTACCCGGAAGCAGGGCGACTATCGCCGGTCGACGATGAGATCTTGGGCACCAGAAGGGCTGTCGCCTTTGGTATCAGCTAGCGAAGATCCGCCAGTGGGTGGGATGATCAAGATAAAGCCACCCATTCACGTAGTAACAGCACTGGTGGCGTATCAGTCAGGCGCACATCATGCAGACCACACCCGCCAATCATCCCAGCAGGGTCGCCGTCACCACGCTGAACGCCCGTGTCGGGTGTTACCAGCAAGGTCGCCACGGCTAATAGTGCAGGTGGCCTACAGGGCGGTTCTTGCCGCGAAGTATGCGGTAATGTCGCCGTCCGGGCAAGTTGGCATCGGCTGCGAGCCCGTAACGGAACTGCATAAAAGGCCGCGCTGTCCTGCGTGTTCTCGAAGATGGCCGGGCCGTAGAACCAGCGACATCGTTCCGGTGGCGGTGCAGGTTCCTTGCGCTTGGGCGAAGAACGGGAGAGGAAGAGGAGGTGGAGTACGGGCCGCGGCATGGCCTGCGGTACAGGGGCGGGGTGAAGGTTCAAGACGAACTCGTGCAGCATCCGTAGCCGTTGACCGCAGGGTCGTCGTTAAATGCACGACAGACCCTGCGGCAGGGTTTGGAACTGCATAAAGGCTGCGCTGTCCTAGTGTGTTCTCGAAGATGGCCGGGCCGTAGAACCAGCATCGTTCCGGGGTGGCGGTGCAGGTTCCTTGCGCTTGGGCGAAGAACGGGAGGAGAAGGAGGAGGTGCGTGGAGTACGGGCCGCGTGGTGTGCATTTACCTGCGGTACACGGGGCGGGGTGAAGGTTCAAGACGAACTCGTGCATGCATCCGTAGTTGGCTGACCGCAGGGTCGTCGTTGTACTGCAATGACAGACCCTGCGGCGGTTTAAGCTCTTTGTTCGTTGATCGAATATACAAGCAAACCGGAATTATCCAAACGGAGCGGTGAACCGCGTGACGGATTGAAGCGGAAAGCCCGCAAGCGCTGTAATCAGCGCGCGGACTTGCAGCGGAAAGCCGGACCCGGCTGCATTTGAGCCGGGGCACGCCCAATCCTAATCGAACATGAAAAGAAAGTATGCGAAGCTCAGTGCCATGGCCATTAGGAACAGAAAGAGAATTGCGATAGGTAGAAGTGCCACGATACCGATCAGCCATTTCCACAATCTGTTCATTGTCATGTCTGTAACACCCCCATATTGAACGCCTTCATCGCCGGGCTCTGGCCGGAGGCAATATCGAACATCGAACACCCAAGGTAGAGTGTCGAAGTGAATGCAAATGCCGGCATTCCACTTCGATGTTGAGTGTTCTTCATTCGATGTTCGATATTCACATCATTGGCACGCACTAGAACCATCCACCCTTTGACTGTACGTAGAGATGGACCAGCCCGAGTACAACCAGTTCGACAATGAAGACGATCCGATAATTGTCGATGAGTTTGCGCAACACGTAGTCTGCACCCAGAAGAAGAGCTGTCGCGAATGCGAAGAACACAAATGCCACACCTCCCCAAGCGTCACCGCCGCCACCGCCTCTTTGGGTCATAGTTGGCGTGAAGGCCTCGATCAATCCATACACCACCCAATAGCCCAAGAACAGAATCACTGCGGCACGAAATGGTGTGATTCTTTTCATTGAGATCATGTCTGCAACACCCCCGTATTGAACGCCTTCGTCGCCGGGCACTGCGCCGCCGCCTCGAACCCCATGCTAGTCCACGTCATTTGCTCAAGGTGCTTAAGTAATCGGATTTCGATTTGCCGTTTGTTCTCTGCCAAGCCTCTTCCCAATCCGCCCAACAAGCTTGGTCCATTGTCACACCATCCGGAAGGAACTGCATTCCACCTAACATACCGGCGACCTCGTCGGAATTGACTCGCTTCCGATAGGCTTCGAGGTATTCGATCATAGCGAAGTAGGCCCGTTCCTTTTCCGTCGGCGACGTTGAACTGTTCATTGGTGCTCAGGTTTGTAGAACCCCCATATTGAACTCCCGCGTCGCCGGGCTCTGGCTCGCCGCCTGAAGTCGCACTCTCACTTCCGTTTCTTCAGTGTAATGATCATCGTGACTCCTCCATCGGGACCGGAATCATCGCCAACAAAGATTACGCTTGACACACAGAACTTCTTTGAACCGCACGGGGCGTTCTGCACAAACCAAGAAGCTGAAGGCTCCAAGAACATGCCTCTTTCAAATTTGGTCTGCTGTCGATACGCTTCAACGCTTCTTCGGTTGAAGCCGTTGCCAATGATCTTGTATCGTGCAAGTCTCAGCTGGCCGTCGAACGTTAGGCCCGAGCTTTCTATCTCGATTTCACAAGGACAATCCGTTACCTGTGCGCTGGACGGAGTTATCGCGAAGAGGCCGACCAGACCTGCAAGAAACATCGCTTTCATGTCTGCAACACCCCCATATTGAACTCCCGCGTCGCCGGTGCCTGGCTCACCGCCTCGATCCCCAATGATATCCACGTCCGCGTCTCCAACGGATCGATCACCGCATCCAGCCACAGCCGGCTTGCCGCGTAGTACGGGCTGATGGTGTCCTCGTTTTTACTGCGGATCCGGTTGAGCATTTCCTCCAATGCTAGCGTTTCACAAAGAACGAGAATCCCCATACTTGTTCTTTCTGGCCGTAGTTCGTTCTTGTCGCCATGAAGCGCGTCAACTGTTGCTCCGGATATGATCGGGATTCAAGAGTCTCCGTAAAATCTTCGGTATCGCCTGGTCCGTTGAGAGAAATATAGCCAGCTTGGGTTAACCCAGTATACAGGCGATTTGAGTATGCCTTGTCTGGTGTGATTAGCAGGAACATATATCCCGAGTCGACTTCACTGAAATAGAATGAATTGAAGAGAAGGCTCTCACTGGCTTGACTACGGTGTTCGCTCTTTTTGTACCAATGAGAACCTTGGTCATTCAAGACGTAACCTGCATGCTGGGCGAAACTTTCTACACAGGACCAATTGCGACACTCCTTCGCGAGTTTCAACAGCGACGAGAACGCTGGGTCTTGCGCCATGAGCGGTTCGGCGCACGCGGCCACCAGGAGCGCTAATGAAAACAGGATGCCTCCGCGTGTCATCGGCCGGTCACGTCTGTAGAACTCCCATATTGAACTCCCGCGTAGCCGGTGCCTGGCTGGCCGCCTCGATCCCCAACGATATCCACGTCCGCGTCTCCAGCGGATCGATCACCGCATCCAGCCACAACCTGCTCGCCGCGTAGTACGGGCTGATGGTGTCCTCGTACTTCTGGCGGATCTTGTCCAGCAGTTCCTTTTCCTTTTCGGGCGTGATCACCTCGCCCTTCGCTTTCAGGGAGGAGACCTCGATCTGCAGCATCACCTTGCTGGCCTGCTCGCCGCCCATCACCGCTACTTGCGCGCTGGGCCAACCCACGATGAGGCGCGGGTCGTAGGCCTTGCCGCACATGGCGTAGTTGCCGGCGCCGTAGCTGTTGCCCACGATCACGGTGAACTTGGGCACCACGCTGTTGCTTACGGCGTTCACCAGTTTCGCGCCGTCCTTGATGATGCCGCCGTGCTCGCTGCGGCTGCCCACCATGAAGCCGGTGACGTCCTGCAGGAAGACCAGCGGGATGTTCTTCTGGTTGCAGTTGGCGATGAAGCGCGTGGCCTTGTCGGCGCTGTCGCTGTAGATGACGCCGCCGAACTGCATCTCGCCCTTTTTGCTCTTCACCACCTTGCGCTGGTTGGCCACGATGCCCACGGCCCAGCCATCGATGCGGGCGTAGGCGGTGATGATGCTCTGGCCGTAGCCTTCCTTGTATTCGGTGAATTCGCTATCGTCCACCAGCCGCGCGATGACGTCGCGCATGTCGTATTGCTTGGTGCGCTCGGTAGGGAGGATGCCGTAGATCTCCTTCGGGTCGGCCTTCGGCTTCACGGCCTTCTCCCTGCTGAAGCCCGCGTCCTTCGGCTTGCCCAGCTTGTCCATCAATTGGCGGATGGTCTTGAGGCACTCCGCATCGTCCTTGCACTGGTAGTCCGTTACCCCGCTGATCTGGCTGTGGGTGGTGGCGCCGCCGAGGGTCTCGTTGTCGATGTCCTCACCGATGGCGGCCTTCACCAGGTAGCTGCCCGCGAGGAAGATGCTGCCGGTGCCTTCCACGCATCAGGGCCTCATCGCTCATGATGGGCAGGTAGCGCCGCCCGCCACGCAGCTGCCCATGACGGCGCCGATCTCGAGATGCCCATGCTGCTCATGACGGCGTTGTTGCGGAAGATGCGGCCGAAGTGCTCCTTGTCGGGAAGATCTCGTCCTGCATGGGCAGGTACACGCCGGCGCTGTCCACGAGGTAGATGATGGGCAGGCGGTTCTCGATGAGCATCTCTTGGGCGCGCAGGTTCTTCTTGCCCGTCATGGGGAACCACGCGCCGGCCTTCACGGTGGCGTCGTTGGCCACCACGATGCACTGGCGCTTGCTCACGTAGCCGATCATCACCACCACACCGGCGCAGGGCGCTCCGCCGTGCTCTTTGTACATGCCATCGGCGGCAAAGGCACCGATCTCGATGCGCGGGTTTAGGGTCCAGCAGGGCATCGATGCGCTCGCGGGCGGTCATCTTGCCTTGCTCGTGCTGCTTGGCGATGCGTTTCTCGCCACCGCCCAGGTGGATCTTCTGCAGGCGCTTGTGGAGGTCGGAGACCGCGAGCTTGTTGTGGTCTTCGTTCTTGGAGACTTCGATATCGATCTTCTGCGCCATGGGGCTAAAATAGGGGAGAGAGGTGTTTAACGCAGAGGCGCGGAGGGCGCGGGGGAATGCTGGGCTGGTGGGGCTGGCGGATGGGTTTAACGCAGAGGCGCGGAGGGCGCGGGGAACGCGGGGCTGGCGGGGTTGGTTGAATGCCGAGACGCGGAGGGCGCGGCGGAACGCGTGTGGCTGCGGAAGGCCGATCGGCGTCGATCCGTATTTTGCTGCCTACTCATGCAAGCCGGCCAGCGTTATACCCTGTTCCAGACCGCCCGATGGAGGGAAGTACATCGGAAGTTCTGCTGTTCGATACGCTCGTGGTCGCCACCTACTACCTGATGCGCTGGGAATGGATGCTCGTGCCTTGGCAACCGCTCTCGCTCGGTCGGTATCGCCGTGGCGTTCTACCTCGGCTTCAAGAACAACAGTAGCTATGAACGCCTGTGGGAGGCACGTAAGATCTGGGTGGCATCGTGAACACCTCGCGCGCTTTCACGGTGATGGTGCGCCATTGGGTGAACAACGATGCGGTGATGGAACCCGTGGACGAGGATCGCTTGGTTCGGCTTCGGAAGGAACTCGTGCACCGCCATGTGGCATGGCTGCATGCCCTCACCTTGGAAATGCGCAAGTTGAAGGACTGGGCGCGTGGCCCAATGATGTGGTGATGCGCAAGGTGCTGGGCACCGAATTCCATGATGGGCAGTTCGATAAGCTGAAGCCCTATATCAGCGCAGAGGAACATGCCTACATCATGAGCAAGGGCAACCGCAGCAGCCACCTCTTGAACCTGCAGACCGAACGGCTCATGGACCTGCGCCGTGAAGGGCTCATAGAGCATTTCCGGCACCTCGCGATGCAGCAGCACATCACGGAATTGTTCACCCTGCAGGGACAGAGCGAACGGATCAAGAACTACCCCTTTCCGCGCCAGTACGCCAGTGTGAACTACATTTTCGTGGTCCTGTTCATCATCCTCCTGCCATTCGGTATGCTGGATGTGTTCACCGAGCTGCGGCACGACAACTGGGTCTGGTTCTCCATCCCGTTCAGTGTGATCGCCTCGTGGGTGTTCTGGATGATGGAGATGATCGGCGACTACAGCGAGAACCCCTTCGAAGGCCTGTACAACGATGTGCCGATCTCCACCATCGCAGCGGGCATCGAGATCGACATCCGGCAAATGCTGGACGAAACCGACCTGCCCCCGATCCCACGGGTGGAAAGCGATATGAACATCCAGATCTGAGCGGCGTGTGTGCCGGTCCGGCAACGGATCAGAGCAGGATCAGAACGAAGTGCGGACCCTCGAAGCGTGAAGGTGCTCTGCATGGGAAGGAGTAGTTGACCACGGCCCGGGCCGATCATCCGTGATCGGCGGCAGTGTTCCGCAACGCACGTCCTGCTTCCGCCACCTCGCTGTACGGTCCCACTGTTCAGCTTGCACGGTCGGTGCGGGTGCTCCGTCGATGCTGCCGTCCCACCTGCGTTCGGTCGATGTGCCGGTGAACAGGGCCCGCCCACAGCGGTCATGGATGGTCCACGTGAGTTCTTGGCCCGCACACACGTTCAAGGGCCGAACTGGTCGTTGGTCCATCGCGATCGGGGCTGAAGGCGATCGGGAGGTTGGGCGCGGAGGAATGCGGGTGGCTGGGTGGGGGGCCGTAGCCGCAGATGACGCGGATAACGCAGAAAATGCAAGGGGTGCATTAGGGGCTCATCTGCGCTATCTGCGGCCAATTCTTCTGCGGTCACGATGGTGCATGCGGGTCATTGGCGACAACTGTGGATCATTGCTTTGCAGCGTAGGGTATTCAATTGTCCGATCCTATTCGCCCCGGATCATTTCTTCGGCCCTTTCGGCTCCTGCAGTTTGAAGCGGAAAGGGAGATTGAACTGTACGCGCACAGGCTTGCCATCCTGCGTACCGGGTGTCCAAGTGGGCATGCCCTGCACCACACGAACAGCCTCTTGGTCGCAGCCACCGCCGATGCCGCGTAGCACTTTCGCGTTGCTGATGCTGCCATCCCGCTCTACCACAAAGGTGACGAATACGACACCTTGTATGCCGTTATCGACAGCGAGGTCAGGATATTTCATCTCCCTACCGATGTACGCATACATGGCCTCCTGTCCACCGGGGAAGGAGGGCATCACCTCTGCAATGGCGAGCGGCTCGTTGGGGTCTTGCGCGCGCTCAGGAATGGCTATCGGTTCGCTGGTGATCATGATCTCCTCTTGAGCGAACAAAGGCGAAAGCCCGAGGACGGCGAGGAAGATGAGGGTGGTGTGAAGTTTCATGTCACGAAGGTCGGTTGCGGGGATCGATCGTCCGATCAGCTTATCATGTCATCGTCCTATCGGTCGCTGGCTTCGTGGAGAGTCCCGCGCTTTCGAAGCCTTGAACAAAGGTGCGGATCAATATTCGGCATGGATGTATCGTTCGTGAACGACCCAACGTATGAAGGCCACATTTGAAATAGAATGTTCACAAGAGCGCTCGATCTCAGTTTGCTGGCTGCTGCCATTTCCATGGGCGGATGGTGCGCAGGCCAGTCCTTTGTCAATCCTGGTTTCGAGAGCGGCACCACTGGTTGGAGCGGATGCCCACTGGAGATCAACTCCCAGAGCGTGTATGGGGGCAGTGGCTCCAACAAGGTCGCCGAAGTGGACGGGCATACGAACGCAGCTTCCACGGCCGACGACCGTCAGCTTTGCCAGACCTTGACCGGGTTCACCGTCGGTTCGGTGTACATCCTGGAGTTCCAAGCATCACGCCGTGTGAGCCCGAGCACACCGGCCTCCGTATCGGTGACTGTACGCATGGACAATGCCTTGAACGCCGTGGTGACGCGCACCGGAGGTTGGAACCTGGCACGGGAGCAACTCGTGTTCGTGGCCACCTTGACAACGCACACCCTGCACATCACACCCAATTTCACCACCTCCTTCGGCATGCTTTTCGACAACTTCAACATATCGGTTGCGAGCCCATTGCCGGTGGAATTGCTCCACTTCGATGCACAGGCCGTGAACAACGGCGTGCGCGTGGATTGGGCAACGGGGTCCGAACAGAACAATGCCGGATTCGCCGTGGAACGCAGCACCGACCTGATCGGCTGGGAGCGGGTCGCATACCTCCCCGGGGCAGGGAACAGCCAGCGCACGATCGACTATCAGGTCATGGATGAACGACCCTTGCGCGGGACGTCCTACTATCGCTTGGGCCAGATCGATACGGATGGCAGGGAGGAGTACAGCGCTGTCAAGCACGTGTACGTGGAGACCGCTGGGAGCGAGTTGAGCATTTGGCCCAATCCCGCCACAACGGTGTTGCACTTGCGCATGGATGATCCGGCGCGAGTGGAGGTGCTGAACACGCTCGGTCAGCGCATGCCCCTGGAACAAAGGCAGGGGCAGGGCCTTGTGGAGCTGGGCATCGGACACTTGCCACCCGGCCAATACACGGTGCGTGGTGGCTCCGGCCGGACCGCACGCTTCATCAAGGAGTAGGAACTACGTTCGGCCGCAACCCGCGGGTATCCGGACATCGCTCACGGTGAACGGGTGTGCGTCAACGGCGTTCCGTATGTTCACCGACCATGACGAAGACCCTCACCGCCCCGCGCTTCACGTCCATCGATCTGCTGCGCGGCATTGTGATGGTGATCATGGCCCTGGACCATGTGCGTGACTACTTCCACGCGGACGCCTTCCTGTTCAGCCCAACGGACCTGAGCGAAACGAGCGTTCCCCTCTTCTTCACGCGCTGGATCACGCATTACTGCGCACCAGTCTTCGTGTTCCTGGCCGGCACTTCCGCATGGATGATCCACCAGCGGAAGAGCACGAAGCAGACCTCCCTGTTCCTGCTGAAGCGCGGCCTCTGGCTGGTCGCGGTGGAGTTCTTCATCGTCAGCTTCGGTTGGATGTTCAACCCGGCCTACCCGTTGTTCGGCCTGCAGGTGATCTGGGCCATCGGTATGAGCATGGTGGTGCTGGCGGCCTTGGTACACCTGCCGGTGCGCTGGATCACACTGATCGGTGCGGTGCTGGTGTTCGGGCACAACGCCTTGGACGGCCTCACCTTCGATGGCGCTTGGTGGTGGGGCATGTTGCATACGCGCGGCGCGGTGGAGATCGGCGACCACACCATCCTCTTCGCCTATCCCTTGATCCCCTGGATCGGCACCATGGCCTTGGGTTACGGCTTCGGGCAGTTCTACGCCAAAGGCTACACACCCGAGGTGCGGAAACGGATGCTTACACGCTTGGGCCTGGCCGCCATCATGCTGTTCGTTGCGCTACGCCTGATCAACGCCTACGGCGACCCGGGACCTTGGAGCGTGCAAAGCTCCGGGGCCTTCACGCTGCTTTCCTTCTTGAACGTGCAGAAGTACCCGCCCAGCATGCTCTACTTGCTCATGACCTTGGGACCGGCGATCCTCTTCCTGGCCTGGGCGGAGAAGCTGAAGGGCTGGTCCGTATCGGCCTTGATCGTGATCGGTCGGGTGCCTTTCTTCTACTACATCCTGCACATCTACCTGATCCATCTCTTGGCCATGGTGGCGGCGGAACTCACGGGCTTCGGCTGGCACAGCATGGTGACGGACGTACCGGTGTGGCGGGCCGAAGCCTTGCAGGGCTATGGCTTCTCCTTGCCCGTGGTGTACCTGGTATGGGCCAGCGTGGTCGCCGCGCTGTACCTGCCCTGCGTGTGGTTCAACAAGCTGAAGAGCAACAACCGCCAGTGGTGGTGGTTGAGCTATTTGTAGGGGAGCAGGCGGGTTGCTTTTACAGGGATGGGTCACCCATGGCCGGATGTCCTGCCGAAGGAATACATGGCTTGTGCAAGGCTTTCGGCATCCTCTTCATGCACGAAATGTCCCGTTTCCGGAAAGGTCCGCACCACCGCATGTGGCAACGCTTGTTTCCAGCGCTCCAACAGGTCCGAGGGCAATAGGCCATCCTTCATGCCCCAGCCAAGCAGCACGGGGATCTTCCTCAAGCGCTCGACCTTGGCCCACTGCTCCGCCCAAAAGGGACCTGCATCCATGAGCTCTTGGGCCAGCTTGAAGGTGGCGGCGCGGGAACGGGATCGGGCAAGGCATTTTTGAAGTGTGCGTGTACTGCTTTGGTCAACTTCTTCTTGTCGCCATAGGCGGACCGCATCAGCACGTTCACGCTGAAGCCCAAGTGCAGGTACAACATGCGACCCAGCCAGGAGTTGACCATACGCGCCGGGCCGGCGAAGCGCTTGTCCTCGTTCAAGGGCCACATCCAGGTATTGTAGAGGACGATGCTCGATACGTTCTCCGGATGCTCCAGCGCATGCTGGAGGCCGATGCCACCGCCGAAATCGGTCACCACCAGCGTGATGTCCTTCAGTTCAAGGTGATGGATGAAGTCTTGAAAACGACGCGCATGCGCCGCGACCGTGTAATCCGCGCTCGCGGGTTTGTCACTTAGGCCGAAACCAAGGTGGTCGATGGCGATGCAGCGATGCATCCGCGAAAGGCCTCGATCAAATGCCGGAAACCGAAGCTCCATTCCGGCGTTCCATGTACGAAGAGCAGGGTAGGGCCGGTGCCTTCATCGATGTAGTGGATCTTCCATCCGTGTGTTCGAAAGAACGGCTGGCGAACGGGTATTCCGATCGATCCAGCCAAGTGGGTGCAGTGCTCATTCTTGAACGCTTCGGACCTTTGTGCCCGAAGCGTGGGCAAAGGTCGGTCCGGTCAGAACCGGATCTTCTTGATCAAGGTCAAGAACGTACGTGGATCGTGGTGCTTTGTCGGAACACGGTATGCAACACGCAAGGCGTGCGGTTCAGCTGACGAGCAATAACCGCCAATGGTGGTTGAGCCAATTGTGTGGATCCGAAAGGCAGGTAGGCGGGTCAACGCTCTGCCGGTCGCACGCAACGCACCGCAAAGCGCCGCACATTGATCTTTTCCTTGTGCGTGTGCAGATAGTGCGTGTGTTCCGCGTTGTTCCCATGCACATGTAAGTGCCAGTTCGAATCGGGATCGTCCGGGTCGTCGAACCAAATGGCACTGCTGAGATAATGGTTCCAGTAAGCCTTCTTGTGTTTGAAGCCGCTCGGCTGCAAAGCCAGACCGGTCGCGTTCGTGTGGCCTTCTGGGTTTGCCCAACACACCGTATCAAGCAGCGCGAAGATGTCGGTGGTATCAACTGCGGACCACACGGCCCGGGTGGGCAACATCCATCCTGGAGGGCATGCCTTGCGCGCCTGTTCCTTGGAGTATGTGCGCCCCAGTTCGTGCATGCGATGCTGTCCGGCACATTCGGTTCCGCACCGGGCAGTGCGTGGTCCAAATTGCGCGCGAACCATCGGGTGTTCCCGATGACGATGGTGGGATAGATGATGCTGTCCCGCGGGTCGGTGAAGTGTTGCGCCCGGAGCCCGGTATACCCAGCACTGTCAAGGCGATGATGATGGGCATGCGCATCGGCGTGATCGAGCTGGTCGTGCTGTCAATACTTCAAAAAGCGGAATGCGTAGTACTGCCCTGATCGCATTCCTGATATAAGATATGGTCCTGCCGGTAGATCCGTTAGGTCCCATGGTCCCGTCCCGACCGATGCGCTCCCTTCCCGTATGATCCGTCCTTGAAGGTCCGTGAGCGCTAAGGTCACGCCTTGGCTCCGCGGGCCGAAGACCAAGCGTTGACCTGCATGATCGAAGTACATGTCCAGTTCATCCATGGCCGCTTCATCGATACCGATGGCCGCCGTCACCACTAATTCCACGATGTCCGCGGTGACGCCACAGGGGCCGTTGTCGCAGGTCCATTGGATCACGTTGGTGCCCATGCCCAGAAAGCTCACCGTGGCATTGGGATCGTTGGCGTTTGAGAAGGTGCCGGTGCCAGCGACGATCGTCCAGATGCAGGTGCCGGGGTGGATGGGAGCGGAGCCGCTGAGCTGCGCGCTGCCGGGCGGGTCGGACACGTTCTGATCGGCACCTGCGTTCGCAAAGGGCATGGCGCTGTTGAAACACCATATGGACACATTGTCCGATGCCGATCCGGCCGAGGAGTGTAACGGTCCAGCGCAGGACGTTCTCCCCGAAGCTCAATCCCGAGACCTGCGAGAAGGGAGAGGTGATGTTCGCGTGAAGACCGCCGAACCGGACACCACGCTCCACAGACCACTCTCACCCGTGCTGAGCGCAACCGCCTCCATGACCGTATTGGTGCCGCAGAGGTACTGGTTCGGTCCGGCGAAATCGGCCGGTGGCATGGCTTGCGCGGTGAAGGCTAAAGCGAGTGCGGTAAGGAGTGGTGCGGTGCGCATGGTAGGACGAAGTTCGGGACCTTGTTCGATCCCTGCACCTCAGCCCTTCGTAAGCACCAACGCCCGCTTGTTGAAGTCGGCCGCCGCATTGATCACGCTGCGCCAGGCCTCGAAATGCTCCAAGGGCACGTGTTGCTCCCGGTAGTACTCGATCACCTCCACCACGATCACGTTGTCCTTCATGGTCGCGTTCGATCGGAACTCGGCCACCACCTTCCCGTCCATCTCCAAGGTCTTGTGGATGCTCATGGGCGTCAGGTCAGGGCAGCTCCAACCCGCCAGCAGTTGCACGTTGATCCGCCGATCGTAGTAGCGGTTGTAGTCCTCGTCCACCGGCAGTTGACGGGGCTTCTCCACGTACATCTCCACCTGCGGCCCGATCAGGTCGCCCACGCGGAACAGTACGTCAGAACCGGCGGCGTCAGTGAACATGGGCGTTACCACCGTTCCTTGATGGTGAAGGGCTTGACGCCGAAGTAGCGCACACCGGCGTTCTCCGCGGTGATATCGGTGCTGGTCGCGCCTTCATACATGTATTCGAGGTTCCCCCGGAGCAACTTGGCCCGATCCTCCTCGTTCAGCAGGGTGTAGTAGTTCTGCGAAAACCGGCGTAGTAGCCCGAGAGTTCGTTCTTCAGCTTGATACGGGCCTCGGAGATCTCGTCGTCGAAGCTCACGTCGATCACCAGGTCGTGCCGGGTGGCTTCGGCTGGCAATGCGGGGATGGGTTTGATGGAACCGACCCCGGCGAACACGCCACCCACCTCCACGTTGCGGATGAACAGACCGTAGGTGGCCAATAGTTCGGCAGTGGGGTAGCCCAGCCCCAAGTGTGTCGCGGAGGGCTCGAGGTACTTCTTGATCGCTGGGAAGTAGAACAACACGGAATTGAGGTAGAGGTGCGCCTCGAACTCCGGATCGAAGGGCGTGCTGCTGCGGTCGTTGGTAAGCACCAGTTGATGCTCGATGCCCAACTTGCGGAACAGGTTCGCGTACAGCCGCGTCAAGCCGAATTCATTGCAGTTCTTGGTGCGCAGGATCTGGTCCAGGTCCGCAAGGCCGCTGCCGGCCTCCACCACACCGAAGTTCTTCCGACGTACTCGTCCAAGGTGCGGATGCGGTCCTCCGGGTCGCGCGCAAAAGCGAGGTCCATGCGCTTTATGCATGCATTGAGCTCCTTTGAGGTCTTGGATGAGAGCTCGGGGTACACGGCCTTGTGATAGCTGCGTGTGGCAGAGGTGTAGCCGCTGATGTCAAGGATGTTCCTGTCCGGCACGGCATCCAGCTTGTATACGAGGTATGCGCGGTGCACATCGGGGTAGGAGCTCCGCTCGTTTTCGAACGCGGCCATATCGGGCATCGCCAAGTGGTGCCTGAGCACGCCGGTAGTGACTGCTGTCGATCGCAGGCATGGGGGCACCGTTGTGGCTTTTGAAAGCGAAGCGCCAGTTCGCCGGCGCGATCACTTCCATAGCGCTGCTCCAAGGCAGGGATGCTGAACTGTAATCGGGCGACGGTTCCGTTGTAATTGGCGGTCTCTTCCGTGAAGATGATGTACTCCACCATACTGCCGACTTGTAAGCCTTCGAATGCGAAGTAGAGTTCGCTCGCCGATCCGCGGTCATCGGTCCGTTGGCGGAAGTCGCTCTCCTTCAACTCGTGCACCTTACCATCGGGCATGATGGACCGCGCCTTGATGGAGATGACCTTGATCACTTGGTCCGTGCTCAATTCCACCGTCTGGCTTCCTTCCACGGCTGCGGCATCACCGAGGTAGCGCTGCAGGTGGAAGACCTTGTAGAAATGCAACCCGGTCTCGCCATCATCGAACTGGGACAACATGTTGCGCTTCACCAACACATCGGTTTGGCCGTTCAAGCGGGCCGCTTCAGGAAAGGCCGGTGTCGCATCCCACGCGTAGCTGGTCAACAGCTCGTGCTGCCCCCATAGCGTTCGTGATCAGCAGCAAGGCAAGTACGTTCAGGAGAGCTCGGCGAAAGGGGAAATGCATGTTCAGGGTGTTTCAATGACGAGGGTTCGACCACGTTCCTTCAGGTAGGCGGTGTTCAGTTTTCGCCACGCATCCATGTCCGACCGGATCATCAACTCATTGGTCGTGAACCTCGCCTCCGAGGTGATCGTGCTAGGTTGCAGGGTATGATCGATGCGGATGTTGAAGTTCTCCGTACCGCTATCGAAGGTGTCCGGGATCCCGCTGCACGTTGCTCCGGGCGGCAGTTCCAAGGTCACCGAGTAGTGTTCAATGCTGCAATACTCCAAGTGGATCGGCAGTTTGCGGTCCTCGAACACGCGCAGGGCCTTCCACGGGTCGGAGAGGGTGAGGGGCATGTAGCTTTTGCTGCCCACTTGCCGGGCCAGATCAGGAATGCGGAACCGATAGGACACGGTCAAGGGTCCTTCGCGGTCGTCGAGGCCTTGCACATCGATGGAATCGAGCAGGAAAGCATTGGAACCCTTCATGAGCACCTGTCGCATGACCTGCAGCCGTTTCTCAGGGGTATTGTCGCGCAATGCATCGGTGATCCGGTGCCGTTTGTAGCCCGTGAAGCGCACCACCCCTTGTCCGTTGAACGTACTCTCGGTAAGGCGCCCACGAACGGAGTCGTGAACGGTGCTGTACGATGCCGGCATCACCGGGATGCGCTGCACACGATGGCGTTCCTTGTCCATGCCGATCAAGGCCTCTTTGCCTTGGATGAATCCGCTGGGCACGCCGAAGGCGCTGTGCCTGGAGGTGGGGTCCAGGAACAGGGTGGTATCCGCCATGTCCAAGGCCACGATCATGTGGTTGCTGTTGGCCGATGTGGGCAGTTCGGCATAGGTGTACGGCAGTTGGGTGGTGCCCACCCAGGCCAAATGCGCATCGAGGCCGGCGGACTGAAGGAGGGTGCGCAACAGGTTGCTCATGCCCTTGCAATCGCCGTAACGGGCACGGCATACATCCATGGCGTTCGCGGGAATGAATCCGTTCATGCCGTCCTCTATGGCCACATACTGCACCTTGTCCTGCACCCATCGGAACAGGTGTGCCGCCTTATCGCGCGGGTCGCTCAGCCCGGCGGTGATGGAATCGGAAAGCAGACGCAAGGGCTCGGGGATATCCGCAAAGGCCTGTTCCACATGTTCGGTGTACCACTGGTACAGACGGCTCGTGGCATCGCCGGCCTCCGCCGTGCCGGGCACGTTCACCACCAGCTGCGCATGCGGGACGTAGTAGTAGAAGGACGGTGCGTTGGATTCGAAGCGCACCGCTGGTATGCGGCGCATGGCGAAGCGCTGGACGTTGCGTCCCTTCTCCTTGCCCGTGGAGCGGATGAGCATGCTATCGGGTACATTGAAGAGCTTCACGTCCACCTCGATCCCTTCATCACAGATCACGGTGAGGGAGCTTTCCTCGGTGGGGTAACTGTCTCCGAAGAAATGGCTCGAGGCGAAGCGTGCATCGGGAAAGCTGAGCGTGTAGGCCACGTGCGCAATGGAGCCGGAGCTCAAGGCCGG
>JAWKNF010000010.1:0-152473 GCA_041391825.1 Flavobacteriales bacterium | reverse complement strand
TGCCAAGCGGAACCAGTTGCTCGCCGCCTATAAGGACCCGGAAGCGTTCCGGACCTCTTTCGTGGTGGATGATGCCCTGATGGGAGAATTACAGGACTACGGTGCGAAGGAAGGCGTCGAAATGGACCAGGAAGGCCTACAACGTTCGCGCGATCTCATCGCCCTCCGACTGAAAGGATTGATCGCCAGGGACTTATGGGACACCAGCGCCTATTGGCAGGTGATCAACTCCGACAACCCGGTGGATCGTAGTTTCCAACAAGCATTGAAGAGCTTGAGCGACGACTCCTTCCAACGATTCGGTATGGTGAAGCCTTGAGTGCCCCAACCGGCCCACCTGTTAAGGCTCTGTTAAAGCCTGTCATCCTCGGATGGAAGCGCTAATTTTGCAGCACAGATCCACCTATTCGACGAAAACGTAGACCAATGAAAGACAAGATCCAGATCGCATTACTCGCCGTGATCGCCGTTGCCTTGGTGGCATTGGCCGCGAACCAGTTCATGGGCGATAACGGCACCGCTTCCACCACGGTGGCTGCAGGGAACAACGTTGCAGCTGTCAACGCCAATGTCCCCACCATCGCGGATCCTGCCTTCGACCCGATGGCCAACGCAGCTCCTCCTGTGGACAACACACCGAAGACCACGGTCAACTTCGCGGAGTACGAGCATGACTTCGGGAACATCAAGCAGGACAGCGAGAACAAGAAGATCTTCACCTTCACCAACACCGGTAAGGAACCGATGATCATCGAAACCGCCAACGGATCCTGCGGTTGCACCGTGCCGAACTACCCGAAAGCTCCCATCCCTCCTGGTGGAACCGGCGAGATCGAGGTGGTGTACAAGCCCGGCAAGCAGGAGAACGCACAGACCAAGACGGTGACCGTGATCGCGAACACCGAACCGAAAGAGACCACCTTGCGCATCAAAGCGAACGTGGAGAAAGTGGGCTGATCCGATCCCCTCGCATTTGAAAAGGCCGCTCGAGAATGAGCGGCCTTTTTCGTTCCGGTGATCATGGTCACCGGGTGTAAGCCGATACCTGTCAATTCCCAACGATCCGATCGATCGCGGCGGCCAACTTCCTATCCTTGTCCGTGATCGTACCACCTGCGTCGTGGGTGCTCAAGTACACTTCCACCCTGTTGTACACATTGGACCACTCCGGGTGATGGTTCTGCTTTTCGGCAACAAGTGCCACCCGGGTCATGAATGCGAACGCCTCACTGAAGTCCTTGAACTGGAAGGTGCGGAAGAGCCTCCCCTCCTTTTCGACCCACTCGTTATCGCTCATCGGTGCAGGGGTAAGGCAATGATGTGCGGCTCTTCGCTCCGCACCAGGTCCATCTCTTCCACCAAGTGCGCGGCTCCTGCGAACTTGTCCACGATAAAGAGCACGTAGCGCAGGTCCACGCAAATATTCCGGCATTTGTTCGGGTCGAACTGGATGTCGCTCATGGTGCTTTCCCACGTACGGTCGAAATTCAAACCGATCAACTCACCTTTTCCGTTCAGAACAGGGCTGCCACTGTTTCCTCCCGTGGTGTGCAAGGAAGAGGTGAAGCACACCGGCATCGTTCCATTCACGCCATACTCCCCGAAGTCCTTCGAGGCATGCAGTTCACGTAGCCGTTCCGGTACATCGAACTCCACATCGCCGGGAACATACTTCTCCATCACCCCGTCCAAGGTCGTGTAGGGTTCATAGATCACCCCATCACGCGGCTCACTGCCTTCCACCTTTCCGTACGATAAGCGCAAGGTGCTGTTGGCGTCAGGCCAATATGTGCGTTCGGGATCCATTTCCATCATCCCTTTCACATAGGTCCGCATGGCAACTTCGATCCGATCACCAAGCTCCACATGCTTCGGACGGACCTGCTTCAGGAAATGATCGAACAAACTGCGAGATGCCCGGTAACCGGGATCCTTGCGCATCACTTTCTGGAACTTCTTGGGGGATCCTTTCAGGAGGGCATCCAGCTTCCCCGGATCGGTCAGGACGCTATTCGCGTAGAGGTTCTCCACCCACGCGTCGGTATCACCTTTGAACTTGGTGTCGATCTCAGTGAAGATGTCCGGGCGCATGGCCGGCGGAAGGTGTTCCAAGTAGATCGGCAATAGCGCTTTCAGGATACGCTTGTCCACATCCCGATCGTGCGCTTCGAAATACCCGGGCAATACGTCACGTTGCTCCTGTACGGCATCCGACCACTTTCCCTCCTCATTCAGCTTCTGCGCTCCTTCCACCATGTTCTCGAAGCGCCTTCCATAGCGAAGGATCTCCGGACCGTAGTACACCAGCTCCACGAACAGGTCCCGGGCCGTGGCATAGGGAACATATTCGCCGTACAGGCCTTTCAGTTCAGGTAGAACACCCATGTATTGTGTCAAGCCGCGCTTTTCCGCCTTGGCCAGGTAGTCGGCCTCTTGCTGCCGTTTCGTGTCCAGGGTCCGCAATTCCGTCAGTCCGCGCAATTCACCGATCCACTTCTTGTAGGCGTTGCTGATACCCGACTGCTTGTCGGCATATTGGATCCGGAGATGATCACTGGAACGCATGGCGCCGTCGATCTCTTCCAAGCTGGCGCGCCGCATGGCGATGCGCATGGGATCAGCGGTCCGCATGACATACTCCACCGCGTAACTGCTCAAATAACGCTGGGTGCTTCCGGGGAAGCCGTAGATCATGGCGAAATCCCCAGGCCTCGTGCCATTCAAATTGATGGGAAGCACATGCCTGGGTGTGAAGGGTACATTGGCCGCGGACGGGTCAGCAGGTTTATTCTCGGCGTTCGCGTATATGCGGAACAGACTGAAGTCCGCATTATGCCGTGGCCACATCCAGTTGTCGGTATCACCGCCGAACTTGCCGATGGAACTTGGCGGAGCACCTACCAAGCGCACATCACGGAAGGTTTCGGTAAGTATGAGAAAGTACGAGTTCCCGAAGTTGAACGGGCGTACAACGGCCTGGTAGTGTGTTCCCTCGATCGCTTCCTTCGTCAAGAACTCCGCGATGCGCGACACGGTCGCGGCACGCTCTGCTTCACTTTGCCCAGAACTCAATTCAGCAAGGATGCGCGCTGAGACATCCTCCATACGCACCACGAAAGTGGCCGAAAGCCCGGCGTTCTGCAGCTCGGCAGCCCGATCCTTCGCCCAGAACCCGTACTTGAGATAGTCCTGCTCGACCGTACTGTGATCGGCGATGGCACTGAAGCCGCAATGGTGGTTGGTAAGGATCAGTCCTTCTTTACTGATGACCTCGGCCGTGCAACCGCCGCCGAAGAGTACGATGGCATCCTTTATGCTTCCATTGTTCACGCTGTACACATCCTCCGCGGTCAAGCGAAGTCCTGCGCTCTGCATGTCGGACTCGATACTCTTGAGCAATGTGGGCACCCACATGCCTTCGTGTGCGTGGGCCTGGAAAAAGGGAGCGAATGCAAGGGTGCATCGGAGCACCAACCTGAGCTGGATCATTGTGCGGATGGAACTTGGGTTTGCCAAAGTAGGCCGTTCGTTCGATCCAAGCCCAAATGACCCTTGGACCTGCCCAGGGCCAGGACCTTCCGATGCAGCTCTGTTGATATCAGGAAATGAGCCTTACTTTTCGAATACTCGAACGGACCTCGCCCCTTACTGCCCTCCTAATACTTGGGATCATGACACATGCACGATCGCTTTCGCTGCTCTTCTTTGTTCCGATCCTATCCTCACTCGGGCTTGGATCAAGGGCCCAAAGCCCAACGGTGGACCCCGATTTCGATACGGGAGTCGGAGCCAATGCCATCATTTCAACAACCTTGGTGCAACCGGATGGCAAGGTCATCTTGGCAGGGCAGTTCACCAGCTTCAATGGCTCTCCTGCCGGTCGTATCGTTCGTGTGGATGCCTCCGGCGTGATCGACCCGACCTTCGATGTCGGCGCCGGTTTCAACGACCAAGTGACGGGTGCTCACCTCTATGCTGACGGTTCCATCCTGGTCATCGGATCATTCAGCATGTATGATACCAACTCACCCGCCCCCAGGATCATAAAGCTCCTTTCCAATGGGTCCATCGACCCGAGCTTCACTCCGCCTGTTCTGAACGCGACACTTCTGGTTCAACTCGCCGTTCGCTCGGATGGTCGCATTCTCGTGTCGGGAAGCTTCTTCACCCCCCAGTTCAATCGCTTGGCCCGGTTACTCCCGAATGGTGATCCGGACCCGGATTTCGACACATATGACCGATTCAATAGCTCGGTGAACAATTTCGATCAACTATCGGATGGAAGGATCGTAGTGGTCGGTGCATTCACATCCGTCAATGGTATCCCGCGAAATAGCGTCGCTGTATTGCATGCCAACGGTCAATTCGACCCCAGCTTCGATCCTGGCGTGGGACCCACGGGCCTTGTGACGAACGTTGCCGTGGACCCATTGGACCGGATCCTCCTTTTCGGATCGATGTCGGCATGGAACGGACAACCCGCTCGTTTGATCCGGCTGCTGACCACAGGAGTGGTCGACCCATCATTCTCCCTACCAACTTTCAATTCGAACGTGCTCCGTTGTGTGATCGAACCGGACGGATCCATTTTGGCGGGGGGGCTCTTCTTCAGCGTAAACGGCCTAACGATACGTGGGCTTTGTAAACTGGACCCGAATGGAATACTGGTCCCGGACTTCGATCCCAGCAGCCCTTCGGTCGGCGTGCAGGTCTATCGAATTGAACGGGCATCCAACGGCAACCTGATGATCGCTGGCTCGTTCAGCCAATTCGGAGGACTGACCCGTAAGAACGTGGTGCGGCTCTCGTCATGCGTTCAAGAGACCTGGTATGCCGACACCGATGGTGATGGCGCCGGTGACCCGAACAGTTCCGTAGTGTCCTGCACCATGCCCCCTGGCCATGTGGCCAACAACACGGATTGTGATGATTCGGACCCCGACATCACAGGACCGACCACGTGGTACATTGATGGGGATGGCGATGGCTACGGAAACATATTCGCGCCGACCCAACTCGCTTGTTCTGCACCCGTGGGCCATGTCGACAACGCTGATGACTGCAACGATTCGGACCCTACGACGCATGCCGTCCGGAACTGGTTCGCGGATACCGATGAGGACGGGTATGGTGATCCCACAGTGATCATCAGCGCATGCAACCAACCGGCCGGTCATGTGTCAGACCCGACGGACTGCGACGACAATGACCCGCTCGTGTTCGTTGGGGCCGCCTGTGATGACGGGCATCCGTTGACGTTGAACGATAGCATCGGCGAGGATTGCATTTGTCGCGGTTCAGGGCTCCAGGTGGAAGTGCATGCTTGGCTTGAAGGCGCCTATACCCCCGGTGATCTCATGTCGGCGGGGCTGTTCGAAAATGGCCTGATCCCGATCACCGAGCCTTATACAGCACACGGATACGTCCACGTAGGCGGGGGCGGTGGTGAAACCACTACGCTGCAAATGCTCGATCCGTTCCCTGGCATGGATGAGCATACCGCTGTGGATTGGGTCGTTTTGGAATTGAGGGATGGCAGCCAAGCGGGTGTCATCATATCGACACGATCATGCATCCTTCGGCGCAATGGCCTGATCACCCGACCGGATGGCTTGGAGCTTCCTGTATTCGATGAAGCACCTGGATCCTACCATATCGCCGTGCGTCACCGGAACCACCTCGGTTTCGTCACATTGATACCGGTCGATCTCGACCAGCCGCTACCTCCGGTCGTGGATTTCGCATCGGGGCAGACCGCAACAGCCGGAACGAATGCGCTGAAGACCATGGGCCAGCGCTTGGTGATGTGGAGCGGTGATGCCGGTTCCGATGGGAATCTGAAATACACAGGTCAATTCAACGATAGGGACCTCATCCTTTCACGCATCGGCGGCTCCATACCCACCAATACGGTAAGCGGCTACTTCAGAGAGGACCTGAACCTGGATGGCATCGTCCGCTATGCCGGCGCGAACAACGACCGGGACCTTATCCTGCAGAACATCGGCGGGGTGGTGCCCACGAATGTCCGTTACGATCAGCTCCCTAACTAGCCCACGGATCCCAGATCCCGGAACCTTGGTGGCGAAGGCCTCGTTGAAAGGCCATGCAACCACGCACCTTGGTCGTGCTCTGTGCATTGGTGGGAAGTCACCTGTTCGCTCAGAATTTCGCACTGGACACTTCGTTCGGTGCCGACGGCGTTGCCTATCAGCCGGGACCGGCACCGTACAAGGGTGGTGCAATTTTCGCCATGGAGACCTTGCCCGATGGCGGATTCCTGAGCCTTCATATGGCAGGAGTGGATGCCATCAAGGTCATGCGCTGTTCACCGAACGGCGAACCGGACGGCTCCTTCGCGAACAACGGGCACTTCATATTTGCACCGCCTTCGGTGACCCTCATTCCGTCCGGCTTTGCGCGCCGTGACGACGGAAAGATCATCATTACCGCGACCGGTATCATTCAAGGGACGAACGACCCGAAGATCTTTCTTTGCCAACTCCTTCCGAACGGTGAGCCCGACCCTTCCTTCGGTGTGAACGGGGTCATGTATCATCATGTGCCGGTGTACCAGACCCTTCGGGATGTGGTACTGCAGCCGGATGGGAAGATCCTTGTTGCTGGCGGCTCATCCGGTTCCATGTTCGCCGGGCGGTTCCTACTCAACGGGGCACTGGACACCAGCTTCGGTATCAATGGTATCGGGACATTCAACCCACCTGGTATATCAGCTTCGGCCAATTCGATCGCGCTGGGTCCGGACGGCAGTATATTCTTGGGTGGACACAAAACAATAGGTGCCGATGCCACAGCCTGGATCATAGCCAAGCTGGACCCGAACGGAGTGCTCGACCCATCTTTTGGAAATGATGGGATCTTCTTCATGGACCATGAACCCGATGTGTTCGCCATGTCGAACAGGTCTGAGTGCATCTGGGACCTCCTGGTATTGGACGACGGCTCGGTCATCGCAGGCGGTCACGTGGCGCCTTCCGACTCATGGTCGGAGCGCATGGCGGTGATGAAACTGGACCCCTCCGGTACGCCCGTTGCGGAATTCGGCGAGAACGGGAGGATCCTTGCCGGTACGGATCCGGAGGACCGCTATTTCGGAAAGATCCTCATTATGGACCCGACCGGGCTCTTCCTCATGGTCGGCTCTGTGCTTCGACCGAATGTTCCGATCCAAGTAGCGCTCTTGGCATTCGACGGCATAGGCAACATCCTGGACCAGAACGGCAGCAATTCGCCCTTCCGGTTCCAACCCGCAGTACCAATGGCATTGACCCCTTGCGGGACCTTGGATCATCAAGGTCGATTGATCGTGGCTTTGGGCCACTGGAACTATCCGCAAGGCAGGTCCTCATTTGTCGCATTCGATCTGGACTTGAACGTCGGCGCACCCGGATCGACAAGCCAAGCCATCGGCATGGCCGTTTGGCCGAACCCCTCGTCCGGACAGGTGGTTATTTCCTATGCTTTGAGCTCCGGTTCAGAGGTGTTCATCGACCTACTCGATACACGAGGACGGATGGTCGATACGCAACTTGCACCGGTGCGACGGAGCGCTGGCAGCCATGTGGAGAACCTGTCACTCGATCCCAGGTTGAGCAATGGTCCATACCTCCTCAGGCTCCGCAATAACTCGGGCTCTTGGAGCCGACCGATCGTTATTCAGCGATAGGTGTGGCTTTCCGCGGGTTCCTCCTGTTGGTCCAAAGGCACTTGATCAGGTACTTTCTCAGCTGGATCCGAGAGGAACCATGCGAGCAACACGATCAGCAGCAGTACCAGGAACGCTTTGGGATCCTTGTAGATGGGCACTTGCGGCCGCCTGACCGCCTTTTCGTAGTTGTACAATAGCCGCTTCGGGTCCTTCAACCGTTCGATCTCCTTATCGGTGGGTTGCGGCCTTCCTTCCGGGGTTATGTGGTAACGTCGTTTCATGCCCGTGGTGAAAGGTAGGTGCGTAGTGTGGCAAGGACCCGGTGGGTGCGCATCTTGGCCGCATCCTCGGCGATCCCCAAAACCTGCCCGAGTTCCTGGAAGCTGAGGCCGTCCATGTAGCGCAATTCGATCAAGCGCGCCTTGGCTTCATCCAATCGACCCATGGCCTTTGCCAATCGTGCCATTTCTTCTTCGACAGGGGTCAACCCTATCTCCTCTGTCAAACCCAAGACCTCAGCGAAGCTCATTTCCACCACTATCTCCTTCCGCTTTCTCCAATACATGCGCACTTCGTTCAATGCGATCCGATACAACCAGGCTCGGAACGGCAACCCTCGATCCGAATAACGCGGCAGAGCCAGTCATCGCCTTGAGAAAGGTATCCTGGGTGATATCGGCGCTGCGCTGCCGATCCCTGATCCGTCGATCAACGAAGCGATAGATATCCGCGAAGTACCGCTCGTACAGCGGTGTGAAGCGCTGTGGATCGGCTTGTGCGGCTCGTATGGCCGCTGCTTCGCTTTCGGGATCCATTCGGGTGGGTTCGGTAGTGGAATGCACGCCGTTGGAAAAGGTAACGACCGAACTGAGCGATAAGGTGTGGGCCTTCGTCGAAACCTTCTGACCATTTACCCGTTCCAAGGGCTAACTCGAAATGGGCCTTGACGGTCCATTCGGGGTAAATGCTCTACTGGATGCCAATTGCTCAACAGGCTACCAATCATTCTGTTCTTCGTGCTGGCCCAGTTCATTTTGGGCAATGCTGCACATGGCCCAGAACTATTCCTGGCAATGGGGAAGAGCACTATCAAGCAGTGACAATGAGGAGGTCACCGGTGTCGCGACGGACAACGCTTCGGGTGCATCCTATGCTTGCTGGATATCACGGAAGGGACCGGACTGATCGGTGGGACACTTGGAACCATCGGAGGATCCGTGGACGCATTCGTGATGAAGTACGACCAGAACGGCTTTCGGGAATGGGCGTTCACACCAGCTAGCCTGAGCGACAGCAAAGCAACGGGTATCGCTTTGGACGCTGTTGGTAATGTGTACGTCTGTGGCTGGTTCGAGGGGACCATGGATATTGCCGGGAACTCGTTGCTTGGAACAGGCCTATTATCCAGCTCAGGGAACATGGATTGGTTCATTGCATCATTCACAGCCGAACGGAATGCTGCGTTGGAAGACCAAAGTAGGTGGAGCTGGTGATGACCTGCCCACGGGCATCGCCGTATACGAGAACCAGGTCTCAGTGTTCGGCTCGGTAAGAGGACATTCAATACCACCTACGGATCCGTTTCCACAAGCCTGCCACAGGCAGGAATAATCTGGTGACATCGCCACGCTCAGTTTGAACAGGACGGGATCCTGGTCGATCTCCGGTGGGAGCGGCATATGACGAAGTGCCGTTATCCATTGCAATGGGCAATGATCGCGTTTTCGTGAACTTCCGGGCCAAGAACAGCCCTTTCCGATGGTACGGGCCAAACGGCACAGCGATAACAAGCAATGCGGCAACGCAATGACTGGGATCAGCGGATCTCGGCCTTCACCAATGGAGGCACCCATCTTTGGTCCACGACATTGACCGAGAACAGCAACTCCTACTTCGGGAATTCAGGTCTTGCCGCTGGATGCGATGCGCTTGTACGCCACAGGCATCTACCCATTCACCAAGCACATTCCCAGGTGCCGGATCGATCAACCCAGGTACGCACGATTTTCTTCTATCTCGGTCGGATCGACCCGAGCACAGGCCTTTTCCAATGGGTGACCACCGGTACTACGACCGGAGTCGAACCATACGATCGGTGGGACCGGGAGTCTCGATCAGCAGAGCAGGAGCTGTCCATGTGATCGGCAATTTCAGGGATGATGTATCCATCGGTGGGAACACCTTATTGTCCAGCACAGGTAAGGTCCAACCTTTTGTCGCTACGGTTCCGATCCTCAGGTATTCTTGTTCGGAACGATAAACTCACTGAGTTCAAGAGATGCTTGGGGTGCATGCATCGCATCCGATGCACAAGGAAGATTCATTGTCGGGGGCGCTTCCAGACGGATATCGCGAGCATTACCGTGCCTTTGACCGGGCCTTCCAATGACAACGGATTCCTGTTCAAGGGCTCGACGCCAATTTGGGCGGAGCGGAACCATCGGCCTGGACCCACCCGGGACCATGTGCTCGAACGCGGGTCCGTTCTCGTTGAATTCCTTGCTGACGGGTTACGGAAGCGGGTCTGCAGTGTCGGTCGCGAACTCCAGCAATGTGGTCTCACCCAATGGGGCGTTGGGTGCTGTTCTGGGCAGCTATGCACAATTCAACAACGCTGGTGGTTCCGTTACAGTTGACCTCGGTGTCACTGTACCGACCGGCACAACGTTAAGTGTTCTGTGGCGCTCTTCCGGGCTAACGGCTACTGCGAACATACTTTTCGGGACGACCACCAACCCGACCAATTCCGCAGGCGCGATAAGTACAGCTTCCAATTCCGCGATCTACTCGGACATCACCTTGTCCGGTCCGGCCAGATACATCAGGCTCCAACGTCCAGGCACTGGAAGTGCGGCCTTTGAGGTAGATGGCATCTATTACAGCTATGGCAACGACCTTAACGGAACCTGGTCGGGGCCCGGGGTATCGGGGTCGACCTTCAACCCTGCCGGTCTGTCCGGGAACATTGCTCTGACCTATACGGTCGGCACCGGGTCCTGTGCATCATCCACCACCGCATCGATTCCTGTGACCGCCGCCGCGAATGCAGGCACCAACGGAACGCTCTCAACATGCAGTGGGTCACCTGCAGCAAGTTTGTTCGCTCAATTAGGAGGAGCTCCGCAGACCGGAGGCACCTGGTCCGGACCAAGCCCCGTGACCGGTGGGATGTACGACCCGAGCACGATGACCCCCGGGAACTACACCTACACCGTGGCACCGACCGGAGTGTGCGTCGGATCTGCCACTGCAACAGCCGTTGTGACCGTTGGTGCAAGCCCGAGCGGGGGGACATTCACCGGGGCCGGGATCGTCTGCCCTTCACCAGCAACCGGCACCCTGACCATAAGTGGGCATACCGGATCCATTGTTCGTTGGGGTATGTCGACCAATGGTGGTTCTTCTTGGAGCTCCCTCGGGACCACCGCAACGAGCATCACCTGGACGAACCTCACAGGCCCGACCCAATTCAGGGTCGAGTTGAGCCAACCCGGTTGCGGGGTCGGATACAGCCCTACTGCTGTGCTCACTCCTCAGGATCTCGTTGCCCCCACCTTGGTCTGCCCGTTGATCGAACCGGTGGAAACGGCCTTTGCTTCCAGTACCTGCACAATGCGCGTGCCCGATCTGAGAGCACACTTCGCAGCATCCGACAATTGTTCGACCCCACCAAGTATCTCGCAATCACCTGCGCCTGGTACCATCGTTCCTTTCGTCGAGGACCTGGAGGTACTGGTCCGCGCCACCGATGCTTCCGGGAACGAATCAGGCACCTGCCCTGCCAGAGTGATCGGAGTGGATACGATCCCCGCGATCTTCGCTTGTCCGGCAGACCAGGTCTTGAACACCGCAAGCGGTTCTTGTTCTGCACAGCACACGATCACTCCGATCAACTACTCTGATAACTGCTGGGGTAACGGGACAGCGGAAAAAGTGTTCCGGTCCGAGGGTAGCATCAATATCATCCCGATGTCCGAGTTCGACCCCATCGGTTGGAACGAGGTTTCGAACGCTTTGGTCCAGACCTTCGCGGAAGGCGACCATACGATCGTTCATGTTCATGCGAACGGGCTGGTCGACATCGCACTATGCAGTTACATTCTACGGGTCGTGGACATGGAGCCTCCCGTTGTTGCCTGCGGCGCATCCATCACGCTCAATACCGACACGGGCTCATGCACTGCATCGATGCCCGATCTTACAACACAGGTCGGCAGGGCCGACAACTGCGGCATACAAGAGATCGTACAGGACCCCGCGGTAGGCGCCGTTGTTTCCGGCACCTTCGATGTGACATTCACGGTCACAGATGTGAACGGGCTGTCCACTCAATGTCAACAATCGGTATCGGTCGTTGATCCGGAACCGCCGACCATATCGTGCCCACCGAACGTGGTCACCACTACCACAGCAGGTTCCTGTTCCGCCAACGTGAGCTATGCGATCCCTACCGCAGCTGACAACTGCTCACTTGTGAGTGTAACGCGCATTGCAGGCCCAGTGAGTGGTGCTGCTTTTCCACTTGGAAGCACAACGATCACGTATCGAGCAGTGGATGGGAGCAATAACTCCGTGACTTGCAGCTTTACAGTTACCGTTAGCGATCCTGACTCTGACTCCGATGGCACCACGGATTGTAGCGACCTATGCCCATCTGATCCCAACAAGATCACCCCAGGCATCTGTGGATGCGGCGTGAGCGATATTGATACCGACAGTGATGGCACAGCCGACTGCAACGACGCCTGCCCGAACGACCCGAACAAGGTGGCTCCAGGCATTTGTGGATGTGGCGTGAGTGATGTCGATACCGACAGCGATGGCACAGCCGACTGCAATGACGCCTGCCCGAACGACCCGAACAAGGTGGCTCCAGGCATTTGTGGATGTGGCGTGAGTGATGTCGATACCGACAGTGATGGCACCGCTGATTGCAATGACGCCTGCCCGAACGACCTGGAACAAGGTGGCTCCAGGCATTTGTGGATGTGGCGTGAGTGATGTCGATACCGACAGCGATGGCACAGCCGGGATCGCAATGACGCCGCCTGCCCGAACGACCCGAACAAGGTGGCTCCAGGCATTTGTGGATGTGGCGTGAGTGATGCCGATACCGACAGCGATGCGGCAGCCGACTGCAATGACGCCTGCCCGAACGACCCGAACAAGGTCGCTCCTGGCATCTGTGGATGTGGCGTGAGTGATGTCGACACCGACAGCGATGGTACTGCCGACTGCAATGGCCTTATGCCCGAACGACCCGAACAAGGTCGCAACAGGCATCTGTGGATGTGGCGTGAGCGATGTCGATACCGACAGCGATGGCACAGCCGACTGCAATGACGCCGCCTGCCCGAACGACCCGAACAAGGTGGCTCCAGGCATTTGTGGATGTGGCGTGAGTGATGTCGATACCGACAGTGATGGCACCGCTGACGGTAATGACGCCTGCCCGAACGATCCAAACAAGGTGGCTCCAGGCATCTGTGGCTGTGGCGTGAGTGATGTCGATACCGACAGTGATGGCACCGCTGATTGCAATGACGCCTGCCCGAACGATCCAAACAAGGTGGCTCCAGGCATCTGTGGCTGTGGCGTGAGCGATGTTGATAGCGACAGCGATGGTACCGCTGACTGCAACGACGGCTGCCCGAACGACCCCAACAAGGTCGCACCGGGCGTCTGTGGATGCGGTGTTGCGGAAGGCACTTGTGAAGATTGCCTCGGCATTCCTTTCGGAACTGCGACACCAGGGACCGCATGCGACGACGGCGATCCTTGCACCGTCAACGACACCTATCAAGCGGAATCCACCAGGAAGGACAATTCATCGACTCGGATGGCGACCTCACTGCGGATGTTTGCGACGCGTGTCCTACAGACCCCAACAAGATCGCACCCGGCATCTGCGGATGCGGCGTGAGTGATGTTGACTCTGACAGCGATGGCACAGCCGATTGCAATGACGCTTGCCCAAACGACCCCAACAAGATCACCCCAGGCATCTGTGGATGTGGCGTAAGCGATGTCGATAGCGACAGCGATGGTACAGCCGACTGCAATGACGCTTGCCCGAACGACCCCAACAAGGTCGCCCGGTACCTGTGGATGTGGCGTGAGCGATGTCGATACCGGACAGTGATGGCACCGCCGATTGCAATGACGCCTGCCCGAACGACCCCAACAGCATCACCCCAGGCATCTGTGGATGTGGCGTAAGCGATGTCGAGGCGACAGCGATGGCACAGCCGACTGCAATGACGCTTGCCCGAACGACCCCAACAAGATCACCCCAGGCATCTGTGGCTGTGGCGTGAGCGATCTCGATACCGACAGCGATGGTACCGCTGACTGCAATGACCTATGCCCGAACGACCCTGAACAAGGTGGCTCCAGGAAACTGTGGTTGCGGGGAACCTGAGAATTCATGCTTGACTGCACCGGCATTCCGAACGGCTCGGCCATACCCGGTACACCGTGCAATGACGGCAACGCAGCAACCGGCAACGACATCTACCAAAGCGATTGCTCCTGCGCTGGACAGGTCATCGATTGCACCGGCGTGGTCGGCGGAACGGCCCTACCAGGTACCAGCTGCGATGACGGCAACAGCAACACCATCAACGACACCTGGAGCAGCAACTGCCAGTGCGTCGGCACCCCGACCAACTTCGATTGCGAAGGCGTGAGCGGCGGCAGTGCCCTACCAGGTACACCATGCGATGACGGCAACGCTTCAACCGGCAACGACGTCTACCAGAGCGACTGCCTTTGCGAAGGCTACGGTCATCGATTGCACCGGCGTGGTCGGCGGATTTGCCCTACCAGGTACCGCTTGCTGCGATGACGGCAACAGCAACACCATCAACGACACCCGGAGCAAGGTTGCCAGTGCGTCGGCACTCGACTCTCAACTTCGATTGCGAAGGCGTGATGGGTGAAGTGCGTTCTACCAGGTACACCATGCGACGACGGCAACGCCGCAACCGGCAATGACGTCTACCAGAGCGATTGCTCTGTGCAGGTCAGGTCATCGATTGCACCGGTGCGGTCGGTGGAACGGCCCTACCCGGCACCAGCCATGATGACGGCAACAGCAACACCATCAACGACACCTGGAGCAGCAGCTGCCAGTGCGTCGGCACCCCGACCAACTTCGATTGCGAAGGCGTGAGCGGTGGAAGTGCCCTACCAGGTACACCATGCGACGACGGCAACGCCGCAACCGGCAATGACGTCTACCAGAGCGATTGCTCTTGCGAAGGCCAGGTCATCGATTGCACCGGTGTGGTCGGCGGATCGGCCCTACCCGGCACCAGCTGCGATGACGGCAACAACAACACCATCAACGACACCTGGAGCAGCAGCTGCCAGTGCGTCGGCACCCCGACCAACTTCGATTGCGAAGGCGTGAGCGGTGGAAGTGCCCTACCAGGTACACCATGCGACGACGGCAACGCCGCAACCGGCAATGACGTCTACCAGAGCGATTGCTCTTGTGCAGGTCAGGTCATCGATTGCACCGGTGTGGTCGGCGGAACGGCCCTACCCGGCACCAGCTGCGATGACGGCAACAACAACACCATCAACGACACCTGGAGCAGCAGCTGCCAGTGCGTCGGCACCCCGACCAACTTCGATTGCGAAGGCGTGAGCGGTGGAAGTGCCCTACCGGGTACACCGTGCGATGATGGGAACGCCGCAACCGGCAACGACGTCTACCAGAGCGATTGCTCTTGCGAAGCGTCGACTATCGATTGCTTGGGCGTAGCAGGTGGATCGGCCCTACCCGGCACCAAGCTGCGATGACGGCAACAATAAACACCATCAACGACACCCGGAGCAGCAGTTGCCAGTGCGTCGGCACCCTGACCAACTTCGATTGCGAAGGCGTGAGCGGCGGCAGTGCCCTACCAGGTACACCGTGCGATGATGGAACGCCGCAACCGGCAACGACGTCTACCAGAGCGATTGCTCTTGGCAAGGGCCAGGCATCATCGATTGCTTAAGCGTAGCAGGTGGATCGGCCCTACCAGGCACCAAAGCTGCAATGACGGCAACAGCAACACCATCAACGGCGTTTCGAGCAGCAGCTGCCAGTGCGTCGGCACCCTGACCAACTTCGATTGCGAAGGCGTGAGCGGCGGCAGTTCCCTACCAGGCACACCTTGCGATGATGGGAACGCTTCAACCGGCAATGACTTGTACCAGAGCGATTGCTCTTGCGAAGCGTCGAATTATCGATTGCTTGGGCGTAGTGCAGGTGGATCGGGCTCTACCCGGCACCAGCATTGCGATGACGGCAACAACACCATCAACGACACCTGAGCAGCAGCCGCCAGTGCGTCGGCACCCCGACCAACTTCGATTGCGAAGGCGTGAGCGTGGAAGTGCACTACCAGGTACACCGTGCGATGATGGGAACGCCGCAACCGGCAACGACGTCTACCAGAGCGATTGCTCTTGCGAAGGTCGATCATCGATTGCTTGGGCGTAGCAGGCATCGGCCCTACCCGGCACCAGCCGCGATGACGGCAACAGCAACACCATCAACGACACCTGGAGCAGCAGCCAGTGCAAGCACCCCGACCAACTTCGATTGCGAAGGCGTGAGCGGCGGCAGTGCCCTACCAGGTACACCATGCGACGACGGCAACGCTTCAACCGGTAACGACGTCTACCAGAGCGATTGCTCTTGCGGGAAGGCTACAGTGGTCATCGATTGCACCGGTGTGGTCGGCGATCGGTTCGCCCGGCACCAGCTGCGATGACGGCAACAGCAACACCATCAACGACACCTGAGCAGCAGCTGCCAGTGCGTCGGCACCCTTGACCAACTTCTCGATTGCGAAGGCGTGAGCGGCGGCAGTGCCCTACCAGGTACACCATGCGATGACGGCAACGCTTCAACCGGCAATGACGTCTACCAGAGCGATTGCTCTTGCGAAGGCCAGGTCATCGATTGCACCGGTGTGGTCGGCGAATGGCCCTACCCGGCACCAGCCTGCGATGACGGCAACAACAACACCATCAACGACACTGGAGCAGCAGCTGCCAGTGCGTCGGCACCCCGACCAACTTCGATTGCGAAGGCGTGAGCGGTGGCAGTGCCCTACCCGGTACACCGTGCGATGATGGGAACGAAAGCACCATCAACGACACTTGGAACGCTTCCTGTTCATGCGAAGGAGTATCGGTCAACTGCACCAGCGACGCCGGCCCGGATGGCAGCACGTGCGAGGCGACCATCCAGTTGCAGGCCAGTGGTATTGGGGTATGGACCGGGCCGGCAGGTATCAGCTTTGTCGACCCGACCGATCCTACGACCCTTGCTTCGGCCAGCGCCCCTGGTCCATTCGAATTGACCTGGACGGTTTCCGTTCCCGGTTGTACCGCAACAGATGTGATGATCGCCACATTCAATGTTGGTATCGATCCGGCCTTCGACTTCGCGCTGAACAACATCTGTACGAACAGCATCGCTACCACTCCATGGACGGCCAATTTGGGTGGCACGTTCACCTCTGACCCCGGGCTGGTGATCAACGCTTCGACCGGCGAGGTGGATCCATCAACAAGTATTCCTGGCGATTACACCGTGCGACATGCTTTCGGCGGTGCCTGCCCAACCCAAACGGAGCGAAGCATCTCCATCGTGTCCACACCGGATGCAACGTGGGCCGTACCTGATCCACTCTGCACCAACATCGCCCCCATCGACCTGAATGCCATGATCACCGGTGACACCGGAGGAACTTGGTCCGGCCAGGGTATTACGGGGCACTTCTTCGATCCAAACGGTCGAGTTGGGGAGAATTCGATCACATACGTCGCGGAGAACAATGGTTGCACCAGCTCGACCACGGGAAGTATTACGGTCGTCAGTGCGCCCAATGCCAATGCAGGTCCGGACGCCTCGGTATGTGGAAATGAATATGTCCTTCATGGCGCCATGTCCTCTGGTTTAGGCCAATGGACCGCTCCGCCTTGGATCGAGTTGGTACCGAACGGACCCGGAAGCGCGATCGCAACGAACGTCGCACTCGGCACCCACCAATTCATTTGGACCGTCACGGACGGTGCATGTACTGCTTCGGATGCAGTCCTGATCACGTTCCTCGACCCCGGAACGCATCTGGATGTTGATGCCGGACCGGACCAGGAACTCGAGGTCGTCCTGTCAACGTTCCTGAATGCCACCGTCACACCGGGTGCATCCGTCCAATGGTCCTTGTTGAACGGGTCAGGCTCGATCCAAGAACCCAACGCAACCTCCACTGGGATCAGTGGGCTGAGCGTCGGTTGGAACACGTTCATCATCACAGCCTCCTTGGGTCAGTGCGTCGGTGATATCGATACGGTCAGGGTTCATATTCGCGACCTCTTCATCCCACAAGGCTTCTCGCCGAACCAGGATGGCGACAACGACCTGTTCGAAGTGACCGGATTAGGTGCCTATCCGGGCAGCATGCTCACGGTCTTCAACCGCTGGGGTCAAAAGGTGTACGAGAATGGCTCGTACAACAATGAATGGGATGGACGTTCCCACAATGGCCAAGAGCTACCGAACGACACCTACTTCTATGTCCTCAACTTATCCGGGGCTGATACGTACAACGGATTCGTAGTCATCAAGCGATGAGGTATCAACACCACATACTGGGCCTCGTGGCTACATTCCTCACGGTGATGAGCTACGGTCAGCACACCCCGTTGACAAGCCAGTATCTTTTCAATGGACTGGTCATCAACCCGGCCTACGCCGGAAGTCGAGATGCGCTTGCGGCGAACCTGACCTATCGCCATCAATGGGCCGGCTTCGATGGAGCCCCGGTCACTCAAATGCTCAGCGTGCACGCCCCAATGGGACGGCGAAAACTTGGTCTTGGCATCATGCTGTACAACGACAGGATCGGTGTGAGCCAAGAAACCGGCCTTCTCACCAATTATGCTTACCGCGTTCGTTTTCGGAACGGGAAACTCTCACTCGGACTGGGTGCAGGTGTTACCATGATGAGAGGCGACTGGACCTCACTGGCGATCCAACAATCGAACGACAACGTTTTCTCCAGCAATACGCGCAACGCCGTTCGCCCGAACTTCAGTGCTGGCGCCTATTACTACACCAAGACCTGGTTCGTTGGTGCATCATCACCCTTCATGTTGGCCCACCAATACAATGCCGGCTCCGAAGGCTGGAACCTCTCCGAGAACAAGGCCGATCTCGAGCCGATGGTAACCGGCGGCTATGTTTTCCGTATCAATGCCGACACGAAGTTGAAACCGACCACTTTGATACGATACAGGGTCTCTTCAGGCGTCCAGGCCGACCTGAGCACCAACCTCATCCTCAAGGACAAGGTCTGGCTCGGTGCCTCGTACCGCACAGGCGACGCTTTTGTCGCCTCATTGGAGGTCTTACCGACCGCCCAGTGGCGCTTGGGTTACGCTTACGACCTTGGTCTATCCTCGTTCTCCCGATACCACCATGGATCACATGAGCTCATGTTGCAATATGAGTTCGGCTATCGCATTCGAGTAAAGGATCCACGCTATTTCTGATGAGGAGCACCCTATATACCCTTCTCTTCTTCTCCAGCTTGGCCGTTCAGTCCCAGGAGATCCACGAGGTACTTCCCCTGCACTTGGGTACTGCTTCGGAAGATTATGCACCAGTGCTGCAAGGTGATGGCTTCCTGATGTGCTCCATAAGGGAAACGGGAGCGGCCATCTCCTTCAAGGATGCTGAGACCGGCAAACCATTGGCCGACCTGTACTGGGTACCCCTTAAAGGCGAAACGCCGGGTGCGCCGATACTTTTCAGCGCAAACCTTGCAACACCTGTGAACGAAGGTCCAGCCTCCTTCAAGGACAACGGTCGTTCCATCGCCTTCACACGCAACCAAGCGCTTCCCAAGAAACTTTCCAACTTGAAGGCTTCCAACTCCCAATTGGGCATCTTCTTTTCCGACAAGGAGAACGAGGTCTGGAGCGCTCCTTTGGCATTCGAGCATAATTCCACCAAGTACTCGACCATGCACCCGGCCTTCACGTCGGACGGTCGTGTACTGCTCTTTGCCAGTGATATGCCCGGTGGTTTCGGTGGTATGGACCTGTATCTCAGTGAATGGACCGAACTGGGCTGGACCGAACCAGTGAACCTCGGACCTTCCATCAACACGGCCAGCAATGAGGTGTTCCCGACATTCTCGTTCGACGGATCCCTGCATTTCTCCAGTGATCGCGCTGGTGGCTTAGGGAAACTTGATATATACACCACGACCAACGACGGTAGTTCTTGGTCCTCGCCGCTCGCGCTTCCCGAGCCGATCAATTCCACAGGTAACGACCTTGGTATGAACGTGCGCAATGATGGACGGACCGGCCTGTTCAGCTCGGACCGGGAAGGTGCGGACCGGATCTACGCGTTCAAGAGAACTGTTCCGAAAGTCCGCGATTGCGAACCCCAGCAAAAGAACAATTACTGCTATTCGTTCAGGTCGAAACCACATGCCGCCACTCGGACGCTTCCGGTGGATCACGTGTGGGACCTCGGCGATGGCACTCGGATCACTGATCTGGTGGCGAACCATTGCTACAGCAGCCCAGGTATCTATCAGGTCCGCTCACTCCTCGTTGATCGGAAGACAGGTTCGATCTTCCATGCATTGGACGAACATGAACTTATTGTCGAGGACATCCGTCAGGCTTGGATCTCCTCTCCGGACTCCATTCGTACCGGAAGGACCATGGCATTGGATGCATCACGAAGCCAACTGGATGGCATGGTGGCCGGGGAATACCACTGGGACTTCGGCGACGGATCGCAAACCACCGGGCCCAACGTACTACATGTGTTCCGCGCTCCAGGCACCTATGAGATCAAACTTGATATACTCTCGGAACCGGATGCCGATGGGGTGATCCATAACCGCTGTAATTCACGGACCGTCGTTGTGCTTGACCGATTCAAGGACCACGAGGATCTAGCGGTAGTGGCCACCTATCAGGATGCACTCGGCAAGACCCACTCCTTCGAGTATCAGGAATTGCCGTTCGATCAACTCGGCATGACGGAGGATGACTTTGCCGATGCCACCTTCTCCGTCGAGCTCTTCGCCTCCAAGGAAAGGATCAGCTTGGATGATCCCAAGTTCATTGAGATCAGGAAACTCTACCGCGTTGTCGAGCGCTTCGATCCCGTTCGTGGCCTCTATACCTATTCCGTTGGCGAAACGAGCGACATGGAGGAGCTGTACAAGGTCTTCCAAAAAGTGAAAGAGCTGCAGTTCCTGGATGCGGAAGTGTTCCAATTACAAATGGAGCAACTCGTTGACCTGAGCCAGCTGGACATGCGGTCCTTGGCCGAACTCAACAATACCAAACTGCGCACCAGCGCAATTCATTTCGAGTTCAAAAGCGCCGACATCGGCCCGGGCTCCGAGGAGGTCCTTGAGCGGATCACACAAATGATGCGCCAACACCCCGAGGTCAATCTTGTGATCGAAGCGCATACCGATGATGTCGGAAGTCGATCCTACAATTTCGACCTCTCCGAGCAACGCGCCAATTCCGTACGCAACTACCTCGAATCCGAAGGGATCGATCCCGTGCGCCTGGTTCCTGTTGGCCATGGCAAGAACCAACCGATCGCTTCAAACAAGACCGAAGAAGGTCGACAGCAGAACCGTCGCGTGGAGTTCCGGATGACCGTAAAAGGCGAGGAACAGGCCTTCGAAAAGACCCGCTGATCCTATCGCTGGACCTTGTAAAGGATCGAAGGAGGCTTTGTTGAGCTTCCAGCGACAACGCATCCTTATACACGTCAATGAGCGCAGGGAGCGGTACTTTCGTCAGTGATGGCGCCCTCCATCCTATCCCTTTCCCTGTCCGGCTTGCTATTGTTCAGCATTCCGCTATGCGCTCAATCAGGGCTGCGCTTCGTGGAGAACAAAGGACAATGGCCCGCACAGGTCACCTTTCGCTCTGAGGTCCCCGGTGCCACGGTTTGGTGCGAGAGCGATGCTGTTATCATCGACTTGTATAATGCCGAACATGTTGCGAAGGCGCATGGCGATATACGCATCGACCCGACCAGTGTCGGGAACAGGATACTTGAACAACATGCTGTCCGACTCCGCTTCCTGAGCGCAACTGGAAAGAACCCGGCAGTTGGAGCACAACCGCTCTCCGGTCATCACAACTACTTCATCGGAGCGGATCGTTCGCGGTGGGTCGCCCATGCCCGGGCCTTCGCGGCCGTGGAATTGACCGAGGTTGCTCCAGGGTGCAATGCACGGTTCCGGATGGGTGGTTCCGGCTTGAAGTATGATATCCACGTTGATCCGGGTGCGGATCCCTCGCTCATCCGTTTCACGTACGAAGGTGCGAACGACATCCAACTGCGCAGCGGTGCCCTGATCGTTTCCACCTCACTCGGCCGATTGACTGAACGGATCCCGCTTGCATATCAAGAAGTGGATGGTGAGCGAAGGATCATCACATGTTCCTACACGTTGAGGAACGGGGTCATCGGGGTCAAGCCGGGAGCCTACAACAAGAAGCTCCCGCTTGTGATCGACCCGACACTCTCCTTCGCGACCTACTCTGGATCCATCAGTAACAATTTCGGCTACAGTGCGACCTTCGATAACGCAGGATTCCTGTACGCGGGAAGCACTGCATTCGGCACCGCCTTTCCCGTAACGATGGGCGCTTACCAGACGGTTTGGGCAGGTGGCGTTGGTCAAGGGGCGATCCCCGGGACCGATATCGCGATCACGAAATATGATACCACAGGGACATTCCTGATATGGAGCACATACCTCGGCGGGGCCTCGGACGAAATGCCCCACAGTTTGATCGTCGATCAGAACGATGAGCTGATCGTTCTGGGTACCACCGGTTCCTATGACTTCCCTACGACGGCCGGCGCATTTGACGACACTTTCGCTGGTGGCGTCGGATTCACCCCGTCCGGTTTGGGTTTGAGCTACCCGGCCGGCAGCGACATGATCATTTCCCGCCTGAGCAACGATGGAAGTGCGTTGCTCGGCTCGACCTTCCTTGGTGGAACAAGCAACGATGGCCTGAACTCCGCGCCAGGCTTGAAGTTCAATTATGCCGACGAGGTGCGTGGAGAAGTTCTACTGGATATGAACGGCGATGTATGGGTGGTAAGTTGCACCCAAAGCATCGACCTGAGCACCACGCCCGATGCGGCCCAGGCAACATTCGCCGGGGGTACACATGACGGGTATATCGCGCGGTTCAACGGCCTTCTCACCGAACTCCTGTACGCCACCTTCCTTGGAGGCACTTCCGCGGATGCCCTCTATGCCGGAGCGATCGACGAACAAGGAAAGCTGTTCGTTACCGGAGGAACGAACAGCGTTGATCTGGAGACAACACCCGGGGCCGTTAACGGGTCGTTCAACGGGGGCACTGCGGATGCGTTCGTGGCGCGGATATCCCCGACATCAGGAACAGAAGCATTGAGCTACTGGGGTTCCTCTCTTTATGACCAGAGCTACTTCGTGGAACTCGACGACGCCGGTTCGGTGTACCTCTTCGGACAGACCTCCGCCCCGACCGGTCAGTTGATCACCAATGCACCTTACAATATCCCGAGCGGAGGTCAATTCATCACCAAACTTGACCATGAGCTGACGAGCGTCCAACTCAGCTCGCGGATCGGCAGCGGTGATGGCACTCCGGATATTTCACCGACCGCCTTTCTCGTGGACGTGTGCGACAAGATCTACACCAGCGGCTGGGGCAGCAGTGCAGGCGGACTGGGAGGGACACTGACCACCGCGGGGCTCCCCGTGACCAGTAACGCACATCAAAGCACCACGGACGGACATGATCTCTACCTCGCGGTCTTCGACATCAACATGAACGGCCTTTCCTATGCCACCTACTATGGAGGCGGTGTCAGTCCGGAACACGTGGATGGTGGAACGAGCCGTTTCGATCGGCGTGGTCGCGTTTATCAATCGGTATGCGCCGGTTGCCAGGACAACGATGATTTTCCCACCTCGCCCGGGGCATGGAGCGCCACCAACAACAGCACCGGCTGCAACAATGGCGTGCTGAAGTTCGACTTTGATGCACCACTGGTGATCGCGGCGTTCACCGCGCCTGACACACTTTGCGCGACAAGTCCGGTCGCATTCACCAATCTGAGCAGCGGAGCAGCAAGCTACTTGTGGGACTTCGGTGATGGCAATGGCTCGTCCCTACCATCTCCGACACATACCTACGCGCTTCCCGGTTCGTACATCGTTCGGCTAACGGCCACGGATCCAGCAAGCTGTAATGGGCAGGATGTCGCCATACGGAACGTGGTCGTGTCACCCGCTGCACCAAACCTTTCCGCAATGAACGACACCCTGGTGTGCGGACCGACCGATGCCCTTCTCGTTCTTGCCAGCAGTTCAGGCACGGCCGACGCATACCACTGGAGCACGAACAGCAACTTCAGCGACACTTTGAACGCCCCTCTATTGGACAGCGCGTTCGTCCTCTCACCGATCGTTCCGGGCACTTATTTCGTTCGCGCACGCACTGCATCCATTTGCACGAGCACCGATAGCGTCACCATCGGGATCTCGTTGGTTGCTGCGCATGTATCGGGTGACACCGCCATTTGCGCCACGGACACGGCACAATTGGTCCTTACTGGGATCGACCCCGGATCAACTATTCAATGGTCACCGGAGGATGAGATCATTTCCGGACAGGCCACTCCGGTCGCGACGGTGGCACCGATGGCCTCGATGGTCTTCGGCGTGAACGTGATATCGCCTTCTGGTTGCACATGGGATGCGAACATCGGCGTGCAGGTCTCCGACCTTGTGGGCGGAACGGTGAACGCGACAGTGGACCAAGAACTCGTCACACCCGGAACAACGGTCCACTTGATGGCATGGCCGGCGGAAGGCGTCAGCTATTCCTGGCGACCGCAGGGGGCGGTCAGTGACGCCTCTGCACAAGCACCGAGCGCAGTGGTGAACACAACTACGTCCTTCACAGTGACCGTAAGCGATGGAATTTGTACGCGTGAAGCATCGGTCACCGTTGAAGTGCGCGACCTGCTCTGTGCAGACCCCGACATTTTCGTTCCCAACACGTTCACACCGAACGGCGATGGGAACAATGACATACTGTACGTGCGCGGCCGTGCCATCAGCGAAATGGAATTCATGGTCTTCGATCGATGGGGCGAAAAGGTCTTCGAAACGAAGGACCAGGGACGAGGATGGGATGGCATGTTCCAAGGCAGGGCCGTCGACCCAGCGGTGTTCGTGTACCACTTGACGGTGTACTGCTTGGACGGCCAACGCTTCTTCACCAAGGGGAATGTCTCCGTCATTCGCTGACCCATGCAGTGCTGGTGGACATATGCGCGGATCGCAAGTCACAACCTTCAGCGTGGCTGGCTCTGTTTGATCATGCCCTTTCTGATCTGTGCAGCGCAACTGAATGCGCAGGACATCCACTTCTCCCAGTACTTCAACGCTCCCCTCGCACTTGGGCCAGGAACGATAGGCACCTTCGATGGCAATTACCGGGTCAATGGAATATTCCGTCAACAATGGCGGTCCGTCACGGTCCCTTATCGCACATTCGCTTTCGGTGGTGATGCAGCCAATGCCGCTGGTGTAAAGGGTTTGGGACTCGGAGCCTGGATGTTCAGTGACCGCGCGGGTGATAGTCGCTTGGACCAGTTCCATTTCAGCCTTGGTGCAAGCTGGACCCAGCATTTCGGTCCGGAGACGGACCATGCCATCACCGGGGGCGCACAGTTCGGTTTCACATCGATCAATTTGGATGCATCCGCATTGTCATTCGACAACCAGTACAATGGCTTCTACTACGACCCGAACGCAGCTAACGGCGAGCGTTTCGATCGCTTCGGGCTGGTGCATCCCGACCTCCATACCGGCCTCGTTTACCGCTATCACCCGGCCCCCCGCACTAACGTTCAGGTCGGTATCGGTCTCTTCAATTTGACCACACCGGAGATCGGCTTTCTTGGGGGCCCCAGCGACCCCTTGGACACCCGAATGACGGCACATGCCATGGCCCGATTTCCAGTGAGCGATGACCTCGACGTCTTGCCGATGGCCCAATACATGGCGCAAGGTGAATTCAACGAATTGGACCTGGGCGCCAACCTGCGGTACATCCTGTTGGATCGCTTCGGATTGAACAGGGCCGTGCTACTGGGTGCGCACTATCGGTCTGCGGATGCCGGATACATTTACGGCGGATTCGAGTATGACGACTGGACCTTCGGCCTCAGTTATGACATCAACACCAGCGACCTGGTCCCTGCGAGCCGGAACCGCGGTGGCTTCGAGATCACCGTGATCCGCATCTTTCGCAAGCACTCGCTTCTTCCTGTTCGCTACAAAGCGTGCCCCGATCAAGTCTGAGCGATGAGGAACGTACTTCGATATGGCCTCTTCCTGGTGCTCACTACTTGCTGCTCCATCAGTGGCAACACGCAGACCGTGGAACAGTGGACGAAATGGGGCGATGCAGCGATGGCACGTGACGAGTTCTATGGCGCGTCACGATTCTATGCCGGTGCGCTCGGCCTGGAGCCTGGCAGAATGAACTTGCAATGGAAGCAAGCAGAGGCGGCCCGCCTGAGCAACCAGTACACGCTTGCAGCCCAACTCTATGAACGCGTGTTCACCAAGGACATGGGCCGCACCTACCCTGAGGCCTTGCGCTGGCTTGGGGAAATGCAGCTCTGCGATGGTACCTATTCGGATGCGACCAGAACCTGGAAGAAGCTCCTGCAAAAGGAGAAGGACGAAACCTCGGTCGACGCGTTGCGTGCCCGGAACGCTCTGCTTGGGTGCGAACTCGCCACGGAACAGCCTGCTGATAGTATCGTGCTCCAACATCTTCCAGCACCGGTCAACACCTTCGCCAGTGAATTCGGCGCACGCTTCGGCCCGGACAGCACATTGTACTTCAGCAGCTTGAGTGGGGAACTCGATGATGAAGGGGCCGTGATCGATACCGCCGACTACACGATCGGCATCTACTTTACAAAGCCGCGCGGAGCATCTTGGGACACCCCGATAAAGGAGGACGGTCCGCCGGATGCCATGGGACGTGAGCATGCCAACCTGGTCTGGTCGACGGATGGTACACGGATGTTCTTCACCCATGTGGATGCGGATGGATCCAGAAGCATCCGGACGCGCAGGGCTTCAAGTCCCGGTGTTCAATTACAGGGCCTTGGCCCCGAGAGCAATGCCACACAACCGTGGCCTGCACAGCTGAACGGCCGCGCCGTGCTCTTCTTCGTAAGCGACCGAACGGATGGCGAAGGAGGCTTCGATATTTGGTTCGGCGATCTTGTCGACGATGAGCTACGGAATGTTCGGAACGCCGGTCCGCAACTGAATACCCCGGTAACGAGACCTGCCCATCATACGACCTGCAAAGCGCCACACTGTGGTACAGCAGCGACTTCCATCCCGGCTTGGGTGGTTATGACATCTTTCGTAGTTCCTTCATGGCAGATGAGTTCGGGGCACCGATCAACGCAGGCAAACCGATCAACTCTCCGGCGAACGACCTATACCCCATCTACAACGGATCCACCGGTGAAGGTTGGCTGACCAGCAACCGAGCGGGGTCGTTCTCTGCAAAAGGCGAGACCTGCTGCAACGACCTGTACCGCTTTCGTGCAGCCTCCACACCAATTTCTCAATTGCGGACCGATACGAGCAGTAGCCCCGTGGAACGTGATCCTCGACCGGTTCCAGTGGCCGAACTACAAGAACTATTCCCGCTCAAACTGTACTTCCACAATGACGAGCCGGAACCCCGTTCATGGTCCATCACTACCGATCAAGACTATCGCTCGACCTATCTGAAGTACGTAGAACTGTGGCCGGAGTACATCAGGATGCAGGATGGATCAGACCGCATTTCGACCTTCTTCACCAAGGAGGTGGAACATGGCATGCGGACGCTGCAGCAATTGGAACAAGCCATGCTCCCAGCCTTGCAGGACGGCGAGCAGATCACCCTTGAGGTGCGCGGACATGCCAGTCCATTGGCCAAGAGCGACTATAACAAGAACCTTTCGCAGCGGCGGATCGAAAGCCTTCGCATGCACTTCCGCCGCACCATGGACGGTGCCTATTCTGCGTACATGGATAGCACTGCGAAGAACGGTGGCATCCTACGCATCAAGGAACTCCCCTTCGGCGAGGACAATTCAGCTGCCGGTGTCAGCGATGATCTGCGTGACCTGGAACATTCGGTGTACAGTGTCGAAGCCGCGCGGGAAAGACGGATCGAGGTGGTCCGTTTATCGACGGTCAAGCAGGAACGCGAGGTGGACTTCGACCTGGGTATCGTGCAACAAGGTGTTGAACGGACCTTCAAATTCCCCATCACCAATTCCGGAAGCAGCCCGATGCGTATCATGGAGAGCCGATCGGAATGTGATTGCACCTACGGCAGGGTGCCTGAATCGCCTATCCCTCCTGGTGAAACCAGCGAAATGGAGATCATCTACACCGGTCGAGCGCGACCCGGTCCGCTCGTTCGTCGTATCATCGTGATCACCGACGGTGTTCCCGAACGGATCATTTTGAACGTGAGGGGCACCGTGGTGGAATGAACCAGTACCATGGAACTTCTACTTCTCTCCAACTCCACGCTCCCCGGCGAAGATTTCTTCCACTGGCCTCGACCGTACGTGGCCGAATTCCTCTCTGACAAGAAGCGTATCGGTTTCGTACCCTTCGCCTTGCCCGAGGACCAGCACGACATGTACGTGGAAAAGGTCGCCGCCGTTTTCAGCGAGATGGGCTGCGAGACCATCGGATTGCACAATGCCAAGGACGCGAAGAAGGCGCTGGATCCCGTGGATGTGATCGCCGTGGGCGGCGGGAACAGTTTCCTGCTCCTGCGCTCCTTGTACCGCTCGGGGCTCATCCGCGCGATCGCAGATCGGGTGAAGAACGGGATGCCGTACATGGGCTGGAGCGCCGGCGCGAACGTGGCCTGCCCGACGATCATGACCACCAACGACATGCCCATCGTTGAACCGCCTTCCATGAAAGCCATGCATCTGGTGCCGTTCCAGATCAACCCGCACTATACCGAGGCCACCATACCCGGACACGGCGGTGAATCGCGGGACCAACGCATTCAGGAATACCTTGCCTTGCACCCGAAGAACACCGTTGTGGGGCTGCGCGAAGGTGCTCTCCTGCATGTTTCACAAGGGCGCATGGAACTGAAGGGCAAAGGGATGAAGCTGTTCCGGTCCGCGCAAGGACCGGTGGAGATCCCCGGTGGGGTGAGCTTGCGCAGGGACCTTTCGGATACGTGACCCTACGCGACCTCGTACGATCATACCGCTTCCCTCCCGCTAACTTCGACGCCGATGATCATTCCGGCCGCTATTACGTCCGTCCGTCTCGACGAGTTGATGGGCAAACTCGGATTCAACCTGCTGCTGCTGGCTAAGGTCCTGCTGATCCTGGTCGCAGCGTTCCTCTTGGAGCGGGTATTGTACCTCCTGCTCCGGAGGGCTTACCGAAGGTCCGAGAAAGGAAGGGAGGATGCCACTCGCTACCGATTCCTGCGCAATGCCTTGCGCTTTTCGGTCGGATTGGGTGCATTCGGTGCCATCATCTACCTGATCCCTTCGTTCAAGCATCTGGCCGTCACCTTGTTCGCCGGTGCCGGCATCCTGGTGGCCATTCTAGGCTTCGCCACCCAACGGGCGTTCAGCAACATCATCAGTGGCATCTTCATCGTCACCTTCAAACCCTTCCGGGTCGGGGATCTGATCAAGATCGGCGACCTGCATATCGGGACCGTGGAGGATATCACGTTGCGGCATACGGTGCTGGTGACCTTCGAGAACCGACGGGTGATCATCCCCAATTCGGTGATCAGCGATGAAACAATCGTGAACAGCTCCTTGGTGGACGAAACGACCTGCGAATTCGTTGAAGTGGACGTCAGTTACGAGAGCGACCTGGACAAGGCGATGGGGATCCTGCAACAGGAGGCGGAGTCGCACCCATCCTGTATCGACCGCAGAACGGCGGATGAACTGGATAAGGGTGAACCCAAAGTGACGGTGCGCCTGGTAACGATCGGTGACTCCGGTCTGAAACTACGGGCCTATGCATGGGCATCGGACCCCGTTACGGCCCGGGTCATGCACTATGATCTGAACCGGTCGATCAAGTTGCGTTTCGACCGCGAAGGGATCGTGATCCCTTATCCACAGCGGACGATCTCCTTCAAGGACGGGAGCCCATGGGCCGCGAGCGTCGTTGACATGCCCGGGACCACGTCATGAAGAAGGTCAAGAAGCGATCGGCGAAGAAAGGTCTCCCTCCCGGTAGCTTGGTGCATGTCGGTACCAAGGATTCGGGTAGCACCTCCTTGCGATTGTTCACCTTCGACGCGGACACGTGGTCGGAGGAAGTGCTCAATGACATGAGCAACTTCGAGGATGCACCGACCGGGAAGATGCGATGGCTGGATATCGATGGATTGAACACGGACAGCATCCTGCATCAAGCAGGTCAACGCTTCGACCTGCACCCCTTGCTGCTCGAAGATGTGCTCAATACCGACCACCGCCCCAAGGTGGAGGAATATCAGGACGCCCTGTTCGTAGTGGCGAAAATGCTCAGCATCGACCCGGAAACGGACTCGATCAATGTGGAACAGATCTGTTTCGTGTTGCGCAAGGGACTGGTCATTTCCTTCCAAGAACGGCCCGGTGATGTGCTGGACCCGATCCGCGAACGCATACGACAAGGCACCGGGCGCGTGCGGCGCGCTGGGGCGGACTACCTGCTTTACGCCCTGTTGGACGTGATCGTGGACAATTACTTCTCCATCGTGGAGCGGCTCGGGGACCGGATCGAACAGTTGGAACGGAAGATCGTGCTCCGGCCCGGCAATGCCGATCTGTTCACGATCCAGGAGATGCGCAGCCAACTGATCGCGATCGCCCGCCACATCACCCCGATGCGTGAATTGGCCGGTAGGCTGAACGTGCTGCCCAGCGAACTGATCGACCGCTCCACCAGGCGTTACATCAACGACCTGCAGGACCATACCGTATACATCGCTGAGACCATCGGTACCTTCCGCGAAATGCTGACCAATCTGGAGAACTCGTACCACGCGATGGTCAACCTGCGGAGCGGGCAGGTGATCAAGCTTCTCACCATCATCAGCACGATCTTCATCCCGCTCACCTTCATCGTTGGCGTATACGGCATGAACTTCGACCATATGCCGTGGCTCCATTCCCCTTTCGGCTTCTACGGCGTGGTGTGCTTCATGCTGGCCCTGTGCTTGGGAATGCTCTTCTGGTTCCGCCACAAACGGTGGCTGTGAACGACCCTTTCCGGTCCCTTTGGGGAACATTTTTCCCCGATACCGGTCCGTGGATCGACGAGCCCTCTACTTTTGTTCCGAACGAGCCCTTCCGCTCCTTGTCTTCACACGGAACATATGCCCTTCAGGAACGCTGTATAGCGAACACCTTGAAGGCTGTTGCACCCCGGCCTTTCCGATGACGAAGGGGGTCCTGTTCCAACATGGCCTGAACATTAGTTCAGCCGGTCCGGACCGACCGACCTTGCCAACCTACAATGCGACCGTCCATCAGATCGGTGTGGTCATTCCTTCATTCAACCTATACAACCCTCCCCCTTTCGTTCGATGAAGACCCGTTATATCGACCTGATCGAGCAGACTTTCGACTTCCCCAGGGACGAATTCAAGCTGGACGACGACCGGCTGGTATGGAACGACCTGCCTTTGATGGACCTGTTGCAGAAACACGGCACACCGCTGCGGATCAGCTACCTCCCGAAGATCGGCGAGAAGATCGAACTGGCCCGGAAGTGCTTCGCGGATGCCTTCAGGACCCATGACTACAAAGGGCGGTACGAGTACTTCTATTGCACCAAGAGCAACCACTTCAGTTACGTCATCGATAAGGTCCTGGATAAGGGCGTGAACCTGGAGACGAGCAGTGCCTATGATCTGGAGATGATCGAGCTGCTGATCGAACGCGGCCGGATCACCAAGAACGCAACGATCCTGTGCAACGGATTCAAGGACGAGCGATACATCAAAGGGATCGGGAAACTCGCGAACCGGGGGTTCAACGTGGTACCGATCATCGACAACATGGCCGAGATCCAGCACCTCGATGAAGTGATCGAAGGGCCCTGTGACATCGGGATCCGGATCGCAGCGGAGGAGGCGCCGAAGTTCGAGTTCTACACCAGCCGCTTGGGTATCGGCTACAAGGACATCATCCCGTTCTACATGCGGAACGTGAGCAAGCAGAAGAAATTCCGCTTGAAGATGATGCACTTCTTCATCAACACCGGGATCACCGACACGGCGTACTACTGGAACGAGTTGAGCAAGTGCGTGAACGTGTATTGCGACCTGAAGAAGCTTTGCCCATCACTGGATACCTTGGACATCGGTGGAGGACTGCCGATCAAGAACAGCCTCAACTTCAGCTTCGATGTGGAGTACATGATCGGTGAGATCGTGGGGCGCATCAAGGACATCTGTGCGGAGAACCACGTGGCCGAGCCCGACATCTTCAGCGAATTCGGGAGCTTCACCGTGAGCGATAGTGGGGCCACCTTCTTCAGTATCGTATACCAGAAGAAACAGAACGAAAAGGAGCGCTGGAACATGATCGACGGCAGCTTCATGACCACCCTGCCCGACACGTGGGCGATCAGCAAGCGCTTCATCATGTTGCCGGTGAACAACTGGAACGACGAGTACGAGCGGGTCTTCCTGGGTGGTATGACCTGCGACAGCGATGACTACTACAATAGCGAGCAGCATATCAATGCGATCTACATGCCCAAGTTCAACGAGGAACGACGGCAGTACATCGGTTACTTCAACACCGGTGCCTATCAGGACACCTTGGGTGGGTTCGGCGGTATACAGCATTGCCTGATCCCGAAGCCCAAGCACGTGCTGATCGACCGCCTGCCGGACGGGACACTGACGGACCGGGTGTTCGCGGAACAACAAAGCGCGGAACGTATGCTGCAGTTGTTGGGCTACCTGCCTGCGACCGAGGCGGCCAAGCCCTGATCGACCGCACCGTTCACGGCAGCGACCAAGGACGGAAGCAGGCACAATACCGGAGCCCGGCCCCTTGCGTTCCGACTTACACTTCTATATTCGACCCTTGAACACATGAGCAACACACGTCCGCTATCGGCTTTCATGGAGAAGCACTACCTGCATTTCAATGCAGCTGCTCTCGTTGATGCCGCACAAGGCTACAAGACCCATTTGGGGAAAGGCCGCAAGATGATGATCACCCTGGCCGGTGCCATGAGCACCGCCGAACTGGGGAAGATCCTGGCCGAGATGATCCGCCAAGGAAAGGTGGACATCATCAGCTGCACCGGAGCCAACCTGGAAGAGGACGTGATGAACCTCGTGGCGCATGATCATTACGAGCGCGTACCGAACTACCGTGACCTTACGCCCGAGCAGGAGCGTGCGCTGCTGGACCGTGGCATGAACCGTGTCACCGATACGTGCATCCCGGAGCACGAAGCATTCCGTCGCTTGGAAAAGCATGTGGTGGACCTTTGGACCGCCGATGACAAGAGCGGGAACCGTCGCTTCCCGCACGAGTACTTCTACGAAATGATCCGCTCGGGGGTACTCGAGCAGTACTACCAGATCGATCCCAAGGACAGTTGGATGGTGGCGGCCGCAGAACGGAACCTGCCGATCATCTGCCCCGGATGGGAGGACAGCACGCTCGGCAACATCTTCGCCGGCCATTGCATGGTGGGCGACTGCAAACCGGGAATGATGAAGAGCGGCATCGAGTACATGATGTTCTTGGCCGATTGGTACACGAACAACTGCGGTACCCACGGCATCGGATTCTTCCAGATCGGCGGTGGTATCGCTGGGGATTTCCCGATCTGCGTGGTGCCCATGTTGCAGCAGGACCTGCAGCGGGAAACACCTTTCTGGAGCTACTTCTGCCAGATCAGCGATAGCACCACCAGCTACGGCAGCTACAGCGGTGCGGTACCGAATGAAAAGATCACCTGGGGAAAACTGGACATCGACACCCCGAAGTACATCATCGAAAGTGATGCTACTATTGTAGCGCCCCTCATCTTCGCTTACGTTCTCGATATGTGACCACACGATGCAACGCTTGATCCGCTCCTTCAACACCTTGACCGACGCGCTCAAGGAAACCCTGCAGGAACAATACCCTGACGGGATAGATAGTTCCCACATCAAGACCATCCCGACCGCCACCGGCGATACCTTGCGGGTGATCGAACTGAAGACGCCCGACGCCCTGTACCTGATCAAGATCAACCCCGAAAGCCGGGAAGAGATCGAGCAGTTCCTGGACGAAGGCTCCGACGATGACGACATGGGCGGTAGCGACGATATCGCAGGCGGGGACGATGCCGATGTGGAGGATGACACCAGTGATGACGATGATGATGACGCCGATGATGACGTTGCCGATGCCGATGATGGTGACGACGACGATGACGAGTAGGCTCTTCTAAGAACTGCAATGGCGAACGCTTCCCGTACAAGGAGGCGTTCGTACTTTTCGGCTACACCAATCCCTCGCCAGGTTTCGGCGCACATACATGACAGGCCCTTTCCACCTCGCCTTCGCCACCACGGATCTCAAGCGGATCAAAGCGTTCTACGGCAAGTTCCTTGGCTGCAAGGAGGGCCGCAGCGCGGATTCCTGGGTGGATTACGACTTCTTCGGGCATCAACTCACCATCCAAGAGGTGCCCATGCTCATCCATACGGCCCGGATCTACAATCCGAAAAGCACGGTACCGAGCGCGCACTGGGGGGTCGTGCTGCCATTGGCCGATTGGCGCAAGCTGCGTGACAAGTTCAAGAAGGTGGGCGTGAAATTCTTCATCGAGCCCGGCGTGGTCATGAAAGGCCAGGTCGGTGAGCAGCGTAGCATGTTCATCGAAGACCCGGACGGCCACGCCATCGAGTTCAAGTGCTTCGAGGACCCGAATGACCTGTTCCGGAAGGCATGACGGCTCGCGGAGCTGTCGTTCTGCTTCTTTTCGGCCTTGCGGTCGGTATCGTTGGTAACCTCTTCAGGCTCCAACATTGGCCATATGCGGGTCCGATATCGATCGCAGCCTCGTCCATACAAGCGATCGCCGTGTTCGTGCTCATCCTCAAGGTTGCCCGATACCCGGGATTCAAGGATTTCATGGACCGGTGAACTCCAACGAAAAAGGCACCTATACGGTGCCCTTCATACTGCGGATCGTCCTTCGGCTTCAGTAGGTCCGGTTGGCTGCGAGCAGGCCATCGGAACCAAACTTCTTGCCGTGTCGAAGCTCTCCGTTGTGGTAGGTCAACTGACCCAAAGGCTCGTCGGCCTCCGAGCGGAACTCCCACACGCCTTGGCGTTCACCATCCTTGAACCCGGCTTGGGTGATCAATGCCCCAGTGGCCGCGTACTGCTTCCAAACACCGTCCCTACGCCCGTGGTGAAAACACCCTATCTCCTTAACCTTTCCGTTCTCGTGATAGGTGATGAAGTGCACCCTTCCACCCTCGGCGTATCGCGTGGCACGCAATGTCCCATCGGACCAGAACTCCTGGCCGAGCAGTTCCTGCGCACTAAGGCCTGCGCCGAGGCCGAGGAAGAGAAGTAGGAGCAAGTGCTCTCATGGTCCTGTGTTACAGCTTGGAACGCTTCAAAAGTAAGAATTGTTTCATACGGAGTTAACATGGATCTAACATTGGAACTTCCACTGACAGATCCGACCTGAACACCCCAAGCACCCTACTTTAGTCGGCCTTCTTCGCAGCCACACATGGTCTTCAGTTCACCGGTCTTTTTGTTCCTTTTCCTTCCGGTAGTACTGCTTCTTGTTCTTTCGGCCGGTACGCTGAAGGCGCGGAACACGATCCTTACGGTCGCCAGCCTCTTCTTCTATGCATGGGGAGAGACGCTATACGTGGTGGTGATGCTCGGGAGCATCCTCCTGAACTACATCATGGGCCTGTGGCTCGGTGCGGCTTCCACAAGCGCGGGACGGAAGATCGCGATCACGGTAGCGGTAGTCTCCAACCTTGCTCTTTTGGCGTGGTTCAAGTATGCCAACTTCATCGTGGACAACCTGACCATCCTACTGGACCGGTTCGACATCAACATGGCCACGATCGACCCTGTTCAGCTACCGATCGGGATCTCCTTCTTCACGTTCCAAAGCTTGAGCTATGTGATCGACGTGTACCGACGCGAGGTCCCAGAACAACGGAAGCTGGGGAATTTGGCCCTCTACATCTCCCTTTTCCCGCAGTTGATCGCTGGGCCTATCGTCCGCTATCAGGATGTGATGGACCAGATAGACGACCGCAGGATCGACCTGCAGGGCTTTGCGATCGGTGCCCGACGCTTCATCATCGGCTTGGGCAAGAAGCTCTTGATAGCGGACCATGCTGCCCGTGTTGCGGATGCGATCTACGCGATCCCCGAAGGAGCCATGCCCGTGAGCGTTGCTTGGCTGGGCGCCTTGGCCTACAGCGTCCAGATCTACTTCGACTTCAGCGGATACAGCGACATGGCCATCGGCCTGGGACGTATGTTCGGCTTCCACTTCCTGGAGAACTTCAATTTCCCCTTCATCGCCCGCAGCATCCGGGAGTTCTGGCAACGCTGGCACATCTCGCTGACGACCTGGTTCCGGGACTACGTGTACATCCCCTTGGGCGGTAGCAGAGGTACCACCTTGATGACCTACCGGAATTTGCTCGCCATCTTCTTTTTCACCGGTCTTTGGCACGGGGCCAGTTGGAACTTCGTTATCTGGGGGCTCTTCCACGGCATGTTCCTGGTGATCGAACGCTTGGGATGGCAGAAGATCCTTGACAAGCTCCCTGCACCTTTCGGTATCCTGTACATGATGATCGTGCTGAACGTCGCCTGGGCCTTGTTCCACACGAACGATCTGGAAAGCGCCTGGAACTATATGCGTAGCATGTTCGGCACCAACCCGCACGGTACGGGGATCAGTTACCTCTCGTTCTACCTCAGCAATGACTTCGTGGTGGTGATGATCCTAGGGGCGTTGGCGAGCACACCACTTCTACGGACCGTGCTCTCGCGCATGCGGGCCGGCCTTGCCGAACGCTCCGCACGGATCCGTTCTCTCGCCCGGAACCTGTATGCGATAGGCGATATCGGCATACATGCGCTGATCCTGTTGTTGTGCGCAATGCACATGGCCAGCAACACGTATGCTCCTTTCATCTACTTCCGCTTCTAGGCAATGAAGTTGATCAAGCGCATACTCCCACTACTCTTCGGTCTAGCCGTCTTCGGCTGGACGTGGGAACGCACCAAAGCGCCACCGGAACCACGCGAGGGTGTTCTGATCACCTTGACGATGCGATCCGATGTGACGGACGACATCGAACTGTTCTACGATACCACAGGAGCCGGATTCCGCACTGAAGCCTCCGTGCGGCGCAAGTTGCTCTCATCGATCGCGGTGCAGGAGTTGCGTTTCGAACTGCCCAGCATGGACAGTCTGCACGGTCTTCGTATCGACCCCGGGGATCATCCCATTCTGTTGCAGATGCAGTCGTTGCGTATTGAAGGTCCGTACCGGAGTCTGACATGGGATGCACAGGACATCATCGAGCGCTTCGTCGTGACCAATCAGATGGACAGCTTGGCACTCGATCCGACCACGAAGTTGGCCCTGCTCCCGTGCAAAGGCACGGACCCGTTCATGACCACGGGTGCTTCGCTGACCATGGCCACGCGCGAGGTCCTCTCCCGCGGCGTCCAGTGATGTTGGCGTTCGTCAAAGCAGCTCTGGCCGGTGTACTCGCCAGCTTCCTGATGGCGCTCTTGCTTTCGATCCGTTGGGCCATACCGACCTTTCGAAAGACCCCAACGCGTTGGTCGCTGCCGATCTTCTTGTTCGTTGCATTGTGCACTGCAGCGATCTTCATGGCAGTTCTGTCCTTCGTGAGCGGCATCCGGATCATCGACAAGAACAAGGAGATCCATGTCTTCGGCACATGGCACAGGGCCGATGAGGTCCAAGTGTATTACGCCGAACGTCAAGACACCTTTGACAAGTACCACTATGCGGGTCGATCGGTGGTGCCGAATCGCACGCCCCAGCTGGTGCGCTTCACTTTCGCCTCGAGCACCAACCTCCGCTACTTGCGCTTCGACCCGGGAATGTCGCAGGACACCGTGTGGCTGGACAGTTTGCGATTGACCAGCGGATCGGCCTCCATTACCTGGTCACCCGAGGCCATGAAAGAGCGTTTCGCCACGAATGAACACGTTGCGGACATGCAGATCGTGGATGAGCGCCTGCTCATCATCACCAAGGGTAACGACCCTTTCTTCCGGATCACAGAGGACGCGGGGCCCATTTTCGTCAAGCTGAACAGGAAAAGCGGGAATGGCCAAGCGCCGTTCATCATCGCTGGGATCGCCGCTTTGTTCTTCCTTTTCGGTTCGGCAAAAGCGTTGTCCACTTGGTTGCGAAACCCTTCTGCACGACGTTCGGACCTTGTCATTGCCGTGGTATTCGCGGTGGTGGTGAGCGCACCGTTGATCACGATGATCACGGATACGGAACCAGTTCTGGAGAACACCGAGAAACGCACCCTTGCCGAACGACCCGAGTTCGAGATGCACCGTGCCTTGGACTTCCCGATCGAGTACACCACCTACTTCGCGGAGAATTTCGGGCTTCGTAAGGTGCTTTTCCGTTGGAACTCGATGTTCAAGGCGCTTGTGTTGCGCACCTCCCCTCTTCCCGAACGCACACTGTTCGGGAAAGACGGCTGGATGTTCTACGTGCAACCCGGCGCCATGGAGAAATACCAGGACATCTGCGACATCAGTGACCATGACCTAGAACGGGTCGCCACTCGGCTCGAACTGCGTCGTCAATGGTTGGAGGGGCAAGGGATCCACTATGTCCTCTTCGTACCACCGGAGAAATCGGCCGTGTACAAGGACAAACTACCGGACCGCATCCACCGTTTCGGAACCCCGAGTTGTTTGGACAAGTTGCTTTTGTTGTTAAGGGAGCGGACACAACTACAGGTCGTTGACATCCGCGACACGCTCCGGAACGCCCGGGCCAAACATGACGTTTACTACACCACCGACACGCATTGGAACCCGATCGGTGCATGGTATGGCTACAAGGAGTTGATGACCGTGTTGCACGCCCTCGACACGGCGATCGCAGCGCCAAAGCCCTTCTCGGCCTACACCTTTCAACCAAAAGTGAATGACGAAGGCGATCTCGCAGTGATGATCGGCCTGAACGACATATTCACGCGTGTGTCGCCGATGATGGCGCCGAAGGATTCATTGATGGCCAGGGACGTGGCCCCGGGCTCTTTCGCGAAGAGCGGATTCTTCAAATACACACCTGTCGCCAAGGAGGTTCCTGGAAGCACCAAACCAAGGTTGCTCATGTTCCGCGACTCCTTCGCCGTGTACATGATCCCATACCTCAGTGAGCACTTCAGCCACAGCACCTATGTGTGGACACCGATCTTCATTCCGCAAGTGGTGATCGAGGAGCGACCGGACGTCGTGGTGCACGAGGTGATGGAACTGTACCTCTCGGACCTGCTGGAGGACGACCTCGACCTCCCCCCTTCACAGCTGCCTTAAAACGCGATCTGGAAATCGTGTACACCCCGTGAAAGGTTCGGGTTGTAGCACGGATCGTCCTTCACATAATTGCCCCAGCGCTCTTTGAAGAGCCCCACCTCACGAAGGTGCCTTTCGTAGCTCTCCTTGGTCATATGCGGGTGCCCACGCGTGAGCGACTCGTAGTGGTACAAGGACACATCCGGAACATAGACGTTGTTGAAGCCAGCTTCCCTCAGGCGTAGGCAGATGTCCACATCGTTGTACTCCACAGTGAACTCCTCCTCCCAACCACCGATGCGCTCGAGCTTACTGCGCTCGACCATCATGCAGGCCGCTGTGACCGCGCTGTTGTTGTTCACCGTGTTGATGTAGTTGAAGTAACCCGGGCCGTCCTTGTGGTAGCCTACGAAGGTGTGACCGGCAACGCCGCCCAACCCGATGATGACGCCCGCATGCTGGATCGTGTCGTTGTGATAAAGCAGCTTCACCCCCACCGCACCGATGGATGGCCGTTGCGACCACGCGTGCATGATCCGCATCCAATCCGCATGGATCACTTCGGTGTCATTGTTCAGGAACAGGACCTGTTCACCACTGGACTTCGAGATCCCGAAATTCATCAAGGCAGAGAAGTTGAACGGCACATTGTGCTCATACCATTTGAAGCGCTCCGGTTGCAAGCGCTGCATCTCCTTCATGAAGGCGAAAAAGGCCGGTTCCTTGCTGTTGTTGCTGACAACGATCACTTCGAAGTCGGGGTGTTCGGTCAGGTTGAACAAGGAGTGCACGCAGGTGGCCAGCACTTCGGTCTTGTCCTTCGTGGGAATGATCACGCTCACCTTACCACGCAGTGGCGCAGCGAACCTGATACCATAGCCGCGATAGCCGGGTAGGAATGAGACCTCTGCCGGCTCGTCCCTGCGCTGCAAAGCTTCCGTAAGTGCGTTCCTGGCCGCTTGATAGGCGTATGGCTTCACCTCCTCGCTGCGTGCCGCACTGGCCGCATGGACCCGCCAGTGGTACAGCACCCGTGGAACATGCTCGATGCGCTTGGCCTTTTCCGTTGCACGCAGGATCAGATCGTAGTCCTGGCTGCCCTCGAAGCCTTCCCGGAAACCACCCACAGCGTTCACCAGTGACGTTCGCATGACGACCAAATGCCCGAAGTAGTTCCGGGACAAGAGATGGTCCGGACACCACTGTGGTTTGAAGTGCGCCTCGCTATGCCGTCCTTCCTCATCCACCTTGTCCTCATCCGTGTAAATGATGTCCGTATCAGGCTTCAGGTTGATGCGCTTGACCACATGATAGAGCGCATCCGGTGCAAGCAGATCATCGTGGTCCATGAAGGCGATGAACGCTCCGGTCACAAGCTCCAACGCGCTGTTGCTCGCTTTGCTGATGTGTCCATTCTCCTTGCGGAACACCACGCGGATCCGCGGATCCTCCTTCATCCAACGCTCCAGGCACTTCCGGACCTCCGCGTTCGGCGATCGATCGTCTGCGATGCAGAGTTCCCATTCCGCATACACCTGGTCCACGACGGAACGGATCGCAGCATCGAGCAGTTGGATCGGTGGGTCGTACACCGGCATGACCACACTGACCAATGGACGCTCCCGGAACAGGTCGATCTGCTCACGCTGATCATCGAGATCACTTGCCCGGGCGAAGTGCTTGGCCATCCATTGCTCGTACGGATCACCCGAAGGGAGCATGGCATTCCGCATCTGCTCGTTGCCAAGCAGGATCCGAACCGGTTGGTCCTCGGTCATGAGATACATGGCCCGGAAGAACTTCGCCAGGAACTTGCGCACGATCCGTCGGCCCTTCTCGGATACGAGAAAGGTGATCCGCCTCAACCATCGGAACCCGGACCTCGACGTTCCGCTGGAGGTCCTTAGCAGGGCCCGCATCTTGTTGTACCCCTTGCGCAAGCGCCACAGCTTGCTGCTCTCGATCGCCTTGATCCGCTCCTCGTATTGACCGATGAGGCCTTGCAATGCCTTGGTGTGTTCGCGGTGCGCCGTGAGTGCTTGCATCAGCTTATCGGTCTCGCCCACCAAGCGATGTGCTTCCGCCGACATGGCCTCTTTCTCCTTTTCAGCGCGCTCGAAGTCGAGCTTCAACTCATCCAGCGCTGACGCTTGCCGACGCACTTCGTCCAACAAACGCAGGCTCTCGGCGGAGGCCGCATCCAGCCGTGCCTTCAGTTCGGCTTCCTCCGCGTGCCATTTATCAAGATCGCTCCGATGATCCTCCTCGACCAGAGCATACTGCTTCCGCAGCATATCAAGCTCGTCGGCCAAGACACGCAGTTCATTCCCGCTCCGTGCGAGCGCTTCCTTAGATCGAAGCGCATCGGTCTCGAGATCTTCGCGCCGTTGTTCCGCAAGCGCCACACGACCGCGATCATTTGCTTGGATGCGATGCAATTCCGGAACGACCGACCCAACGTGCTTGGCATATATGCCTTCGTGCTTTCGCACGATGTAGGACAGGATCCGCTCTCGGATGTCCGGGTCCGACGATCGACCGAGCAAAGACCCTTCCCGCACCCGGTAATGGAAGAGCGGCTCCGGCAGGTGATGGAACCGGTACCCAGCGATCATGGCCCGCAACCAAAGCTCCCAATCCTCATAGCCATCCCGAAGCTCATTATCGAAGCCTCCAAGTGCCTCGAACGACGAACGCCGCATCACCGCACAAGCGTCGATCCGATTCCCGACCAACTCCTCTTCAAGCGTCGGAACCCGTTGGGCCACATTACCGTTCCGGAGCCCGAACTCAAGCTTATCGCTGAAGACGACCGCGATCGACGGGTCCTTCGACATCACCTCCATCGCCTTGAGCGGGTAGCTCGGGTCGATGCGGTTATCGGCATCGAGAAAGAGAACGAATGGCGCATCAGAGGAACGTACACCGGTATTGCGCGCTGCGGCCAAGCCTTCATTCCGTGTATCGATCACCTTGAATCCCCGGGCGCGCAACATCACCAACTCCGCGATCGTGCCAACATCGGTCGAGCCATCATTCACGATCACCACACCCTTTCCCATGGATCGATCGGCACCCAGGCTTTCGATCGCCTCACGCAAGAAGACCCCGTCATTGTAACAGGGGATGATGATGTCGACCATACCGATGGCCGTTGCTCTTACCCCGCTCATACCGGAATACCCAATAATCCGTGGTAGTGCACACCCACTTCATGCGTGCTTCCGACCATCACGATGGTTCCGTTCTCCATGCATGCCGCACGATCGCAGATCCGTTGGATCTCGCTCAGGAAGTGTGTGACGAACACGATGGTACAGCCGCGTGACCTCAATTCATCGATACGACGGTAGCACTGCTGTTGAAAGGCCACATCACCGACAGCGAGCACCTCATCGATCAGAAGGATATCCGGGTCCGTAGCGGTCGCGATAGCGAAGCCCAGCCGAGCCATCATGCCCGTCGAATAACGCTTCACCTGCATCTCCAGGTCCTCTTCCGATAGACCGGAGAACTGCTGCACATAGACCTTCACACTTTCGAAATCGGCATGCGCGTGCCCCATTAGCATCCGGCAAAGGCGCACGTTCTCCCACCCGTTCAATTCAGGTTCGAGGCCCACGCCCAAGGCCAGCATGGGTGCAACCTTGCCGCGCACGACGATGCTTCCTTTCGTCGGCTCCACAATGCCCGCCAGCAAGCGCAGCAAGGTGCTCTTTCCTGAACCGTTCCTTCCGATGATACCGAAGCATTCACCACGGCGGATCTCCAGATCGACCCCGTGCAGGATGTGCTTCCGCTCAAGCAAGCGCTTGGACCCGAACGATGTCAAATAGGCTTTGATGGAGCGCATGCCATGACGCTGGACCAAGTAGTCCACATGCACCTCCTTCAATTGGATCATCGCTTGCCCCCTCTCCATGTCAGTAGTTCGCGATGAATCCGGGTCGGAGAAGTTTGTACAGATACCAACCTATCGCACCTGTCAACAATGCCAGACCGACCAGCAACAGCCATTGTTCTTGGCCCGGCGCACGCCCATGGTAGAGCACTTCGCGGAAGGCACCGATGTAGTGGTACAGCGGGTTCACCTCGATCACCCAACGCATGCGATCGGGGATCAATTCCGGTGGATAAGCGATGGGCGTGATGTAGAAGAAGGCCGGCAGCAAAGCGTTCCACAACAAGCCGATGTCGCGGAAGTACACATTGAGCGCCGATAACGCCAGCGAGATCCTGAAGATGAAGCCGCCGAAACAAGCCACGATCGGGATCACCAGAAGGTCCGTCGCATGCGGCTCACGACCGAACAAATGCAAGATGATCGCGAACGGGATGAACGACATGAACAGATTGAACAGCCCGGCGAGCAGTTGCGCGAAGGGGAAGACCATGGGCGGTACGGCCAATGATCGCAGTACCGCGGCATTCTCGACCAAGGCACCCATGATGTGGGCACTGGAGGTAGCGAAAAAGGACCAGAAGATCAGACCACTGAGGGCGAAGACAGGGTAATTCTCCACGTCGGGAAAGGCCTCGCTGAAGATCAACAAGAAGATGATGAGGAAGAGCAGCGGGTTCAACAGTGTCCAAAGGAAGCCGAGAAAGGAGCTTTTGTAGCGCAAACGCACGTTCCGCCATGCCACGGCCCTCACCATGGACCAATGGTGACCGTTCAGCCTTAAGCCGGATCCGACCGTGGAGATCGATGACGTGCCCACCGTTGCGCTCACGGCGGAAAGTTAGCGGACCTGAGCGGGCCGCTAACTTGGGCCTTCCATGGCGCTGCTGATCAATGGCCGATCCCTCCTACGTCCCGTGACCGGGGTGGAACGTTATGCCCACATGTTGGTGCGCGTCATCGCCAAGGAATGGCCCGACACCCGGGTGATCATTCCGGGATCAGTGGAGAAGGATCCGGAAGTGCATGGCTTGGAGATCGTGCGCGTGCGGGGCAAAGGCGGTCATGCTTGGGAGCAACTGTTGTTGCCCAAGGCCGTGGGCAAGGGCGACCTGTTGCTGTCCCCGGCCAATACCGGTCCATTGCGGGTGCGCCGACAGTTGGTGGTCGTTCATGATCTTGCCGTGATCCATCATCCCGAATGGTTCGATCGCCGGTTCGCGAAGTGGTACGGGTTCCTGCTTCCTCGGCTGACCCGACGAGTGGCCAAGGTCCTCACCGTATCACGCTATTCCGCATTGGACCTGGAGCGCACCTTCGATCTACCGGCTTCTCGGATCGGTGTTGTTCCTCCTTACGCGTGGTCGGCCCCATTGCGGTCAGGCGGTGATCCGGGGATCGGTCGTCCGTATTGCTTATTCGTCGGCAGCCGTGACCCACGTAAGGGCATTGACCGTGTGCTCTCGTGGTATGAAAGCTTAACGGCACCCTCCTTCGACCTTGTCCTGGTCGGGCGGAAAGGAGTTCAATTCGCTGCGATGGAAGAACGCGCGGTCGCCGGGGTCCACTCTCTGGACGATGTGGGCGATGAACGGCTTGCTGCCTTGTATGCCAATGCCATCGCGCTGTTGCACCCGTCGCGAGCAGAGGGCTTCGGGTTGCCTGTCTTGGAAGCCATGGCTTCGGGATGCCCCGTCATCGCTAACGACCTTCCTGTTTCCCGTGAACTTTTCGGTGATGCGATCCGCTACGTCGACTTCAACAAGCCGAACGACCTGAGTATTGCGCTGGAGGAATTGCGGATAAGCACCACGCGCAGCGCACTGATCGAGCAAGGTCGCCAGCGGGTCGGATCTTACGCGGAAGCCGATACGATCCGCGCACTACGTAGCGTGCTGGAACCCCTGCTCCACTCCTGATGCGCATCGCGTTCGTACATGATTGGTTGGTCGTGAGCGGAGGTGCCGAGAAAGTGACCCGTGAGATCCTTCGTACCTACGATGCGGATGTGTTCGCGCTTGTCGACTTCCTGAGCGAACAGGATCGTGCATTCATACTTGGCGGGAAGCACGCTACGACCACCTTCATTCAACAATTACCCAATGCACGCAGCGGATTCCGGAACTATCTGCCGCTATTCCCGAGGGCCATTGAACGCTTGGACCTGAGCGGCTATGATCTCGTGCTTTCCGCGTCGTACGCAGTGGCCAAAGGCGTGCGCTTGCGACCGGACCAAGTACACATCTGCTACATCCACACACCGATGCGCTACGCATGGGTGAACGAGTCTGGCTACTTGGCGGACCACGGAATGGAACGCGGTCCAAAAGCGTGGATCATTCGCAAGGTGTTGGAACGACTGCGCACATGGGACCTTGGGACGAACGCTTCCGTGGACCGGTTCATCGCGAACAGCAGCAATGTGGCAGATCGTGTCAAGGAGATCTACGGCCGCGATGCCGATGTTCTGCTGCCTCCGGTGGATACCGAACTGTTCACCTTGGGAACCGGGGCGCGCAGCCATTACATCACCGCGAACCGCATGGTGCCATACAAACACGTGGATCGCATCATTGATGCCTTCCGGAGCCTGCCCGGCAAGGAACTACTCGTGTGCGGGGATGGACCTGAACGGGCGAAATGGGAAGCACGAGCGCCGGATAACGTCCGCTTTCTTGGACACGTGGACCAGTTCGAATTCATTCGCTTGCTCCAAGGATCGAAAGCCTCGATCGCCGCCGCGGATGAGGACCTGGGCCTGACCCCAATGGAAGCACAGGCCTGCGGAACGCCGACACTGGCCCTGCGGAAAGGTGGCTACCTTGAAACGGTCATCGAAAACCTATCCGGGCAATTCTTCGACACCGATGACCCGGCCGCTATCGCCGCTGCTGTTCGCCGATTCGAAAGCGACGGTATCCAACGCTCGCCTGTCGAACTTCGCGCGGGTATGATGGAGCATTCCAGTGAACGCTTTCGCTCGCGCTACAAGGCGCTTGTGGAAGCGACATTGGCAACTCAAGACCATGGGTAAGCGATCACCACTGTTCAAGCCCTTGTGGTTCGCCACGCTCGCATTGGCCGCGATGCCCGTGCTAGGCATGCGGCCCATGGTGCTTGTCATCATCATCTGGTCGGTCCTCGCACTGGTCCATCGCACCCGTTCCAGCACCTCGGCCCGGATCGAATGGCAAACCATATTTGTTCTTTGTGCGCCATTTATTCTCATGCTGCTGGACCTGTTCCGTGCGGACAGCTTTTCCGATGGCTGGCCCTTCGTAGAGCGCAGCGCAGCATTGGCCATCTTCCCGATCGGCTTCCTTTTGTTCGCTGCTCCGGCGGATGCCCGGACCAGGGACTTGATGAGGACCATCTTCACGCTGTGCGGCACCGTACTGGCCTTGGTAGTGAATGCGCTCATGCTTCCCTATTTGAAGCAAGCCTGGGAGGTCGATGCGTCGTTCAGCTCCACATATCGCTTCGCATTCTCGGATATCAGCGGTGTGCATCCGCCCTATGCGGCGTATTGGTTCTTGGTCGGGGCGCTCTTTCAGGTGGATGTGCTTTTCAGTGCGTTCACCAAGTGGAGGCCCATCCGCTCCATCCTATGGCGCATCGCTGTGCTCATTGTTATGGTCGTCACGGCGTTGTTCATCGGTTCCCGGATGCCCTTGTTCGCCTTCGGTGCCGGCGTGGTACTGCTGTTGTTCATGCGCTTGCCTCGCGTGGTAGCGATGCGTTCATCCATCCTTGTCCTGGGCCTCTTGGCTGCGGCCGTTCTGCTTTCGCCGGGGATCCGCGAACGCATGGGCGAGCTTCTTCCGTTCGAGGACGGTGCCACATCGAATGCCACCATGAACTCCGTAGAGATCCGCCGGCCGATCACGGATTGCTCATTGGCCTTGTTGGAGGAGCATTGGATCATGGGCATCGGTGGTGCCGAAGTGCAAGGTGCGCTGGATACCTGTTATGCATCGCTCGGATTGGGGCACATGGAGGCCAATGGCTATGGCCCGCACGACCAGGCCCTTCACTGGTGGCTTTCGTACGGCATACTCGGTCTAACGGCGTTCGCGCTGCTCTTCGGCTGGAGCATGCGCAGGGCTTGGCAGCGGAAGGATGCGCTCCACCTCAGCTTCCTCCTCTTCATGCTCCTCTGCACCTTTACAGAGGACCTGCTCACCCGGCAGTGGGGCGTGGTGCTATTCGCCTGCTTCAACACCTTGTTCGTTGCTGGCGGGAACGGAACGGCGTCGGAATTCCACACGGTGGATCCAGCCTTGAACAACGAAAGCTGATCCTTTATCCTTCGTCGGGCCTATCTGCGACCGGGGTGTTCCGCAACAGCAAGTATCCAATGGTGCCTGCGAGGACAGAGGCGATGAGTATCCCCAGTTTGGCCTGTTGACGTAACTCCGGATCACGGAAGGCCAGTTCATTGATGAAGAGGGACATGGTGAACCCGATGCCTGCAAGGAAAGCGGCGCCGATCATGTGCTTCCAAGTGACCGATGCGCCCAAGCGGGCCCAGCCCAATTTCACCAATAGCCAACAGACGAGGAGGATACCCAGCGGCTTCCCGAACAAGAGCCCGAGGCCTACGCCGAGCGTAATGGTCCCGGAAAGTGCCCCGATCGCATCGGACGGTAATTCGACCCCGGCATTGGCCAATGCGAAAAGCGGGATCACGAAATACATCACAATGGGTTGTAGTCTGTGCTCCATGCGCTGCAATGGTGTTTCGGCGTATTCGCTCGCACGATCGATCTTCTCGATCATGTGCAGCTGATCGGCCGTCAGCGTGGGCTTGCGGTTGGGTTCGAGTGCCGCGAATTCGTTGATGTACCGCCCGATCCGTTCGATGTACGTGCGTTCATCCAATCGGGTAACGGCAGGTATCGCCATGGCCGCTAGTACCCCGGCTACCGTGGCATGGATCCCGCTGAGCAGGAATGCGGTCCACATGCCTCCTATCCCGATGATCGCGTAATACCACGGGGATCGGACCCCGAGAATATTCCCGGCCACCAACATACCGAGGAACCCGGCTCCGATCAGCACATTCCAGAGGCTGATATCCGACGTGTAGAACAGCGCGATCACAAGCACGGCACCCAGATCATCGGCAATGGCCAAGGTGGTGATGAACACCTTGAGGGCCAACGGCGCACGGCTTCCCAATAGCGCCAATAGCCCTACCGCGAACGCGATATCCGTTGCCATGGGGATCCCCCACCCGTCCTGCACAGGACCCGTTGGGTTGAGCGCGAGGTAGATTAGCGCAGGGACGACCATGCCCCCCACTCCAGCGGCAACGGGGAGGATCGCATCCTTCGGTCTTGCCAATTCGCCACCAACGATCTCCCGTTTCAGTTCCAAGCCTACGAGGAAGAAGAACATGGCCATCAGGCCGTCGTTGATCCAGTGGTGCAGGTCACGCTCCAGCTTCCATGTATCGAAACTGATCGCCACGGTGTGCTCCCAGAGGTGATGATAACTCTCCTTCCATGGAGAGTTCGCCCAGATCATGGCGATGACCGCAACAATGAACAGGACCACCCCACCATTGGACTGATCACGAAGGAAATCTGAGAACGGCTTTCTGAAGCGATCGATCGGGTAGCGCTGCATCGGCAGCAAGGTACTTCGCCCGTTCGACCGGATCAGAAGGATAGCCTCCCCTGCTGCTCCATGGCCATGCGCAATTGGCTCACCTCCTTGCGCAGGTCCACCACGCTGCGGGCCAGCCTGTCCCGGCTCATGTTGGGCTCGGGCAGCTCTGCGCTGATGAAGTGCACGAACTTCCAGACCTCCAGCACGTTGTTCACCGGCACCTCGTACGGTGTGTAGAGCGGGTTGGTGCTACACAGCAACAGGTTGCCTTTATCCTTGAGCTGGTTGTAGAGCACCTTGAACACGATGCCATCGTCCTTCGTGATCACGATATAGGGTTGGCCGTCGCGGATGGTCTGCCAGTTCTGCACGTACTCCCCCGTGACCCATGAGCCTTCGGCCACCGGTGGCATGCTATCGCCACTGATCTGGAAAGTGCGGTACTTCCTGTCCCTTGCCAGGAAGGGCATCTGGAAGGTGGGCAGGATGCTGATGTACTCCGGATCGGCATAACCCAGTGCGTAGCCGGCCTGCGCTTTGTGCGGCACCAGTTCCACGTTCTCGATATCGTCGCTGTTCACCGTAGTGGCCAACACGCGCAAGCGCTTACCGCTGAGGTCGATGTCGCCACCGCGCTCCAGAACGCCGAGCTGGCTCTCGCTCAATGCGGTCAGGTCGTCCTTGAGGAGCTTATCCACGCTGATCTTGAAGTACTCGCTCAAGCGAACGAGCAGATCGAACGAAGGCTCTGCGGTGCCGTTCTCGTAACCACTGTAGCTGGATCGCTTCACATCCAAGGCGATGGCCGTTTCTTCCTGCGAACGACCGCGACGGGTGCGGAGAAGCTTGATGTTGGGGCCGAAGAATGGATTGGGAGTCATGGTGTGTTGTCTTATGACGGTTGAAGGACTGTCTTATGCCTCATAGGGTTTGAAGCCGATGGGCTTGCGAGTTTGTTCCGTTGGTGAGACCAAGGCCGTGAGGTGATCGAAGATGGCCTGGATCTCTTCATCGTGACCAGTGACGCGGCCTTCCAATTGTTCCAGCTTCTGGAGGATCTCCCGGTGCGAAAGCAGCACTTCGCGCATGCGGGTGAAGACGCGGATGATGTGGATGTTCACCAAGATGGCCTGTTCGCTACCCAGGACGCTGGAAAGCATGGCCACGCCTTGCTCGGTGAAGGCCATGGGGATATGGCGAAGCCCCATCCGGTCACCGGAATTGGAGGTGCCAAATCGGCTCCTCCAATGTGCGAGTTCCTCCTTGGTCAGTTCGAACATGAAGTCCTCCGGGAAGCGACCGAGGTTACGCCGCACCTGCCGCTTAAGTTGTTTGGTCTCCACGCCGTAGAGTTCCGCGAGGTCCCGATCGAGCATGACCTTCTGCCCACGGATATGGTGGATCCTGCTGGTCACGAGCGCATCGGGCGGCGATACGGCCGTGTAGTTCGGGGGCGGCTCCATTGCCAAGGTTCCCATCATTATCCTGATCAATTACTTGACAGAACAAATGTAGTGACTAATTTACTGACCCGAACATGACGAGTATGTTGTCAACAGGAATTTGTTGGTGGAACGCGAGTTTCCGCCAGGGATGGGAGCGGCAGCTTGCCGCTGGCCGGACCTGCGGACGGGTGCAGCGAGGAGGCGACCAACGGAAGCCACCGGAGCGCCCCGACCGCCGGACCGGACAAGGCAACTACAGCGGACAGCCCGCCCGGGCGGCCAAAACAACACACCGAACATTACCCATTGCACCCGTAGCGTCGACCCACCGGGTCGACCATGAACCATGGAACGAACGACCATTCGACCTGGGCGCATCATGATGGCCAACGCCATGGACGAATCCATCCTGCACCTGGACCTGAACACCTTCTTCGTGAGCGTGGAACGCCTGCGCGAGCCGAAGCTGATCGGCAAGCCCGTGCGATCGGCAGCGATAGCGACCGCGGCGTGGTGGCCAGTTGCAGCTACGAGGCCCGCACCTTCGGGGTGCGCAGTGCCATGCCCATGAAGATGGCCAAGCAGCTGTGTCCGGAGGCGATCATCCTGCGCGGCGATAGCGGTGCCTATTTGCGCAAGAGCGATGAAGTGACCGAACTGATCCGCGCCAACGTGCCGCTGTTCGAGAAGAGCAGCGTGGACGAGTTCTACGTGGACCTGAGCGGTACCGATAAGTTCCACGGCAGCAGAAAGCTGGCGGCGGAGCTGCGGCAACGGATCATCAAGGAGAGCGGGCTGCCCAACAGTTTCGGGTTGAGCATCAACAAGACCGTGAGCAAGGTGGCGACCGGCGAGGCGAAGAACGGCGCGGGCGAATGGTATGTGGAGCGCGGCACCGAGAAGCCCTTCTTGGCCCCCATGCCGATCGAACGGATCCCCGGCGTGGGCGGCAAGACGGCGCACCTGCTGCGCAGCATGGGCGTGGCGAAGATCCTGACCCTGCAGGGAGCTGAAGATGGACCTGCTGCAGCGCCTGCTGGGCGAACACGGCCCGGTGTTGTGGCGCAAGGCGAACGGCATCGACGATAGCCCGGTGATCGCCTGGCACGAGCGCAAGAGCATCAGCACGGAGCGCACTTTCAGCCGCGATACGATCGATGTGGTGAAGCTGAAAGGCCTGCTCACCGCCATGGCCGAGAGCCTCGCTTTCCAACTGCGCAAGGGCAGCAAGCTCACCAGCTGCGTGGCCGTGAAGATCCGCTACGCCGACATGAACACGCACACCAAACAGCTGCGCATCGGCTACACGGCCTGCGACCACATCATCCTACCGGCCATACACGAACTCTTCCGCACGTTGTACGATCGCCGGCAACGGATCCGCTTGGTGGGCGTGCGCTACAGTCACCTGGTGGGCGGCGGGCACCAGATGGATGCCTTTACCGACACGCAGGAGGCCATGGACCTGTACCAAGCGATGGACCGTGTGCGCAAGCGTTTCGGCGACCGCACCGTGATGCGCGCAAGTGGCATGGGCGCTACGAGCATTGGCCGCATGGACAACCCCTTTGATGGGCAGGCGCCGGTGTTGTTGGCGAATAGACGGACCTGAAGGAATGAAAAATGTAGAACGACCGACCGCCGCTACTCCACCATCACCCTTACCGCACGTCCATCGGAAAGCCGCAGCAGATAGGGACCGGGTACTTGTTCGCCCACATCGATCGCATTGCGACCGGGGACCAAGACGAAGGATCGTACCCACTGACCAGCGCTGTTCACCAGAACCGCACCGATGTTGCCCATGCCTTCCACCTCCACGTACAAGCGTTCGTGCGCCGGGTTGGGCCAAAGGATCGGAGCATCTGCTGAGGTGGGGTCGACCACCGCTGTCGGGATACCGCCGATCCTGCCTACCATGGCGGATTGTGTGAGGCTCTCTCCCACGGTGAAAGGCGCGAAGGTGAACTGCCCCTGGATGTGTCCGGCGAAATGGATGGCACCCGCCAGCGCCGTGATCGTTTGGGCGGTATTGAAGAAACCCGTGGGGGTGCTTGTCGCCTCCCATTGTGGTGTGCCGTCCGGTGCGAAGGAGACGATGGTCATGGAACGTGCGCCGAGTGTGAGGCCATCGCTCACCACGCCATTGCCCCAGTCCACTTGTCCGCGCAGGATGCCGAAGAGGTAGGGCTTATCGTTCGCATCCACAGCGATGCAGGGGCCTTTGCTGCGCTGCAGGTCACCCATGATGCCGCCACCCGGCGGATCACTCTCCAGGCCCCAGTGGAACTGGCCGGTGCTATCCAGCTTGACCAGGAACATACCGTACACCCAGTCGGCGCCGTTGAACGGGACCCCACCCCATGAGGTGGTATCCAGTAGACCTCCGGCCAGGTAGGCATGGCCCGTACCGTCGGCCACCACCGTGGGATTCTGGAACGTGATGTCGTTGGCGAATTGCGAAACCTGCTGCGCCACCGGGCCGATAGCGCAGCACGAACATGGAATAACCGGTGGTGCCCGTGTTCTGATAGACCGAACCGCCGAACGCGAAGCCCCCATTGTCGCAGGAGCCGCTCACATAGAGCCCGCCCCAGGGATCGAAACTGATGGTGCCGACCACACGTACGCCATCGATGATGCGCTCCTCCACATCGCTCCCACTTGAATTCACACGGATCACCTTGGCAGTGCCCCATTCCGAGAAGGCATACCACAGATCGCCGTTCGGATCGATGGCCATGGAGGCGATGCCGATGGCCGATCCATGGGTCAATGAGATGTTGCGCGTCCATTCGATCAGGCCGCTCGTCAAGTCCACTGCAATGATGAAATGGTTCTCGTACCACGGATCCACGTTCGGAACACCGCCAAGGATCGACCCATCGCAGAGTCCCAGGTCGCCCATGAAGCTGCCTGCGAAATAGGCTTTGCCATTGGTACCTACGGCAGCGGACGTAACGTTCACGGAATCGAAAAGCATGCAGGCCCAACCCTGTTCCCCATTCGCGGGGTCCAGTTCTTCGAGGATCGCTTGTCCATATCCCTTCTGTCCATAAATGAAGGGGATGGTGGTCTGCCGCATGGCCACGAGATGGCCGGGTGCCGAGGCCAGTACCTGATCCGGCATCTCGGGGTTCAGCGAATAGTCCACGGTCTCGGCGGTGAGCCAATCGACCTGCTGAGCGCTGACCGCTTGGATCGACGCGACAAAATGGAAGAGGGAAAGTATTCGCATGGTCGTGGGTTCGGCACTAAGACCCGGTGATACCCGGATCCGTTGCCCAGCCCCTCGTAACGATCACTGCTTCACCAAGCGGGTCATCGCAGTTCGCCCATCGTCCGCCCGCACTTCCAGAACCCATACACCCGAGGCAAGTTCGGCTACGGAAAACGTTTGCGGCCCGGTCATCGGAACAGGAACAAGGCGCCCGGAAACATCCCGCGCGGTCACACTGATCACGCGTTGATCGGACAGAACACGGACCTCATCAGCGGCCGGGTTCGGCATGATACGAACAGGTGAAGGCGATATCGATCCGAGGCCCGTGTTCAACACGACCAGCACCGTATCGGAATTCCATGTACAGCCGTTCGCGTCGCTCACCACCGCATGGTAGTTCCCGGTGGACACTGCAACATGTGAAGCGCTGTCCCCACCTACGGCTAGCGTTCCGTCGAAGTACCAGGCGTAGCTCTCACCACCTGTGACCCACAGCGAATCGTTCTGCATTTGCACCGTGTGATCCGGGTCGCTTGAGTAACGATCGTGGTCACCGCTCCGATCACTTGCCCAAGTCCGTCGAACACTTCGACCGCATACGTACCGACACAGAGCTCATCCAGATCCGCGGACGTGGAACCCGTGTTCCAGAACAGCTCGAACGGACCAGTACCATTCACGAACGCCGTGATCGTGCCATCGCATACACCGGGACAGGTCCGCGTTGTTACGAGGCTCACATCGAAGGTGGTGTCCGTGGCCGAGATCATCATCGCATCGCCGTTGGCCACATCATCTATGGTGGTACTACCGTAGGTGACGATACCCCAGAAATAACCACCGAAGTACAATTGGTGCGGAGCCGCCGACTGACGATGGATGCACAGCGGTACATCGCGCTGGTTGCCGCCGGCCTTTTTCGCCCACACCACTTCCCCTTCGCCATCCAACTTCAGGATCGCCATGTCCTCGCCGCCCGAACAGGTGAGCGCAGTGCCGAAGAAATCAACCGTGGCATTGAACTGCACGGCCACATAGGCATTGCCTTGCCCATCGGCAGCGGCGCTCCAACTCAGGTCGCGTTGCGTGGACCCCGTGCTCTTCCCCCATTGGTAGTTGCCGTCCGCATCGAACTTCAGGATCATGAAGTCATCGTTGCTGCTCACCGAAACGAGCGTGTCATCCGGTAGATACATGCTTCCCCAAAGCCTGCCCACCATGAACACGTTGCCAAGGGTATCCGCCGAAATGCCCATGCCTTCGTGATCGCCGGCCCCGTAGCTGTTGGCCCAAAGCGCGTTGCCGTCAAGGTCGCAGGCCAGCACATAGGCCTTGCCACCCATGTTGTTGTCCGAAATGGGAATACCATCGAACGCACCCGTCGTGAAGCTGAACTGGCCCGTAACGAACAAGCGTCCATTCGCCACGGAGATCCCACGCGCCGATTTGCTCTGTCCATTGCCCGTGCTCGCCTTGGCCCAATGAACTGTTCCAGTGCTGTCGTAACGCGCGATGACCAACTGCCGGTAGTTCCCCGGATTCGGAATGGAAACTTCCCCGAACGAAATGGTGTTGCCACCAGCGTATCCGCAAATGAAAACAGCCCCATCAGGATCAACGGCGATACCGCGCGCCTCATCACTACTGCCACTACTTCCGGCGCGCCGCGCCCAGAGACAGTTCCCGTCAACATCATAGCGTGCCAAGAAGATGTCATCGCTACCCAATGAACCCAAGGTCACGCCATTGCTGAAGACCGCGTTACCGTTGTAGCTACCTGTGATGTAGACCCTGTCCTCCGCATCGATCGCGATGTCATAGGCCAAGGCATCATCGAAAGTGACCAGCACGCTACGTACCCACAGACAATTCCCTACCGCATCATACTTGGCCAATACACCGGCCGTGTTGGCCCCTGTTGTGATCGTCCCGCAACCGAATTCGGATGTCCCCCTGACACTACCGGCCCAGTAGGCATTTCCTTCACTGTCGGTAGCGATCCCATAGCACTGGTCCACATTGCTGCCATCACCGGCACTGACGGCCCAGTTCCAGACCTGGGCGTGCACATGAACAATGATGAAGAGACCGAGAAGAAGAGCCGTGGATCGCATGGCCCAAAGATCGTGCATGCCCGAAAGACCGCGTAACAAACAAGCTCTCCGTTCGTCCTACCACAGAACCTGACGATCCGCCGCTCGTGTAACAAGCCATGTGCATACCGGACTTCTGCGCATCTTCGTCGTTACCAACCCACCTCGAATGGACCTCATCATCTCCGGACTCAGCAAGACCTATGGCAATGGCGTGAAAGCGCTGGACAACGTCAGCCTCACCATACCTACGGGCATGTTCGGGCTCTTGGGACCCAATGGAGCTGGGAAGAGCACGCTGATGCGGATCCTCGCAACGCTACAGGAAGCGGATTCCGGTACCGCGATGCTCGGTGACCTGAACATTTTGAAGGACAAGGAGGGCGTACGCAAAGTGCTGGGCTACCTGCCCCAGGAATTCGGCGTGTACCCACGCGTGAGCGCATTTCAGATGCTCGACCATATCGCCCTGCTGAAAGGCGTGACCGCTGGCGGGGAGCGCAAGGATCTGGTGGAGGCACTCTTGCAGAAGGTGAACCTCTGGGAGCATAGAAAGCGTCGGATCGCAGGCTTCAGCGGAGGCATGAAACAGCGCTTCGGCATCGCGCAATCGCTGATCGGTGAACCGAAGCTGATCATCGTGGATGAGCCCACAGCAGGGCTTGATCCCGGTGAACGGAACCGCTTCTACAACCTGCTCACCGAGATCGGCGAGAACGTGGTGGTGATCCTGAGCACGCACATCGTGCAGGACGTGCAGGAGTTGTGCAAGAACATGGCGATCAATCAACAAAGGCAAGTTGCTTTTCGCGGGCGCACCGAACGATGCGCTGAGCAGTATCGACGGACGTGTTTGGGAGCGCACCATCGAGAAATCGGAACTCGAGAAATACGCAACGGCCCACCATGTGATCAGCAACAAGCTCGTGGCCGGCCGACCGGTGATCCATGTGCTGAGCGAGCAGTCTCCCGAAGAAGGATTCGTCCGCACCGCACCGACCTTGGAGGACGTGTTCTTCAGCAACATCCTCTCCGACGGACAAGCTATTCCCGCGAACGCATGATCGGGCGCATCTTCCTATTCGAGCTGCGCTATTGGCTGCGGCAGCCGATGGTGTACATCTTCTTCCTGATCAATGGGCTGATGGTGTTCGGCGCCGTGAGTTCCGAGAACATCCAGATCGGTGGAAGCATCGGCAGCGTGTACCGCAATGCCCCGGAGGTGGTGTACAACTTCTACGGTATCATGTCCTTCATCGCGCTGCTCATGGTCACGGCCTTCGTGAACGGAACGGCGATACGCGACTTCCAGAACAACACCGCACAGATCGTCTTCAGTACGCCGATCAAGAAGTCGCATTACCTCATCGGCAAATTCCTGGGCAGCACGTTCGTCGCCTTGTTGCCGCTGCTCGGCATCAGCTTCGGGATCATCGTGGGCAGTTGGATGCCATGGCAGGACCCCGTACGCATCGGACCCAACCTCGCAGCCCCGCACCTTCAGGCGTTCGTGCTGTATGCGCTGCCGAACGTCCTATTCATTTCGGCCGTGATCTTCGCGGTGGCCATCCTGACACGCAGCACCATCGCCTCGTTCATCAGCGCGATCGTGCTCATGGTGGGCTACCTGATCTCGCAAAGCCTCATGAGCGGCTTGGAGAACGAGACCAGCGGTGCGCTCCTCGACCCCTTCGGCTTGAACGCGCTCGATCAAGTGACGAAGTATTGGACGGTGAGCGAGAAGAACACCATGCTCCTACCGACCGATGGCGTGCTGCTCTGGAACCGTATCCTCTGGATCGGGATCTCAGTGGTCGTATTCCTCTTCGGCTACTTGCGCTTCAGTTTCCATGAACGCAAGCAGAAGGCGGCCGTGATCACCGAGGAGAACGCGTTGATCACAAAGCGGACAGAGGAATTACCTACAGTGCGTCGACGCTACGGACGCTGGGCGAAGCTGATGCAGTTCATCCATGTTGTGCGCATGGACCTCAAGAGCATCGTGACCGGACCGGTGTTCATCATCGTGATGCTGTTGGGCGTGGCCCAGTTGATCTCCTCCCTCTCGTTCGTCACGAGCATGTACGAGAACACCACCTACCCGGTGACCTACAACGTGGTGGACATGATCCAGGGATCGCTCTTCCTGTTCGTGATCATTATCGTTACGTTCTACACCGGTGCACTGATCTGGAAGGACCGCGAGGCCGGCCTGAACGACATCAAGGACGCATTGCCCACGGTGAGCTGGCTGGGCCTGCTATCGAAGTTCGTCACGATGATGGTGCTCCTGCTCATCATCCTATTGCTCGCGACCGGGGCCGGCATGGTCACCCAGCTCTTGAACGGCTACACCAACTTCGAGGTCGGGGTCTACTTCTACTACCTGATCATTCCGGCGCTGCTCAGCTTCGGCTTCCTGTCCATGTTGGCATTGTGCATCCACACCCTTGTCAACAACAAGTATCTCGGCTATTTCGTGTTCATCGTCGTGGTCGCACTGAACATCTTCATGTGGAGCGGCTTGGATGTCGAGAGCAACCTGGTACAACTGAACGGGTCACCGGGCCTACGGTATTCGGACATGAGCCGCTTCGGCCCCTTCGTGCACGCGTGGGTGTTCTTCAAGATCTACTGGTGGTTCTTCGGGGCCGGCCTGCTCTTCATTGCGCACATCTTCCTGGTTCGTGGGCGTGAGACGGGGTTCGCTTGGCGCGTGCGTGCAGCCGGACTACGACTCCGGAAGAACTGGTCCTTGGCGATGCTGCTATTGATCGGCTGGGTCTTCCTGGGGGCTTGGGGCTATTACAACACCAAGGTGCTGAACACCTACCGTACCAGCGACGAGTTCGAGGAACTGGCCGTGCGCTACGAGAAGGAGTACAAGCGCTTCGAGAACATCCCTCAACCGCATTACATCGATGCGGAATACACCATCGACCTGGACCCGTATGCGCGGTCCCTGTACTACGAGGCCAAGCTCGTGGCCCGCAACGTGAACGCGGTGGCGATCGACAGTATCCACCTGAACCTGCCAAGCGATCCGGAGATCGACATCGACATGCCCGGCGCCACCATGGTGAAGGACGACGAAGACCTTGGCTACCGGATCTACCGGCTCTCCACACCGCTAGCCCCGGGTGCGGACCTGCACTTCACGGTGAAAGGGAACTACACCGCGATCGGGTTCGAGAACTCCGTCTCCTTCGTTCAGCTGGTGAACAACGGTTCGTTCTTCAACAACATGAACCTGATCCCACAGATCGGCTACAGCACCGACGGCGAACTCTCCGACCGGAACGACCGTCGCAAGCATCAGCTGCCTCCCAAGGAGAGCATGCCGCCCTTGAGCGACGACCCCGCAAAGCGTATGCACACCTACCTGATGCACAACAGCGATTGGGTGAATGTGCGCACCACCATCAGCACCGCGCTGGACCAGATCGCTGTGGCACCGGGTTCCTTGAAGAAGGAATGGATCGCCGATGGCAAACGCTACTTCCAATACGAATTGGACCACCCAAGCATGAACTTCTACTCGTTCCTGAGCGCACGCTATGAAGTGGCGCGGGAGAAGTGGACCCCTCCTACCGGTGGACCTGCGATCGACGTGGAAGTGTATTACCACAAAGCACACGCCGTGAACGTGCCGCGCATGCTCAACAGCATGAAGAAGGCCTTGGCGTACTACACCGAACATTTCGGTCCATACCGCCACAAGCAGGTCCGGATCCTGGAATTCCCACGCTACTTCAGCTTCGCGCAGGCCTTCCCGGGCACCATGCCGTACAGCGAAAGCATCGGCTTCATCACCGACCTCACCGCAGAGGAGGATATCGACATGGTGTTCTACGTCGTCGCGCACGAAATGGGGCACCAGTACTGGGCACACCAAGTGATCGGCGCCGACATGCAGGGTGCGACCTTGCTCAGCGAGAGCATGTCGCAGTACAGCGCGCTGATGGTGATGGAGAAGGAATACGGTCGTGATCACATGCGGAAGTTCCTGAAGCTCGAGAGCGACAAGTACCAACGTTCACGCGGTGGCGAGACACAACGGGAACAACCGATCCTGATGGTGGAGAACCAGGGCTACATCCATTACAACAAGGGCAGCGTGGTGCTGTACGGCATGCGTGAGTTCCTCGGTGAGGACACCTTGAACAGTGCCTTCCGCGCACTTGTGGACTCCTTCGCATACGGCGCACCGCCCTACCCCACCGCCTTGGATATGTACCGCGAACTGGACAAGGTGACCCCGGACAGCCTGACCTACCTCTTGGAGGACCACTTCAAGTACATCACCCTGTACAACAACCGCACGCTTTCCGCCACAGCGAAGAAGGCCAGCGATGGGATGTACGACGTGACGATGACCTTCACCTGCGAGAAGAACCACGCCGATACCTTGGGTCGCGAGAGCAAGGTGCCCATGAACGACTGGATCGACATCGGCCTATTGGGTGAGGAGAAGAACGACAAGGAGGAAGGTGCGATCCTGGTCCAGAAGCGCATGCGTTTGAAGGACGGTGAGAACACCGCGACCCTACGCAGCAAGGAACTACCGGTGAAAGCCATGATCGACCCGATGCACCTGTTCTTCGATCGCGTGCCGGATGATAACGGGAAGACGATCGACCTGAAGGAATAGTCCACCCGTCAGTCCCCATACCGCGGATCCGGCTTCCACGGCAGCTTCTCCACGCGCTCCGTCCGCAACGAGCAATGCCCGAACTCCTCTTCCACGTAGCCGTTCAGGATGTACACCCCGCGCCCACGGAAGGGATACCGCGCAGCCACTGATGGGAATTGCGTGCTGTCCCAGAAGTCACCCGCCGGGTCGATGAAGGAGCCGAAGCTCATGTACGATCCGCTGTTCGTGGTGGTGGTCTTCACGTGGATCATGTAGCCCAGCATGGTAACGCGCTTGCCCTTGTGGGCGGGCATGTCCTTGGCAGCGATGGTTGTGGGTTGTGGGTTGGAGGTTGAGGGTTGAGGATCGCCCACCCTACCCATCAAACGACCGTCCCGACCAACGATCGCCAGTTGTGCAGCCGGGTCATACTCCACCAAGGTGAAGGGATCGCGCAAGGGGAAGCCCAGCAACTCCAGCTCATCGTAGGCATCGGCCAGCGGGTAGTGCTTCAGTTCGGGCAACTTCGGTTCTTCGATCTTGGTGATGAAGAGGTCGCCGTCGGTGGATGCATTAGAAGGTCCCCGGTGCATCAAGGTGAGTTCCCAGAGCAGGCCGGGCTTGCTTTTACCGGTGAAGCGCAAGGCCCCCACGCGGATGAGGATGCGTGCCTGCTCCACATGCAAGGGCACACGGCGGATCAGGTCCTGCAGATCGGTGAACGGTCCCTTGCGACGACGCTCGTTCAGGACCAACTGCACCACTTCGCTGTTGAGCGATTTGATGTTGCCGAGGCCGAGGTAGATGGTGTTGGGGGTTGAGGGTTGAAGTGGTTGTGGGTTGGCTCTTTCATGATCCGATCGCAGCAATGAACACAGCTCCTCACTTCGATTGATGCACGGCGCTTCGATCGTCGCTCCTGCGCGCTTCGCCTCGTGCAGGTAGAACTCCGTGCGGTAGAATCCGCCGAAATTGTTCGCCACGGCCACCATGAATTCCAGCGGATAGTGCGCCTTCAGGTAGAGACTCTGGTAGCTCTCCACGGCGTAGCTCGCGCTGTGGCCTTTTGCGAAACTGAAGCTGGCGAAGCTTTCGATCTGCCGCCACACTTCTTCCGGCTGTCCTGCGGGATAGCCCTTCGCGCTGCAGTTGGCGAAGAACTTCTTCTGCACCAATTTGAATTCCGGACGATCGCGGTAGCGGATGTTCATGCCCCGTCGCACTTGGTCCGCTTCTTCCAGATCGAGGCCGGCGTACTGGCTCACCACGCGCAGCACATCTTCCTGGTACACCATCACACCGTAGGTCTCGGGCATGATGTCGTACAGCTCTTTCGGCGCCTGCTTGCGACGTTCCAGGTCGTTGTGGCGCAACAGGTATTCGCGCATCATGCCACTCTCCGCCACACCCGGACGGATGATGCTGCTGGCCGCAACCAACCCGAGGTAGTCGTCCACCTTCAATTTCTTCAGCAGCATGCGCATGGCCGGGCTTTCCACATAGAAGCAACCGATGGTGTTGCCCGCCCGGATCAGCTCCTTGATCGCAGGGTCGTTCTTGAATCGATCGATGGCATGGATATCGATCGGTGCAGGTCGACCCAGCGGGTCCACGCTACGGGTGCGCTGATCCAGCGCAGGGGTTCCCATTGCAACCGCAGGTTCCTGCACCATTGCGCATTCCTCATTCTGCGGTTCTTCATTCTTCATTCTGCATTCTACATTCCCACCGGGCCCATTCACCATCTCCACCGCATCGCGTATGTGCCCCAGCCCGCGCTGGCTGAGCAGATCGAACTTGTGCAGGCCGAGATCCTCCGCTTCCAGCATGCTGAACTGCGTGACCGGATAGCCCTTCGGCGGACGGTGCAAGGAGGTGTAGTACGTCAGCGGCTTTTCACTGATGATGATGCCACCCGCATGGATGCCGAAGTGGTGCGGCATACCGATGAGCAATTTGCCGTAACGGATCACCGCTTGTGCCACCTTGTCCAGGTCCGCGCTGGTAGCGTGCGTGCTGGGGCGACCGCGCGCGTAGTAGCCGTGGCTGCCTTCGCTCAGCGCATCGATCTCTTCCGGCGGTAGGCCCACGGCCTTGCCCAGCTCGCGGATGGCACCGCGCCATTGGAAGGTGGTGTACGTGGCGATCTGCGCCGCATGGATGTTGCCGACACCTTCGCCGTTGTACTTGTCGAAGACATACCGGTACACCTCGTCGCGGTCCTTCCAACTGAAGTCGATGTCGAAGTCGGGTGGTTTCTTGCGTGCCGTGCTGATGAAGCGCTCGAAGTAGAGGTCCAGCTCGATCGGATCCACATCGGTGATGCCCAAGCAGTAAGCCACCAAGCTGTTGGCACCACTGCCCCGCCCCACGTGGAAATAGCCCTTGCTGCGCGCGAAACGAACGATGTCCTGGTTGATGAGGAAATAGCTGATGAAGCCCATGCGCTCGATCACATCCAACTCGTGGTGCATGCGCGCGATCACCTTTGCTGAGGCGTTCGGGTAACGGTAGCGTAGGCCCACCAACGTATCGCTGTGCAAGCGTTCGCGGTCCAAGGCTTCACTGGTCCCGAAAACCTTGCGTGTCTTGTCCGAGCTATCGAAGGCGATGCTGCATTGCTCCAACAATCGCTCGGCGTACTGCACCAACTGCGGGAAGTCCTGGTAGATGCGGCGCACCTCTTCCTCACTGCGGAAGACCTCGACCGGTGCGGCGACCTCTTCCGGCGGCACCATGGTCACCACCGTGTTCTTCGCCACGGTGCGCAGCAAGCGGTGCGTGTTGTGGTCGCGCTTGTGGCGGAAGGTGACGGACAACAAGGCCACGAGATCCTGCGTGCGTTCCGACAACGGACTGAAGGGCAAGCGCGTGAGGTCGCGCGGGGTGATGCCGATGCGCTCGTTCGGGCGCAGCATCGACGGCGCACTTCCGAACGGATAGATGAAGAAAGCATCCGCGAGCTCGGGTGCGCGATCGGGCAAGGCCTCGTCATCCAATAAAAGCGGACTCAGCAACTCGTTCAGCTGCTGGAAGCCGTCGTTGTTCTTCGCGATGCCGATGTACAACAACTGCGCACCACGACGGAACTCGATGCCCGCGACCGGCCGCACCTCGAACCGATGTGCATCGCGCACGAAGTCCGGTATGCCCGAGGTGCAATTGATGTCGGTGAGCGCGATGGTGCGTACGCCTTGCCGTTGCGCTTCTTCCAAGAGCGCTTCGGGCTTCATCACCCCGTACTGGAAACTGAACCAGCTGTGTGCGTTGAGGACCATCGAACGGGGATCGACGGGTATGTCGTCGATCTTCCGCCCAATAAGCTAACGATCAGAGTCTCTTCATTCCAAACCCGCCCACCATCGTTCGCTGGACGATGGGTCGGCATCCACCACGATGCGCCCGATACGCGGCGTGAGCAGCGGCACCCCGAGTGCTCCGGCCTTCTTCGTGAGCCGCTCGATGGGCTCTTTCCAAGGGTGCAGGGCCAGGCTGAACTTGCCCCAGTGGATCGGCATCAAGACCCGGGTCTTCAGGTCCAGCGCCGCCTGCGCGGTCTCTTCCGGCATCATGTGGATGTCCGCCCAACGGCGATCGTAGGCGCCGCATTCCAAGAGCGCGAGATCGAACGGACCGAAGCGTTCGCCCACGTCCTTGAAGGTGGGTGAGTACCCACTGTCGGCACCGAAGTAGATCTTCTTGCCGTTCGCTTCCATGGCCCATGCACCCCACAAGGTGCTGAAGCGGTTCGTCATGCCACGGCCGGAGAAGTGGCGCGAAGGCACCAAGGTCAACCGAACGCCGTTATGCTCCACGCTCTCCCACCACACCTTCTCGGTGATCGCTGCCGCCGGGATGCCCCATTGCTCCAAGTGCGCACCCACACCCATCGGCGCGATGAAAGGCTTGTCCTTCAGCTGCACGATGGTCTCGTGGTCCAAGTGGTCGTAATGGTCGTGCGAGAGCAGCACCACATCCACCAGCGGAAGCATCGCTACCGACATGTGCTGTTCGTAGTCGAAACGTTTCGGGCCAGCGAAAGAGAAGGTGGACGCGCGTTCGCCGAAGACGGGATCAACCAGAAAGGTGATGCCGCCTATCTTGATCAACAACGAGGAGTGCCCGAACCAGCACGTGGCGAAGGAGGTGCTCGGCACAGCATCCCATGCCGCACGGTCGAAGGGAACGGTCGGTAGGGTCTGCTTCGGTTCGCGGCCTTCACCGCCCTTGGCGAATTCCCACATCACGCCCGCCATGGTGCTCATCGGCATGTCCATGTTGGTGGCGACGGCGTTGTGCAATTTGCCCTTGTCGAAATTCGGTAAGGCCTTGATACGCTGAAGACGATCGCCGCTCGGGTCGGAACCGATGCGCGGTGCCAAGGCGAAGTACAGGAACAATGCGAGCCCGCCCACAAGCAGCAAGGCGATCAGGAAGTAGAGGATGCTCATCGGAATGGGAGGCGAAGGTCCGACACATCGGCCAGGCGGCACCACCGGCCATCACGCACACGCACCATGCATGGATCCAACACGGAAAGCCGCACGGGCCCCTCTGCCCATGCGGCCTCCGAACGCTGGGCGCACCAGAAACGCCCAACGAAATGTCCCGATCACTCAGTTCCGGTACTTCACCGCGCCTTGCTCCAGCAGGTGTTCAATGTCGTTGTTCACGCTCAGGATCAGCAGCGAGGTGGCCGTGCAGAACACCGGGCTGGTGATGCAGTGGTGGCCGTTCCAGCTACCATCCTGGTTCTGAATGCTCACTAAGCGGCCGGTGGTCTGCTGGTACCAGTTCTTCCACCCGTCGTCCTTGGCGATCACCAAGGCTTCGCCGGTCTGTAGAAAGCTCAGGAACTCCTCGCCGCCATTGTTGCCGAAGCCACTGATCACGCGTTCGTCCTGCGCCTGTTGCTTGGCACTGTTGTACACGTTGTAGGCGGTGTTCAGCTTCTCCGCCTCGCTGCGCGTATAGCCCACCTCCTCCAAGGTCTCCACGCTCACCGGCGCGTCCTTCTTCACCTTGCCGGACTTCCGCGCCTGCACCACCACCTCGCTCACTTCCCGCGCTTCCATTGCACTGCTACGGCTGCTGCCGCTAACGGCGTAAAGCGTAACCCCGGCGGCACGGTCGGTGGCCACACCACCCGTGCCCACATCGAAGTTGGCCTTCTGGTATTCCCGCGCCAGGTCCAAGGACTCCTCATCCACCAAGGCACCCTGGGCCTTTGCCGATTCCAAGGCGTTGGCCGCGAACGATGATTGTAGCACACCGGCCCAGCCATCGCCCTGCACGCTGCCATCGCTTTGTTGCGAACGTTGGATCATGGCCACGCAGGTGTTCAGTGCGCGCATGCAACGCAGCTTCATCGGGTGCTGCTCGCCCAACTTCGCCACCAGGTTCGAGAGGTATTGCGCCGTAAGCGCCACATCGATGTTCGCCCCCAGCTTCGATTGGATCTGCGTGCCTTGCAGCGTGGTAATGTTGATCGCTCCCTTCGGCGCCCCTTCCACCTGCACCAACAGGTATTCCGTGGCCTTCTTCAAGGTGGCTGCATGCTCGCCTTGCTCCAAGGTGTTGCCCATGCGCAGCAGCGCCATTCCCACTATGCTGGTGGTCGCAGGGTCGGCGCTCACGGCATGCGGATCGATGATGTCCTGCCGGGCGTGCGTGCCCGAACCGAAGCCACCGTTGTTGGCCTGCGCCTTCACCAACCACGCCAGGCCGCGCTCTTCGCTGCGCAGCACGGGGCCCGGTGTGGCCAGCACGAAACTGCTGTCGAGCCCCTCCCCTTCGTATACCGTTTTGAACACGCAGCCCTTGGCCTGTGGCTGTACGTGCTGCGCCACCAACTCGGGGTCCGCAGCGGGCACGTGGCACAGCGGCGCACTGGTGGCACGCGTTGCCTGGCGCCAGGATACCAGCACCAATAGCGACCCGATGGATGCAAGGAATGCGAGCAGGATGAACGTGGTCTTTTTCATGATCGTGAATATTTGGTTGCGTTACTAATGGGATGCACTAGGCCTCCCGATTACATATAGCGGTACACGCCTCAACGTGACAGGTTCGATCCACCTTGCGAAGACCGAACTTCGCACCATGGTAACCGCACTGCTCAGGGCTACGGGAAGGATCGCGGGCTTGGCTGCGATCTGTTGTGGTGCATGGCCCATGGTGCTAAGCGCACAACAGGGCACGGGCGGGTTCGATTCCTTGTACGTGCAGGATTATTCGCACATCCTTACCGGCCGCACCTACATCAGTACCAAGGACAATGCCTTCTCCATCCGAGCATCCGGTGGATCGAACAACTTGATCTACAACCCGAACAACCGCATCAACCTCGGCCTGGGTGCCAGCTACCGGTCCTTGACGTTGAACATCGGGCTTCCCATTCCCGGCCTGAACGATCGCGACGATGTTTTCGGCCTTACCCGCTACTTCGATGCGCAGGCGAACATCCACACCAAGCGCACCGCCACCAACCTCTTCCTGCAACTCTTCACGGGCTACCACCTCCGATCGCACACCTTGGAAGAGACCAATTGGCCGCCCCTCGCCCAAAAGCCCTACAGGCCCGATGCCTTTCAATTCAACTTCGGCTTCAGCTCGCTGCGTGTTGTGAACAATGATCGTTTCAGCTACCGCGCATCCTTCAACCAGGATGCATGGCAGAAACGCAGCCAAGGGTCTTGGCTCTTCGGCGGCTATGCCACCTTCTTCGGCCTGCGTGCCGATTCCTCCTTGGTGCCCACGGCCCTCAATGCCGATTTCGCCGCAAGCGCCCGTATCAGCCGCGCGGACCTGTTCGATGCCGGCGCCATGGGCGGCTATGTGCACACCTTCGTGTACAAGGGGCATTGGTTCGCCACCTTCTCGGCCGTGGTGGGCGCCGGGCTTTCGCTACAGAACACGGTGTACACGGGCACCGATGGAACGGACAAGCTGATCCGGGCTGGAGGCCGGACCGGGCTGGCGCACACAGGCCCGCGCCGGTGCCGGGTACAACAGCACACGGCATTACGTAGGCATTTCGTACAACCTGGAACGGTCGGGCCATTCGCTGGCCGAGGAGCAGCGCTTCACCTGGAACGTGTCCAACATCCGCTTCAACGTGGTGCGCCGGTTCAACACCCACATCCGCTTCATGGACCGCGGCATCCGGTGGTTCCGGCGCAATGTGCCCGAACCCATCGAGGACATGCTTCCCGCTGATACACCGTGAGCTTGCCGCGTTCCGTAGCTTCGGTGGTGCTTCGATCATTGGTCTTCTTCCTGCTGCTCGGTATTCCTGCAGGCCTGTTCGCCCAGCAGCGCGTGTTGCACTTTACGCGCACCAGCGGCTTCGACCACAATACCCGCGCGGTGTCCTTCGCCCTGTTCACCTCGATCGCCACGGAGATCGGCATCAGCGTGGTGGACGATGCCACCGGCGATCCCTTCAGCGATCCCGGCACCTTGTCCGCCTTCGATGCCATCATCTTCAGCAACACCAGCGGCAATGCGATCCTCGATGCCACGCAGCGCGCCAACTTCGAGGCCTGGGTGGCGGCCGGCGGAAAGGTGCTCGGCCTGCACGCCGCCAGCGATACCTACCGCCACAGCACGGCCAATGGCAACAACACGGGCACCTGGGACTTCTACCCCGAGCTGATCGGCGCCAGCGTCCAGGAAGGACCCAACCATGTGACCGGCACACCGGAATATGCGCTCTCGCATAGCGGCCTGCACCCCAGCACCACCAACCTGCCGGACCCGTGGCTGAAGAACGAGGAGTACTACTACTGGGAGGGCGGCTACTACGGCCCGGACAACAGCGCCGTACTGGAGGTGGAGGAGACCGTAGGCCCCAACGGACTGGTGAACAGCTACGACGCCGCCCGACCCATGAGCTGGTACCGCTTGCTACCCTACGGCGGCCGCATGTTCTACACCGCGCTGGGCCACGCCCAAAGCAACTATACCAGTGATGAACTCTTTCGCACGCACATCCGGGATGCGATCTTGTGGTTGTTGGATGGTACCGTCGGGCTTGCTGCACCAGCGGCCCAACACGCCCTGCGCGCCTACCCGAACCCCGCAAGCCGAACACTTACCATAACCACGGACCATGCGACCAACGCCATGCTGCAACTGATCGACGCCACTGGGCGCGTGGTGTACAGCGGGCGGATGGTGGCACCGTTGCATACCGTGGATATAAGCCAGCTAAGCAACGGCAGCTATCTGTTGCGCCATGGGGACACCGCGCACATAAGGGTTTGCGTGTTGCATTGAAACCGCTGTCCCTTTTAACACCTTTGGATGAAATGCCTTCATCCAAAGGGTTCATGGATCGTGACGTTGTAGTAGCCCGAACGCAAGAACGCCGACCTGTAGGGTCGGCGTTCCTTATTCGATCGGCAGCGCCTTAGCTGTATGCCTCGACGGACTTGCTGGCCTTTTTCCGGTCGTTCTCGTCCAACAGGATCTTGCGCATGCGCAGGCTCTTGGGGGTGACCTCCAGGTACTCGTCCTTGGCGATGTATTCCATGCACTCCTCCAGCGAGAATTTCACGGCGGGTGCAATGCTCTCCTTGTTGTCGGTACCGCTGGCGCGCATGTTCGTGAGCTGCTTGCCCTTCAACACGTTCACCACCAGATCATCCGTCTTGGGGTTCTCGCCGATCACCTGGCCGGCGTACACCTCTTCTCCCGGATCCACGAAGAACTTACCGCGGTCCTGCAGCTTGTTGATGCTGAAGGCGACCGCCGTTCCGGTGCCTTGGCTGATGATGCTGGCCGCACGACGCACGCCGAGCTCGCCTTTGTACGGCTCGTAGCCTTTGAAACGGTGGGCGATGATGGCCTCCCCTTCCGTGGCGGTGAGCAGCGGGTTGCGCAGGCCGATGATGCCGCGCGCTGGGATGTTGAACTCCACGTGCACACGGTCGTTCTTCAGCTCCATGCTGATCAATTCGCCCTTGCGGCGGCTGACCAGGTCGATGACCTTGCTGCTGAAGGGCTCCGGCACTTGCACGGTAAGGATCTCCACCGGCTCGCAACGCTCGCCGTCGATCTCTTTGTAGATCACCTGCGGCTGGCCCAACTGGAACTCGTAGCCCTCGCGGCGCATGGTCTCCACCAGGATGCCGATGTGCAGGATACCACGGCCGTAAACCAGCAGCTTGTCCGGGCTGTTGGTCTCCTCGATCCGCATGGCCAGGTTCTTCTCGATCTCCTTGTAGAGGCGATCGCGCAGGTGGCGGCTGGTAACGAAATCACCTTCCCGACCGAAGAAGGGCGATGTGTTGATGGTGAAGAGCATGCTCATGGTGGGCTCGTCCACCTTGAAACCGGGCAGGCCCTCGGGTGCCTCGAAGTCGGCAATGGTATCGCCGATGTCGAAGCCTTCCAGACCCATGATGGCGCAGAGCTCGCCGCTGTATAGTTCGCGGTCCTTCACCTTCTCTTTGCCGAGGCCTTCGAATACCATCAGTTCGGCCACCTTGCCCTTGGTGATGCGGCCATCGTTCTTCACGAGGCTTACGTTCTGACCTGGCTTGATGCTTCCACGACGCACACGGCCTACGGCGATACGGCCTTGGAAGCTGCTGTAGTCCAGGCTGGTGATGCGCATTTGCAAGGTGCCTTCCTCTTTCTTCGGGGCGGGAATGTGCTGCAGGATCATGTCCAGCAAGTAGCTCACGTCCTCGGTCGGGGTCTTCCAATCGGGTCCCATCCAACCTTGCTTGCTGCTGCCGTACACCACGGGGAAGTCGAGCTGGTCCTCATTGGCCTCCAAGGTGAACATGAGGTCGAACACCTGCTCGTGCACCTCCTCCGGCGTGCAGTTCGGCTTGTCCACTTTGTTGATGACCACGATCGGCTTAAGGCCGAGCTGGATGGCCTTTCCCAGCACGAAACGCGTTTGCGGCATGGCGCCCTCGAAGGCATCCACCAACAGGATCACGCCGTCGGCCATGTTGAGCACGCGCTCCACCTCGCCACCGAAATCACTGTGGCCAGGGGTATCGATCACATTGATCTTCACGCCCTTGTAGCGCACGCTCACGTTCTTGGAAAGGATGGTGATGCCGCGCTCGCGCTCCAGGTCGTTGTTGTCCAGCAGCAGGTCGGCCGTGGCCTGGTTCTCGCGGAACAGCTGGCACTGGTGCAGGATCTTATCTACCAAGGTGGTCTTTCCGTGGTCGACGTGGGCGATGATGGCGATGTTGCGTAGCTCGGTCATGGTATAGGGCCGTGAAAAGGCCCGCAAAGGTAGGCTTTCCGTTTGGAAGTTAGGCGCTTGCACTATCTTCGCGGCCCCTTGGCCCAGCGCCTTGGTCGACCGGCCCCGTAGTTCAATTGGATAGAATGGCAGATTCCGGTTCTGTTGGTTGGAGGTTCGAATCCTCCCGGGGTCACGAAGCGGCGCGAAAGCGCCGCTTTTATTTCATGTGGGCATGGGAGCATGTGCACCTGGCTGGACCTACGACCGACAAGGAGGAATTTCATGCTCACATGTTCACATGAGCACATGATCTTGTAACCATGCGGATCGACAAATTCCTCTGGTGCGTGCGGCGCTACAAGACCCGCAGCCTTGCCACCGATGCGGTGAAACGGGAACAGGTGCGTGTGGGCGAGCGCATCATAAAGGCATCGGCAGAGGTGAAGGTGGGTGATGTGCTCGCCATGCGCGAGCCGCCCATTTGGCGGAGCTGGGAGATCCTGGCCATACCGAGTTCCCGCTTGGGACCGAAACTGGTACCGACCTACATGGCGGAGCGCACCTCCTTCGCCGATCTGGAAAAGCTGGAGATCGCGCGCATGGCCAAGGCGCAGCAGCGCGCACCCGGCGAAGGGCGCCCCACGAAGCGCGATCGGCGGGACATGGACCGGTTCGGCATCGAATGAACCGCTCGTCACCCGCTTAACACATCTTCGCATTCGTTAACGTGCGTTCGCCGGCCGGGGTGGATAGTTTCGAGCTATCAAAAGCCAGCAGCCATGATCGACAAACTCTTCCTCTTCTTTCCGCTCGCGGCCGTCTTCCAAGGTGGTGCCATTCCGCAGGTACAAGCACAGGACGCGAACGAGCACAAGGTCCGCATCGAGATCGTGACCACCGAGAACGGTGAGACGAAGACCGTTACCCATGAGTTCGACGCCAACGACGAGGCCCAGATTGAGGACGCGTTGCGCGAGTTGGGCGTAATGGCGCACCTCTCCTTCGGCCAAGGCGATGGGCAGATCGACATCGACATACGCCGCTATAGCGATGAGGACGGCGAGCGCAGTTCGAACTACGTCATCTCTCCTCTGCATCCACTGCCGCCCCACGCGCCCATGCCACCGGACTTCCACGGACCTGTGGCCTACTTGGGCGTGAGCTCGAAAGCGCTGAGCGAAGTGGCCGACGATGCCGCAAAGAACAATGTGAGCGCCGGGGCATACGTAACGGAGGTGATCGAGGACACACCCGCTGCGCGGCTTGGCCTAAAGGAAGGCGACGTGATCACGCACGTGGACGGTACGGTGATCGATGGTCCGGATGCCTTGGTGAAGGCGATCAGGGCGCACGAGCCGAACGAAACGGTGAAGGTGGAATGGGTGCGCTTCGGCAAGAAGATGAACGGCAACGCGACGCTGGCCGAACGGAAGCCGGGCAGCTACGCATACAGTTTCGATGATGAGGACATGGAGTGGAACGGCGACATGGGCGAGTTCTTCGGCGACGCGGTGCCCCGCGCATTCCTTGGCGTTACGCCCGGCGAAGGCGATGGTGCGGTGATCGGTAGCGTGGAAGAAGGCACGGCCGCCGAAACCATGGGTATACGGAGCGGCGATGTCGTGAAAAGCATCAACGGCAGCCCGATCGCGGACTTCGATGCCTTGGCGGCCAAGGTGAAGGAGCAACAGCCCGGCGATGCCGTGAAGGTGACAGTGCTGCGCGATGGGAAGGAGATGACCTTGAACGGCACCTTGGGTGAGCGCAAAGGCCACACCATGCGGGGAATGCGCGAGTTCCATTTCGAAGGGATGGCACCGGAGGATCGTGAAGAGCTGCGCCGGGAAATGGACCAGCTACGCCGGGAGATGAGCGAACTGCGCCGTGAGTTGGGTGCCGATGTGAAGAAGGAGGTGCGCATCAAGATCGAGAGCATGCCCTTGAGCGACGAGGAAAAGGCGCTGTTGAAAGCAAAGGGCGTAAAGGACCTCGACGCGGCCTTGGAGTTGAAGGAGATGCGCGTGTTCCCGAACCCGAGCAACGGCTTCTTCCGCATCCAATTCGATGTGCCCGCCAGCGGCGACCTGTTCGTGAACGTGCACGATGCCACCGGCGAAAAGGTGTACGAGGAACGCATCACCGGATTCAAGGGGCGCTACGAGCGCACGTTGGACCTTACGGACAAGGCCACCGGCACCTACTTCCTGGTGGTCCAGCAAGGCGGGAGGACGGCCACGCAGAAGCTCATGAAGCAATAAGCTGCACCCATTGGTGAAAGGAGTGTGAGGGGACGGTCCGCCGCCTTTCGCACTCCTTTCTCTTTTCTTTGTACACCATGAAGCTCCTGATCCGCCTCATCATCACCGCGATCGCGGTGCTCATCACCGATCTCCTCCTGTCCGGCGTAAGCTTGGGCGATATGAGCGAGTCCAATGGCCTGATCACCGCGTTGCTCACCGCGGCCGTGCTCGGCCTCTTGAACGCCGTGCTGCGTCCCTTGCTCATCTTCTTCACGCTGCCCGTCACCGTGGTCACCTTGGGGCTCTTCCTCCTCGTGATCAACGCCGTGATCGTCATGATCGCGGACCGGCTGGTGCCCGGCTTCCACGTGGATAGCTTCTGGTGGGCGCTCGGCTTCAGCTTGGTGCTGTCCTTCGTGCAAGGCGTGCTGCAATCCTTCGATCGCGACACGAAGCGCGAGGAACGCTGAGAGCTATCTCAGAAGGCAAAAGGCAAGAGCATGCAATGTGCCTCCTGCTCCTGCCTCCTGCTTAATTATCCCCATCCAACAGGCGACCCAAGCCGCCGAGGATACTTCCCTCTTCCTTGCCCTTGCCACCCGCACGTGGTGCTGCGGCGATGATGTTGTCGGCCAATCGGCTGAACGGAAGGCTCTGGATCCACACATGACCGGGGCCGCGTAGGTGTGCTAAGAACAATCCTTCACCGCCGAAGAGCGTATTGCGGATCCCGCCGATGAGTTTGATGTCGTAGTCCACGGTCTGCGTCATGGCCACGAGGCAGCCGGTGTCCACACGCAACGTTTCACCCGGCGCTAGCTCCTTCTGCACCGTGGTGCCACCCGCATGGATATACACCTGGCCATCGCCCTCGAGCTTCTGCATGATGAAGCCTTCGCCACCGAACAGTCCAACACCCAAGCGCTTCTGGAAAGCGATGCCGATGCTGACGCCCTTCGCAGCGCAGAGGAAACTGTCCTTCTGGCAAATGAGCTTGCCTTGATAGTCCAGCAGGTCCAAGGGCATGATCTTGCCCGGGTACGACGCAGCGAACCAGGCTGTGCGACGTGCGGACGAAACGTTGGTGTAGGTGGTCATGAACAGGCTTTCACCCGTTAGCACCCGTTTGCCGGCGCCCCATAGCTTGTCCATGAAGCCTTGTTCCTTGCCATCGCCGCTACCGAAAATGGTCTTCATCTCGATCCCGTCGTCCATCATCATCATGGTGCCGGCCTCGGCAATGACGGTCTCCTGAGGGTCCAAGGTGATCTCCACGCATTGCATGTCATCCCCTACGATGCGGTGGTCAAGTTCGTGTGCTTTACGGTCCATGGTGCTGTGATCACCGGAGCTCTGTACCCGGCCGCAACGAAAGTATGTGACCCATGAATGTCATCAAAAACAGACCAACACCAGTGCTAATACAATTGATCCATATTGGGTAACTTCCAACTCTTGACCATGGTCGGAATGCGAATACCTGTTCTACTGATCTGCGGGGTTTGTGCCATATTCACACAGAAGCTCAAGGCGCAATGTGAACTGGACGTTTGTGGTTATTGGTATTCCGAGGACTACCACGCCGGGGTTCCTGTCGAATATTTCTCCATTGACATGGTAGGCGAACTCATGGTATGCACCAAAGTGCTGGGTGACCCATATGTGCCGACCGGTCACGTCACCTGGCAAGGGGTTCCTTCCTCTTGCGAATCGCAGGGGTCATTTTCGCTACCAGCGGTATCGGTCAACCGATATCCTCGATATCATGCACCATCTGGATCATTTCGGATGATCATATCCGGGTGACCGGTCCGTTCAATTTGAATTACTACCGATCGAACCCCGGGCATTTGGACCATGAAGGGATCGACTATTCGAATTTTCCGGTGAGCTGCATTGAATGCAGTTCGTACTTCCCGAACGTGTTCACACCGAACGATGACGGCCGGAATGACCTGCTTGAGCAGATGTGTGGTGGTCGATCGCATCTCTTCAGCATTCATGATCGCTGGGTGACTCGTTTTCGAGACCTCGGACCCCGACCCGGTCTGGGATGGTCGAAGAGGTTGGGATCCTTGTCGGAAGGTGTGTACTTCTGGTCGATGATAGAAGCGGATCGCAGGACCGGCGACATCGCTCGTGGAGTGGTCCAATTGATGTTCCAGGTGAGTCGACCTTGTGTTGTCGACCATGAGGATGCCCGTTCCACCCGGCCACCGCTCAACTCGTAAATTGGCCGCTCCTGTAGTCATAGCCTTTCCTTGATGCCGACCACCAAGCTCAGTCCAGCCACACTTCCGGAACCACCGACACGGAGACCCTGTTGAAGGCCTGGGAGCTGATGTGCACCGCAAAAGCGATGACGGAGATCTGAGGAGAACTTCAAGGTGACCAGCAAGTATGTGCACGCCGGCCGCGGCCATGAAGCGATCCAGCACTGGGTCTGCAGTTGAAGCCGCAAGATTTCGTCGCACCCTACTACCGCGACGATAGCATCCTGCTCGGCATCGGCATGGAGCCTTACGAGCTGATGCTGCAGCTGTGTGAAGCACGATGATGCCGTTCAGCGGCGGGCGCACTACGGCCACCCCAGCCTGAAGCGCGAGGGCATGCCACATCCCGCCCAGAGCAACGCCACGGGCATGCAGGCCATTCCCACCACGGGGATCGCCTTGGGCCTATGGTACAAGGGCAGAGCGAAGCATTCCACATGGATTGCCGGGTGATGCACCCGTGGTCGTCTGTTCCTTGGGCGATGCGTCCATCACCGAAGGGCGAAGTGGCCGAGGCTTTCCAGATGGCGGTGTTGAAGAAGCTGCCGATCGTTTACCTGGTACAGGACAACGAATGGGACATCAGTGCCAGTGCCGATGAGATCCGCGTGGGTGATGCCAGCGACTACGCCAAAGGCTTCAAAGGGCCTTGAGGTGCGGCAAGTGGATGGATCCGACTTCATCGCCTGTCATGATGTGCTGAACAGGGTGATCACCGTGCGCCGGGAACGCAGGCCATTCCTGGTGCATGCCAAGGTGCCTTTGCTGAACCACCACACCAGCGGCGTGCGCATGGAGTTCTACCGCACGGGAACCTTGCAGAGCACCGCAAGCGCGACCCCTACCCGCGTTTCCTGCAACAGTTGCTCGATCGCCGGATCCAGCTCGACGGTCTGAAGCAGATCGAACAGCAGGCCATCGCACGTGTGAAAGCGGATTACGACCGGGCCTTCGCCGCGGAGGACCCACGGCCCGAGGACCTGTTCACGCACATGTTCGCACCGACACCGATCACGGAGGAGAAGGGTGAACGCGCCCCGGCCGACCGCGAGCCGACCGTGATGGTGGACAGCGCGCTCTTCGCGATCCGCGAGCTGATGCAGGATGACCCGAAGTGCTTGCTGTACGGACAGGACGTAGGCGCCCGGCTCGGTGGAGTGTTCCGCGAGGCGGCGACCTTGGCGCGCGATTTCGGTGGTCACCGGGTGTTCAACACACCGATCCAGGAGGCATTCATCATCGGCAGCACCGTGGGTATGAGTGCCGCTGGATTGAAGCCGATCGTGGAGGTGCAGTTCGCCGATTACATCTGGCCCGGACTGAACCAGCTGTTCACGGAGGTCGCCCGTTCCTGCTACTTGACGATGGGGAAATTCCCGGTCAGCTGCATCATTCGCGTGCCGATCGGCGCTTATGGCAGCGGTGGTCCTTACCACAGCAGCAGCGTAGAAAGTGTGCTCTGCAACATCAAGGGCATCAAAGTGGCCTACCCCAGCACCGGCGCCGACCTGAAAGGCTTGATGAAGGCGGCCTACCACGATCCCAACCCCGTGGTGATGCTGGAGCACAAAGGCCTGTACTGGAGCAAGATCAAAGGCACCGAGGACGCCCGAACGATCGAGCCTTCGGCGGACTATGTGGTGCCCTTCGGCAAAGCACGCTTGGTGATCGAGGCCGATCAGGAACAGATCGACAAAGGCAAGGCTGCCGTGGTCGTCACCTATGGCATGGGCGTGTACTGGGCGAAGGCTGCCGCGAAGCAATTCGGTGGCCGCATCACCGTGCTCGACCTGAGGACCTTGGTGCCCATGGATGAGGACGCCGTGATGAACGCTGTGAACGCACATGGCCGATGCTTGGTACTGACCGAGGAACAGCTCACGAACTCCTTCGCACAGGCGCTCGCCGGCCGCATCGGCGATCTGTGCTTCGAGCGGCTCGACGCACCCGTACGCACCTATGGATCGGTGGATATGCCGGCCATCCCCTTGAACAGCACCTTGGAAGCGGCCATGATCCCGAACGTGGATAAGGTCGCCGCTGTGCTGGAGGAATTACTTGCGTACTGAACCGATGAAGGAGCATTTCCTTCGTGTACAACGAACGGCGCGCTATCACAGCCTCGGCGACCCGGCCACCGCACAGGCCATTTGGATCGTGGTGCATGGCTACGGTCAGTTGGCGCGCTTCTTTCTCAATGGCTTCAGCGCTTCCAGCAGCGATCGGTTCATCGTGGCACCAGAGGGCCTCAGCCGTTTCTACCTCGATCCCGAGCACGGCCGCGTAGGCGCCACTTGGATGACACGCGAGGACCGCCTGAACGAGATCACCGACCACGTGGCGTACCTGGACGCGCTCGTGGCCCATGTGCGCCTGCAGTGCCCAGCAGGTATCCCAGTGCATGCCTTGGGCTTCTCACAAGGCGTGGCAACCGTGGCCCGATGGTCCCACCAAGGAAGGTCGAACGTGCAGCGTGTTGTGCTCTGGGCCGGCGGCCTTCCCCCCGAACTGGACACCGACCAGCTGAAAGCCTGGCGGGTGAAGCATGTCGATCTGGTGCTGGGGAACGAAGACCCGTACCAGAAGCCGGGCGACCTGAACGCTACGAGCCAACGCCTGCGTGGGGCCGGTGTGCCGCACAAAGCGCACACATTCGCAGGGGCCCATCGATTGGAGCCGGTGCTACTCGAGAAGATCCTCGGCAGCGAATAAGTTCCAGCGTTCGATCAGAAGTTGACCGGCGGGTGGTTGTTCTTCCACGCCAGTAACTCATCCAACGAATGCACGGCCACTGAATGGTAGTTCGGACGCGCGTTGCGATAGATCGACTGGGCCATGATGCGCCCCTTCTCCGACTTGGTCAGCGCGGTGTACAAGGGCATCAGGAACTTGCGGCGACCGACCGTGTTCAGGAACTCATCCAAGCGCAAGAAAGCAGGATCGTGATCGTTCTTGATGCACTGTTCCAACCAGGCCGCCAGGATCTCTGAATTCCCGCTGGCCGTGAACTTGTACGCCGCGTCCAGATCGTTCATCTGGGCATCGGTGAGCGGCGAAGGAAGGTGACGCAGGAAATGCATCCACTCGAAGGTGCTCCATCCCGTGGTCGCTAGTTCCTTGGTAGGTGTTCCTGCCTCCCAACGCTTGATCTCTTGATCCACCTTCGCAAAGTTGTCGCTCACAGGGATCGGTGCATTCGCTGGCAGCCCGGGCCCATCGACCCATTCGGCCACGTTCAGATCTATCTTGTTCGGGACCAGTAACCGATCGTTCAAGTGCGCCAAGAACTTGTCGGTGGTCATGCTCTGGAAAGCGAAACGCTGGAAGTAATCGCGCAAGAACGCATCGAACTTCTCGCGACCCACTTTCGATTCCAACAGACGCAGGAACGCTGCCCCCTTCTCATAAGCGATGTCGGTCATTCCGTCATCCGGATTGCGGCCCTTGAGGTCCAAACGCAACTTGCTGTCCTCGGGGTGCTTGCTCTTGGCGATCTTTCGCAAGGTCTGCTCGAGGTCCTGACGCCCCAATTGCTCCAACATGCCGGCGTAGTCCTTGCCGTACAACGCCTCGCTGATGCGACCTTCGAAATACACGGTGAAGCCTTCGTTCAACCAGAAGTCGTTCCACGTGGCATTCGTCACCAGGTTGCCGCTCCAGCTATGGGCCAATTCATGCGCAACAAGTGCGGTGAGCGAGCGGTCACCCGCTATGATCGTGGGCGTTGCGAAGGTCAAGCGCGGGTTCTCCATGCCGCCAAAGGGAAAGCTCGGTGGTAGCACGATCACATCGTACCGCTCCCATTGGTACGGGCCATAGAGCGCTTCTGCGGCAGTGAGCATCTTCGGGATGTCGGCGAATTCCCATGCTGCTTTCTCGAGCACACTGCGCTCGGCATAAACACCGGAACGCGCATCCAGCGCTTGGTAGACCAGGTCTCCGACGGATAGTGCGATCAGGTAGGCCGGGATCGGCTGGTCCATACGGAACTCGTACACACCATCGGCCGAGCGCTCTTGTGGGTTGGAAGCACTCATCACCGCCATCAGCTCGGTCGGCACCTTCACTTTGGCCGCATAGGTGAATCGAATACCGGGGCTGTCCTGCACGGGGATCCAGCTCCGGGTCAGGATCGCTTCGCCTTGGGTGAAGAGAAAAGGATGGACCTTGTCCGCCGTCTGTTGTGGATCCAGCCATTGCAAAGCCTTGGCGTTCCGTCCGGCCGTGTAGGTGATCGCAACACGTTCCGTACCGGCAGGCAATTCCACCAACAACGCGCGACCCAGGAAGACGCTATCGCCGAGGGAGTACTCCAGTTCGGTCCCTTTACCATCGACCACCCGCTCCACATCCAAACCGTCGGTATCGAAGATGATCTCGTTGCCTCCGTTGATCTTGATATCGTAGCTGGCCGTACCGGAGATCCTTTTAGCGATCATATCCACTTCGATGTCGAGATCCAAGTGGGTGATCACGGCATCGGACGGACGTGCATGACTGTGGCTATCCATGATAAAGGAATTCTGGACACTGGACTCCTGCTCGTGCGCATCGGGTCCATGACCGCATGCGACGAAAAGGACCAATGCAAAAGCAAACGCAGATCGGGAGAGTACGGACATTCGTTCTGAAGTGGGCGCCAAAGGTAGGCGTGCATACAAAAACGCCGCTCGGGTAGGCCAACCATCCGTCCCTCGAAGGCGACGATCAAGGCAAAGGGGCCTTGGCGGTGGTCAGCACCTTGGTGCGGTCCCGCTCGATGACCAATCGCCCGTTGCTCTGATGGAAGGTGATATCGCCCACGGGTCCGGCGTACTTCATGGGCAGGATGGTATCGATCGGCTCCAATTGCACATCGAAGGCGATCACCCGCTTGCTCGTACCCACCATCTTTTTCGAGTTCCGGGTATCCACCTGAACGGACTTTGTTACACTGCCCTCCTGCTCGAAACGTAATTCATAGCGTTCCATGTCCGCCGTCTCTATCAGGAATTTCCCGCGTCCGTACAATTGAACGCGAACGCATGACGTGTCGCCGACATCCATCGTCAAGTCAACCGGGGTCTGCAGATGGGCAGGCACGATCACTTGGCCCTTGAGCACCACTACATCCTGCGCTTGAACGCCAAAACTTGTCCCTATCATCAGGATCATGAAGAGGGTCTTTTGCAACTTCACATGGATCTGGCTCACGATTCTCATGGCTGGAGGGATTTGAGGTTCCTGTACGTGTTGAAGGTACCCCGGTGCGGAGGCAACTACAATACCCACATGTGGGGATATGAGGTGGTGGTCGAATGAGTGATCAACGCTGGTGTGCGCTCAGGTGCTTGCGCAGCCGCTCATCCATCGACTCGGTCGTATGGCCGATGCAATAGCGATCGATCGCAGCGGAATAGATGATGTAGAAGGTAGCCATGCGCAGGAAGTAAGAAGGCCACCTCACTCGAAGTGGCCTTCCTTTCCAGTCGGGGTGACTGGATCCACCAGCGACCCTCCCGCCAAGCGGGATGCGGTACCGGCCTGCGCTACACCCCCTTGATCAGCGCTTCGATCTTCATCCGGCTCTTCCAGCGCTTCACTTCAAGCTCACGGCGAAAGGCTGAGGACTTGTCCTCATACACTTCCTAGTATACCACCTGCCAGTCCTTAGCTCGCCCCGTCCAACGTTGATGAGCGCTCAGGTGCTTGCGCAGCCGCTCATCCATCGACTCCGTCGTATGGCCGATGTAATAGCGATCGATCGCCGCGGAATAGAGGATGTAGAAGGTAGCCATGCGCAGGAAGTAAGAAGGCCACCTCTCTCGAAGTGGCCTTCCTTTCCAGTCGGGGTGACTGGATTCGAACCAGCGACCCCTTGCACCCCATGCAAGTGCGCTACCGGGCTGCGCTACACCCCGAACTTTCCTTGTCCCGCACTTCGACCAGCGACCCTCCCGCCACCATGGCGGGATGCGCTACCGGGCTGCGCTACACCCCGAAATATCCTTGTCCCACATTTCAGCGCAAGCATCCGACCATTGGGGCCATTCACTTGTCCCGGGCTGTGCTGTACCCTTTGGGGGCGCAAACTTAAGACATGGCAAGATCATTCGGACCTGGAACTTCACATCAAGCAATTCCATCTGTGGACGGGCGTTCCTTATCGGTTGATGGACCGCGACGAAATGATGAAAGGATGAACCATTGGACGAACGGCGTGTTCCTACTTCCCGAGGAAAATACCTTTGCCGCCCCAACGATGGCTACAACTGTGCTACGACTTCTCCTTGTTCTGCTGATCACGCTGTTGGCGCCTTCAGTGTGGGCGCAAAAGACCTTCACTGTAAGTGGTTACGTTAAAGATGCGGCCACTGGCGAAACACTCGTGGGTGCCAGCGTCTTCGAGAAGGAGACCATGAAAGGCACCGCAACCAATGTATTCGGCTACTTCGTGCTGAACCTGACGCCTGGCAAGCACACCGTCGTGATGAGCTACGTGGGTTACGAGGATGATGAGGTCGCCATTGACCTTTCATCTGATATGAAGCTGAACTTCGAGGCGCGCACCAAGGCGATCGTTGCGAAGGAGTTCGAGGTGATCGGCGAGCGTGGGAAGGACAATACCGAGGACACCCGGATGGGGACCATCGATATCGACGTACAGAAGCTGAGCACCCTACCGGCCTTGTTCGGCGAAGTGGACATCCTTAAGACCATACAATTTCTGCCCGGCGTTGCCAGCAATGGGGAAGGGAACAGCGGCTTCTATGTGCGCGGCGGTGGTCCGGACCAGAACCTGATCTTGTTGGACAACGCGACCGTTTACAACGCCAGCCATCTCTTCGGATTCTTCAGTGTCTTCAATGCTGACGCTGTGAAGAACATCGAATTGATCAAAGGTGGCATGCCCGCGAACTACGGTGGTCGGATCTCATCCGTGCTGGACATCACCATGAAGGAGGGGAACGACAAGAAGTTCCACGGCGAAGGCGGCATTGGCCTGATCGCATCGAGGCTCACGCTCGAAGGGCCGATCGTCAAGGACAAGGCCTCGTTCATCGTTTCCGGACGGCGCACTTACATCGACGTCCTCACCAAGCCGTTCATCAAACCGGGCAGTGCCTTCGGCGGCAGCGGCTACTATTTCTACGACCTCAACGCCAAGGCGAATTATCGCATCAGCGACAAGGACCGCGTGTTCCTGAGCGGCTACTTCGGCCGCGATGTGTTCGACTTTTCAGGCAGTGACCCTGGAGACCCGAAGTTCCGGATCCCTTGGGGCAATGCTACGCTCGCCGCCCGTTGGAACCACGTATTCGGCCCGAAGCTCTTCATGAACACCACGGCGACCTTCAGCGATTACACCTTCGAGTTCGCCGCGAACCAGGACCAGTTCGAGTTCTCCCTCTTCAGTGGGATCAAGGACTATGGCCTGAAGGTGGACCTGAGCCACTACCCCAGCGCAAGGCACTCGCTGAAGTACGGTGGGCAGTACATCTACCACATCTATACTACGAGCACGGTTTCGGTGAGCAGCGGCGAAACGAATTTCAATATCGACACACCGCCAAAGTTGTACGCCCATGAAACGGCACTTTATGTCATGGACGATTTCGACCTGACGGATGACCTTCGTATAAACGCCGGAGTTCGCTTCACCTCGTTCGCTCATGTTGGACCCTTCACGGAGTACATTCTGGACGAGAACGATGAAAGCACCGGGACCAAGCTTTACGGACGTGGAGAGAAGATCGCGAGTTACGCAGCGCTGGAGCCTCGCTTGTCCTTGCGCTACCGCCTGAACGGCAGAAGCAGCATCAAAGCCTCGTACAATCGCGGTCAGCAGTACGTGCACCTTGCCACCTTCAGCTCCGTGGCGCTACCGACCGATGTGTGGATCCCGAGCAGCACGAACGTGAAACCGCAGATCGGCACACAATACTCTGCTGGATACTTCCGAGACCTCGCGGATCACCAGTATGAAGCGTCCGTCGAAGGCTACTACAAGGACTTCAACAACCTTATCGAATACGCCGAGGGCGCGCAGCCGCAGAACAACGGGAACACGAACTATGACACCCAACTCGTCTATGGCGACGGTTATTCGTACGGCGCTGAGCTCTTCGTGAAGAAGCGCACGGGCAAGCTGAACGGTTGGCTGGGCTATACCTGGAGCAAGACGATCCGACAATTTCCCGACCTCAACCAAGGACGCGAATTCGCCAGCCGCTGGGACCGTAGACACGACCTGAGTGTTGTAATGGCCTACGAGCCGGGCAAACGCTGGACCTTTGGTGCCGCATTCGTCTATTCCACAGGGCAGGCGGTCACGCTCCCCGTCAACCGCTACTTCATCGAGGGGCAGCTCGTAAGCCAATTCACCGAACGGAACGGCTACCGTATGGCAGCATATCATCGTTTGGACCTTTCGGCCACGCTCAGCAACAAGACCACTAAACTGCGTAAGGATGATGTGACCGGTGAGACGGTGGAGGTCGAAAAGCGCTGGCGCAGCAGCTGGACCTTCGGCGTGTACAATGTGTACAACCGAATGAACCCCTATTTCATCTTCTTCGATACGCAAGGCAATCCGGCACAAGGTGATTTCCAAGTGATCGCCCAACAGGTGTCCTTGTTCTCGATCCTCCCATCCGTTACATGGAACTTCAAATTCTGATGCAACGACGTACATACATCCTCCTGCCGCTGGTAGCGCTGCTAATAGCTTGTGAGAAAGAGATCACGGTGGACCTGCCGATCACGGAACAAAGCGTGGTGGTGGAAGGCAACATTGAGAACGGCCAACCTCCCTTCGTTCTGCTGAGCCGGACACAGAGCTACTTCGCACCTACAAGTACCGCGTCCCTTGCTGATGTGTTCATCACGGATGGTGTGGTGACGGTGTTCGATGGCGTGACCACACATACCCTTTCGATGATCTGCAGTGGTGAACTTTCCGAGGAGGAGTTGCAGATCGCTGCCGAAGCCACCGGGATCTCGATCGACCTCCTACGTTCCGTGAACATCTGCGCATGGACCGTGCTGGACGGCTCCTTGGTCGGCGAAGTGGGCCGCACCTATCAATTGAACGTGCAGGCCGATGGAAAGACCTTGACCAGCACCACCACCATTCCGCCTATCGTGGCATTGGACTCGCTCTGGTTCAGATTGGCACTGCGCGATGCGGATGACGACAGCCTCGGCTTCATCTGGGCAAGGCTCTCCGACCCCTCGGACGCCAACAACCAGTACCGCTGGGCCGCTCAACGCCTCAATCTTGGCAGCGATGGCGAGCCGAAGGATGATTCGTTCATCGCTCCACTTTTTTCAGTCTTCGAGGACCGCTACATCAACGGGCTTTCATTTGACTTCAACTACAACCGCGGTTCGCAGGCGTACAGCGAAGCCGAGGACGACAACAACGAGGAAGCGGGCTTCTTCAAGCGTGGCGATACCGTGGCCGTGAAATTCTCCAGCATTGACCGCAACGTGTTCAAGTTCTACGATTCCTATGCCAATAACGTGGCATCGGCCGGCGACCTCTTCAGCAACCCGGCGAACGTTAAGAGCAACATCACGGGAGGCTTAGGGGTTTGGGCCGGTTACGCCGCCAGCTTCGACACCGTGATCTGTGTGCCGTAGTCAGGGATCGCAAGCTTATGCGACCGGCGGTTGGCCTTGGTCTGTTCCGCACCAAGTGCTGGATCGAACACTTCTACCTTTGCGCCCTTCGATAACGACATGAGCACAACTCCTGAACACCTCTCCTGCCTGATCATCGGATCAGGCCCTGCCGGATACTCCGCCGCCATCTATGCCGCACGTGCCGATCTGAAGCCCGTATGATACGCGGCCCACTGCCAGGCGGACAGCTGACCCAGACCACCGAAGTGGACAACTACCCCGGCTACCCGAACGGCCGCACCGGCCCGGAAATGATGGATGACCTGATGAAACAGGCCCAACGTTTCGGCACCGATGTGCGCAACGGCTGGGTGACCAAAGTGGATTTCTCCGGACCGGTGCACAAGGTGTGGGTTGATGAGAAAACCGAGATCCATGCGGATACCGTGATCGTGACCACTGGTGCCAATGCCAAGTGGCTTGGTCTGCCGAACGAGACCCGTTTGCGCGATATCGGGGGTGGGGTCACGGCGTGCGCGGTGTGTGATGGCTTCTTCTACAAAGGACAGACCGTCGCACTCGTCGGCGCTGGCGACAGCGCCTGCGAGGAGGCCACCTATCTGGCCAAGCTCTGCCCGAAGGTGTACATGCTGGTGCGTCGCGATGAGTTCCGCGCGAGCAAGGCCATGGTGCACCGCGTGGAGAACACCCCGAACATCGAAGTGCTGTACAACACCGAGGTAACGGACGTGCTCGGAAAGGACGTGGTGGAGGGCATTTCCATCGTGAACAACAAGACCAAGGAGACCGGCAAGTTGGATGTGACCGGACTCTTCCTGGCCATCGGCCACACACCGGCAACGGCCATCTTCAAAGGCTGGTTGGACATGGATGCCCAAGGGTACCTCAAGCACACCCCGGACCGCACCAGCACCAACGTGCCCGGCGTGTTCGTGGCCGGTGATTGCGCCGACCATGTGTACCGCCAAGCCGTCACTTCGGCGGGTTCGGGCTGCATGGCTGCGTTGGACGCCGAGCGTTGGTTGGCAGCACAGGGAAAGCACTGAGGCCCGTCGGTTCGAATTGCCTGTGCCGATCGCGCTCACAGCACCACCCAGTCCCCCATCACCAGCGTGAATCGGATCAACTCCGGCTTGCTGAAGGGAATGTCCCATTCGCCGTTATAGTCGACGTACACGGGCACCAGCGCTTCGTTCACCACGGCATTGCGCACCTTGATGCGGATGTCGAAATCGAGGAAGAGCGAGCCGTGCCGGATGTGGTATTCCCGGGCGATGACCTGCTTGCTTTCTTGATCGAACCAGGTGCTCATTTCCTGGATCACGGTCTTGCCTTCGTGCCCGGCCTTGGTGTCGGAACTGAATACCCAGCAGTCCCGGCCATCCCGCCGATCGGCCCAGATCCGATGATCGTAGTGCACGGCCATGTCGTCGTTGTACAAGGCCAGTTTATCGCCAATGAATGGCACGCTCGCGATCTCCTGGCCGGGATTGAACATGAACTTCTTCAATTCACTCTTGTACTTGTCAAAACGTGAGCTCCGGTCGATCTCCAGCTGTCGCGCGCGGATGGTGTTGCTCGCTACGTACCGTCCATTGATGAAGAAGACATCGTCGTACATCTCCACCGTGAGGTAGCGGAACTCGCCATTCCCCTTGCGCAGCTTTCCCTGCTCCAATACGCTATCCAGCACCAGTTCCGCATACACGCCATCGCGCACCAACCGTCCACGGCGATGCATGCTGGCCGTTTCCTTCTCATGCTTGTTGCGCACACGCAGATCACTGACCAAGCTATGCGGGTAGTACTTCGTGTTGAGGAAGGACTGCTGGAAGGTGGTATCCTCCATCACCTGCTTCACGAAGCCTTCAACGCTGAAGCCGCTGGCCTGTGCAGAGACCACGAACTCGTCCAAGGTGATGTGCTTCAACAAGGTGTCCGGCTGTGCTCCGGCCCGAACACCGAACAGGAGCGCGAAGCCGAATAGCGCGTTCCGGATCGCATGTGTCCTTGAATGGACCTTCATCATCGTGGGTCGGTTCAATGCCGACGGGTGGGGCCCAAGCTGGAATAGAGCTCGTATTTCCGTTTCATATAGATGAGGAAGTCGTACTGCGAAAGACCACGCATCACCTCGTCCGGAATGTCGCAGAAGTCGATGAAGTCATCGAAGGCCTCCGGGTTCAGGTTGATGATGTCGTACTGCACGTATTTCGTGAGCAGCTCCTGCAGCAGCGCCCGCTTGCGGTCCTCGTTCTCCAACTGCGCCACCAGCCGTTTGCTCCGCTCCCTGCGGCTGAATTCCTGGTAGAGGAAGGTGATCGGGCTCTGGAATGCGTCCACACTGCTCACACGATAGTCCGCTTCCTTGTAGCCCAGTTTGTCGATGTCCTTCTGGATCTCCTTCAAGGTGCGCTCCGGCAGGATCTCCACTTCGGCCAATTGCACGTTCAGCGGCTGAAGGCGGATGATGACATCGTAAATGCCTTTCTCCACGCTGTCCGCAAAGCACAACAGCTTGGTCCGATGGCCGATCGAACCGATCAGCAGCGTGTCGGTACGTAGGGCTTGCACGGTGAAGGTGCCATCCGAGTTCCCGAAGTTCCCGGAACGGGTGCGCTTGTTCACGATCATCAGATCGTAGTAGGAACGCTGATCAGTGGAGTTGATGACCTTGCCGTGGATGGTGATATGGTCCTGTGCCAGCAGCCCATGGCATGTGAGCAGGGCGAACGCGAGGGGAAGGAGGAAGCGCAGCACGGTCCAAAGTTATCGGACCCGGGCCAGCAAACGCCGTACCGCTCCACGCACCGCGTATCTATGGACGCGCTCCTGGACCCTGCAGACCGTACGAAGCGCTGTTCGCTTCCATATCGAAGAGCAGGATGTCCGCGATCTTCCGTTGTCCCCGCGCGTTGGGATGGATCTTGTCGCGCAGCAATTCCTTGGCTACGGAGTGGTCGAGGTCCTTCACCAAATGGACCCCTTGCTCCTGTGCGAAGCGGATGATCTCCTGTCCTTGTGCGTTGTAGGCTCCCCTCTCGATCTCCGATGCCTCAGCATGCAAGTAGATGATGAACGGGATGCCAAGACCCTCCGCAAAATGCTTCAAAGCCATGAAACCCGGATTGAAACCGTCCTCACCCTTGTCGATCCCGAGTTCGTTGTCCACATCGACCTTGGACTTCCAGATCCGCGGCAGCACGTACCGGTCCCAGAGCTCGAGGATGGCACTGGGGTATTGCACCGATGGAAAGCTCTTGTTCACCCCGACCACCGGCTTGAAGCTCATGTTGTCATGCGCATCATGCGAACTGGCGAAGAGGATCACTGCAGCCACCCTCGGAAGGGTCGTTTTCCGGAGATACGCTGCACAGTTGTCAGGACCCCAGCTCCCAGCAGAAAGGTTGAGCACCTGCACCCTTCGCCCGAACGTGTCGCTTAGCTCTTTCGAAAGCAGTTCGGTGGCCAGCGAATCCTGATCGGTAAGCACGCCACCGTTGATCACCGAATCGCCACAACCCAGAACGAGGATCGCACTGGTGTCCGGCTCTTCGGAGCGCATGGACAGGGAGTTGTACACGATGTGGTTACCGAAGCGGCAACGCTCCTGCGCTGGTTGGGCGATGTATTCGTAGTCGGGATCGGCGCGCATCAGCACTGTATCGCAGAAACCGAAGGCTACTCGAAGGACGACCTCGATGACCAGCGCAAGACCTACCAGCAGTGCGGTCAAGCGCCACCAGCGTCGCCTCCCTCTGGCCGGATCCTTGCTTCGTTCCATGGGCGCTGAAGGTACTCGTCGCACCGATCATGATGACCCCAAAGGCGAAGGGCCCCCTTCCCTGTCGTTCGACCGGAAGGGGACCCTTCATGAAGGCCTGTGCATCTATAAGCCGGGTCCTGTACCCCGACAAGTCGAGGTCTCCGCCATCTATCTGGCCCCGTCGTTGCCGACGGGATCTATCGACCTACCCTCCGGATCCCGAAATGCTTCAGGAGGACGGGCTTTCCACGTTCCGGCAATACGGAACACCCGGTATACATGGTCTTTCAGCGCGTGAGGTTTACCAAGCTGCCCTGTCACCAGGAGCACTGGTGGGCTCTTACCCCACCTTTTCATCCTTACCTCCACCTTGCGGTGGGTGGCGGTTTCCCTTTCTGCGGCACTTTCTGTGGCCGGCCCGTCACCAAGCCGACCCCTTCCCGTTAGGAAGCACGCTGCCCTACGCTGCCCGGACTTTCCTCCCCGCACCTTGCGGTACGGAGCGGCGGAGCGATGCACAGGATATCAAAGAACGTTTCCGGAACATCCGGTTCAGTGACGCAAGATCAGTACTTCCGTCGCGCCCGCGCCGTAGCGCGCCATGTCGGCATCGTGGAAGCGCACACCATCATAGTACTGCAGGATCTTGCGCACCTCCTCCCGCAACACGCCTTCCCCAACGCCATGTATCACGATCAACTTCTTCTTGCCGTCCCGGATCGCCGCTTCCAATCGGCGCTCGAAGAAGGCCAACTGATAGCTCAATTTCTCGGCTTGGCCCAAGCGGGTCTCGTCCTCGATCAATTCATGCAGATGCAGGTCCACCTCGGCCACGCTCGCGTCCTCGGGGCGCTTCGGGGTCTTGCCGGGACGCACCCCGCCCCGCTTCTTCCGCTTCTCCTCCATCACATCATTGGCGGCCACCATCCCGGCTTGATGATCAGTGACGGAATAGGCTGACTTGGCCTCCACCGGATCGTACGCCACCAACTCCTTCACTCGCCAGCGGAGTACGAATCCATCATCGGAACGAACGTTCACAGAACCGGCCACGGGGCTATCCAGCACCACGCCGCCTCCCGCTTCATCCAGGAAGGCCACCCGATCACCAGCTTTGAGCGTACGCACCGACATGGGGCGAAATTACACCCAAGCCGTCCTGGATCCGCGCGCGGCGCAAGGGTATCTTCGGCCACGACCGGAACAACTCGGAACAGGATGGAAGAACGTGGGCCATGGAAGACCTTGAGCGTTGAGGAACGGTACAGCACACCGTGGATCTCCGTAAGCCACCACGAGGTGCTCGACCCCAGTGGCACTCCTGGGATCTATGGCGTGGTGCATTTCAAGAACCTCGCCGTCGGTGTCATCCCCTTGGATGATGACCTGAACACCTGGATCGTGGGCCAATACCGCTATCCCATCGACACGTACAGTTGGGAGATCCCGGAAGGTGGCGGGCGCCGGGACAGACCGGCCTTGGAAAGCGCTAAACGCGAGTTGCGCGAGGAGGTCGGGATCGAAGCGGAACGGTGGACCACCATATTGGAAATGGACCTGAGCAATTCAGCGAGCGATGAGGTAGCGATCCTCTACGTGGCCCAAGGGCTCACCTTCTTCGAACCCGAGCCGGACCATAACGAGGAATTGGCCATGCGCAAGTTGCCATTCGAGGAACTGTATGCGATGGTAACGAGCGGTGAAGTGCGCGACAGTTTGACCGTGGCGGCCGTCCTGCGCGTGAAGCTGATGTTGCTGGAGGGGAGCTTACCTCGCTAGAAGTACAGCCCGTGGGCCAGCACCCTCCCGTCCGACCGGAACTCCAAGGTCGGCATGGGGATCTTCACGCCATTGAGAACAAAAAGGACCGTTCGGATGACCTTGGATCGAGTGGGTATCCTCGTAAGGTCAACGTCCGGTGCGAGGAAGAACTGGCGGTAGGGTGTATAGCCTCCATTCCCTTCCGGATCGTCCTGGGGGAAGGCAGAGACCATCCCCTCGGCACCATAACCTCCTGACAGACACAGCCACTTTGGGATGCGACTGACCTTTTTGAAGCTCCACAGGTTCGCGCTCAACCAGACGGTCTGTCCGTTGTAGTCCTTCAGGATGCGCTCCCCAATTCCCTCTCCCAGGAGATCCGGATCCGCTGCAGCATAGGGAGTCAGGTGGGCGGAGAATTTCGCGAAGATCCGCTGTTCGTGCCAACCTGCCTGCTGACCCATGAACAGCCCGGTACCAAGCGCATTGGCGGCCATATCGGACCACGAAAAACCCCAAGCAGCCGAAGTCCCGTCCAGTAGTTCCACACCTGTTAGAAAGACGAGACCCATGCTTCCGCCTACCAGGATCGCCTCCGCCTCGCTCGTGCCACAGCCCGACCACGCAGCATGCCCCCAACGACCCAAGGTGTACGCACTGAAGAAATGGCCGGCCTTGTCCATCTGCATCCATTCGCCTGAATCGTCGAACGAATGCAAGGGTGAACGCTCATAATCGGCGTACCAGACGCGGTCCAGCGCCACGTAGGTTCCCAACATCAATCCACCCGCGACCACCCCGTTGCGTATTCGGCACCGAACCCTGTCAGGGTCCTTCCCGTTGAATGCGGTATCATTGAATAACAACGCCGTTGGACCGTTAGACTGTGCGATCGATAAGGAAACATGGAAGAACGCGACCATCGCGATCACCGGACAACCACTGGCCCCTTTCCACGTCATATGGGTCCAAGGTAGAACACAACCTGAACAGCGATTGGCACGGGAGCCCGGAACGGGTTACTTTTGTATGATAAGCTCCACAGCATCAAGGATAACCGCGTTGTCGATTTGAAGCGAACAGCATTTCTTCTGCTCTCTCTCTTCACGTACCCACTATTCGTGTGTGCTGCCGGTATCCCGAATACCCCCTCAACGAGCGGACCCAAGTTCCTTACCGACCCGAATGGTCGGCGAAGTGTGGCGATGATGCCGCACTTGGATATGGCCGCAGAGGTGCATCCAGAGGGCCTCGTTGTTCGTGGCCCCTTGGGCAAGCCTGAATGGGAAACACGCTTTGGATTGACGGGGACCCAGGCCTTTGCAGGAGCGAACACGGCTTGGACACGGTACGAGGACGCATCCCGACCGGAAATGCTCAGCTGGAGCTTGGGGCATTTGCGAGTTGAGTACGTGCTTGGAGCTGAGGGCATCAGGCAGAATTTCATAATCGCCGAACCGCTGGATTGTGATGAACCCCTGTCCATCTCGCTGTCACTTTCCACCCCACTTTGCCCTGAGTTGGAAGGCACCACGGGTATCGCTTTCCGTGGCCCGGAAGGTTCGTTGCGCCATGCGTATCGCGACCTGAAGGTTTGGGATGCTTGTGGTAACGTGCTTGGAGCCGCCATCTCGCTAACCCCTTCTGGCGATGGCTTGACCATTACTGTGGATGATGAAGGAGCGGTCTATCCGGTGACCATTGATCCGGTATCGACCACCCATGATCGACAGCTTGCGCCTTCGCTTGGCGGAAACTTCGGTTGGTCCGTCGCTACGGCAGGGGACCTGAACGGGGATGGATACAGCGATGTGGCGGTGGGAGCTTGGTCCGCAAGCTCTGGCCAATCGGGCGAGGGCTTGGTCTATGTGTATTACGGAAGTTCCAACGGGATACCTGCAGCTCCAAGTGTCATACTGCAGGAAGACCAAGCGGACGCGAATTTCGGCTGGTCCGTGGATGGTGCCGGTGATGTGAATGGAGATGGTTACTCCGACCTCCTGGTCGGGGCTACGACCTGGGAGAATGATGTCGCAACGGACAAAGAGGGTGCCACGTTCGTATATCACGGCTCCGCTGCGGGGATTAATCCGGTTCCTGCCGTCATCCTTCAGAGCAATGCGACCAACCAGTACATGGGATATAGCGTTGCTGGACTTGGCGATATCAATGGCGACGGGTACAGCGACGTCGGCACCGGCGGGCACTTGGCAGCACGTGGGCAAACGAACGAAGGTGTTGCTTGGATCTTTTTGGGATCCGCCACGGGCGTGAACCCTATCCCCCGTCATATTTTGGAACGCAACCAAGGCGCCGCCCAATTCGGTGGAAGCATTTCCGGGGCGGGTGATGTGAACGGTGATGGTTTCAACGATGTGATCATCGGTGCACATAAGTATGAGTTGGCACCTTGCTCTGCGGTTCCGGCCAATACCTGCGACGACGGCGCCATCTTCATCTACCATGGAAGCGCCAACGCCTTGGGGATCGGGGTGAACCCCGCACCCACCTTGACCTTCAACACACTACCCTTCGGCGGCAAGCAAGCAGGATGGGCCGTTTCCACTGCTGGCGACGTGAATGGCGATGGATACAGCGATGTGATCATCGGTGACTGGCGTGATGATGTCGGTGGGCCTCTCGGCGAGGGGACCGCCTTCGTGTTCCACGGCTCTGCAACAGGGGTGGTCACTTCCGCGCCCGCCGCCATTCTGCAAAGCAATACGGCCTACACGAACTTCGGACGATCGGTCAGCACGGCAGGTGATGTGAACGGTGATGGCTACGCAGATGTCGTTGTTGGGTCGACCTTGTTCAGCAACGGTCAGAGCTTGGAGGGTGCGATGTTCCTCTATCTCGGCTCAGCGACGGGGATCTCTTCCTCGGCCTTTTTGCGCTACGAAGGGCAGGCCAATAATTACCAAATGGGCGAAAGTGTGAGCACCGCCGGCGATGTGAACGGCGATGGTTACAGCGACATGATCGCCGGCATCAATAACGCTGGAGGAGGGCTGGCCCGGATCTACCATGGAGGTACCTACAGTGTGAGTAACACCCCGAGTTTCAACCGGGCCTCCGGTTCGGCCAGCGCCCGCTTGGGCTGGTCCGTGGCCAATGCCGGGGACATCAATGGTGATGGGTACTCCGATGCGGTCATGGGTGCTCCGAATGCGAGCAATGGACAAGCCAATGAAGGCGTGGTATATGTCCACTATGGCAGCGCCACCGGCCTTTCTGCCGCTCGAACCTCACGCTGGAGGCCAATATCGCAGGTGCCGCATTCGGCCAAAGCGTGGCGAGCGCAAGGGGATGTGAACGGTGATGGCTACGCCGATGTTTATCGTCGGTGCCCCGTTTTCAGGAGGTACGGGACGAGCGTACATCTATAGAGCTCTCCCGCAGGCTTGATCGCCGCACCCCTGCTTGTGATCGACGGTACAGCAGGATCATTGCTGGGAAGTTCCGTTTTCAAGGCCGGTGATATCAATGCCGATGGGTACTCGGAGGTGGTGATCGGAGCACCGGGTGTGAATTCTGCCTTTATCCATTTGGGGTCGATGACCGGAACGGAGCCCGCGATCACGTGACGCTCACCGGGACCGGTGGAAGCAACTTCGGCGCAGCGGTGGGAACCGCGGGAGATGTGAACGGGGACGGCTACTCCGATGTGATCGTAGGAGCTCCGGACTTTTCCAATCCGAGCGCATCGGAGGGTGCGATATACGTCTACCATGGTTCAGCCACGGGGATCGTCCACCTGCCAACTTCTTCTTCGAATCGAACCTACCTGGTGCCCGTTTCGGTAGCTCAGTGGCCGGTGCCAGTGATGTGAACGGGGATGGGTTCTACGAAGTGGTGGCCGGAGCGGACCAAGGCACCTTCGGGCAGGCCAACGAAGGATTGGCCTTTGTCTTTTACGGTACGCCCGGTGGTACGACCGCAGCCGGGATCACCACCTTACAGATCGATCAGGCTGGCGCGAATTTCGGAACATCGGTCTCGGAAGCCGGCGACGTCAACGGGGACGGCTATGCCGATATCGCGATCGGCGCACCCCTGTACACAAACGGACAGGCCAATGAAGGATTGGTCGTTGTGTATTTGGGAAGTTCCTCAGGCATCAGTACGAATTCCACGGTTGAACCCGACCTCGTTGGCGCACGATCCGGATTCTCGGTCGCTGGCGGTGGCGATGTGGATGGGGATGGCTACTCGGACGTGATCGCAGGGGCCCCCTACTCCTCTTCCGGAGCAGCTCAAGAAGGAAGTGTTCGATTGTACCGTGGTAACGATGCGCTGAGCCGGAACCGCCTCACACGTCAGTACCTCGCCGACCTCGTCAGTCCGATCTCCACCAACAGCACGGACTATACCAATACCGTCTACTTCGGGATCGGACATCGCGCGCGAAGCCCGATCCAACGGACCACAGGAAGGCTGCGCTGGGAAGTCGTTCACGAAGGACAACCCTTCTCCGGTAGTCCGATCACGAACAGCGTAGCATCAAGCTACATCAGTGCGGCATGGACCGACCTGGGGCTTCCGGGGTTCCAGATCAAGGAATTGGTACTGAAGGACCCGGGCTTCATCCGCTACAAATGGCGTGTCCGCGTGGAGTACCCCATGCACAAGATGATCGATGGTCAGCGGTACAGCCGCTGGTTCTATGGCTACGCCTCAGCAGTGGGCGATATCGGCATACTACCAGTGGAACTCGTCTCTTTTTCCGGCAGTGCCGAACAGGAAGGGAACTTGCTCTTGTGGGCCACGGCTTCGGAAAAGCATACCGACCGGTTCATTTTGGAACGTGCGACCGATGCTGATCATTTCGACGTGATCGGCACCGTGCCTGCCGCCTACGAAAGCTCCCAACTATTGAACTATCGGTTCATGGATGCCCAAGCCCCGAACGGCCTCTCCTACTACAGGCTTCGGACCGTGGATACCAATGGTAGTGAGGTGATGTCACCGGTGATATCCGTTTTGCGAGTCAAGGACGATCTGGTGATCTACCCGGTCCCCGTTCGGAACGAGCTACGATGGAGCCTGCCGGGCGTGGATCCGACCCGAGCGATCGTGCTGGATGCAATGGGGCGTTCGGTGATCGACGTCCGGCTTAGCATGAACGCGATCACCGGGCGATGCATCCAGAAGCTCTCCGCCGGCAGCTACACGCTGATCCTGATCGATGAGCTTGATGGCATCCTTGCCCGTTCCAGGTTCGTGAAGGACTAGGCCCCGATCGTGCGCTGGCAGGCGGCCAGGATCTTCCGGGCATTGTCCAAGTTGTCCGATTCCGCGTAGCATCGCAACACAGGCTCGGTACCGCTCGCGCGGATCATCAACCACTGGTCCTTGTCGAAGTGGAACTTGTATCCATCAATAGTCTCCACCCGTCGCACCTCGAGATCACCGAATTTGGTGTAGCTCCCCTTCTCGCACGCCTCCAGCACGCTCGCTTTCAAGGCCTCACTGATGTGCAGGTCATTGCGCTCATACTTGAACTCACCCACGATCGCGTACACCTCGTTGATCAGGTCATCAAGCTCTTTCCACTCTTGGCCATGAACTCCCAAATGGTCAAGCCCATCCAAATACCATCGCGCTCAGGGATGTGACCTTGATCGCGATACCGCCGCTTTCCTCACCACCGAGCAATACATCCTCATTGATCATGATACCGCAGATCCACTTGAAGCCGATCTTGGTCACTTGATATTCAATCCATAGTGATCACATAATTTCTTCACTTTGGGAGTGGTGCTTACGGCGACCACCACCTTACCGGTGAATTGCTTGTACTTCACCAGGTAATGGATCAACAGGAGAATGATGTGATGACTGTCGATGAAGTCCCCTTTCCGTTGTATAGGCCGATCCGATCCGCATCACCGTCGGTCGCAAGACCACAATCGATACCTCCTTTCTGGATCAATTCGCTGAATTCGATCAGGTTCTTGTGGATCGGTTCGGGCGCCTGTCCTTGGAATGAGGGGTCGTACTCGCAATGCAGCATCGCAGCGTTCGGTAGGATCCGCTTGATCACATTCTGACCGGACCCGTACATGGCATCATACCCCCAGCGCAATCCACTTTCACGGATCGCCTTCATGTCGAAGTTCTTCTCCACATGGTCCACGTACATGGACTCCAGGTCGATGGCCATCAACATCCCATCCGCTTCGGCCTTGATCAGGTCGATGGAGGCAAGGTCCAGACCATGCTCATCCGGGATCATATCCTCCACTTCCTGCACGTGCTCGGGGACCAAGGGGCCACCGTGGATCCCTTTCAACTTGTACCCGTTGTAGCTCGGTGGATTGTGGCTGGCGGTCAAGATCACACCCATCGCGCTCTTCTTGTTGAACGCCCCCAAGGAGACCATGGGTGTGCTTACAAAGCCTTTGGCCAGATGGACCTTGATCCCATGGTGCACGAAGACCTTCGCCGCGGTGCTGGCGAACAGTTCCCCAGCGAACCGGCAGTCATGTCCGAGTACGATGCTCGGCTGCTCCGGATGGTTCTGCTTCACCCAGTGGGCCACCGCGACGCTCACTCGCGCAACATTGTCCACCGTGAATTCCTGGGCGATGATCGCGCGCCATCCATCCGTACCGAACTTGATCTTGGTCATGACCTGATTTGCTTTTGAGGCTGCGAAAATAGGATCCTTTGAAATGGCAGTGTGGATCGGCCGTTCGGTCACGCCGGCATCGCAGCTTCGGGCGTGTGGAAATTCCGTTCAGCCCCTCCTTAACGGTAGATATTCCGCTCGTTCAATGCACGCTGATAGCGACGGGCGTTCATCAAATGCTGTTCGTAGGTCTTCGAGAAATCTGAATGACCGGACAGGTCCGCGCGGGCACAGAAATACAGGTAGTCGTGCTTCTCCGCGTTCAGGACCGCATCCATGTACGACGTTTCCGCCATGCATATCGGCCCGGGAGGAAGGCCTCGGTTCTGATAGGTATTATAGGGTGAAACGACCGCCTTGTCCTGATCAAGGACCCGACCGATGCTATCAAGCCCTAGCGCGAACTTCAACGTTGGGTCTGCTTGGAGCGGCATACCGATGCGCAGTCGGTTCAGGTATACCCCGGCGATGATCGGAGCGTCGCTCATCTTCACGGTTTCCGCTTGCACGATGGAAGCCAAGGTGGCCACCTCCGTTGGTGTCAGGTCGATCGCCTCGGCCTTCGCCCGCCGATCCGCGTTCCAGAACCGGTCGTTCTCCTTACGCATCCGGGCCACGAACTGTTCCGGACTCGTGGTCCACCAGAATTCGTAGGTGTTCGGAATGAACAAGGTGATGAAGGTGGATTGGTCCAGACCAACACCGACCTGAACATCCTCATCCCTGAAATAACGAAGGAATGCGATGGAGTCAGGCTCCAATTCCCGGCCGAGTTTTCCGGCCAGTTCCCGCAACCTCTTGATGTTCGAGAACGTGATCCGGATGGGTTCCTGCTCCCCGGCACGCAACCGGTTCAACAAGGCGTTCATGCTCATCCCGCGCTCGATCCGATAACGGCCCGGACGCACGCGATCCACGTATTGCTTCTGCGCGCTCAACCATCGAAAACCACGCTCATTATCGATCGCCCCGATCGCCAACAAGCTGTCCACGACATCCTCGAAGGTGGCGCCATCCGGTAGGTATAGCACCTTGCTCTCCTCCTTGAACGGAGCACCCGGACCTACCAATTCCTGCCACGCCCAAAAGCCAAGTGCGGAAGCGAGCGCCGCGATGAGGAGAACGCTCTTCCAAGGTGTTTTTCCCACTTTCCTGGCCATGTTCAGATCTTGATGGTTCCGGTGAACACCTCTCTAGCGGGTCCGATCAACCGGATCGAGCCGAAGGTACCGTCCGACCGCCGTTCAGCTCGCACCGTAAGCTCCCCTCCATTCGTAATAACACTTACCGGAGCTTCCACGTGTTTTCGGTCCAATGCACTGATTGCCGCAGCCACCACACCGGTGCCACAGCTCAGTGTCTCGGCCTCCACACCCCGTTCATACGTCCGCATCCGGACCGCACCGCCATCAATGCACACGAAATTCACATTGGAGCCACCCGGTCCATTGCGCTCCGCGTGTCGTCGGCTCCTCCCCTCTGCGATGACGTCCACCAAGGCAGGATCCTGTACCCAGACCAGTTCATGCGGGGAGCCATTGTTCAGGAAGTCGACATCCGGCCCATCGACCGCTCGGCTGACCCGGCCTTCAAAGCCCAATGAGATCGACACAAGACCGACGTCCCATTGACCTTCGTGTGCCCCGTCCACGGCAGAGAATCGAGCGCGGCGGGCACCGGTCAGGGAACTCCAGAATGCGAATGCGCAACGGCTGCCATTCCCGCAAAAACTCTTGCTTCCGTCGGGATTGAAGAACTCCATGTAGAAGGTGTTTCCGTCCTGCTTCGGTGGCTGCAACAGGATCAGGCCATCGCTCCCAATGCCGAAATGTCTGTCGCACAGGCGGCGGATCACATCCATATCATCCGTCGGGAAGGCCCCATCGCGGTCATCAACCACGACGAAGTCATTGCCCGTGCCTTGCCATTTGGAGAATTCCAATTCCATTGATCGACGCTCAACCATGCGCGAGGCAAATATCGGGCTTCAAGAATGGCCCTTGCCGGTTGCAGAACGGATCCCGAATTCCAACGATCAACACTTTTTAACGGGACAGAACGACACGATCGCTCTGTCAGGACGTTCGTAGAAGCGAACAGGCATGAATTTTGGGCCTGGAACACCAAATGAAAAGAACGATGAAACCTGCATTCGGATATTTCGCGATGGGCCTTGCCGGTGCCTTGCTCGCACTGGGCGGGCATCAGTTGTTGGGAGATGGACCAGCATTGGAAAGTTACAGCAGCACCACCCCACCACCGGTGGTACGATACGTCAACATGCCTGGTGCAGGATCCGCATCCGCACTGGACTTCACGTTCGCAGCGGAGCACACCGTCAACGCCGTGGTGCACGTAACAACGGAAACGGCCGTGAACGTCCGTGATCCCTTCGCCGATTTCTTCTGGGGTTATCGCGCGCCCCAGCAACAACAGTTGCGACAAGGCGCAGGTAGCGGTGTGATCGTAAGCTCGGATGGGTACATCGTGACCAACAACCACGTGGTCGAGGGTGCCGACCGCATCCGGGTCCACCTGAATGACAATCGCATGTTCGAAGGAAAGGTGATCGGGCGGGACCCGAGCACCGACCTCGCGTTACTGAAGATCGATGCCGAGGAGTTGGCCACCGTGGCCTATGGGAACAGTGATGATGTTCGCGTTGGCGAATGGGTGCTCGCTGTTGGTAACCCGATGAACCTGACCAGTACGGTCACGGCCGGTATCGTTAGCGCGAAGGCACGGAACATCAACTTGCTCCAGTACGATGCGAGCAGGGACATCTTCCCGATCGAGTCGTTCATCCAGACCGACGCTGCTGTGAACCCGGGGAACAGTGGAGGCGCCTTGGTGAATACCAATGGTGAACTGGTCGGGATCAATACCGCCATCGCGAGCAGTACGGGTCAATACGCGGGCTATTCCTTCGCAGTGCCCGTGAACATCGTGAAAAAGGTGGCAAAGGACCTGCTTGAATTCGGGAGTGTGCAACGCGCCTACATCGGGGTGAGCATCCGCGACATGGACCAGAAACTGGCCGAGGAGACGAAGGCCGGAAGGATCCGAGGGGTGTACGTGAACGGATTGACCGATGGAGGTGCTGCGCAGAAGGCCGGCGTGCGACCCGGTGACGTGATCGTGAAGGTGGGTAATATCGATGTGAACAACGTGACCCAGTTGCAAGAACAGGTCGGCAAGTTCCGGCCCGGGAACAAGGTGCCAGTAACCATTGTTCGAAACGGGGAGGAACAAGTGTTCGACATGACCTTGCGTGGCAAGGAAGGGACCACGGTCGCAGCGGTGGACCTCCGCAGCGCTACCAGCATGGCATTGGGGGCGGAATTCCGAACCGCTTCATCGGATGAACTCAAGGCCTTGAGGCTGCCACACGGGGTGAAGGTGACCGCGATCAACAGCGGGAAATTCCGCAGCAGTGGCATCCGTGAAGGGTTCATCATCACCAGTGTGGACCAGGAACCGGTCAAGGACCCTGGACAATTGGAACAATTGCTTTCGAACAAGCGCGGTGGGGTACTGATCGAAGGTGTTTACCCGAACGGAACCCGTGCATATTACGGTCTTGGGTTGTGAAAGGCTTGACCGCCAAGGCATTGAATGAACAAGGCCCCTCGTAGGTGGGATGGCTTGTCCCGTACCTATGAGGGGTCGTACCTTTGCGGCCCGGTGCGTCCGTATTCGGTCCATCGTTAGCGCCACTTACCTCGCAACAACCTCCTAAGACCCCAATCCCGCATGGCATCAAGGATGCGTCAGCTCAAGATCACCAAGTCGATCACCAATCGGGAAAGCCAGTCTCTGGACAAGTACCTGCAAGAGATCGGCAAGGAAGGCCTGATCACCGCCGACATGGAGGTGGAATTGGCCAGAAAGATCAAGGAAGGAGATGGACTGGCGCTGGAGAAATTGGTAAAAGCCAACCTGCGCTTCGTGGTCTCCGTGGCCAAGCAGTACCAGAACCAAGGGTTGAGCCTTCCAGACCTGATCAACGAGGGAAACCTCGGCCTGATCAAGGCGGCCCAACGATTTGATGAGACCCGCGGTTTCAAGTTCATCAGCTACGCGGTGTGGTGGATCCGGCAGAGCATTCTGCAGGCCTTGGCAGAGCAGAGCCGTATCGTGCGTCTCCCCCTGAACCAGGTGGGCTCCCTGAACAAGATCAACAAGGCATTCGCCAAGTTGGAACAGGAATACGAGCGTCCACCAAGCGCGGACGAACTTGCAGTTTTCTTGGACCTGCCAGCCGAAAAGGTGGCCGACACCATGAAGGTGAGCGGACGTCACATCAGCATGGATGCTCCATTCGTGGAGGGCGAGAGCAACAGCCTGCTGGATGTATTGCCGAACAACGACAGCGCTCCAGCGGATCGCCTGCTTTTGAATGAATCCTTGAGCAAGGAGATCGAGCGTGCCCTGAGCACCTTGACCGAGCGTGAACGCGATGTGGTGAAGCTGTTCTTCGGGATCGCCATCAACCACGGATTGACCTTGGAAGAGATCGGTGCCAAGTTCGACCTTACCCGAGAGCGTGTTCGCCAGATCAAGGAGAAGGCCATCCGCCGCCTTCGCCACACCAGCCGCAGCAAGTTGCTGAAGGCCTACCTCGGTTGATCCGCACCAGAGAACTTCACCCCAAAACCCTTCGATCTTGATGGAGACCGTAGAGACCGTCGGGCTATGAGACCAGCCTGCAGGACTACGTTGACAGCGAAAAGTCCGCTGTCGATCTGATGAATTCCGTTGGTCAGTTGATGTATGACCGCGGCGTGGAGCTTGTCTTCTTCAGGAACCACCTGTTGGATGTAAGCATCTCAGAGGTCATCAAATTGTTCCATTACGCTGAGAAAGTCGTCAATAAGCCGGTTGATGTCTACACCACCGCCGTGGTGGCTCGTGGCCTGCTCGACCTGGATCTTGCGCCAAGTAAGATCGATATCGGTCGACTTGCCCATGAGTTCAAGTCCTCGGGAGTGGCGGAAGTGAATACGTTCCTTATCGACCACCTCAAAGGATTCATCGGTCAGGACAAGCACACATTCAAGCCTCAGGATGTGGTTCTGTACGGATTCGGTCGTATCGGTCGTATCGCCGCCAGAGAGCTTGTCAAACAAGCCGGAAAAGGTCAGCAGCTCCGTCTGCGGGCCATCGTTTTCCGGTCACTCACGGACGAGGAGATCGTGAAGCGTGCCGCTTTGCTGCGCAACGACAGTGTACACGGCGCTTTCAAGGGGACCGTGATCGAGGATGTCGCGAACAAGACGATCAGCATCAATGGACAACAAGTCCAATTGATCGCGGCCAAGAATCCCGAGGATATCGATTATACGGCCTATGGCATCCACAATGCCTTGATCATCGACAACACCGGAGCCTTCACCAAGCGTGCCGATCTGGAGCGTCATCTGAAGGCCAAGGGTGCCGCCAAGGTGCTCCTTACGGCCCCGGGCAAGGAGATCCCGAACATCGTTTATGGCATCAACCACAAGGACCTCGATATCGAGAACGAGACGATCTTCAGTGCCGCCAGTTGCACCACCAACGCCATTTGCCCCATCCTGAAGGTTGTGGAGGACGAACTGGGCATTGAGAAAGGACATATCGAAACGGTGCACGCGTACACCAACGACCAGAACCTACTGGACAACTACCATAAAGGACCGCGTCGTGGTCGCAGTGCTGCGATCAATATGGTGATCACCAGCACTGGCGCTGGTACCGCTGTTAGCAAGGCGATCCCGAGCTTGAAGGACAAGTTGACAGCGAATGCCGTTCGCGTTCCAACTCCGAATGGTTCCTTGGCCATCATGAACTTGACGCTGAAGAAGCCGATCAAGGATCTTCCGTCCATGAACGACATGATCCGCAAGGCTGCGCTCGTGGGGGAATTGGTCAATCAGATCCATTATCAGGTGGACCCCGAGCTGGTCAGCAGTGATATCATCGGCGATACGTGTTGCAGCGTGTTCGATAGCAATGCCACGATCGTGAGCCCTGACGGGAAGAGCGTGGTGCTGTACACTTGGTACGACAATGAATTCGGCTATACCAAGCAGGTCATTCGATTGGCCAAACACGTGACCAAGGTTCGCCGCCTGGTGTATTACTGACCTTGAACTGAACCAACGAGAAGCCCTCCGGAACCGGGGGGCTTTTTCGTTGAGCCTCCATCCAAGCGTGGGAGAGCGGCGGATCGACCCACAGGTCGCTATCACACCGGTCCAAAACGACCAGAACCCCGACGTAGGTCGGGGTTCCGGAGAGTTGGTGGACGTTAGTTTGCTCCGAACGGGCGCCCACCAGGGATAGCTCTTCTCACATCCAGTTGAACGTGCTCAACATGAGCAGTATCAAGGTACCGGTGGCCACGACAAGTGCGATCCGGGCGAACACCTCGCTTGAAGGATCGGGCTTCGAGCCACTGTTCATGATCTTGTTCCCGTTCATGTTGTGAAGGTCGGGGCTTGATACGGGCGGCACAATACCCACTTATGGGGATATGCCGATCGCCCAAGATCATGTATATGTCCGTTCATGTGGCACCTGTCCCCTCGTACGTGAAATGCATTGGATATCGTGTTAGCAAATGCCCAGAACGACCAAGGGCCGCCTTTTCAGGCGGCCCTTGGCATCGAGGTCATTTCGGGGATCAGCGTTGGATCACCATACGCTGAGTGATCACTTGATCGCCCACAGTAACACGCATCAGGTAAACACCGTTGCTGATATCACCGTTCAGGTCCAAAGTGGTATTGAACGTACCAGCCTGAGCTGGCACCATGTTCGAGTACACCTTGCGACCATGTAGATCGTACATCTCAACCCCGATCGAGGTCACGTCGTTCCCAACATCGGTCATATTGATGTTCAAACGACCCTCCCGATTCGGGTTCGGGTAGGCGGTAAATACACTGCTACCGGTCGTGCTCATGTTGGACGAACCTCCTTCAAGGCCTACAACGGAACCGATCGTCACATTGCAAATGATGCCCCATGCTTCTGGATCGGCACAGTTGCTCGCAGCGTCACTTGTGCCGAGACCAGTGCACCAGGTAAGGCCCTGGTCCTTGCTCACACGCACATCCACATTGTAGGTCTCCGAAAGCACCAATGGCGGGGCCACGGAAGCATTCCAGTTGAGGTACAGTGTCGGGCTGGTACGAGGAGGAAGCACGATGCAACGCTCACCATTGCGGAACCGGAATTGGTAACGCAGCCCGGTTCCTCCCGCCAACGGTGCTGGAGAGAACTGAGGAGGGTTCGCAATGATCCTGTTCGCGTTCGAATTGGAACCACCGAAATTCCGGGTGACCCCGCAGCTGAAGGCATTCCCAAAGGCCACATCGTTCTGCAGATTGGTCAATGGACATGTCGCGCGCACCGGGTCGATCATCATGGTACAGGTCGGTCCCCATTCACCCAAGCTTCCCAGCACGACAGGACGAACACGCACGTTCATCATGACCGACTGAGGGATATGCGGTGTGAGCGCGGTGTTCGACCAACCATTGATCTTCATGTGACATGCACGTGTCGCATTCGCCGGAGAGAACCCATCGCTCACGTTGTGTGCGCGGAAGCGACGGAAACTGTACGATCCGTTGGAATAGGATCGAACATCCAGAACGCGTATCCGGTACCACCACCATACAGTACGCTAATGGCACCTCATCACCCAAACAGCGCTGACGGCCGGGTCGGCATGGCGCAAGTACAATCCGTTCACCCAATCCAATTTGCTCGCAGAGCTGCTGAAGATCAGGTCGATATCGCCGATCGGCAGGCAGAAAGTGCCACCGTTCTGGATCGCTCACACCGGTGATCATGTTGCCCGAGTTATCGATGATCACGACGCTGATGCCCGCTGGCCTCACACAGATTCCGCCTCCGAGGATACCGTCACCGGAAGCATCGGTCACACGCAGTCGGTAGCAGCCATCATCGAGGCAGAGCGGGAATGTTCCCACACTGTTCGATGGAACGGTCACGTTGCCGTTGTCAATGATCACAGCACCAGTGCCATCCAGGATCTCCCAGGTCACTTGACCAGGGTTCAATTCCGTTTGGAATTCGAGGTTCAGGGGGTTGCAGTCACCGATCGGTGTTCCTGCGCAAACGCAGTTACTGCCGATGACATCACCTGAAGTGTTCGGGTTGCCGTCATCACATGACGAACCGATCTGACCAGGTGTGTTGGGACAGTTGTCCACGCAATCGGCCAAGCCATCGTTATCGCTATCCGTGTCAGCAACACCGCAGCCGCACGTACCAGGGGCGATCTTGTTCGGGTCGTTCGGGCAGCCATCGTCGCAATCGGCGGTGCCGTCGCTGTCGCTATCCGTGTCGGCCGTTCCGCAACCACAGATGCCCGGGGCGATCTTGTTCGGGTCGTTCGGGCAACCGTCGATCAGGTCACAGGTGCCGTCGCTATCCGCGTCAGGAAGCGGAGTGTGGATGCACGATACCCCGTCAAGCTATCCGATGTGCAGGGGTCGTTGTCGTTGCAATCCACCGTGCTTCCAACGCAGTTGCAATTCGCATCCAACTGGTCGTTCGTGGTGTTGATGTCACCATCATCACAGGCGCGCACCGATCTGGCCCGGTGTGTTCGGGCAGCTATCGATACAATCCGCAATACCGTCATTGTCGCTGTCCGTATCGGCCACGCCGCAACCGCAAGTACCAGTGCGATCTTATTCGGGTCGTTCGGGCAGCCATCGTTGCAATCGGCGGTGCCGTCACTATCGCTATCCGTATCCAGCCGGTTCCGCATCCACCAGACCACCAGAGGCGATCTTGTTCAGGTCGTTCGGGCAACCATCATTGCAATCGGCAGTGCCGTCCTATCGCTGTCCGTATCCAGCCGTTCCGCATCCGCAGACACCAGGGGCGATCTTGTTCGGGTCGTTCGGGCAACCATCGATCAGGTCACAGGTACCATCGTTGTCCGCATCCGGGAAGGGCCGGACCGTACATACTCCGTTCAGCCACTTCAGCCGTACATAGGTCGCCATCATCCGGGCAGGCACCGTGGACCCTTCACATACGCAACTGCTATTGAGGGCGTCGCCGTAGTGTTCGGGTTTCCGTCATCGCATGCAGAACCGATCTGGCCAGGTGTGTTCGGGCAGCTATCGATGCAATCCTAATACGTCATTGTCGCTATCCGTATCTGCAACTCCACAACCGCAGGTTCCGGGCGCGGTCTTGTTCAGGTCGTTCGGGCAGCCATCATTGCAATCGGCCGTGCCGTCACTATCGCTATCCGTATCTGCGGTTCCGCATCCGCAAACCCCGGGCGCGGTCTTGTTCGGGTCGTTCGGGCAGCCATCATTGCAATCGGCGGTGCCATCGTTGTCGCTGTCCGTATCAGCTGTTCCGCATCCGCAAACCCCGGGCGCGGTCTTGTTCGGATCGTTCGGGCAACCATCGTTGCAATCGGCGGTGCCATCGTTGTCGCTGTCCGTATCAGCTGTTCCGCATCCGCCGACCCCAGGCGCGATCTTAATTCCGGATCATTAAGGCAGCCATCAACCAGGTCCTGCAGTGCCGTCGCTGTCGGTATCAGGCAGTGCCGGGTGCGTGCACACGCCGTTCACCACTTCAGCCCGTACAAGGGTCACCATCATCAGGGCAAGGCTACCGCAGAACCTTCACAAACACCAACTGCTATTCAGGACGTCACCCGTGGTGTTCGCGTTCCCGTCATACACACAAACCAGTCAGCCAGTGCGTTCGGGACGGTGTCGACGCAATCGGCCAACCATCATTGTCACTGTCCGTGTCAGCAACTCCGCAACCACCGTTGCCAGAGGCAATCTTGTTCGGATCGTTCAGGCGAGCATCACGTGCAGTTGAGTACCGTCGTTATCGCTATCCGTATCAACCACACCGCAACCACCAGACCCAGAGTGCGACTTGTTCGGATCGTTCGGACAAGCATCATTGCAGTTCGGGGTGCCGTCGTTGTCACTATCCGTATCAGCCACTCCACATCCGCAAATGCCCGAGGAGCGATCTTATTTCCGGAGTCGTTCAGGCAAGCATCATTCACAGTTCGGGGTACCGTCGTTGTCACTGGCGTCGGTATCCGCAGCTCCGCAACCGCATACGCCAGAGTGCGATCTTGTTCGGATCGCTCGGGCAACCATCATTGTTGTTCGCAACATAACCTGGGGGAACAATGCAGGTGAATCCTGCTTGGCTCATCCCCGGATCTCCAGCTCCATCGTTATCCGGGCGAGTCGGCATAGTAGGTCGTTGGAACATCAGCCGTACCACGGCCGCACGCACCAGGTGCGGTCTTGTTCGGGTCGTTCGGACAGCCGTCGTTAGGAGTACCGTCGTTGTCGCTATCGGTATCGGCAACTCCGCAGCCGCAGACTCGGGTGCGATCTTGTTCGGATCGTTCGGGCAAGCATCAAGGCAGTTCAGGGTGCCGTCATTGTCACTATCCGTATCAGCCACGCCACATCCGCAAATGCCCGGGGCGATTTTGTTCAGGTCATTCAGGCAAGCATCAAAAGCAGTTCAGGGTGCCGTCGTTGTCACTATCCGTATCAGCCACCACATCCACAAATGCCCGGGGAGATCTTGTTCGGGTCGTTCGGGTAGCCATCGTTGCAGTTCGCAGTTCCGTCATTATCCGAGATCCGTATCAGCTACACCGCAGCCGCATTGGCCGGGAGCGATTTGTTCCCATCCGTCAGGCAACCATGCGTTGCTGTTCGAGACGTAGCCGCCCGGGTTTCCGCACGCTTGGACCGAATTGACAGGGTCGCCGGACCCATCACTATCCTGGTCCAAATACCACGTCGCAGCTGTGCTGACCGTGATCGTTGTGTTGGCTGCGACCGTGCATCCACCTTGCGTGACCGTGTACGTCAAGATGGGATCAACTGAAGGTGAGAACGAACTACCGGTGACCCCGGTCGCTCCATGTTCCTCCTGCAGGTGACCCGCAATACTGCGATGTTCCCGTCCGTGGAACAAGATGGTCCGTAGAGTACCTGGTGTTATGAACAATTAATCCGATCAGTGTTGGATCGTCATACCTGTGACATCAACTCCACCAACCGAACAGAAGAAATCACGGTTCAGTCCTGTTACGCGGGCATCATTGGTCAAGCCGATATTCGGGCAACCGGATATCCCTGTGATCGTGAACCGGTGCAGGGCACGGGTCACAATCCGCATTCGATGGAATCCGCATTGTGCTGCGGATTCCCAATGCGCTACCACTATCAGCAGAAAGTGAAGTACCGGTATTGGCCGACCACTTCCACCGGAGGTCGTTGGTCAACAACGGCGCTCTCGTGTTGCTACAGAGGTTCACGAAATCGTCCTCGCGGAATCTCACCTCCCGCGGAAGCGTCCCATCTGATCGAGAAAGCAGATTATGATACCGGCGCAAGTCGCCGTGGCGGTCAGTAGAATTCGAACACGTCAGGTCCGCCGTTGGGACCAAGGCGATGTTCATTTGGGCCTGGGCGGCCGAAAAACTAACGCCAACGCGGCCGTGGCCAGCAATGATCGCAAGGAGGTGCGGAGCAGTTTCATCATAGTTAGAAATAGGTTCAGGGTCAGAGGAGCGTTCGAATGTAAGAAAAGGGTCAGGGTAATTGCTGGATGCGAACATTGGTTGGTACCACACCACCAATACTGACAAGGATCGGATCCCGATCATTGCGCACGCCAGTGTATTTCACGACGCCATCCAAATTGATGTCCGTACTGAGGTAACCGGACTGGGTGTTCGTGGCCACAGCCCCACCGTTGCTTGAAGGACCGGGTCCCTGTCATTTCCAGCACCGGTGTATCTGATGGAAGCGTCACGCATGGTCTCTCCGGACCAGAGGGTCCGCACCGATCCATTCGTTTTCCGCGCTTCTGTCCCCCACGTCGCAGTAGTTGGAAGTGTCAGGTCCAATGTGAAGGAAGAACCTGAAAGCGCCACAGGGGTCGCCGTCATCACCCCTAAGTGATTACGGTGACGCAGTGCTACATGGTAGTTGCCATCAGGGACTCCAGGCAAGCGCTGAACCCGTCGTAAGAACGATCTGCCCATCCAGCTGGTCAGCGCACTTTGGGTAGCTACGATCGTTGACGGCGTGGTCGGGTTCCGTAGTTCGACCAAGACCCAATCCACCACCGCGGTGTTGCCCGTGGTCGAGAGCATGCCAGCCGGCATCACCTCACCACCACCACCGGTCTGAGCAAAACCGAGCGCGGCATACGGTTCATTCAATGGGATCAGACCAGCACGGCGCAGCGAATCGATCATCAGGCCTGAACCACTGTCATAGGGACCGTCCAAGAATGCTTTCATTGAGAGCACGACACCACTAGCGACGTTCGCTACCACGGGCACGCGAGCACTGGTGCACACCAAGGGTGGTGTAGAGACGTTCCAGTCGTAGCAGTAGTAGTAATACTGCCCACCGGCGCTGGACCCTGTGATGTTGACCAGCCCTCCGATCGAATATGGATAAGAGACCCCGCCACTATTGCGATACATATCGATATAAGCGGTGGTGACCTTCATGCGATAACCAGAGCCCTGCGGGACGCTCAAGTTCAAGGTCACGCGCGACTGTCCAGCAGGAACGTTCACGGTCGCCTCAGCCACCAATGAGCCGCCGTTGGTCAACACTTGGAACGTTCGGTTGCCTGCGGAATTCGCATAGACCTTCACACTGTTCAACACGAAGGGTTGCAGTGCATCGAAAGAGAGGTATTGATCCAGAGTATTATAGGCCCCACCCCCACTATTGTCGACCTTGCCGACGTTAGCACTTTGGCCAGCTTGGGTGGTGCGTGCTTCTGCCCAATAGGTCGTGGTCGAAGAAATGGTCGGTGTTGTAAACTGGCTCCCGGCCCCGAGTTCGGTGCCGTTGAATTCTGCATCGTACCAACGAACGTCCGAACCGGATGCGCTCAAGGTTGCTTGACCCGGTCCGGGAATAGTGGCACCTGTCCCGACCGGTTCAGCAGCACTCAAGAATGTAACGGTGACCGGATCGCTCGCATCGGTTCCGCATGTACCCGTCACGGTGCAGGAATACGAGCCGGAGGCGGTCGGTGTGATGGTCCTCGTTGTGGCGCCATTGCTCCAAGCGTAGGCCGTTCCGAGCGTTGCCGTAAGGGTCAAGGGTGTGCCGGCGCATGTCGTTGTTGGTGCCGATGCTGTGACCGTTGCGAAGTCCCCTCCTGCGGGGACCTGTTGTGTCAAGGTCACCGGTATTGCGGTCCAGTTGTTATCGTCATTCTCCTCCAGAAGTGGTTCTGCTCATCCACCAACATCACGATCCAATAATCCCCATTGCACGTTCCGGGAGGAATATTGATCCACATACCATCCAAGCTCTCCGAATACACATCCGTGTAACCGACCGATATGCCTTGAGAGATCTGGCTGCAGTTGTAGCTGCCCCCACCCAGACCGTAATTTGGGAAATTGCTCTGGGAGTTGAGCGCCGTGCCACCTTGGTATTCCTCGAAGTTCGGCAGTGTCCGTGGCGCTACCTGATGTACACGGGTAATAGTCCATCAAGCAAAACCGACCTTGGCTCCTGTACCAACGATCGGCCAATTCATGGGTCGGGCTCACCGGGCACCTCAGTGCGCAGCGTGAACGTTGCCCAATCATCCACGTGGTTGTGGCCGTAGCTAGCATGGTATGTCATCGTTCCAGCGAACCGTTCCGTGTAGGTCATGGTTGCGCCGTTCTTGTGGTACACGCGCTGCAGGATCAACTGCTTGGGATCGGCGCAACCAGAAAAGGCCGTGGTGCTGTTCGGGTCATAAATGGAAATGGTATCCGTTCCACAAAGGAACCAGCGATAGCCGTTCCGATCGACGCCACGTACGTTCAGTGTTCCATGCCCGATGTTCGGTGTGGAGCCCGTAACGCGAAGTCGACCAGGGGTTGGTCGCATCGTTCTGCGGGTACTCACTTGGGCCACCGGCATAATCTTGAAGTGCCTTCCAGGAGATCGTGATATCCGGTAGCAGAGATCGCTAATCAGTCTGACCGGAAGTGGCACAAACACAGCCGGTCGCGTTCGTGATCGTGCACTGGCCTCGGCCATCGCAGGAAGCAGGATAGCCGGCACGATGGCCCACAAAATGGACCCGTGAGTTGTTCGCATGGAAAAGGAATTTAGGAGCAAGGCCCGCTAAAGTAACCCATCCAGCAAAGAAGGTCAAGCTCGAGATCAGCGCAACAAGATCCTTTGAACTGTTATTCCCTCGGCCGTGATCAGCTTCAATACGTATACACCGGACGCCCTTCCGACCAAGGTCAGTTCCATACCATTCCCCGCGCCACTACCACGTTCCAGCTCCATGCCACCAGCTCCATACAGGTACCATTCGAAAGGTCCATTACCATGGTCCAAACGGACCGATGCCAGTCCGGATGTAGGGTTTGGGAATACACGGATGCGAAGATCCGTGTCAAGATCGAGGACACCGACGGAAGGTTGAAGGCGTGCCAGTCCTCCATATGTGGTCCCTACCCAGATCTCGCCGTTCGGTCCCGCCTCAATGGAGCGGGTCTCATTGTCCGGAAGAGCCGAGTTCACGGTCGTGAACTGCTCGAAAGCCCCTCCCTCAGGCATCAATTCGATCACGCCTCCTGCATGTGTCGCAGACCAAACATGACCCTCTCCATCCATGGTGATCGCACTTATACCATCTGCGAAACCCACTGACCAAGGCCCATTGATACCATGATCCTCCGAAGGCCGGTCCCTGTTGACGCAACAACCCTGCTGAAGGCGTACTGACCCATCGATCACCAGACACCGGGTCGAACAGGACATCCGAGGCCGTATTATCAAAGAAGCCGTGCTGAGGGATATTCAGGTAGAACAGGTCCGTGTCATCAATAAAGTGCAACCCACCATTGATCGTACCTAGGCATATCAGGCCGTCCGGTCGTACAGCAACACAATTGGTACTACTCGTGGCCAGGATCTGACCGTTGTGACTTTCGTCTGTCGCATCATACCTGAACCACTCGGTGCCGGTAAAGACCGAAAGTCCGCTTGACGTGCAGACCCACACCCAATTCCGATGGTCCACGAAAAGGCCCCTTACCTCATTCTCTGCAATGGGAGAATTGGACGTATTGTAGCTAGTCCATACCGAACCGTCCCAATGGGCAACTCCGCTTGTTTGCATTCCTACCCAGACATGATCCGAGGTATCAAGAGCCAGCGCCCTGATGTAGTTCTCAGGAAGTTCGCTCGTGCCACTTTGGAAGACCTCCCAAGTCGCGTCACCATCGAAATGACACAATCCCCAATCGGTACCTACCCAAACACCTCCGAGACGATCAACTGCCAAGGCATTGACCGTCGTGCTGGTGATCGGGCTGTTGTCCAGGTCGTAGACGGACCAATTCTGTGCGGTCAGACAAACCCCAATGAGAAAAAGGAAGGTCGACCCGGTCGATCGTAATATCCCTTTGAAGGACCTCAACGTTGGATCAACCATGGCAAGGTGATATCCATATCGTCGCCAAGGACGCGCACGAAGTAGCTTCCCTCGTTCAATTCCTGGCCAGGCAGCGCGTATCGAGCGTTCCCAGAGCCGGATGCAATTCGTTCAGCCCTGACCAACCGACCGGTCGCGTCGAGGACCCTTATTTCGAGGGGTCCGGCCTGGCTCAACTCCACATCCAATTGAGCTGGTCCGCTTGATGGATTGGGGAGAATGCGAGCTCCTTGGCCATACACTTGAGCCTGTCCGATGTTGGTAGAAAGCTCATAGATCACCCCGGTCCGGTCCAGTCCGTTCAAGGAAACGTAGTAGTCTCCGTTGTTCGCTGATGTCCAATCATCGTTCACGATCTCGAAATCGCCGGTGCCACCAAGAATGGTGAAGTGACCCAGGACGAACTCCACTCCTGCGGTCCAGCTTTGGCCTTCGGACAGCAGGGAAGAGCTTCCGAACCCTGCGTAGACCAGGTAGTTGAACCCGTTGGCTTCACCCAACTCCCCGGATACATCCGGGTACATGTTATAGTCCGCCACCGCCGGAGTGGGCGTAAAATCGCTCAAGGTCGCGGAGGAACCGGATTCCCATCTTACCGTGAACACCAAAGCGGCGAACAGACCGTCGAAGTATGCGTCCGGTCGCATCCGCACTTCCAACTGGTCACTTGCAATGGGCACCATGGTGATGTCGACCACAGGAAGCTGGGCCATCGCGGGTACGATGGTGAAAGCCATCAGAACAGGAACGAGTATTTGTTTGGATAGCATGGGCTTGATGGTCACTGGTTGATCAACGGTAGGTTCAAAGCTATGACGAGCTAAGCAGTAAAAAGATGCTTTCCGTCAACTCGTGGTGAACGGAAATTCCCACGACCTTCACAGAATAGCCTCGACTATCCGATCGACCGTGACCCCTTCAGCCTCCGCCTTGTAGTTGCGAACGAGACGGTGACGCAGGATCGGCAGGGCGACCGCCTGTACATCGGCGATATCGGGAGAGAAACGACCATGCGCCAATGCATGGCACTTGGCACCTACCACCAGGAACTGCGAAGCACGCGGTCCTGCGCCCCAACTCACGTGGTCCTTGATGATCGCTGGCGCATCGGAACCATCCGGACGTGTGCGGGTCACCAATTTCACGGCATATTCCATCACATTGTCCGTGACCGGGATCCGACGGACGAGCCCCTGGAAGTGCAGGATCTCCTCCGCGGAAAGCACGGGCTGGACCACCGGCTTGGCATCGCCTGTAGTGGCCTTCACGACCGCGAGCTCCTCGGCATATGTCGGGTAGTCCACCCAGATATTGAACATGAAGCGGTCCAACTGTGCTTCGGGCAATGGGTAGGTCCCTTCCTGCTCGATCGGGTTCTGTGTCGCGAGCACGAAGAACGGTTCCTGCAACCGGTGAGTTTCTCCAGCTGCTGTGACCGACTTCTCCTGCATGGCCTCCAAGAGCGCGGCCTGTGTCTTCGGCGGCGTACGGTTGATCTCGTCGGCAAGGATGATGTTCGCGAAGATGGGCCCTCGAACGAAGCGGAACCTGCGGTCCTGATCGAGTATCTCGGAACCGATGATATCGCTCGGCATCAAGTCAGGAGTGAACTGGATCCTGTTGAAGCTCAATCCCAAGGCCTGGGATACGGTACTGACAAGCAAGGTCTTGGCCAGACCCGGAACCCCGACGAGCAGGCAATGGCCGCGACTGAAAATGCCCATCAGGACCAGATCGACCACCTGTTCTTGGCCGATGATGACCTTTCCGACCTCCAATTTCAATTGGCGATACTTCTCGCCGAACTGTTCCACTGACCGTGTGTCGCTCATGTTCGTGTGTTGCCGTTCAATTCAATTCCCCGAGCTCGCCGACTTGGACCAATCATGACTGAACTGACAGTTCGAATAATCCTGCACGATCCGGACGTGCGTTGTTTGGAGCCGTTCACCTACCCAACGGTCCACGGACTCGGCCCGTTTCTTGCCTTCGGCGGCTTGCTGTATCATGCGGTAGTCGTCCTTGAGGTTCGCGCGGTGAGGCGCTGAGCGTTCGATCAATTGTACGATCCGGTATGCTTTCGAGCCGTCGGCCAGTACGATCAGCTGGGGATCACTGACCTCTCCTACTTTCAGCTTATCCAACACAAAGAAGGTTTGTTGCTCCAACGCGCCCATGTCCCAACGCGGTGAATTGCTATTGGGTTCGATGATGAGCCCGTTCGTTCCTTTGCTTTCGTCGTCATCGGAGTACTCTCTGGCAAGATCCCCGAATCTCCTGGACCCTTGCCGCACAAGGCCGGCCAAGCTGTCCAGAAGGACCCGGGCCGCCTGCAGTTCAGCAGAACCCACTTGTGGACGCATGAGCACATGGCGCGCATTGTAGCTCTCACCACGACGCTCCACCAATTGCATGAAGTGATAACCGTACTGGGTCTTGAACACTTGGCTCACTTCTCCTTCCTTCAAGCTCATCGCGACGGCATCGAACTCCGGCACCATGGCCCCGAGCGGCACCATACCCAACTCGCCACATTCCTTTGCTGAACCCGGGTCCTCCGAGTAAAGGATCGCGACCGTGCAAATATCCTTTTCCCCTTTCAACACCGCTTCCCTGAACTCTTCAATGCGGCGACGCACGCGGCGCTCCTCGTCATCACTCGGTTTCGGGATACGAAGGATCTCCGCATATTCAACTTCAGCATTGATCAAGGGAACACTATCCTCTGGGATGGAACGGTAGAATTGCTGTACATCACGCGGTGTTATCCGGATATCACTGGTCACCTTTTGCTGCATGTTCTGGATCAACAACTGATCGCGCACTTGTTCCTGGAAATCCGAACGGATCTCGGTAACGGATTTACCATAGAAGGCCTCCAGTTTGGCTTCGCCACCCAGCTGCGAGGCGAAGTATCGGATCCGTCGATCCAACTCCGCATCCACTTGTGCTTCGTCCACGACAATGCTATCGATCCTCGCTTGTTCCAGCAGCAGTTTCTCGTACAACAGGTCTTCCAGTTCGCCGCAGACCCCTTGCTCATTCATGACCCCGCCGTTCTGGGAGGCCTGCTCCACTCGAGCCCGCAGATCGGACTGAAGGATGGCCTTTCGCCCGACGACCGCGATAACGCGATCGATCAGGATCCCTTCCGGCTGCGCCAAGATGATGCATGGCAGAAGCGCGAAGCAGATGATGCTAAGGGTAGATCTCCACATCCTTATTGTCCAGTGCTTGCTTGTACACGTTCTTCCTCATGCCTTCGATGAGCTGCAATTTCCGTTGGTTCAGCAAGATCGAGCGAATATCCTGACGAACGAGATCCAAAGGTGAGACACTATTTCGACCGCGATGATCGATGATCTCCACGAACCATGCCGCACTACCCTCCTTCAAGACCTTGGATCCGTTGGCATTGAGCAAGGCATCCGATTCGGGTTGGGCGAGCGGTACTTCGGCCAGCAACTGGGAATACGGGGTCCAGCTGGTGCTGCGATCCGTAATGGTGACGCCCGAACGGGCCAGCCACAATTCCAACTCGTGCAGCTTCTCGCTATCACCGCTCAAGAATCGCTCCTCCATTTTCCGGATGACCCGTTTGTCCGGCTCGTTCACCTTGAACCATCGAGCACGAACGATATTGTCCTTCAACTCGAAATTGGAACGATGACCCTCGTAATAACTTACGATGTCCTCTTCGGACACATTGACATCAAGCTTCTGGTCCACCAGCGCCTGCTCGTAGTTGAAAATGACCAGATCACGACGGTATTTCTCCAACTGTTCCTCCAGGTCCAGTCGATCCGCAGATAGGTTGCTTTCAGCCAGGTGCATGTAGACCTCCTGTTGCATCCAGCTCTCAATGTAGCGTTGGGCCAGTACAGTGCTATCCTCGGGGGAGGCATCCATCGGAATTACCTTTCGTAGGTCGCTCCAGTGCAGGACCTCGCCGTAGGCTCGGGCGATCGGCTTGTCCGTGTTATCCTCCGGAGCGGTGCAGGACACCGAGCATGCGGCGACCAGGACGGCCGTTCCGATCATGCTCGTGGTGGTGGTGCCATGCCCGGACAACGAACTCACTTGATGGAATAAAGAACGTCCTGATCAACACTGACCGTGTACTTCTGCTTCAGTTCGGCGATCCATGCTTTCTCCAAGCTGTCCTGGTACGCTGCGGTGATCAAGCCGCGCGCTTCATCCAAGGTCTTCGGCTCCGGTGCACGAACACCTTTGATATCGGTAATCACCACGCGGTCGTCCAACTTGATATCAGGCCCAAGACCTGGTTTCGTGATCCCACTGAGATAGGGCTTCTGTTCCGCAGTGAAAAGGCCACTTTCAATGGTCAAGGCCAAAGGGTTGTCCTTGTTCACCAGATCCAGCAAGGCTTGGCCACGTTTGCCTTTCATCAAGTACCCACGGACCTTCTTTGCTACTGCGGCATCCGCACAGACATAGAGGTCCCCTTCGTACCGCACGTCCCACATGAAATCATCCTCATGGGCTGCATGGAAGGCTTCCAGACCGGCCGTATCCCGCACCGCCTTTCCCCAAACCTTCTGATCAGTGAGTTCGAACAACAGGATCCCATCGCGGTACTCCTTCATGAGCAGACGGAAGTCGGCGTATTTCTCCTCCAAATGTTGGTCCTCATAGGCCATGATCTTCTCATCGACGAACTCCGCGAATCTTGTGTTCACCAGTTCGGTGGTGGAGGTCACGCGTTCCCGACGTTGCTTCTCCTCGATGAACGCGAGGAGGTCCTTCTGAGTGAATGTCCCCCCCTTGAAGGTGAACACCGGTTGTGTCATCTTGGCCGCCTTGTTACGATCGTATTTCCATCCTTCCATGACGGTCCGGACGACCACCGTATCATCCAAGGTCTGTGTCATTTCATCGTACTGCTTGCTCTTGGCGCTCATTAGCCGTCCACCTTGCAAAGCACCAAGTACTTCACGGCGGTACTGGGCGCCACCTTTTTCAAACGGACCTTCCTCCACGTTCTTGCGGATCAAGGTGTCCGTCACGGAGGTCCCTTTCTTGAACGCGTTCGTGTCCACCATGGCGACCACTTTTTTCAGGTTCTTGGTGTACGGGGTGTATGCGTATTCCTTCCGCAGGCGGTCCAGGAAGACCTTCCGGGTGATCTCCGCGCGGCTGTCACGGGAGATCTTGTTCTTCAACTCGGCCTTGGCAGCGTCGTAGGTCGGCAGCGGCTGCTTTTCCAACAATTTGATGATGTGCCATCCGTAGCGCGACTTGATCGGTGCACTGACCTGGCCCGTGGTGTTCAAGGCGAAGGCCGCGTCCTCGAACTCTTCGATCATCTTACCGGTACCGAACATGGGCAACTCACCACCCTTGGTGTTGGAACTCTCGTCCTCGCTGTACTTCAGGGCAGCATCGGCAAAGCTCATCTTGCCCGACACCACCAGGTCGTGGATCTCCTTTGCGCGCTCATCGGCACCCTTCTGCTGTTCGGGGGTGTCCTCGTCCGTGCTCCGCAACATGATGTGCGCGACCTTCACCTGGCCCCGAGCAGGACGCTTGGCCTCGACCTTGATGATGTGGTAGCCGAAGCGCGTACGGACCGGCTGGCTGACCTCACCGATAGGTGTGTTATAGGCCGCACTTTCAAAAGGATAGACCATTTGCAAGGCGCTGAACCAACCGAGGTCACCACCATTCTTCGCGGCACTGGGATCTTCTGAACCACCAACGCCCTTAGCTACAGCGGCAAAGTCCTCGCCTTTCAAGATCCGTGCACGCAGCGCAAGTATCGCGTTCCATTTCGCCAACGTATCCTCAGGAGAAGCATCCGTTGCGACCTGCAGCAGAATATGGCTTGCGCGCACCTCGGTCTGCATACGGTCATAGGCCTCGTGCATAAGGGCGTCATTGAGCTCGCGGTCGATCAGGTAGGGGCGGGACAGTTGAGCGCGATACCCGGCCAGCTCGTTCTTGAACTTGGCGATGGTGTCCATGCCCAATACCTCCGCTTCGCGCACCTTCAACTTATAGTTGATGAACAGGTCGAGGTACTCGTCCAAGGCCTCCTTGTTCACCGCCGCGTCCTTGTTGTTCTTCTTGTAGATGGCCTCGAACTCGCTGCGCAGGACATGTTTTCCGTCCACGGTCATGATCACAGGGTCCTTGCTCACTTCTTGAGCAAAGGCGCTAGGCGTCAGGCACAGGGCGATGGCCCAAGCCAGCATTCCGAACTTCTTCATTGAACGTTGCTTTCGTGATGTCATGGTCCCCTATCCCGAATGATTCGCCCAGGATCAAGGGTCGCAAATGTAACCCATCGTCCCTCCGCTCCACGCGGCTGCAGGACGTTAAAATGATCGAAGCAGAAAGCCTCAGATGTGACTGTAGTTCGGGGCTTCGCGGGTGACCTGTACGTCGTGCGGGTGGCTCTCCCGCATACCGGCCATGGTGATGCGGATGAACTTCGCGCTGCGCAGGGCCCCGATATCCTTCGCGCCACAGTATCCCATGCCGGCCCGAAGACCACCCACCAGTTGGTGCACCACTTCGGCCAATTTCCCTTTGTACGGAACGCGCCCGCTGATCCCTTCCGGCACCAGTTTCTTCACATCGTCCTCAAGGTCCTGGAAGTAACGGTCCTTACTTCCCTGCTGCATGGCCTCGATGGAACCCATACCTCTATACGTCTTGAAACGCCTTCCCTCATAAATGATGGTCTCACCGGGGCTTTCCTCCACACCGGCGAACATGCTACCGATCATGACGGTGCTCCCACCGGCGGCGATCGCTTTGACGATATCACCCGTGTATCGTGTGCCACCATCGGCAATGACCGGCACCCCCGTGCCTTCCAAGGCCGCGGCGCAATCCAGGATGGCCGTGAGTTGAGGCACACCCACTCCTGCGATGACGCGCGTGGTACAAATACTGCCCGGCCCGATGCCCACTTTCACGGCATCCGCACCAGCTTCCGCCAGTGCCACTGCTGCTTCCGCCGTTGCGATATTGCCGACGATCACGTCGACCGAAGGCAGTTCCTGTTTCACGAGCCGTAGCATGTCGATCACCCCTTTACTGTGGCCATGCGCCGTATCGATCACCAAGGCATCCACCCCGGAATCCACCAAGGCGCGGGCCCGTTCGATGGTATCGCCTGTGACACCGATCGCCGCGGCCACACGCAATCGTCCATGACGGTCCTTACAGGCGTTCGGTCGCTGCTTCAGCTTGATGATATCCTTGTAGGTAATGAGCCCGACCAACTTGCCATCGGTATCGACGACCGGTAGCTTTTCGATCTTATGCCCTTGCAGGATCTCCTCGGCCTGCGCCATCGTCGTATCAGGTTTGGCCGTGATGATGTTCTTCATGGTCATGACCTCCGCGACCGGACGTCCCATCCTCTTTTCGAAACGCAGATCACGGTTCGTAACGATACCGACCAGATGTTCCTTGGCATCCACGACCGGTATGCCACCGATGCTGTGCTCGGCCATCAATCGTAGGGCGTCGCCGACCAAGGCCTTCTCGTCCAGCTTCACCGGGTCCAGGATCATTCCGCTTTCCGAACGCTTCACACGCCGCACCTCTGCTGCTTGTTCCGCGATCGACTGGTTCTTGTGGATGACACCGATGCCACCTTGTTGGGCAATGGCGATCGCCAGTTCCGCGCCGGTCACCGTGTCCATGGCCGCGGAGACCACAGGGATGTTCAGAATGATGTTCCGGGTGAACTTGGAACGGATATCGACCTCGCGGGGCAGCACTTCGCTATAGCCCGGTACGAGCAGTACGTCATCATAGGTAAGGCCTTCGCCAGTGAACTTGGATGAGCCGGTGAACCCGTTCTCCATCCCTTCGTCCGAGGTCCTTCTCGGAGGGGCAACAGTGGATCGTTCCATGCACAAAAGTACACAGTTGGATCAACTGGGGATCAATCCAGTGCAGTAAGCATCGTAACCGTACCCCGCTTCTCGAACACGCGACCCGCGCCGTTCTTATAATTGCAGTAATACGCATACACGCCTATGGGCACTTGTTTGCCGTTCATCGTTCCGTCCCATGCTTCGTACGGGTCGTTGGTGGTCCAAAAGACCTGCCCCCAACGATTGATGATGCTGAGCTCATATTCGGCCACATCCGCATATGCCAATTCGGGCCTGAAGACGGGATTCGCGCCACCCAGCACAAAGGCGTTCGGGATGTACACGAGATCCTCCTGCACCGCGCAGGCCACGTTGCTCTGGGATGTGGCATTGATCCCCGACGCGTTCCCTTGCTCCACCGCGGTCACGTAATAACAGAAGCGGCCCGTCGCGGCGGTGTATTGGGAGACGTTGTCGGCAAATTCCCATGGATCCGGAGGCAGGAGGTCAAGCAGCATGAAGGGGTCACCCTCGATCCGCCTATGAAGTGTAAAACCTTGAACAATGCCCGCCCATTGCGCATATCCGTTCCAGTTGAGGTTATTCTCCCCGGTCAGCGAGGCGATCGCCTTCAACACGATATTGCCGCCCACATTGCTCACCAATGCGTCATTCCCGCAAGCATCGATGACAACAACACGGTAGCGGTAGCCCACCGCATTCGGGTCGACATCCTGATCAATGAAGATCAATACCGACGCCAAGCCAGGCGGTCGGAAGGCGATCACCTCGAACGGCCCTCCGTCATCCGATCGTTCGAGTCGATAGCCTTGCACTGTAGCGGTGACATCAACGCTGTCCACAATGGTAATGCTCTCATCTCCGCTCACGGTCACAGTACGGATGTAGTTGAAATCGGGCAGGCCCGGATAGTCCGTGAGCACGCATGTCCTGTTCGAAAGGGTGGTCACCATCGCCCCTTCCTGCGATGCCTCAACTGCGTAACAATACGTGCGGAACGGCTCCACTGTGTGCGCGTAATGTGATATACCAGCATCCACTGCCGCCAAAAGGTTCCATGCCCCACCGTCCACTTGAACGAAGATGCGTTGTGTCCCTACGGTCCAACCGACGTATTGCGTCCAGGCCAAGGTGACCAGCGCCGCACATTCGTCATAGGTATGGCTCAGGAACATGCTCCTGTGCATCGGTCGTGTTGCACTGGTGTTCGGACTCGGTGGGTCGCCGACCTCACATGTATCGAAAGCTGCAATGGTGTAAGATTCGGACTGGAGGAAGGCCAAGCTCTCGTCCCACTCATAGGTGGTCGTGAATTGCCCATACACCGTATCGATGATGACCGCTCCCACCCCGGCCTCGAACACGATGATGTATCCATCGGTATCCGCTTCAGGGCTCGGCTCCCATTCAACCGTGGCAAGGCCGCTGGTCGTATCCACCGTTACGGCCACGATCGTTGGGGACGTGGGCGGCGTGACGTCGTTGAACACATCCCCGTCCCGATTGCTGAAGGAGGTGCATCCACTTCCGTCCTGGGCTTCCACCCGGAAGGTGAGCGAATCCTCGCAAACGGAGACCACGTGTTGATAAGCGAAAGTCGTGGACGCCAAACTATCCAGAATGGTCCATGTACCGATCGGATATTCCAACCAAACGATAAAGGTGTCGTTCACCGTGGGCGCAGGGGCCAGTGCGTTCCATGAAAGGTCCGCGCTACCCGGCGGGGTGCTCTGGAACACCTGCAGGAACATGGTGGAAACGGTATCACTGGGAAGCGATGTCTCCGGCGTCGGCCCGGCCGTGATGGTGACCATGTAGTAGAAGCGCGGTCCGAGCCCGGCGTTCGCACCCACATGGACGGTGGTCGTTTGCGCGTATACACCGATGGAAGACAACAGGACGTAGGGTCCAGCGGCCGCATTCGCTGCGTAGATCGCGTATGACCCGAACTCGTTTCCGGGGTCAGTGGGTGGCGACCAAGTAAGGGTAACATCCCCATTCACTGCGACGGAAGCGCAATGCAACGCAGGGGGATCCATGGCACCCCATGCCGAACATGACAAGCCCGATACCAGCAACAGCACCCTGCTTCTGGCGATCGGAACTTCACCCCCTATCCTGAACATGGACCTGATCAACTCCATGAATAGACGTAAGTCCCGGGTACATTGTTGCCACGTCCTTGCCAAGCTCATGCGAATCGTGGGAAAGTTTCGAGTTCCAGCAACCCTTTGTGGTAGTCGCCCATGAACTCGCGAACGATCTCGGCGGCGGGCAGTATGGTGGCGATCCTACCACTCACCTGACCGATCTCCAGTTCCCCTTCCTCCAGGTCACCCTCGAACATCCCTCTTTTGGCCCTTGCCCGTCCAAGCAACGCTTTCAGCCCTTCTTTATCCACTCCACTGGCATAAGCCTCCTGGACCTGTTCGAAAAACTTGTTCCGGATCAATCGAACGGGCGCCAACTCCTTCAGGGTCAGGACCGTATCGCCTTCCGCTGCATCGGACACTCGTTGCTTGAAATTGATATGGGCGGAGGACTCGTTCGAACAAACGAAACGGCTCCCGACCTGTACCCCATCAGCGCCCAATACCATGGCCGCCAACATGGAACGGCCATCGGCGATACCGCCGGCCGCGATCACCGGAATGGTCAAAGCATCCTTGACCATGGGAATGAGGACCAAGGTCGTCGTCTCTTCCCGACCATTGTGGCCACCGGCCTCGAACCCTTCCGCGACCACGGCATCCACACCGGCAGCTTGGGCCCGAAGCGCGAACTTGACACTGCTGACAACATGGACGACGGTGCGACCGGCCGCCTTAAGCTGCGGGGTCCAGGTGGCAGGATTCCCAGCTGAAGTGAACACGATCGGCACATCCTCCTCGATGATCGTACGGATGTGCTCTTCCACGGCCGGGTACAACATGGGCACGTTGACGGCGAACGGGCGATCAGTGGCCTGCTTGCACTTACGAACATGCTCTCGGAGCACTTCGGGGTACATGGAGCCCGACCCGATGATGCCGAGCCCACCCGCATTGCTAACGGCGGAGGCCAGTTCCCAACCCGAACACCAGATCATCCCGGCTTGTACGATCGGGAACCTGATGCCGAAAAGTTCCGTAATACGGTTCGCGCTTTGCATAGGGCGCCAAAAGTACCGGCTCGGGGCCTTCCGACCATCCATCCTTGGCATTGACCCTCGTTGTTGATATCCTTGGTCGATCGGAAGCAGGTCCCAAGGCGATCTTTCTTATGTTTGCCCGATGGCACACGTTGTGTCATCCAACGTCATGAGCTTGAAAACATTACGCATTGCGATCCTGGTCGGTACCTGCGCCTTCTTGGGGGCGGAAGGGTCGGCCCAGTACGCTTGGGACTTCGGTGTCCACGTCGGGGGTTCGAACTACCTCGGGGAGATGGGCGGAACGGACCAACCCCGTCGCGACTTCGTGTGGGACATGAAGTTGAGCCAAACCCGCTTCACCTTCGGCACTTTTGCACGCCGAAAAGTGAATCGCCTGATCTCGGTCAACTCCGGCCTGATGTACATGCGGATCCAGGGAGCGGACGAGTTGTCCACCTATCGCCCACGTCGCGGGCGGAACTTGAATTTCCGGAACGACATGTTCGAGCTTTATGTCCGTCCGGAATTCACGATCTTCCAGGACAATGATCTCGGTGGCCGTGGCCGTTACCGCTTGGACTTCCGCTTGTTCGGCTACTTGGGTATCGCCGCCTACTACAGCAATCCGAAAGGTCAACTCAACCGCGAAGGTGAATTCTATGCCTTGCGTCCGTTGAACACTGAATTGGCCGACTATTCATCCATCGGGGTTTCGGTACCTGCCGGTATCGGGTTCCATTTCACCCAGCGCCGTCGCCACCGTTTCGGCATGGACATGGGTTGGAGAACGACTTTCACCGACTATCTGGATGATGTGAGCACCACGTACAAGAATCCAGCGGACCTTCCAGGAGGTGTGGGTGAATTGGCTGCACAACTCGCGGACCAGAGCAGCTATGCTTACGCCTTGGACCCTACCCTTCCGAACCCTGCGAACTACGGCTATTATGATTCGCCGGGTGACTCGCCCAAGAAGGAGAACGTACGTGGGGACCCCACGCACAACGACAGCTACCTGACCCTGACCTTCACGTACAGCTATGTGCTGCGCGGTCAATCGAACTTCTACCGCCAGCGTTACAACTGGATGCGTGGTAACAAGCGAGTGGGCCGTAAGTCCCGTGCCAAGTTCTGATCTTGGATCCGATCCATTGGAAAGGGAGACTTCGGTCTCCCTTTTTCATTGCTCTGGTGTGGGGGACCACGCTAATCTTCCAGCCCGTGGCGGTCCAGCCAATCCGCCAGCACGACCAAGGACCATAGACGAGCCCAGTTGACACCCGGGTCCTTGGCGAGGAACCGATCCCACAGGTCGGCAATGGCTCCCTGCCTGAAGACCGAGCGCTCGCCCAGCGCCTTCAACCGAGCGGCACAGAATTCGCGCAGGTCCTCCCGCATCCATAGCTCCCATGGTAGTGTGAATCCCATCTTGGGCCGGTCAACGATCTCGTTGGGCAGCAGGTCACCCAAGGAATCGACGAGCAACTGCTTGGGGCGATGCGGGTATTTCTGTACATCGCCAACAGCAAGAACGTATTCGACAAGGTCGTGGTCCAGGAACGGCACGCGGACCTCGAGGGCGTGCGCCATGCTCATCCGATCGGCGTCGCGAAGGAGGACATCCTGCAAGTAGGTCGCGATCTCACCCACCGAAACTTGGCTCAACAGTGGCAGGGCATGCCCTTGGTCCTTCCGGATCAGGCGTTCCATCTCCAAGGCCACGGGATTCCGAGGAAGCGTGGAACGTTGCAGCATCGCCACCAGTTCCTTGTCGGTACGGACCAAACGTGAGATCGGATAGGTGTCATCCACGGAGAAGGTGCCCAGCCGGAGGATCTCGCCCAGCTTAGCACTCGAAACTCCCGGTTTCGCCGTATTCACGGCATTCGCCGCCAGCGCTCGCAGGCCGCGTGGGAACTGGGTGACCCATCGACGCTTCCACAAGGCCATGGTGCGCTTGAAGACCGGGTAGCCGGCAAAGATCTCATCCCCACCAAGCCCGCTGAGGGCCATGCTGATCCCCGCCGCTTTGGTGACCTTGCTGACCACGAACGTATTCGGACCATCGACGCTGGGATGGTCCATGGCGGCCAGCGCATCGGGTAGCTCGCGCAGCATATCGGCCGGACGCAGGCGGATGGCGGTGTGCTCCGTGTTGAACTTCTTGGCAACGATGCGCGCGTAGCGCTCTTCGCTGAACTCCTCCTCTTCGAACACCACGGAGAAGGTATGGACCGGTGTGCTACTGGCCTGGGCCATAAGGCCGACCACCGCGCTGGAGTCGATACCACCAGAAAGAAAAGCCCCGAAGGGAACATCGGCCACCAGCCGCTTCTCCACCGCTCTGCCCAAACGTTCGCGCACCTCGCGATGCACGGTGTTCAACGACGTTGGCACATCGTGCTTTTGTGCCGAGGCGACCGGATCGTACCAACGCTCCTCCACCACCTCCTGGTCTGAGATCCGCATCCAGTGACCGGGTCCGATCATGGAAACATCGCGCACAATGGTCCGAGGTCCGTGGACGGTCTGATAACGCAGGAGGTCGACCAGGCCTTCGTGGTCCAGACGTCGAGGGACCAGGCCCGTACCGAGCAAGGTCCTTAGTTCCGAGCCGAACAGCACATGGCGATCGTTCCGGAGACGTACAGCGGCTTGATGCCGTAACGGTCCCGGGCCAGGAACAACTCCTCCTTCTCGGCATCCCAGATCGCAAAGGCGAACATCCCTTCGAGCCTGTGCAAGCACGGGGGCCCCAGACCGCGAATGCGTGCAGTAGGACCTCGGTGTCGGAATTCGTTCGAAAGCTCACCCTCCCCTCCAATTCGGCACGCAAGGCGCGGTAGTTGTAGATCTCCCCGTTGTAGATCAGCGCGTAGCGCCCATCCGCCGAAAGGAAGGGCTGGTCCGAATCCGTGGACAGGTCGATGATGCTGAGGCGTCGATGACCGAGCACAACGTTCGAGCCACGCCATACACCAGCGGCGTCAGGGCCACGGTGGGCCATGGCCTCGTTCATCCGATGGACCAGGGCATCCGGGCTCTCGAGCCCTTCAAGCCCGAATATGCCGGCTATTCCGCACATCAGCGGGTGACCGCGGTGTGCTCGAGGATGCGCTCCAGACCGGTGCGAAGCGGTAACAGGTCCCGACCGAGCAGGGTATTCATGCGCGTGATGTCCGGCATGCGCCTGGTCATGTCCCCTTCCTCCAGGGGTGGCAGGTGAACGATACGCGAACTGCTACCCGTGATCTCAATGATCAATTCCGCCAAGGACTTGATCGTGAATTCCTGATCCGAGCCGATGTTGACCACATCGTTCATCACCTCACCACGGTGGTACGCCGCCAAGCACGCGTCGATATTGTCATCGATGTAGCAGAAGGTGCGCGTTTGCAAGCCATCGCCGTACAAGGTGATGTCGTTATTGGTCAGCGCTGCACGGATGAACTTGGCAATGACGAAATCCTTGCTCTGCTTCGGACCATAGGTATTGAAGAAGCGGAAGATGGTGTAATCCAGGCCGTACTCCTTCTGATAGGAACGCAGGAAGGCCTCGCCGATGTTCTTCACGATGGCGTACGGCAGCTTCGAGTTCAGTGGTGTGGTACGCTCGTTCTGCGGTATCTCCACAGGTTCACCATACACTTCGCTGCTACTTGAGAAGAGGACGCGTTGGACACCGGTGTTCTTCGATAGATCAAGGACATTCCGGATACCGTCGATATCCCTCAGGACCATCACCGGGTTGTCGGTGGTCCGCTTCACGCCCACCACGGCGGCATAATGGAAGACATGATCGAAGCGGTAGGCATAGAACACCCCGCTGATGTCCTCGAAGCGGTTCACATCGCATTTGATGAAGTGCAGGTTCTTGCGCTCAGGTGCCGCGATCTTGGCAGGATCACCGGTCAGCAGGTTGTCCACCACGATGACCTCATTGCGTGGATCGTCCGCCAGTTTGAGCGCCAGATCGCTCGCTATGAATCCGGCTCCGCCGGTGACCAGGATACGTGCCATTTCAGATGATTCTCTTCGCCGGTAAATCTACGCTTCCGCAGGTTGGCGCATGATGACCGAGTCCGCTGTAGGAAGGACGCACCGGAACGCAAGGGTTGCCGGTCCGCGGTGTCGTCCGATCAACGCTTGCCCCAGCGCCGGACCAGGCCAACGAGGAGCAGGGGGCACAAGGCGATCACAAAGCCGTACCAGAATGATGGATAGCTCAAATTCTTCTTCACCAGATAGGGCAATAGCTTCCAACGGAACGGAGGCACTTCGCCTTGCTTCGCTTTCCACCAATCCGCGTCATACTTCTCCACCGGCTCCATCGGTAGCCCAGTGAGTGAGAGCGTGGACCAAGTGACCCCTTCGGTATCCACATCCGCGATCAGGAGCGCATCGCGCAATTCATCGCGAATGGCCGATTGGATGTATGTGATGTTCTTCTCATGGGGTTGGAAGAAAATGCTTGCCGGCGCTCGCCCTGCCATGCTCCCGCTGATCCAGAACACTTCGGCATGCGCTGCGATACGACGCAACACCGGCAGCACTTCCTTGCTGTAGTTGCAGCCCGATGTGGAGCGGGTGTTGTTCTTGAACAGATCGCCGTAACGCGGCTCCTCCTCGGACCAGATCGGACGGTGACTGACGATGAAGACGCGGCGCAATCCACCGCCCTCCGCTGCTGTCGCCAGTTCTTCCAGGGCCTCCAGTTGGTCACCCCGTATATCGCTGTTGTTCCGCTCGGTATCCACCAACAGGATCCGATCCGGCCCCATTGAAATGGATACCGGCATTTCGGCTCCACGGTGGTACGCTTTGCCTTCGAGATCGTGATTTCCTGGAGCGTTGAAGAGCGCCACCTTGAGCTCGGAAAAGAGCGACCGGGCGTATCGTGCACTGTCCCGGTCGGGGATCAGGAAGAGATCGCCTGTGCTGAGCAGTACGTTGGCATCGATGGCGTTGATCGTATCGAGGTTCGCCAGCAGGGTAGCCGCTGGAAACCCGGATCGATTGCTACTGGCTCCATGAAAATGACCACCGATCAGTAAGCGATAGGCACCTGTGCTGTCCGGCGGGGATACCGGAACTTCCGTGTACGGCGAAACCTGCGCATCCAAGAGCGACACAGCGAACAAGCACGATGCGAGAAGCCCTGTCCTCATGGTGCCTTCTTCTTCTCGGTCGGTCCCAACTCCTTTCCATCCCGGGTGACCTTGTTCCCCTTCCCGATGCTCAGCATCTCCGGCCCAGCTTCCATGGCCACACCTATCAGTACCACTTGCGAAGGACCATGGCGACCATGTTTCGGCTCCACATCCAGCGCTTCGCCATCCGTGGCTTTCAGGGCACCGGAGGACACCGTTGCACGCGCACCTTCAGAAACATGCAAGGCATCCTTCCTCGACCCTATCCGTGAGTTCTTCAGTGTCATCTCCGTTGCCTCGTCCAGTTTCATCCCCATTCCCAAGGCACCATCCACTTCGACATCAACGACCTTCGCCACGCCGCCTTTGATGGACAGTGCATCATCCCCTGCACCGAGCATGGTGCTCGAGGCCATGTCCGCTGATGTGTATGCCAGCACCAATTGGTCCTGTCCTCCAACGAACGTGCACCCTCGGAATTTCACTGCGTTACGCACGATCAGCACCATGTCGCGCGTGCGGTCCTCAGCGAAGTCACAGTTGGTGAATTCGACATTGGCACCTTGTACCACAATGGCAGGTACCGTGTTGGTTCCGATCCCAAAACCCTCGAAACGGACGTGTTCGAAGGAACTGGTCCCAACCGCCTCCAAGAGCACCATTCCGCCGCCGCTCTTGTCCGATGAACCAATGAGGATATCCACATCCTCCAGTCCTTTCCATTGCATCGTTGAACGCGAAATGATCCGGGCCCCCTTGATCAGGTCCAAGCGAAGCGGTGCGATCGCTTTTACGGTGTAGCCTAGCGGAAGGAAAAGATCCGTATCGATCGACCACTGACCGGGAAGGATCCTGATCGCACGTGCTTCCTCGTCCACCTGGATGAAGGGTCTGGAGGCGAACTCGTTGGTGTTGTTCGTTGTGAAGGCCGGCAGTTGGATGCCATCGAGGTAGGCATATGGGAAGACCTCCAACTCCTTCATGACCGATGCGCCGAGGACACTGTAGCGCAAACGCAGGGACTTGCCCGGCACCGGGATCACCGCACCATTGATGGCCACCTTCAATTCCAACGGCTTGCCTACTTGTCCATCCGTGCGACACGGAACGATCACCGTACCATCCGGTGGCAACAACGATCCGTCATCAGCGATCACGCCATGCACCTCGATCGGCAAGGCCTCGATCGGAACCATGGTCATGCGCGCGGTGTCCGCCATTCGATCCAAGTACGCATGGAAGCCCTTCGGGACATCGAGCATCTTTCGGATAAGCACTTGGTTCTTGTAGTAGATGGATCGATCCAGTTCCTTGTAAGGGAACTCCCGATAGATCAGCGCCGAGGCACTGTCCAGCGCTGGCGCCAATGCAGCAAAGGCGCTATCCAAGTACGATACCTTGGACATGCGTTCCAACTCCCGGACATATGCTCGGAACACCACCGGATCATTGAAGTAGGCATCATGAAGGTCCATCCCCGCGGTCTGCCGACCGACATATCTGCCGTACCCGGCCAAGGTCCGGATGGGGAATGCGCTGAAGCTTTCATAAGCCACCGGTTCAATGCGCTTGAGCACGGGATCGTAATAGAACTTGACGTCGCTCCAGTCCATGCTGTGGTGCCCCCCTACCAGATCCAACAAGGCGTGGCGCTTGGCCAGGCGATCAGCGTCGAACACCTCTGAGGCTGGAAGTTCGACCCTACGGAAGGCATCCATTCGGGATACCGCCTCCTCGAAGTAGGCCATTTGCTCCGGATCCTTTTCCAGATCACCGGAACCGAAGGCATCCACGGCCGCCGCCTGATAGGCACCGAAGGGTTCGTTGTAGCGCACCTTCTTCAGCATGTTCAGCCGATGTTCCCAGAACAGGCCGGGGTCGAAGCGGAACAAGGGGCCTTTTACACGAGCGTTGTGCGCCAGAAGTTCAGGTCCGAAATGCTCTTCATAGGCATATACACCGAGGTCCTGGCCATTGAACTCCAAGCGAATGAATCCATAGCGCAGCGCGATGATCCCTTCTCCTGCCGACAGCCGATGGAAGAACCAATCGCAGAGGTAGTTACGCGTTCCAGGATGCTGCAAGGAGAAGCGTTGCATGCCAAGGAATCCCTTGTCCTTTTTCGAGATCACCCGAAAGGACCATTTGCTGCCTTGCACATGGTCGGACATCTTCCCTTTGATCCGGACCTTGGCCTTGAATACTTCGCCATTGAAGGTCAATTCCGCCGGGGCGTAGTCGTTCCCTTCCGGCATGATCACGCCCCGCTCGCGTGCTGCATCCACCACCTCTGTATGGCGTCCAGGTCCTTTTGGTCCACATGCAGGAGAGCACCATGGGTTCCACAGCGAACGATGCAGGATAGTTCACCCACCACTGCTGCAAGAACTTTGAAAGGCCCGGATGGCCGTGGCCCTTGAGCTTGCGATCGGCAAGCCAAGCACCTGTGATCAGGAGCAGCAGAACGGCAAATAGGACGAACAGTTTTCGTTTCATATGAACAATGCGGCAAAGTAAGGGAGTACCCCGGTCTATGGCTGAATGATCGCTGGCAGTCCTCCTTGCGTCTCCGGGATATCATCCGTGATCACCTCCTCCTCTTCCGTTGTTGCTCTTGGTCCGTCCCACAGCACGATCTCTTCTTCCGAGACGACCGTCAGGATGATAAGCAGCACGATCGTATAAGGATTCAATGGCTCACCAACCAGGACTCGTACGTGATGGAGAAGAGCACCGCGAACATGACCCCGAGGCTCATCGGGACCAATTTGCTCGACTTGATGAAGGCGAGGATGAAGCTGCGCAAGAAGATCGTAAGCCCCACTATGCCGAAATCGAACCAGAAGGACAAATAGGTATTGTGCACCCCACCCTGGTGGCCCATACGTTCCAAATAGAGGCGATGTTGACGCATCACGCGTTCGTCGTTCGCGAAGCCTCCGCCAAAGACCAGGTAGTCCTGGATGTGCTCCCACGCGAACTCCCATGCGAAGTATCGACCACTGCCGGATTCGAGGGTATTCAGGCGCACATAATCCTCGATCCCAAGGAACATCACGATGGGTTCGAGGTTGCTCAAGAGCACCTCCAGCATACCGAACACACCGATGAGCATGGCGAAACCCAGGAAAGGCGATGCGGAGAAGAAACGACCGAAGACCAAGAAGATGATGACCGCCAGCAAGGACGAACGTGACCCGGACGCGATCAAGAAATAGCCGGCCGTTCCATAGATGAAGAGCTTGTCCTTCCAGTTGAACACGTCCTTATTGATCGAACTGATGATCGTAGTGAGCATGATCAACAGGAAACAGAAGATGGCCATCCCGTTCGGGTTCCCGAACAAGCCTCGGAACCGGCCGATCATGTACGCATAGAACTCGCCGAAGTAGAGGATGAGCAGGCCTGCCAGCAGAATGATGGTCATGAACCGCACCAGGTTCTTGAGGAAGTCCCAACCCCAAAGCCTGAAATTGTACAGCACGTAGTTCGGGATGACCAGGTACAACAGGGCGTATGAGATCGTCTTCTCCAAGCCCACGATCATGTTGCTGGAGAACACCAACGGGAAGAAGCTGTACACGAAGAAGGGCAGAAATATGTTGAAGACCTGCGAGAAGGGGATGAAGCGCCAACGCTCCAGCAGGAAGATGGCCGCCAAGGCCACGATGTAGGTGTTCTTCGCCCCCTTGAATACCTGCATCTTGAAGAACCACGGTGTGATATCGGAGAGGACCAGCACAATGAGCATCCAGATGCGTGTCGGCCCACATGTGACGGGACTTCATGAAGAACACGGAAAGCGGCATGAATGCGTACAACAACATCTTGGCATAGATGCCGATCACGCGTACAGGAGTACGAGGAGAATGAACTGCCAGTGCTGCCGGAAGAAGGTCAACATCGCTGTTCGTGCTTCAGGGCTTGGCGAATGCGTCGAGTTGCCTCAACACGTTCGCTTCGCGCGTTGCGGCGAAGTTGCGCACCACCTCCACTTCCTTGTTCCATTGATCAACGCTTCCGGGTCGCCTCCAGCGCATGGTATGTCGGTCCATTTCCGGTGCCAGACGTTGTAGGAACCGATCCAACTGCGTTGTGCTACGGGTGGCGGAGAAGTGATCGGTCGCCAGTTCCCGTGCGATCCTCAAGAAGCGCTGCTTGAATCCAGGATCCTTCATCATTCCAAGGAACAACTGGGAGAGCGGCACATAGTCCAAGGCTTTCACCCTGGAGAACATGTCGGTCGACGGATCGGCATAGGCCCCGAATGCCAGGTCGGTATCGCCCATGATGAAGCGCCATCGTCCGTCAAGGGTGCGCGCTGCTCCGGAGGCCCGGTGTACTTCCAGAACTTCACGTTCTGCGATGGCCAGTCCACATTCCCAAGGATCATCTGTGTAGCCATATAGACGAAGAACCCATCGACGTCGAGTTGCGCTTCCAAGGTATCCGTCCATGCATTCCCTTTCCCGTTCCAAGCTGCTGTGCGCAATGCCATCCGCTCGAATGCCGGCACTTGATCCGGGTCGCCCCGGTAGAACCGCGCTTCATCCTCGAGTATGGTGATGTACTTCTTCTTGATGCCATAGCGCCGTGCCATCTCATCATCATCCAAACGATGGCGGAGGTAATGCACGCCCCAGTATGCCCCATTGATGTAGAGCACACACGGTCGCGCTTTGGAGACCTCCAACGGCAGACCCTCGATCAAGCCGTGCAAGAAGGGGTCGCGCAGCATGGCCTTGATCTGGTCATTGCCAGCGGTACGCAGCACCAGCGCATCATACCCATCGCCCACCGCTTCGTTGAAAATGTCGGCCTGCAATGGATCCTCGAAGACCAAGCGCAGGGCGTGCTGGGGAAAGGAGCGTGTCATTTGACCGTTGATGCGCACACCCACCGCCGTTTGGAACTCCTCCGAACCGTCCGCGGCGATCAGCTGGATCCGCGCTTCACGCTGCCATTCCTTGCCGCGCATGTGGAAATTGCCGGGGTACTTCCAGGACTTCGGATCACGGTATTCGGCCACCAGCACTTTCTCCGGTGCCCGAAAAATACCGTTGCCCACCACCATCAAACCGGTATCCGGATCGAACAAGGCCCCTTCGGTGATCGCCAAGGAAAGGACGGGCAATTCACCATGGTCCTCGAACAACACGGTGTGCATGCGCACCGGTCCGGGCCTGTTCATGGGATCCAACTCCGCGACCCTGAACACCTCGGCCACCGGCAGGCCGCACAAGGGGTGCTTCCAATTCAAGGATAGCGGGACCGCGAGCATTCGTTCGGCCGCTGCTCGATCCGGAACAGCTTCGATCTCCACCTCATCACCCATGGTGCGCCAGGGCCCATCGGCCTTGGTAGCAAGGAGCAAGGCACCTCCTGCCGATGATCGGAAGCGGACCTTCGCACCCGGCGCAACGATCGCATTCGAGGGGATCACGTTCGGGACCGGTCCATCCGACCTTGAGAGCGCCACCCTCGGCGCCTGTCCTACAAAGGACATCAACGCTGCGCAGGCCAGTGTGGCGAGGAACAAGCCCACCATGCCATATCGCACTTCGGACCTGGACATGATCAATTCGAAGGAGTGGGACGCACCGCCCAGCGCATGATCAACACGTAAGGGATAAGGGCCAATCCAACAACGACGGTGGCCCCGCTGCCGCAACCGATACCGATCGCGAGCAGGGAGAAGAACAAGGTATCATCCTTGGCACCACTGGTCCGCTTACCGACCAACACCGCTGCCGCCAACACGAGCACCGCCAAGGGAAGCTGTGACCGGACCAATGCTGTTGCCAAAGCTGCTGCTGCCGACCAAAGGGCCATCCGCTTCGCCTCCGGTCCTACTTCCCTTGCACCGAACAAGGTCAGCACGTAGCCGAAAAACATGGATGCCAGCAGCACAAAAAGCACCTCTGGAATGTCGTACAAGGAAAAATGACCCAATTGGTCAGCGATGAAACCCTTCAGATCCATGATGCGCGTTCTTTGGTGCCAAAGCTACTTGAACCAAGGAAGCCCGTGGATATGGACTTTGAGCGGACTCCCTACCTTTGGTACCCATGTGCAGGACCCACCTAGCAGCCTTGTTCTTGGGCTTCCTTTCCGTCCCGGCCATGGGGCAATCCATGGAGCTTCTTTCCGGAAGCATGACCGTGCATCCGGGTACTTCGTTGCGCATTCAAGGCCCGATTGAATGGACGATCGCTGGACCGGCGACCGTCGTGAACAATGGTTCGATCGACCTTGGGACCGAAGCGCGATTGATCGAAGTGGAAGGCTCGCCGATCGTGGGGGCCGGTACGGAGCATGCGGTGCTGGTGGCAGCGCCACCCTACGTTTCACAGGACCCCGGTGGATTGGGCCTGTCCTTGAGCACCACCGATGGTCCTGGAACAGTGGATATCGTTCGTGGACATGAACCCCAATTGCTCCACACCAGTGATCTGAGCATCGCGCGTTGGTACTTCATTTCTGCAATGGGCGAGATCGGACAGGACCTTGCCTTGGACCTGCGATACGACCCATCCGAGTTGAACGGACTGGATGGCGCGGACCTTCTCATCTTCGAATCGACCAGTGATACCGGTCCGTGGGGGGCACTGCCCAGCACGGTGGATGTCGGGGCTCGAACCGTTAGCAGCACGGACCAATACCCTTGGGCCTATGTGACCGCTTTCGATCGCAACGCGGTGGCTTCCGTGAACGCAACAAGCGTAGTGAGCGGGTTCCAGGTGTACCCGACCATCGTGGAAAGTGTGCTCCACATCAACACCTCCGGCGAAGAGCGGATCATTACGTTGGAGGTCGTGGATGGACTTGGGCGCACCGTATGGAGCGAACGAACGGCCGCTCTGGGCACTCAAGCCCGGATCGACCTGAGCGGATTGATGGCCGGCGCGTACTTCCTCCGCATCAACAGCCGATACGTGCATAGATTCCGGAAAGCGTGAGAGCAACGACACTGATAGCAACTGCGCTCATCAGCCTCACTGCCATGGGGCAGCTCGAGGTGCCGGTACCGATCGTGCTTGATGGCCCGACGGCCAGTGACCGACAGTTTACCGGCTTGGCCGACCCGATCTCCTTGGACGCCGCCACCAGCGTGGATGCCGCTCGTTCAGGCAGATTGACCTTCACCAGCGTGACGGGCACCTCGGTGCTTGTCGGAAGCCTGCAACCCGGCCCCACTGCCTACGCGGCCGGCATGATGGTCTCCATCCTACCTGCTAGCGCGAACACCCCTGGTGCCGCGTTGGACCTGAACCAACTTGGGGCACGGCCGATCCTCAAATGGGGACACGTGCCTCTTGACAGTGCGGACCTGGTTCCCGGCCATGCAGCGCGCTTGGTGTACGATGGGACCAGCTTCCTGTTATTGAACAATGGTTATCGCCCATGCCCTTCCGGGTACTCGGCCGTGAGCAGCGCTAGTTGCATTTCCGATTCCATTGTTTCGATCGCCTCATTCGAACCTGCGGTTTTGGCATGTGACTCTTTGGGTGGTCGACTGTGCACATTCGCCGAATGGGTCGGCGCATGCAGGAACAAGCCCGGCTTCATTGGCACCGTTACCGCTCCTGAATGGGTGGATGATGGCACCAATAGTGGAGCGGAAGGCAAACTGATGGGTACGGGTTCGACCGGGACCGTTGGTACCTCGGAATTCTCCTGTTCTTACGGAACGAGCGGTGTCTTCACCTCCTTGCGTCGTTTCCGCTGCTGCCTAAGCCGATGAAAAAGCACATCACGACACTATTCCTGCTCGTGTCCACCGCAGCGATGTGCCAAGTGGAGATCGAAGGGCCGATCGAAATGACGGGACCTGAGGCTGCTCGACGTGTGGATGGCCTGGCCGCTCCCCGCTCCGGCGATGCCGCGCTGACCGTGGAAGGCTCCCTGCTCGGCACGGCGAATTGGGCAGTGGCCAGTATTACCGGTACGGCCATCACGCTGACCCCCACTGTGCCACTGACGGCCTATCGGGATGGGTTGCTCCTTCGCTTCATTGCACCAGCCAGTGCGTACGACTCGCTCTTTATTGATGTCGACGGTCTTGCACCGTACCCCTTGGTCCGCCCGGATGGTGTCGCTCCGGTCCGCGGACAGCTTCGCGATGGTGCGCTCTGTGAGGTGCTGTTCGCGAACGAACGTTGGATCCTGTTGAATGCGCCGGAGCGTGGATGCCCCGTTGGAACGACCCGATTGCATGAGCGCTTGTGCATGGAGACCGTCGGCATGGACAATATGCTCTTCTTCGGCGCATCGGAACGTTGCGCTGACATGGGCGGGCGGTTGTGCAACTGGGGTGAGTTCCACTTTGCGTGCACCCAGTTCGCTTCGGTACTTACCGGCATGACGGATTCCTGGGAATGGGTGGATGAAGGTGCGAACCATGCTCATTCAACGGTCAATGTCGGTTTCGGGAACTGCAACGCTGAGCGGTCCTCCACCCCGCCTATCACTTTTGCCCGAAGCCGTTGCTGTTTCGATCCACGCTGATGCACATGACCCGCTTCGCACTCATCATCTCCTCCCCGCTCCTGGCCGTTGCCGTGGCCGCGCAAGTGGCGGTGGACCGCCCGATCGAACTGACGGGCGTGAATGCAGAACAACACCAAGTGACCGGCGTTCCAAGTTCCCTCGCTCCTGACGCAATTCTTGCAGCGGATGTCGAAGGCTCGGGTGTTCACCGGAGCGCACAGGCCGCGATAACGACCTCTTGGACCATAGATCTACCGGCGCTTTCCAGCGCACCGATCCTCGGAACGCATTTAATGGTCCTGGCACCCGCCGGAAGCGTTGGTGATGTTGAACTATCGGTGAATGGTGCCGGCCCATATCCGTTGGTGACAGGCCCCGGTGAGAACTTCGCCCCGGTGGACCTCTCCGAAGGAACACCGCTCTCGATCGTGTTCGATGGCTCCGTGTTCCATGTGATGAACGGCGGTACGTACGAACGTAAGCCCTGCGCGACCGGCACGATCGCCGTGAACGAGCAGTTCTGTGGAACCCAACGAGCGCGGTGGTCTGGACTTCTTCCAGGCGGCGATCGTTTGCGGGAATCTGTCATTACGCCTTTGCACTTGGGCCGAGTACATCACGGCGTGCACCAAACGGGTGGAATTGGGCTTGAACAACATGACGAACAACTGGGAATGGGTCGACGATGCAACGAACGAAGACGGCTCGGCGCGTGTTTCCGGTAACAACCAATGTGGATCGAGCGGGAACGGACTTGTGACAGGAAGCTTTCCACGGAACTTCCGTTGCTGTCACACGCGATAAGCGCGAAAGCCGCTGTGGGTAGTTCTGAACGTACCGACCTGTTGCCGATCGTTCGCTCGTTGAGCATGATGTGGACCAAGCACCTTCCTCTCTACTTGACCTTGGCGCTGTTCCTATTCGTCAGCGGGACCACCACCGCCCAACTCGATGTTCCTACACCCTTGGTCCGGACGCGGCGGATGATGCGGATCGCCGCATCATTGGACCGGCCGACCCGCTGGTTCCCGATGCCGCTATAAGCCTGCGCGCCCTACGCGATAATACGGTGAGCTACACGGCCACCGCCGGCACTCAATCGCTGACCGGTTCGTCGATTCCCGCACCGTCCGAGTACACGGCCGGAATGACGGTATACGTGCTGCCTTCCGAAGCCAATCTTGCCGGCGCCACCTTGGACTTGAACGACCTCGGCGCCCAAGCGATCGTCAAACAAGGTGGTCTTCCCTTGGACAGTGCGGACCTATTGCCGGGCATTCCTTCCACCCTGATCCACGATGGCTCGAACTTCCAGCTTATCAGGCTCAACAGCGCTTCCCTGTCCTGTCGGCTTCAGTCCGGGAACGCGCGATTTCTGTGTGGCCGATTCATCCCTAGCGGCGGTCACTTGGTTCGAGGCCAGTGCCTATTGCGGAGCGATCGGCGCACGGCTCTGCACCATCAGCGAATGGACCCACGCATGCAACCAGTACCCCGGCTTCATCGGCACGGTCATTTCCGCGGAATGGGTGGACCACGCGGCGAATAATACCAATGGTGCCAAATTGGTGGGTGCCGGGAGTGATGGCATTGGTGGTGTGCCCGGCGTGAATTGCCGGTACGGAGGACAAAGTCCACCGGAGAATCCCTTCCGTTTCCGTTGCTGTGCACATCGATGAGGACGGCACTCTTCATAGCGGCATTTTCACTCCTTGGCAACGCGTCGGCCCAACTGGAGGTGGACAAGCCCATCCGGTTCACCGGGTCGGAAGGCGAGCGCAGCGTGCAAGGGATCGCGGAACCCATCGCTGACAGTGTCGTGGTGAATGTGAACGTGCTCTCTTCCGGGCGTGTGCATTGGGGTGCCGCCTCGATGTCCGTGGACACGGTGCAGATCGTCGTGGAACCGAGCATCTCCGAGCTACGCGCTGGCCTTCTCTTGCGTTTCCTACCAACCGCGAACAACACCGGCCGCGTATGGATCGACTGCTCTTCGGACACACCCTTCGAGCTTCGTCGGCACGACGGGCTGCCGCTCTACCCGGGGTCCTTGAGGACCGGAGCGGTGGCGGAGATCATGTTCACCGATGGAACATGGGTACTCCTCAACGGATCCAGCGCCCTCTGCCCACCGGGTTCGCTGCCGATCAATGCACGCTCGTGCATGGACGTTGCACCACGCACCGGGCTGATCTTCTATGATGCGCTGGCCTATTGTACCGAGCGCGGTGGAAAGCTCTGCACATGGGATGAATACGCTGTCGGATGCACCGTGCTCGGAGCGCAGCTGACCGGCCTGTTCAGCGAGTGGGAATGGCTTGACGACTGTTCCAACCACACACACACGGCAGACCAAGCCGGACGGTTCACCTGCCAAAGTCAACGGACGCTGAGCACGATCACCCTGAGCCCTGCCAACGCGCGGTGTTGCTACCACCCACGATGAACCGCCGAACGATCATAGCGATGTCGCTGGTGTTGTGTTCCGCAGCGGAGCTGAGCGCGCAAGTATCGGTGGACGGGCCGATCCTTCTAACAGGAACCACCAATGAGGACAGACAAGTGACCGGTCTACCTTCTTCCACCGGGCCGGATCATGTTCTAACGGCTGGTGTTGTGCAAGGCGGTGCCGCGGAGTATGCTGCGGCCGTCAATGGTACTTCTTGGAACATCGATCTACCCGCGTTCGGTACTTCGCCATCCGCTGGTACGCATCTTATCGTGCGCGCTCCGGCCCCAAGTGCAGGGCCGATACAGCTTCAATTGAACGGCTCGGGTCCCTACCCGGTCCTGCGCGGCCTTCAGCCGATGAACGGGACCGAATTGACCGAAGGAAGACTGCTTTCCCTCGTATTCGATGGTAGTGCCTTCCAAGTCCTCAATGGGAAGGCCGATCAACGGCGCGACTGTCCGACGAACATGGTGGATGTGAACGGTCAGTTCTGCATGGAGCTCACCGAGCGCGGAAGCACGGACTTCTTCACCGCAGCCTTGAATTGTTCGGCGCAGGACCGCCGCATGTGCTCATGGTCCGAGTTCCATGTTGCTTGCTTGCGTGCCACCGAGTTGGCTTTGACCGGCATGACGAACAACTGGGAATGGACCAACAACACGGCGAACGAGGACAATAGCGTACGCGTGGTGGGATCCGGAAGTTGTATCTCAGCGGGGAACGGTATCTCCGTCGGAAGTGTGCCCCGGACCTATCGTTGCTGCTATACGCGTTGAGCGAGGTCCCGACCGCTGACGATCAACGACCCGCTGCGACCTTTCTGAACAGCTCGATGAACTCCCGGGTGACCGCCGGCCATGCGAAGCGGCGTTGGACGCGCTCCAATGAAGCCTGTCCCATGGTTGCTCTATGCTCCGGAGACAGGCTTTCGAACTCGCGGATCGCGCGGTACAGCGCATCCGCGTCACCTTTCGGAAGCAAATAGCCATTGTAACCATCGACCTGCTCGGCGGTGGCACCGACATCGCTCACGAAGATCGGACAGGCGCGCGCCATGGCCTCCAACACCACCGTTGGCATTCCTTCGAAGCGCGTGGGCAGAACGAATGCATCACACTCCTGATAGAGTTGGAAGAGCCTGTCGTCGTCAACACGTCCGAGCAGGCTTACGTTCCCGGGAAGGCCGAGCGCTTGATAGGTACTGAGCAAGGGGCCATCACCGGCCAATTCGAAACGGACGCGCTCCCCCTTCCCTTCCTGTTCCAGCCTCCGTGCCACGGTCATCAGCACATCCAATCCCTTGTTGAAGGCGAAGCGGCCGACGAACAACAGGCGCAACGGACCTTGTGCCTCTCGTCGTGCTTCCACCTGCTCAGGAACATCCACGGCGTTCGGGAGCACGATCACCGAACAGGACGTTCCATCCGACAACTCCTTCAGCATGACCGTGAGCTTGCCGCCCAAGGAGATCACGAAGCGGCTACGACGCACCATGTATCGCATCGCACTGCGGAAAGGCGCTCCCATCACGCGTTCCTTGGTCGTCATGCCTTGGAACATCTCCAATCCATGGGGATGAACGATCAGACGATCCGAGAACCGCGCCATTCCCTTCCACACGCTGAAACCTTGGGAGAGGATCACCTCGGGACGCAACTGATCAAGTTCATCCGCGACCCGCCCGCTATAGCGCCATAGTTCACGCAGGTAGAAGCGACCGGGATCGATCGGTGCGATCGACACTTCGTTGATCCCAAGGGACGCATCGAACACGTTCTTCCCATGCGGATGGATCACTGTCAGTTCCACTTCGCCGCTCCGCGCCAGATGTTCGGCCAGCAAGCGCGAATGGCGTTGCATACCACCCATCGCATCCGGGAAGACGCCATCGGTACAGAGTGCTACGCGGATCATTCCTTGGTGTTGTCGGTGCGACATTCCGGTCCGCGATGTAGCTCACCCGGCATCCGATCAGAGCTGGACCTCTTCCTTGAGCAGGGTCGCCACGCCTTCATCGATGCCCCACACCGGCTCCCAGCCCGTCACGCGCTTCAACTTGTCCACGTTGGCAAGCAGGTGCATGCGCTCCACTTTGCGCACCCGGGCCGGGTCCACCTCGATCGTGAGCTTTTCGCCCAGTTGCCGTTCGAAGGCTTCCACGATCTCGCGCACGCTGTACTCGATGCCGCGACCGATGTTGAACACCGCATGGCCTTCAACCTGGGCGAGCAACAAGGCCGACATCGCCTTGCTCATGTCCTCGGTGTGGATGAAGTCCCGTTTCGGATCCAGGTTGCCGAGCTTCAAGGTGCGGGTACCGGAGAGCACCTGGTGTTGGATCTCCGGGATGAGGTGCGGGTTCGTCTCATTCGGCCCGAAGGCATTGAAGAAGCGGCCGATGATCGTAGCGATGCCCGTGCGCAAATGGAATTCGCTGACGAGCTTCTCCGTGGCCAATTTCGTGATGCCGTAGATATCCATCGGACCCGTTACGTGGTCTTCATCCATGGGTCCGTCGGCGATCGGGTATACCGCCGCTGTGCTCGCCGCGAACACTTGTTGGACACTCCCTGCGGCTTCGCAGGCATCCAACACGTTGATCGTGCCGCTGATGTTGATCTCCGCAGCTTCCACCGGGTGCTGGTTGCAATACGGAATGAAATGCACGGCGGCCAAGTGCAGGACCTTCTCCGGGGCGACCGCCTTCAGCGCAGCGATGGTTGCCGCTCGGTCGCGAATGTCGACCTGATGGAAACGTTCGTCGGGAACGCCGGCCAATGCACGCTTTCCGAACGACAAGTTGTCCAGCACATGCACCTCGTGTTCCTGCTCTTGGAGATGCTTGCTCAATGCCGAGCCGATGAACCCGGCCCCACCGGTGATGAGGATGCGTGCGCCTTGTGCCATGGAAGGCCGCTAAAGTACGGGCTCAGTCCCGAACAGCAGGTCGCGAGAGGGCCGCGAGCAAGCGGCGATAGGCCGTATCGAAGGCCGACTTGGTGAAGTGCCGGTAGGCGAAATGTTCCAGACGGTGCCGTTCCAAGGCTTCGGTCCTTTGGGGCTGCGGCATCTCCGTTCCTTGTTGAAGCACGATGCCCAGATCCTCTTCCACGACCATCCTACTGAAGTCACCCAAGTGTCCCGAGATGATCACCGGAAGCCCTGCAGCGAGGTACTCTGCGAATTTCGTTGGGGAGGCCACGCGATTGGTGATGGAATCCTCACGCACGAGGATCCCATGATCGCAGGCCTGCAACATGGACCGGACCTCATCCGCCTTCAACCATTGAACGAACACACGGCCGGGGTACTTCGCCTGCAAGGCCCTGTTGTTCGCATCCTCCTTGGAAAGGAAGAGCACCTTGACATCGGAGCGATGGTCCATGATGCCACCCAAAACTTCGGCGAGCAGATCGAAGGACTGCCAACCGGCCGTGCTACCGCTGTATACCAACACGACATCATCCGCACCGAAAGGCGTTCCAGCACGCGAACCTGCTACGAGCCCATCCTCGGGTCCTGTATGATCCCGACCCAAGGTGCATGGCACGACCACATGTGCTTCGCCCACATATCCGTAACGTTCCCTCCAATGCTGCACCAAGGCCTCGCTGACCGCGATACGAAAGTCCGACGTGTTCACGGCCTCTTGTTCCAAAGGCCTGAATTGTGCGATCAGCGCGTCGTCATCGATCAAGCGGTACTCCTCCCATTCGGCAGCGTACGCCCCACGGCCATCGAAGCATACCCGAGGCGCCAGACCCTGTTCCTTGATCCGCAATGCCATCCATGTTGAAAAGACACCCCGTGCGATGATACCCTCCGGCTTCAAGAGTCGGCACACCCCTGCAAGGATGGTGGTATTCCGCTTCCAACGTGCCATGGTGGGCACCATGGGTAGGACCCAAGCCTTTGGTGAGTGCGCGCGGATCGCACGGCGCGACCGGCGATAGCCCCTGACACTGACCAACGCGACCAAACGTACCTCCGGACCACCCAAGGAATTCAGGTGCTCCACCACATCGGTCACCTGGCTCCAGTACACACCGGAGGGTTGGTCGTTGTAAGTGAGGTAGAGGATCACAGCGCGCGCTCCAATGCGTCGAACACCCGTTCGGTGGCATGGCCGTCCCAAAGATGCGGGATACGCCCCTTTTTGAAGCTTCCGGAATGGATGCGTCGGATGGCATCGCGCAACGCGTCCAGATCGAAGGTGATCAATTCGTTGGTCCCTTCGGTGATCGTGACCGGACGCTCCGTGTTCGGCCGCAATGTGAGGCAGGGCACTTGGCGATGCGTGGTCTCTTCCTGGATCCCACCACTATCGGTGATCACGAATGCGCTCGTGGCGATCAGCTTCTGAAAGGCGAAGTAGTCCATCGGGCCACCCAGGATCAGGTTCTTGATCGCGACGAGCTTCCCGTGCAGGCCGAAGCGTTCCAAGTTCGCCGTCGTCCGCGGGTGCACCGGGAATACCACCGGATGATCCTTCGCCACCTCGGCCACCAATTCGACCAGTTTGCCCAGTTCCTCCTTGTCATCCACGGTGGCCGGTCGGTGGATGGTCATGAGCACGTGCCCTCCTTCGGCGAGCCCGAGATCCTTGAGCACCGGCGATGCCTGTATCCGGTCCTCGAAGGCCACCAAGGTGTCGATCATGGTGTTGCCGGTGAAATGGATGCGCTCCTTGGCAACGCCTTCGTCCAAGAGGTTGGCTTCGCCGCTGGGCTCTGTGATCAAGAAAATGTCGGTGATCCGGTCGGTGAGGATCCGGTTGATCTCCTCGGGCATTCCCGGGTCGCGGCTACGCAGGCCACTTTCGAGGTGGGCCAAGGGGACCCCGCACTTGTTCGCCGTGAGGGCCGCCGCCAGTGTGCTGTTCACATCGCCCACCACCATCATCAGATCCGGTCTGTCGGCGGTGATCAAGCCTTCCAGGCCCAACATGATGTACGCCATCTGCGTGTTCGGCGAGCCCTTGGGGATCTCCAACCACCGATCGGGCACCAGGCCGAACTGATCGAAGAACACCGTGCTCATGCGCTCATCGAAATGCTGCCCGGTGTGCACAAGTTGTACTTGCCAATCGCCGCGCTGTGCCGCAATCTCCTTGATGCGCGTGACCTTGATGAAATTCGGGCGTGTGCCCACCACCACCATCAGTTTCCTCATTCCGTTCTCTTGTTCACTTGCGGCCCGTTACACCAATTTCATACGGTCCTTCAACCAACCCATCAACATGGCCGATCGTTCGGCCATTCGGAACCCCAGCATCCGATAGAAGGCGATGTACATGCTGGTGGTTGCTTTTGAGTGCTCCGGGACGAAGGAGCTGTCCATGCAACGATCGTACTCGGCCAAGGCCGCTTCGCGGTCGTGTTTGGACAGCACCCGGATGGCCATGAACACATACTGATCACCAACCTCCACCTCCTTTGCGAACTTCACCGGATCGGTGCTGCGCAAATAGTCCCGTATCTCCTGACGCAAGGCGATGTAGCGTTTCCAGTTGGCGCTCAGGTCCGTGCGGCTGATGGAGCCTGAACTGCGCTTGAGCACCAAGCTGCTGACGTGCGGGTCCCATGCAACGGTGGCATCGTTCATGAGCATCCGGAACATCAGTTCGTAGTCCTGGCTACTGGCCTGCTTCGGATTCCAACCACCCGCGGCCAGGACAGCGCTGCGCTTGAACAGGTTGGCACTGGTGGTACCCAACTGTGTGCGGATCAATGCCGACCATGGTCCATGCCCGGCTCCACGGATCAATTCTTCCTTACTGTCCTCGTATACGTTCAAGAAATCGCCCACGACCAGATCAGGTCCTCCGGTCGCATTGGCGAGATCGACCTGTCGGTGGATCTTGTCCGTAAGGATCATATCGTCGGCATCAAGGAATTGCACGTAGTCGCCTTCGGTCAAGGCCATGCCTCTGTTCCGTGCGGCACATGCACCCTTTCGCGGCCCGCTTTCCCAACGGAGCTTACCGGGATACTTCTCCGACAATCGCACAAGTTGCTCACGCGTGCTGTCGGTCGATCCGTCGTCGATCGCGACCACATCGATGTCCTCGTACGTCTGCTCCATCACCGAACGTACGGCCTCGTGCACATGGTGCTCCACATTGTAACAGGGTATGACGACAGCGACCTTCATGCCTTCGCGGGCCAGGGCCCGAACGGAGGTCAAAGTACGGGCGTGGGCCCTACCGGAACAAGCTCAAAACGCCATTGCAGCAGGACAAGGCGAACGATCCCGCAGGCTCAACGCTCGATCCGGTCCACGAAGCTATTGAAGGTGGCCTGTGCCTCGAACGCGGCTTTCCATGTGTTGCGAACGCCTTCACGGAAGGCGATGGAGTTCATGGGGGAACCCCGGAATCCGTCCAGGAGCTTGGCCACCTCATATGCGCTGGGTGTATTGGACAACAGCACTCCCGTCGTGGGACGCATGATCTCCCGCACACCACCCGAATCGGCCGCGATCACCGGAATACCGAAGCTGCTGGCTTCCTGCACCGCGATGGCCACGCCGCCCTCCAAACGACTGAGGTGCACGAACACATCCACCGGCACGGTGCTATAGAAGTTGATGATCTCCTTGTTGAGCACCATGCCCCGTAAGTCGACCGTCACGTGCGGCGGAAGCTTCGCTATGGCTGCGCGTAGTTCGGCCTCCTCCTCACCGCTCCCGAAGTGCGTCCAGTGCACTGGACCCTTGGTGAGCATCAGTGCCTCCACGAAGAGCAGTACCCGTTTTCGCGGGATCAGGAAGGAGCAGCTCGCCACTTTCAACGGACCTTCCGGCGCATATGGCCCTGGACCGTGGTCCGTGGTGCCCAGCATGGCCAGTTCGAACTTCGACCGCAATGCCGGATGCGCGCGTTGCAGGTGTTCCTGTGCCGATCGCGACGCACAATACACCTGACCGACGTGCTGCAGCTGAAATTGCCGGAAAGGGATCCAGGCATCGCGGTTCTGCTCTTCGTAGACGTCATAGCCATGTGCCCGGCTGAAGAATCGCAACTCCTTCCGGCGTTCTTGAACCAGCCCGAGCACCGTTACCCAGTCATGGGTCCAGTAGGCGTAGACCTTGACGCGCTCTGGATCATAGGATGGCATCAGTTCCTCTTCGACGACATGCGCCCGATGTATCAGCTGCGCTATGCGGCTGCGGAGCTCGGGCAATTGTTCGCGCAACACAGCGAAGGAAGGCGCATCCTTCCACAGGGATCGCAACAAACGCAGGACCGAGGGCCAACGACGCAGCAGACCAAGCAGTGACATGGATGAGAAGCGGTCCTCGAGCAACACGCGTACCTCCGCATTCGCAGGTAATGTCCGAGGTTCGCCATCCCGGTTCTCAGGGAAGATCAGCACGCGATCGAAGCGCTCGCAAAGCACCGGCAGTTCATTCTCCAAGAACGCCTCGCGGAAGCCGAAAGGGAAGCGTGTGGTGAACAACCATAGCTCCTTCATCGTCGCGCGCGTTCCGGGTCCTGCGTACCACCCATCAAGGTAGCAGCCATGTAGTACAAGCGTGGGAACGTGACCCCACCTCCTGCCTTGAAGTAGGCCATCGTGGGCGTCCATCCGTATTCGGGAAGATGATGGAACAGGTCGTTCCACATGCGGTCCAAACGCTTCTGAAAGGCCGCTTGGTCGAAGGCCTTCCGCTCCGCGTTCAATTCCGAAAGTCGCAACAACCAGGCGCGGAAGCGACGGATGCGCTCGGGGGTGGGTGCTTCCTTGAAGAAACGCACCGTATAAGGTTGCACCTCCAGCTCATCCTCGCTGATCGGGAAGCCGAGCTGATCGAAGATGTAGCGGTACAGCACGTCCAGATCGGCGCCACGGTCACGGCCGTGCGCGATGTTCATGGCGCCTTTCCGGTAAAGGATCAGCGGCTCATCCAGGTTCTTGAAGCGCGTAACACGAGCGAGGTGCACCTGATACATCCAGTCCTCACCGTAGTGCGGCCAATCATCCTTGAAGCGGATGTCATTGTCCACCAGAACGCTACGTCGGTAGGCCGATGCCGGTTGGTTCAGGGGCACGCCGAAGAGCATGCCTGCTTTGCAATCGACATCCTCCAACTCCACCTTGTGCAGCACGGGCGGATCGGTCATCAGTTGGATGTGTCCGCTGCACGCACCGATCCCTGGCTCACGATCGAGCAAGGCGATCTGCTTCGCGAAGCGTTCGGGCAACATGATGTCGTCGGCATCGGCGCGCAGGATGTACTCCCCGGACGCGGCGTCGATCGCACGTTGCGCCGCACCACCGGGGCCGACGTTCCGTTCGAGCGAAATGACCTTCACCCGCGGATCCGCAACTGAACGAAGGATCGACAGGCTCTCGTCCGTGCTGGCATCATCCACTGCGATCAATTCGAACGCACCGAAGGACTGGGCCAATATGCTGTCCAAGCACTCCTGCAGGTAGGGTGCCTTGTTATAGACCGGAAGCACGACGCTGGCCTTCATGGTGCGAGGTGGTCCAGTTTTCGTTTCACCCGGAAGGCCAACCAGTTCGGCACATCCAGTTGGCGGTCCAGTGTGGCCAGTCGTTCCGTGTACCGATCCAGTGTCGTCGGATCCATCGTGATCGTGCGTCGGAAGGCCCGCATCATCTCAAAATCCGTACGCTCGTGGATGCTGCCGTGCCACTTGAGCAGGAATGCGGTGAGCATGCGATGAACGATCGATCGATGTTGCTCATCGAGCGGCATCGCACGAAGCTTGGGAACATCCGGATAGGCGGTGCGCAGTACAGCGATCCAATCCTGCAGCCCCAGTCGGCTGGCCATGCCCATCAGGATCGCTGCGGTCTCCACCCGGAACCCGCTCGTTCCTTCGCCCGTCTTGCTGTCAACATGCATGCGGAAGACGGCGAGCTCCACCGGATCGAACCGAAGATGCGCCGTTCCATGGGCGAACAGAAGTTGCCACCACAACTCAAGGTCCATGGCATAGTGCAGCTCCTCTTCCACCCCGCCGATCGATCGTACGGCATCCAAGCGGAAGAAGGTGGACTGTTGATTGATCTTCGGATCGATGAACAAGGAGGCGTGATCGGCCGCATCGTCCATAGGCATAGGAACACGTTCCCCGCTGGCCTTTTGCATGAGCCGCAGTCCACCATGGACCAACAGCTCCGGATCGCTCGCGAAGGCCTCTCCCACTTTGCGCAAGGCACCGGGAAGTAGCAGATCGTCGCTGTTCAACCAGCCAAAGACCGCACCTGTGGCATGGTGCAGCCCTTTGTTGATGGCATGGCTCTGGCCCCGGTCCGCCTCGCTGCACCACCAGGCTCAAACCTCCGCTTTCGGCAGCAAGGATGCTCCCTTCGACCCGTCGGTGCTTCCACCATCCACGGCGATGTGTTCGAGCTCGGGATAGTCCTGTGAACGCACGCTCGCGAGGCACTCGGACAGGAATGACGCCTGTTGGAAGCTCGGGGTGATGATGCTGATCCTGGGCAACATGCGATCAACTGTTCATGATCCGGCGCACAATGTCGCGTAGACCCTGACAACGGCTTGCGTCATGGCCTCTATGGTAGCGCTGTGTTGGACGCGCATGTGCCCTCCCGCGCCCATCCGCGCAGCTCGTTCTTTATTGCGGACCAGGTCCAACATGTGTTGCACAAGTTCGTCGATCCCAGCGTACAAATGGCCCGAGGTGCCCGCGGCGATCAATTCAGGGGTGGCTCCGGAGGCGTGTCCGATGACCGGAAGGCCGCTCGCCATCGCTTCGACCGTTGCGCGTCCCATGGCCTCATCCTTGGAACATTGCAGCAAGCAATGCGCTTGGGCCATTGCGGCGAACGGGTCGTTGATGTATCCCGGCAATTCCACGGAATCGCTGATCCCGAGGGCTTTGATGCGCGCGCGCGCCTCCTCCTGTGCCCCACCACCGGCGAGGATCAGGCGCGTGTCCGGTTCCTGTGCATGTAGTTGCGCGAATGCTTCGACCGCATCCAACTGGCCTTTCGATGGATGGAAGATCGCCAGTTGCAGGAACGTGAAGGGACCCGTACTCGACCAGCGTTCGCTGCTGGCCTGCTCCAACTGCAGCATGCGCGCGGTATCCGCCACCCCGTTACCGACGATCGTGATATGGGACCCGTTGCCGATGAGCGATCCGACATCCGCCCGCACCGCTTCTGATATCGCGATGATCCGATCCGCAGCGCGCAGTGCCTTGCAATAGCGTTCCGTCCCACCATCGACCCGGAATTCGTAATGCGCAAAGGGCAATTCACGGATGTGCCACACCAAGGGGATCGCGCATGCATTCGCCAGTTCAGGGCCAAGGCCGATCACTGAGCTGTTCACATGCACCAGGTCCACATTCCACTGTTTGCAACGGCGGATCAATTCCGGCATCTGCTCAGCGTTCCACCGATCGCGCTCCTTGCCTTGTTGGCGATAACGCCACCATTGCATCAAGCGATGATGGGGGCCGCCCATATATACCTGCTTGTGCATCCATGGCACGAACGGGATCACCGCACATTCCACCCCGTTCGCTTCCAAGGCCTCCAGCAGTGGGCCTTCCTCGGCGATGATCACCAAGGGCTTCACGCCATGCTCATTGCGCGCACAAAGCACCAGATCGAGCAAGGAGCGGTTCGCACCATAGAGTTCCGCGTAGTGCGTGAGGTATGCGACCCGTTGACCCATCTTCAGGACCTGGTGCCACCGGGCGATCGACCGGCCCATCGTTGCAAGGTGACCTTCACAAGGTAGCGCAGCTCGCCGCTGGACCACCCGCCCGTGCGTCGCATGAACAGGATCGCCGCACCCAGGTCGCGATCAGCGATCAGGTGGAAGGCTTTCCGTGTGCGCCGCTCCAATTCAGCTTCGAACACCGCCATCGGAACGGTTCCGTTGTCCTCTACACGCCGGCGAAGCGTCCCGATCCACGTGAAGAAGCGCGCAACGAAGGCACGATCAACCGTGGTGCGGACGAGTTGGTGCAAGAGCAGATGGACGTCCAGTTCCTCCTCCGATAGGGGGATCCGGAAGAAGCGGAAGACCTCTCTGCACACGGCCGCCCGGTCCGGAACGGGATCACGACCGTGGCGTTGGTTCATGTCGCCGATGCGATAGCTCATGACCACCTGAGGCAGGTTCGCGAACTGCGCATGCGGGCTCCAGGTGAGCATGAACAAGTAATCCTCTGCAGGCAAGGTCCAATCGGCATTGCTCCGCAGCCCGTGCTTTACCATCACCGATCGGCGCATGATGCAGGACCCGTACAGCACCGGATCGGTGAAGAGCAGCTTGCCGCGGCATTCCGCGTCGCTCAAAGGCCAGGACCGCACCCCTTCCGATGATCCGAAGTACCGCGCAGCACCACCGCACACGCCCACTTCGGGATGCGCATCCATGAAGGCCACTTGGGCGCTCAAACGATCCGGTTCCTGCAGGTCGTCCGCATCGAGGATCGCGATGTACTCCCCGCGCGCCGCAGCGTATCCCGCGTTCGCCGAAGCGGCCCGACCGCTGTTGCGCGCGTTGGAAAGGATCCGGATCCGCGGGTCGCCGATGGCCCGCAGCACGTCCACCCCATGATCGGTGCTCGCGTCATCGACCACCAATAGTTCGAGGTCCTGGTATGTGCCGTTCAGCACGCTCCGCGCCGCCGCCTCAACGAACGGGGCCTTGTTGTACAAGGTCATGAGCACCGTGACCTTCACATCAGCCATGCGTCATGGAAAGTGTCGGATGGGATCGCCACAACAGGCACGAAGGATCGTGGGAACCCACGTGGTGTGTCCCTTTGATCGATCGCTGCTTCCTCGTGCCCCTCATGTCTACAGGTCCCTGCTGGATGGTCTGGGTGGTTCCGCGCCTTTGATCTTCCAAAGCAAGCGATGCATGCCGCGTGCTACCGAATGGCCGATCCGTGTGAGCACCGTATCCTTTCCGAAGAAAAGGGCCACCGACGCCTCGCTTACATCGAGCCGTTTCAAGAGCGCCGGGTACTTTGCGAGGGTCGCGATGGCCTTTCGCCTTTCAGGCCAGGTGGAAGCGGAGAGGATGCGGTAGGTCGCAACGTCCTTGGCGAACTTCAGACGAGCGGCAGGCTTGATCGCGTTCGTATCCGCCCAAGTGGATAGCGCTTCATACAAGCGCAGTCGCGTGATGTTGCGCCTTGGGTCACGCGTGACCCGATTCTCTGCATGCACCCCGCGCAGCGCCACCGGGGCATCAAGCACCCCTGGATGCAGTCTCGTGTGGTACGAGAGCCGGATGATGAACTCCGAATCCTCGCCGATCACAAGATCCTCCCGCATCAATGTCGGCATGCGCTCCAAGGCCGAGCGGCGCATGGTCAGTCCGTCCAGCGAGAAGTGGCCCACATCGAGCAATCCGGATACACCGGCCAAGGCATCGAAGAGCTTCTCGGGCGGCAGCACCACCCTCATGGTCGTGAGCTTGCTTCCGAACTGGGTATCGAAACGGCGTTGCCCCTCGGCATCGTGGTAATGCACGCCGATCGCGTTGTACACGCCTTCCGCATCCGGGTGCTGCTCGAAGATCCGTGCTTCTGCATGGAAGCGTTCGGGAAGGAATCGATCATCGGCATCGAGGAAGGCCACGAAAGGCGCAGTCGCTTTGCGCATGCCCAGATTGCGCGATGCCGCGGCTCCCTTGTTCACCCCCCCTTCATGCCGGTACAAGCGCACGCGTGGGTCGGCCGCGACCAGCGCTTCACAACGGGCCAGGCTTTCATCCGGTGAACCATCCTCCACCAACACGACCTCCTGCACCTCCTTCAAGGCCAGTACGGAGCGCACCGCATCCTCCACGAAGGACGCGGCCTTGTACACCGGCACCACGACGGATACCTGCAGGTTCAAGCTAATTCCGGTGGATTTGTCATTCGGATTGGCATGAACATACGGTACCGGGTCCATGGTCGGGTATTCGCTGTTCGGCCCCTTTTCTTCGTGCGCGGTTACCCGCAGTTCCATTGTTACAAATATCGCGGGATCCGAG
>JAWKNF010000009.1:0-152650 GCA_041391825.1 Flavobacteriales bacterium | reverse complement strand
GGGCACGGTTCTGCGGTGCTCATTTTCGAGCACTTCGGTGCGATGGAACGCGATGAGCTTGAGCGGGTCGTGGAAACGGTCGAGGCATACGCGCGCATGGCCAACGACCCGGTTCCCCTTCGGAAGAGGCTCGTGAACGTACTCGTCGAAGCCTTGGAGAACGTGCACTGCCACACCCCGCCGGCCCTGATCGAAAGCGGATTCGCCCGTTTGATCCGCGAGAATGCTGGGTACCGTCTATTGGTGGGGAATGCCCTGCCATCCGCCTCCGCTGTGTTGATGGCCCATCGCGTGGAGATCCTGAACGACATGGACGAGGCGGACCTGCGCGAGCATCACTTGAAGCTCCTTGCCAACGAAGGCCGCACGGACCGGGGTGGTGCCGGGATGGGGCTGCTTACCATGGCCCGTCGCACGAACCACGCCATCCAGACCCATACCGTCCCGCGCGATAGCACGACGTGCTTTCTGCTCTTGGAACTGAAACTCTCCTGAGGGGCTGTTCAGCCCTTGGCGTAGTTGCTCAGGTAGTTGAATCCCGCTGTCAAGCTGCCACCTGTTGCGATCGTCGCGCGGTCGATCATCCCGGTCGGATCGGCCCCCACCAAGTTCGGCAGGACCCGCTCGATGAGGTCCCGGCCAAAGGCTTCCGAGGCATCACGCGGCAGTTCGCAAGGCAGATTATCGACCGACATCACCGTGATCGAACCCTTGGTTCCTGGCAGGACTTCCGAACCGGTAAGAGGGTCATACCCCAAGAAGGGTGCATCGATCGTGGTAGCACGCAAGGTGCTATCAATGGGACCGTCGATGTCACAGCTGATGTCGGCCACCACTTGGAGCCCGAGCTGATCATCACGCAGGTCAGTGGCGCTGAGGATCTTGGGGCCACGAGGGTCCCAGAAATGGCAAGCCACATAGATCCCGGCATGACGAGCGTACGGGAGGAACAAGGAGTGGTGCCCGCGCGGATCCCTGTGGAAGGCATCATTATCGAAAGCAGCACCGTCGTCGCGCGCATACAGGTCTTTCGTGCCGAGTACGGTGTATACGGGTCCGGCGTGCTTCACCTCGAGGAATTCCGTGGGTGTAACACGTTCGACTCCGGCGCGCTCGAATACGCCCATGGCACCTTTGCCCACGCGTCCCCCGCCGGTAAGGACGATCCTTAGGTCCTTCGGCAACGGGTAGGCATGCAAGTGCTTCTCCAACTCCTCCAGATCGTGACACGCGTGGGCCGGTTTCAGGTCCGGACCACCATGCACCAGCTGCCAAGCGCGCATGGCATTGTATGCTCCTACCACACCGGCCCAATAGCCGAACGCCAGTACGCGAACCCCATCCGCATCGGTCAGGAGCTCATGGTCGAGCAAGGTGATGTTCTTCTCCAACACGGCTCGCAACAGCTTGCGATTATGAGGTTGTTCCTTGATCGTATGGCTGAAGAACAGATAACTCTTGTCCTTCACCAACATGTCCAAGGGCACTTCCTTCACACCCATGATCAGTTCGCGCCCATCCAGGTCGTCGGCCATAGGGATCTCGAAGGCCTCGTACTCCGCGTCGGAGAATGCCCTTACTGGGCTGCGCTGGACCACGAGATCCACCTCGGGAAAACGCTGCATGACCTCCTTGCACTGTGCTGGAGTAAGCGGAACTCGGCGGTCAGCGGGCACTTTGCCTTCGCGAATGATGCCGATCTTGCGGTATGATGCTGCCATTTTGTGTGACGGCGAAGGTAATTTCCATCTTGTCAGCGTTGGCACACGATCTGCTCGGCCCGTGTACCCACTACCTTTGTGGGACGTTCTTTGGAACACACTGGGGCCGACATGGATTCGACAGCGGCTTCGTGATGTGTGTAAGCATGCCGGGTGTGTGGTGCGACCCGTATCCCAGTGCCACACTGCTGTAACAGGCAACAACGACTACGCTCTCGCAGCTTAATAGCCCAAGGCTATTCGGCTTAATTCGTGTGAATAACAGTAGCACGAACGAGTACCTCTCGGGGAGGCCCGTCAACCTCCTTCCCGGCCTCGAGGTGTCATCATGGAAGACTGGCTCGCGCGGTGGTCCGTAGCGCGGGTAAGACACAGGACCTAAGCCTTCGCTGGGGTGCCCTTTCCCAGGCGATGGTCGAAAACCAATAAAGCGGCTACGCATGTAGAAAGCCCATGTTGCGGTCGTTTGGACGAGGGTTCGATCCCCTCCGGCTCCACAAGTTCAGACAACGGCCATCGCGAAAGCGGTGGCCGTTCTTCGTTCATGCCCCCGTGCGTATCGTTCATCGGACCGGTGAACAACAAGGCCGCCCCGGATCGGGACGGCCTTGTTCAAGGGGCGCGGTGCTACGCTCGGGCGAATGGTCGCACGGATGGCCGGGTCACTGTTTCGTACCGGTGTAGGTGCATGTGCTTCCTCCCAAGTTCAAGTTCAAGCTGAGGAGCAGTCCGGACAATTGGCCGCTTCCACTGATCGTGGTACCACCGTTGAGCGTTTGATTGGCAATGGTCACGCTGGATCCACTAACGGTCCCTACCCAAGTGTCGACGCCATCGCCGAACACGATGCTTGTTATTCCAGCAGCACTGTTGGTGATCGTCAGGTTCACGGTCCCGTTCTGGCCTGGACAGGACAAGGTCCCGTTATAGGCCCCGATGAACTTGGCGCGCACTTCCGTTCCGCATGTGGAGCCCTCGTATCCTGCTGCACAGGCGCAGCTTCCATTGGAACATGTGCTGCCATTCAAGCAGGTGACATTATCACAGGGGTCGGGATCGTCCTTTTTGCAGCCGGTCAGTGCCATCGTTGCGGTAAGACCGGCGATCGTCATCAGGTGAAGCAGTTTCATGTGTTGATGGTTTGGGTTGTTGCATACTATCGAGATGCTCCTGCTGATGTGAACAACCGGATCGATCATTGACCGGACGAAGGAACCGGTCACACGGCGAACGCTTGATCGGAACGTTGGTCGGGTCCTTGGCTGTGCATGGAAGGCCAGCTCGGCGGAGAACGCTTCGATGCAAGGTCATTATCCCAACATGCGCAAGTCCATCCGAGCACGGCACCATGGATCACCACACGACTTTTTATGGCCCGGACAACCTTTTCGATCCATCGGCGTCAAAGACCGCAATGACCAATGTGTTGAACATGAACGAGATCAAGTTCCGAAGCCGGTCCATGCGACGTCCCATCGAGGCGTTGCATACGGTTCCGGGTCCTGGTAAGGTGAGTTGAGGTTGTTCATCAGCCCAGCGATCGCTGAAGGGACCCGGCCATTGGTCGGGTCTTTTGTTTGGTAGCAACGAATGGAAAGGAGATGTGAAATGGAACGAACGGAATTGGACGTATTGATGATCCGGGCGAACGCGTGCATGTCGACCGGCAGCTTTGCGGAGGCGCGGTGCCTGCTGGAGCGTGTGATCGAGGAGGAGCCCGCGCACGGCGTGGCACATGCCATGCTCGGCTGGATCTGTTGGGCATTATTGGACGATCATGAACGTGCCCTGAACCACTTCCGCTATGCCGTGCGTTGGGCGCCCGGTAGGGCTGATACGTGGATCCATTACTTGCACCTCTTGGCCAACATCGAGGCCGAGGCTGAACTGCACGAGGCATCCGGGCGGGCATTGGCGATCCCGGGGATCGATCGTGCGGCGGTACACGCCATCATTGCAGGATTCTTGGAGCGTACCGGTCGGGACGAACTGGCGCTTGGTCGTTACCGGATGGCTTTGCGTTCAGCTGTTTCCGCAGGTGCCGAAGCGGAACACCGGGCCAGTATTCGCCGGGTGGGACGTCGGTCAAGGCGTTCCAGGTTGAACTGGCTCGGCCTGTACTGATGTGGATGAGGGCGGATGCTTTACGGTGTCCGCCCTTGTTCTTTTAGGGTCGGTGTTAGAACCCTACACCTACACCCACGCTGAAAAAGGGCTGCCCCCCATACGGACTTCGCGGGTCCAAGAGCAGGTCCCAAAGGATCTGAACGGTCATGTAACTGTTCCCGCCCAAGTGCTGCGAGTAACCGCCTCCAGCGAAAAGGAAGGGAACCCATTCACGTCCGAAGCTGTCTGCCAACGGCCTGTAGATCTCGTAGTTCTGCGAATTGTATGAGACCATCAAGTAGGCCTGTGGGATCACCCGATAGCGAGAGAACAGGGACCAACCGTAATTCGAACTTTCATACGATGGCACGTATCGGTTGTCCTTGAAGTAATAATAATTGAGTCCGATGCCGGTCGAGAGCTTTCCCTTCTGATCGATCTTGTAGCCCACCATCGGGGCAACACCCAGGTTGGTCACCGTTCCGAACATCAAGCTGAGCCCACCACCGTACCACAGCCGATCCGCCATGGGACGAGGGTCCTTCTTGACCCTTGGTGGAGCCGCAGGGGCCGGCTCCTGCACGTAGTCCTGTGCTTCGGCGATGCCCGTCGTGCTCAACAACAGGATGGCCAACATCAGCGCGCACTTCCTCATGCCGACGAAGATAATCCGCGTAGGTGTATCGCGCGGGGAGAGAAGTTCTTCTGAAAGTGGAGGACCAGCAAGGCGCCGCGTGCGATCATCCAGCCGAGGAATGCGAGCCAAACAGCGTGAAGCTCCCAACCCAATGCGTCCGCACCGAGGGCGATCGGAATGAAGAACAGCACGGTCGAGGCCAAGAGCACGTTCCGTAGGATCTTGCCTTCGCCCAAGCCTTTGTAGACGCCGTCGAAAGCGAAGGCCACCGCGTTGATCGGTTGTGTGATCACCACCAACCAGAAGACGCCGCTGAATAGATCGAGCACGTTGGTATCCGCAGTGAAGACCCCCCCGATGTACGAATAGCCCAAGAGGTAGATGAGTGCCAAGCCTGTACCGATAAGTACGCTCATGCGCACCACTTGCCAACTCACACGATACAACTCCTTCCAATTGCGTTCGCCCTTGAACCGTCCTACCAGCACGCTGCCCGCAGCGGCGTAACCATCGATGAAGAAGGCGCTGAACAACCACACCTGCATGGCGATGCTGTGCGCCCCGATCTGCGCTTGCCCATAACCCGTTGCGTAACGATTGCCCAAATAGTAACAGGTGTTCAAGGCGATCGTGCGTGCGAACAAATTCCCGCTCAATACCCAAAGTGTGATCAGTTCCGGGTGCTTCCAGCTCGTTGGTACCATGCTGAACGGAGTGCGTGTGCGCATCACATGGATCGCCATACCGAACATGGCCACCTGCGCGATCAAGCTGGCCCATGCGCTTCCCGCTATCCCCATGCCCTCCAGCGCACCGAAACCGAAGATCAAAAGCGGGTTCAATACCAGGTTCACGGCCGCGCCGAGCAAACTGATCCACATGCTCCAACTCAGGTTCTGGATCCCACGGAATGCGCCTGTCATTGCGAACGTGGCCAGTACCATCGGGTGCCCATAGCTGCGGATACGATAATACTCAACGGCTTTCTCCAGGATCTCGCCGTCGGCATTGTACATCCTGAAGATCGGTTCGGCGAACGCGTTCGTGAGCGCGAGGAATACGATCCCCAGGCCGAAGTTCATCCAGATCGCGATCGGTACCAGGCCAGCGATGTCCGCCAGACGTTGCTCACCATAGTACCGCGAGACCACGGCCAGCACGGCGCTCCGTGTTTGTGCGAGGACCCACACCACCAGAAGGAAGAAGCTGCTCGCGATACCCACTGCAGCCAGGTCCGCCGTGCCCAAACGACCGACGAACGCCGTGTCCACCAAGGAGATCACCGGTTCCGCGATGCCGCTGATGATAGCGGGGATCGCCAAACGATCAAGGTCCTTGCGGGTGCGGAGGAAGTTGCGGAGCGGGGCCATCCGATAACGAACCGCGTTGCGGCGGTGCAAAGATGCAACTGTCGTTATGGGCCTTCCGCTCCGATGCGGTACAAGCGCCAGGTCCCTGGCCCTTCACCCCAGGTGTACCAACGCATGAGTTCCGATGCCCATGCCGGTTCCGTGCTACAAATGAGATCCATCGATCCTCCTATGCGCTGCTTCATGCGTTCGGCATCAGGGTCTTGTGCAACGAGGTATTCGACCTGGAGTGAGGCGTTCGGGAAGGTGTCCACGGTGAAGGCCGTATCGCGCATTCCGGCCGGCAAGTAAAATGCTGGGAGCGAGATCCGCCATGCTTCAGCTGGTTCGATCACATACGCGATCATCGCTCCTTCGGTCGTTTGTTGATCTAGTGTTGCTGCGATGCGCGTTCGACCGATACCGGCAGCATTCGTCGTCACCACGAGGAGCCCCGATACATTAGAAAGTCCAAATACCAAGGTCACGGCAATTCCCACCGTAGGGTAACTGGGTGCCGGGATCCATTCGCGGAGCTTCACGGACCCAAGGATCAACATCAATGGCATCAGATCGGCCAAGGGATAGAGGAAGCGGAGTTCCTTGTGCGGAATGATCGAGTGAACGATGAGATAGGGAAGGATGCACCAGACCAACAGATGCTTTGGTGACCTGACCACCAGAACGGAGAATGCCGCGAGCATGCAGATCCCGATCGGTGGGATCGCATACTTCACGACCCACGGTAGGTAGTACCACCAAGGCAGTGTGTCGAAGCGTACCTGTGGGTCGCCGCCGAAACCCATGTGCAGATACCGTCCTAAGCTCCATGTCGGTTCGCTGTAGAACGCACTATCCAGTCCAAGTCCGATACCGAGGGCGAACAAAATACCGGCGCATATCATTCCTACGGACCGCCAACCGTCCTTGCGGATAAAGAGCAGCCATGCCAAGCCGGAAAGGACGATCAAACCGACCGGAGGCCTGCAAAGCATCGCGAACCCGAATGCGATCCCTGTGACGGATCGCCAAGCAACATGGCGCTCATTCCGCAGCAGCTCAGTGAGGCCGATCAAGAGAAAGATCGCCGACCAGCCTTCTGAACTGAAACGGACGTGAAGGAAAGGCAGGAACCAGAGGAAGTAGGTGAGTATGATGTACACTTTCCGAAAGCTGGTAGGCACCTGCTCAAGCGTTGCGCGAACAAAACGATGCATGGCGAACAGGGCAAGAAAAGCGGTCAGCGAACGAAGTAGCAAGGTGCGTGTGAATGGATCCGAGATCCCGAAAGCGCCGGCGATCTTGAACACGCTCACAGCCACCCATGGCTGGAAGGATGAGCGAATGCCGGTCGCATACTCCCACGGCAAGTGCTCGATCGGCAATTCCCCCACCGCGGCCTGCGCAAAGGCGATGATCTGGAAATGCTCATCGGCGCTGTGGTAGCCGCTGCTGAACCACGCCGTGATACCATGCACAACGATCGCTGCCAGCAGCACCGCGCGATGGAACTTCGCCGTGGTATCAATGTTGCGTCCGAGTTGCATGGCCAAGGTCACGAAGTTGCACCAAAAGAGAACGGGCCCCGCAGGACCCGTTCAGCAGTTGCATTCAAAGTAGGTGCTCCTATGCCATCTTCCGTTCCAGTTCCTCCCTCAACGCGGCCATGAAGCCTTCGCTGGTCAGGTATTGATCGGCGCTCACTTTGTTGCCGTGGATGCAGACCGCGAGGTCCTTGGTCATCTTGCCGGATTCCACGGTGCTGATGCAAGCCGCTTCTAGCTTGGTCGCGAAGTCGATCAATGCTTGATTGCCGTCCAGTTTTCCACGGAACGCCAGACCTCGTGTCCACGCGAAAATGCTCGCAATGGGATTGGTGCTCGTGGGCTTGCCATCCTGATGCTGCCGATAGTGGCGGGTCACAGTGCCGTGCGCGGCCTCGGCCTCCATCGTCTTCCCATCGGGAGTGATCAGCACGCTGGTCATCAGACCCAAGGATCCAAAGCCCTGTGCAACGGTATCGCTCTGCACATCGCCATCGTAATTCTTGCAGGCCCAGATGAAACCACCGTTCCACTTCATGGCCGCGGCCACCATGTCGTCGATCAGGCGGTGCTCGTAGGTGATGCCGGCCTTTTTGAAGTCGGCCACATAGTTCTTTTGATAGATTTCCTCGAAGATGTCCTTGAACCGACCATCGTACTTCTTCAGGATCGTGTTCTTGGTGCTCAGGTACAAGGGCCACTTCTTCGCAAGGGCCAGGTTGAAGCAGCTGTGCGCGAAGCCCTCGATGCTCTCATCCGTATTGTACATGCTCATGGCCACGCCACCGCCTTGGAAGTCGTACACGTTCCAGGTCTGGGCTTCGCCGCCGTCCTCCGGGGTGAAGGTCATGGTGAGCTTGCCTTTGCCGGTGATCACGGCGTCGGTGGCGCGGTATTGATCACCGAAGGCATGACGACCGATCACGATGGGCTTGGTCCAACCCGGTACCAGACGTGGGATGTTGCTGATCACGATCGGCTCGCGGAACACCGTACCTCCAAGGATATTGCGGATCGTACCATTCGGGCTCTTCCACATCTGCTTCAGCCCGAATTCCTTTACGCGATCCTCGTCGGGTGTGATGGTAGCACACTTGATGCCTACGCTGTGCTTCTTGATCGCATTGGCCGCATCCACGGTGATCTTGTCGTCCGTATTGTCACGGCTCTCCATGCCGAGGTCGTAATACTCGATCGGCACATCCACGTACGGCAGGATCAGTTGGTCCTTGATCCACTTCCATATGATACGGGTCATCTCGTCGCCATCGAGCTCCACGACGGGCTTGGTCACCTTGATCTTCGACATTCTTCGTTGCTTATTGTGGGATGCGTTGTGCGGCAAAAGTAAACGGTCATGATCGAGGGAGAGATCGATCGATGGTATCCGATGATGGTGCGAAGGACTTCAACCCAGGTCGAGGTCCACGGCATCACGTAGGGTGAGTAGCGCCGGATTCTTCTCCGCCATCAGCTTGAACTTGTCCATGACCGTGTACCGCGGTTTCACAGCGATCTCGGTCTTGTTCACTTGCAGGTCCAGTCCGGGGTCCCCAAGCGCTCGCCTCAAGTGGCCCAACAGCTCGGGTTTCTCATCACGCATGTAGTTCTCCTGTACGGTGTTCACGATGGCGAAGGAGATCTTGCCAGGGCCGCTCGCGACCGGTTCGTTGGCCATCAAGGTGGCATGCAGACTATCGCGGCCGTTCCGTTTCTGCTTTTGTGCGTACTCGCGCCAAACCTTCAACAGCAAGGCCTGGTTCACCACTTTCGAGGAGCTCGGCATGCCGCTTCCGTCCTCATCTTGAAGTACGACCGGTGCTGCTTCAATGGCCGCTGCTGCCGTCGTTTCCTTGATGCTCACCTGCCCAGCTAGCCGGCGTTTCGGTACATAGGCGGTCCGGTCGGGTCCTGGAGCAGGCGCTGGGTCAGGCACCGAAGTGGACACGTTGATCGCTCCGGGTGCTTCCGGTTCCGAGGCGATGTCCGCGACCGATTCCTTGGCGCTTGGCGCTGGGTTCTCGGTCGCAGCGCTTACGTCAGGGCTTTTTTTTTCCGTGGTTGGGGCCCCGTTCCCTCCGTCAGGTCCTGTTGTGCGGCGGTTGATCCGGCACATCTGGATCAGCATCAGCTCCACCAGCAGTCGAGGTTCCTTGCTGGCCTTGTATTGGCTGTCGCATTGGGCCAAGAGGTCCAAGCCCTTCACCAACAGTTCCTGGTCCACATCCTTGGCTTGTTGGCCGTAGCGTGCGGTCAGGTCCTCGCTCACTTCAAGCAACGGCAAGGTGCGCGGGTCTTGGCTCACAAGCAGGTCCCGGAAGTGCCTGCCGAGGCCGGAAACAAAGAGGTGACCATCGAATCCTTGCTGTAGGATCGAGTTGAACTCCACCAAGGCTGCGGCCGTGTCACCGCGCCGGATGCTTTCCACGATGCTGAAATAGTGCTCGTGGTCCAGCACGTTCAAGTTGCTCAGCACGTCCTGGTATGTCAACCGGTCGCCGCCAAAACTCACCAGCTGATCGAAGATGCTCAAGGCGTCGCGCAGTCCGCCGTCAGCCTTCTGCGCGATCACATGCAGGGCTTGCGCGTCGGCTTCCACGCCTTCCTTCATTGCGATCTCGGCCAAGTGCTTGCTGATGTCCGCGATCATGATCCGCCGGAAGTCGAATACCTGGCAACGGCTCAGGATGGTGGGCAGGATCTTGTGTTTTTCAGTCGTGGCGAGGATGAAGATCGCGTAGCTCGGCGGCTCCTCCAAGGTCTTCAGGAAGGCATTGAACGCCGCTTGGCTCAGCATATGCACCTCGTCGATGATGTACACCTTCTTGGTGCCCACCTGGGGTGCGATCGAGACCTGCAGGATCAGGTTCCGGATGTCCTCAACGCTGTTGTTGCTGGCGGCGTCCAGCTCGAAAATGTTCAGACTGTGTCCTTCGTCGAAGGTCTTGCAAGGGTCGCACGCTCCACAGGCCACGAGGTCGTCACCGAGCTTTTCGCAGTTGATGGTGCGCGCCAGGATCCGGGCGCAGGTGGTCTTTCCCACACCGCGCGGACCGGTGAACAGGAAGGCCTGCGCAAGATGTCCGCTCCGAATGGCATTCTTCAGCGTGCTGGTCACCGCTTCCTGCCCGACGACGGTATCGAAGGTGGCGGGTCGATATTTGCGTGCGCTTACTACGAAAGGATCCATGCGTTCAGGTCCAGGACCGGGTCGATGGTCGGACGTTGGCGAAGATAACCTTGGAGCAGGTGACCGGTAGGCGTTCGTTGGAGAACCGGGGGGTCAACAGCTCTTATTGAAGTTGGCTAAGGTCTTGATGTACAAGTGAATAGGGCTTGTTTCTGGTATTGCGCAAGAACGGGTTATGAACAATTTGAACCCGAACAGCTGCCAACAGGGAGTGTCGGTCCATGGTGTCCTGCGACCCGCCTATGGCCCGAGGCTTCCATTTTCGATGGAAACCACTACATTTGCGCCCCAAATCAACCGAAAGGCACCATGACCAACCGGTACGAAACCGTCTTCATTCTTACTCCCGTTTTGTCTGAGGACCAGGCAAAGGAGACGGTCAAAAAATTCAAAGACCTGATCAAAGCAGGCAGTGGTAAGGTCCACCACGAAGAGAACTGGGGCATGCGCAAGCTTGCGTATCCCATCCAGAAGAAGTCCACGGGCTTCTACCACCTGTTCGAGTTCGAAAGCGAGCCTACGCTCGTGGCCAAGCTCGAGACCGAATTCCGTCGTGATGAGCGCGTGATCCGGTTCCTGACGATCGTGATGGACAAGCATCACATCGCGTTCGCCGAGAAGCGTCGTACCAAGCGTACGGCGAAGAAGGAAACCGTTGAACCATCCAACGCCTAACGCCATGGCCGCAGACAACAGCGAGATCAGGTATCTCACCCCTATCTCCATCGAGACCAAGAAGGACAAGTACTGTCGCTTCAAGAAGATGGGGATCACCTACATCGATTACAAGGACGAGGAATTCCTGATGCGTTTCGTGAACGAGCAGGGCAAGATCCTTCCGCGTCGCCTGACCGGTACCAGCCTGAAGTATCAGCGCAAGGTCGGTCAAGCGGTGAAGCGTTGCCGCCATTTGGCCTTGATGCCTTACGTGGCCGATATGCTCAAGTAAGAACCACCCAACGCTACGACCATGGAAGTGATCCTGAAACAAGACGTGGAACATCTTGGCTATGCCAATGATGTCGTGAAAGTGCGCGATGGGTATGCCCGCAATTTCCTCTTGCCCCGTGGCCTCGCTGTGAGCGCCACAAGCAGTGAGAAGAAGCAGCTGGCCGAGACCATGAAGCAGCGCGCCCACAAGGAAGCGAAGATCAAGGACGAGGCCGTGAAGATGGCCGACGGCCTGGAGAACAAGACCTTGAAGATCGGCGCAAAGGCCGGTGAAGCAGGGAAGATCTTCGGCAGCGTGAACACCATCCAGATCGCCGATGCCATCCGCGCTCTCGGCTTCGAGGTGGACCGCAAGAACATCAAGCTCAAGGGCGACGCAGTGAAGTCGCTCGGTAAGTACGAGGCCGAGGTGGTCTTCCACCGAGATGTCGTGCGCACCATCCCCTTCGAGGTGGTGGAGGAGTGAGCAATGAACAAGCGTATCAAGTGGAAAGGGGTCGAAAGACCCCTTTCTTCGTTTTCGACCTGCTCAACAGCGAGGTGACGATCATCACTGGAACTCGGCCGCGGCGCCCTACTTTTGCCCTATGCGACGGTGCGGTGGTGTCCTGATACTCGGCCTGTTCTTGGGCCTTATGCTCGCCCCCTTGGCCGTGCTGCTTGAATTCCACATCCACCGTGCGACCATCGAACGTGAGCTATGTGTGCAGCGTGATGTGGTCGAGTCCATGCGCACCTGCCATGGTGAATGCCAGCTCACCAAGCGTTTCAAGGCTTTGGAGAAGGAGGCCGATGCCAATTTTCCTTCGGACCGGATAGAGATACGACTGGAACCGCAAGTGCCCGTGAGCTCTTCTGGAATGGATCGGGTATTGGCCCTAATGGACCGGGACTTTCCCGATCTCCATCAGCGGACATTGACACGGGCCAGAGTGCCCAAGGACCACGTTCCGAGAGGGTAGGTCCTCATCGGCCGTCTCCGGCCTCGATCCGTCGGACCCTATAACCGCTCTGCGAATGTGCAGGTCGGAGAACGTGGTCCGTTTTCCAACGACCCAATTTGAAACGTATGAAGACCGTTCTGGTCATCGTGGCGACCATGTTGTCGTCCTTGACCGTTGCCTGTGATGTGTGCGGGATCTTTCTCGGGGTCCAGCCACACGAACGGGCCAGTTCCATCTCCTTGTTCTGGCGCTACCGGCACCTGGAAGGTGACGTCCTGCTACCAGGGTCATCCGTCAACCCGAAACACGGTGGGCATGGTGTGGCCCCTGCAGCGCAGGACAAGAGCGTGCACTACCGCGAACTCTACCAAGTGCTTGAGCTACGGGCGGACATCTGGGTCAGCGAGCGCATCGCGATCATGGGGTCCATCCCGTTGGTGAACAACTATCGCGATATGGATGGTTCGATCACCACGGATGTCTATGGAATGGGGGACCCTTTTTTCCTCGGTCGTTATCAGGTGGTCAATACCAAATGCCTGACACCTGATGAACGTGTGGTGCATCGCCTGATGCTCGGAACAGGTGCGAAGATCCCGATCGGGCGGAACGACATGACCTACAATGGTGAAGCGGTGGAGGTCGATCAGCAACCCGGCAGCGGGAGCTGGGACCTACTCGCTTCGGCCGAGTACAAGGTGCGATACAAGCGCAACGGCGCGGGCCTGTCCATGATCGGGCGTTACAACGGCGAGAATTCGAACCACTATCGCTTGGGCGATGGGCTCAGCACAACGGCCGAGGTGTTCCGACGCTTCGAATTCGGCGAAGAATGGAAATGGATGCCTTCAGTGGGCATGTACCACGAATTCTCCGGAATGGACTACGACCACGGCGACGCGGTCAATGGCACGGGGAGCTCAACGCTCTTTGCACACGTGGCATCGAGGCTGTGGTGGAGGTCCTGGGGTGTCACGGCCACGTGCCAGTTCGCTGTGGCACAGGACATCGGCTCGCTGATGATCCCGAACAAGGAACGGATCGTGGTCGGTCTTACGTACAACATCACCAACTGACATCGGACCGACAATGGAATTAACCAAGTAACACGGCCGACATGGACCGTGTACAAGCAGAACAGAACACAACAACACAACGCACTAGAACCAAGAACGAATGAACACGAACAAATTTCTGATCCCTGTCCTAATGGGACTGACCCTCGCTTCCTGCAAGAAGGATGATGAGGTCACGCCAACGCCGACCCCGGCTGCACCTACAACGGGCACCGTGAAAATGGCCTTCTCCTTCATGAACGGGGCAGCGCCATTTGACATGAACGCTTCATACGTGGATGGCGCAGGTCATCAGGTACGATTCAGCAGCATCAAGTTCTACGTCTCCGATATCCATTTGGAGGATATGGGAGGGACCACCGTGGGCGAATTCCACGACACGTACTTGCTGGTGGACGCAGCTGCAGCCTACAACGAATTCACCTTGGGCAGCGTTCCAGCAGGGCATGTGCACATGGCGCACTTCGCCCTCGGGCTGGACAGTGCGGTGAACCATGCGGACCCGACACTTGCGAGCTATCCATTGAACGTGCCCGACATGCATTGGAGCTGGAACCCGAGTGCCGGGTACAAGTTCCTCTTGATCGAAGGCAAGGTGGACGGTAACGCAGACGGCGACTTCGACGACATGGAGGATGTGAACGTGACCTATCACTGTGCAACGGACCCCATGTACCGGGAGGATGCGGTGATGGCTATGTTGGACGTGACCGCGGGTGGCACGGTCACGATCTCCGCCAAGGTGGACGTAGGATCCTTGCTTGCAGGTCTGGACCTTTTGGCCAACCCGGTCGCCATGGGTGGTGGAACGAACAATGCCGCAGCCATGGACGGACTGGTTAGCGCGGTCGCTCCCATGTGACCCTTTGTAGATCCAGTGTGGCACGGGCGGGATCCTCAGGGTTCCGCCCGTACCTTTTCCTTACACCGGTCCGCGAGGGCTGCTCGACCCGGAACCTTACCTTTGCGGCCCGAAATCACCTGCAACAACGACGCATGAGCAAGATCTTCGACCTCGACATGATCAAGGCGGTCTATGACCGTTATCCTTCACGTGTGGCCGCTGCCCGCAAGGCCGTTGGAAAGCCCCTCACCCTCACTGAGAAGATCCTTTATGCCCACTTGTGGGATGGGGATGCGAAACAGGTGTTCGGTCGTGGAAAGGACTATGTCGATTTCGCACCGGACCGGGTTGCCATGCAGGACGCCACGGCGCAGATGGCCCTGTTGCAGTTCAGCACGACCGGCCGCAAGCAGGTGGCCGTTCCGAGTACAGTGCACTGCGATCACCTGATCCAGGCCCGCGTGGGCGCCAAGCAGGACCTCCAGGACGCGTTGCTGAAGAGCAATGAGGTGTTCAACTTCCTCGAAAGCATCAGCAACAAGTACGGCATCGGATTCTGGAAGCCCGGCGCTGGCATCATTCACCAAGTGGTGTTGGAGCAATACGCTTTTCCCGGTGGAATGATGATCGGGACCGACAGCCACACGGTGAATGCCGGCGGCTTGGGAATGATCGCTATCGGCGTAGGCGGTGCCGATGCCTGCGATGTCATGAGCGGATTGGCGTGGGAACTGAAGTGGCCGAAGCTCATCGGGGTGAAGTTGACCGGCAAGCTCAGCGGTTGGGCCTCGCCGAAGGATGTGATCTTGAAAGTGGCCGGCATCCTCACGGTGAAGGGAGGTACCGGAGCGATCGTTGAATATTTCGGTCCTGGTGCCGAAAGCATGAGTTGCACGGGCAAGGGCACCATCGCGAACATGGGTGCGGAGATCGGAGCGACCACCAGCACTTTCAGCTACGACGACTCCATGTCGCGTTACTTGAAAGGAACGGGCCGCGCCGAAGTGGCGGCCATGGCCGATGCCATCAAAGAACACCTGCAAGGTGACCCCGAGGTCTACGCGGACCCGAGCGCTTACTTCGATCAGGTGATCGAGATCGACCTGAGCACCTTGGAGCCGCATGTGAACGGTCCTTTCACCCCGGACCTGGCGTGGCCGCTGAGCAAGTTCGCCGCTGCGGTAAAGGAGAACAACTGGCCCGCAAAGCTCGAAGTGGGCTTGATCGGCAGCTGCACCAACAGCAGCTACGAAGACCTGACCCGCAGCGCATCACTCGCGCAACAGGCGATCGACAAAAAGCTGAAGGCGAAGAGCGAGTTCACCATCACCCCCGGCAGCGAGCAGGTGCGATATACCGCCGAGCGCGACGGCATTCTTGACACCTTCGATAAGATGGGCGGTGTGGTGCTTGCCAATGCGTGTGGACCGTGCATCGGTCAATGGGCGCGCCACAGCGATGATCCGAACCGGAAGAACTCCATCATCACATCGTTCAACAGGAATTTCGCGAAACGCAACGACGGCAATCCCAACACGCATGCTTTCGTGGCTTCTCCGGAAGTGGTAACGGCCTTGGCGATCGCAGGTGACCTCACCTTCAATCCGATGACGGATGAGTTGGTGAACGAGGAAGGCAAGAAGGTGAAGCTCGACGAACCGAAAGGGATCGAATTGCCACCCATGGGCTTCGACGTGAAGGATGCGGGCTACAAGGAACCCGCTGCTGACGGAAGCAAAGTGGAAGTGGTGGTGAAGTCCGATAGCGAACGCCTTCAGCTCTTGGAACCATTCCCGGCCTGGAACGGAAAGAACATCACCGATGCTGTTGTGCTGATCAAGGCCAAGGGCAAATGCACCACGGACCACATCAGTATGGCCGGCCCTTGGTTGCGTTACCGAGGACACCTGGACAACATCAGTAACAACACCCTGATCGGGGCCACCAATGCCTATACCGGTGAAGTCGACAAGGTGAAGAACCAGCTGACCGGTGAGTACGGTGCTGTGCCTGCCACCCAACGTGCATACAAGGCCGCTGGCCAAGCGACGTTCGTTGTGGGCGACCATAACTACGGCGAGGGTTCCAGCCGGGAGCACGCCGCCATGCAACCGCGTCACCTTGGCGTCAGTGCGGTGTTGGTGAAGAGCTTCGCGCGCATCCACGAGACCAACCTGAAGAAGCAAGGCATGCTCGCACTCACCTTCGCCAACGAAGCGGATTACGATAAGATCCAGGAGGACGACCGTGTGGATGTGACCAACCTGACGGACTTCGCCCCCGATGTGCCCTTGAAGCTCGTATTCAAGCACAAGGATGGGTCATCCGATACGATCATTGCGAACCATACCTACAATGCAGCACAGGTCGGCTGGTTCAAGGCAGGTAGCGCGTTGAACATCATTCGGGCGGAGCAGGTCGGGTGACCTCATTTCACGCTGTTCGAGAACAATCCCGGGTTTGTTGCCATGGTTTGCGGTTTTTAGCATTGTCATGGAATTATCGATCCCATCACCTAGTTTTGGGTTTGGACGGATCTAACCAAACCCAAACAACATGAAACGGATTTTGATGAGTGTGGCCGCTCTAGCATTCGCTGGCGGCATGATGGCCCAGGACAATCAACTCTCATTCGGATTGGACCTCGCTTTGCCAATGGGGGACTTCGGTGATGTGGCTTCCTTGGGGATAGGGCCCAATGTCGGGTTCGAGGTACCGGTAGGTGACAACCTTGGAGTGACGATCCAGGTCGGATATGATTTTCTTACACCCAATAGTGATGTGAAGGATTTCGTGAAGAGCATGAGCATGATCCCTGCACAGGTCGGATTGAAATACTACTTCATGGATCAGCAAGAAGGATTCTATGGCCATGGCCAATTAGGTATCCACAGCATGAGCAGCACTTCGGAGGAGTACACGATCCCAGGTGTACCGGGATTCTCGACAGCAACCACGGTCCCAAGCGAGACCACATCCAGCACGAACTTCAGTTGGGCGATCGGAGCTGGATATCAGATGGAGAAGCTTGACATCGGGTTGAGGTTCAATTCCATCTCTCCGGACTCGGACGCTCCGGATGGAACGAACTCCTCGACCTATATCGGCCTTCGCGTTGCCTATCTGCTGCCCATCGGCGGCTAGGAAGAGCGATCGATCCGATTGGAAGGGCGGCTTCGGTCGCCCTTCTTTTTTTAGTCTGCTGGCACGGTCTTCGCAGGAAGCGAAGCGGCCACCGGCAATCACGGCCCACACTTCGTTAACTTGGCCCGGCTCATCACCAACTACCTAGCTATACCATCATGAGGCTCGTTGTTACCCTTCTTGTCGCTTTCACGCTCCCATTCTCGCTCGTCGCCCAAAAATTCGACCACGACCGCAATTGGGTCCAGAACGGGGACTTCGAGACCTTGGAGGGCAAGAAGTTGAAGCGCAATGGCGGTATCGAATATGCCACTGGTTGGGATTCGCCCACCAAACAGAAGGCCGACATCTTCACCGAAGATGCCACACCGGAGACCGGTATCTCCATCCCGAAGAACTTCGCAGGTGAGCAAAGTGCATTGAGCGGGATCAATTACGCCGGTGTGCGCTGGTGGAGCTATGGCAACAAGGAACCACGCTCTTATATTCAGACCAAACTGGCGAAGCCGATGAAGAAGGATTCGCTTTACTGCGTGAGCTACTACGTGAACCTCGGTGACCTGAGCAAATACGCGACCGGGGAACTCGGCGCATACATCAGCAAGCAGAAAGTGGACAAGAAGGAGGAGTCGGTAAGCCTGACCTATGAAGCCCAAGTGCCGAACTTGCGGTCAAAGATCTACGATGATGTCTTCAGTTGGCAGGGCGTGTGCGGTGTGTACCAAGCTGGTGGATACGAGCAGTATTTGATCATCGGCAACTTTGCCGCCACAGAGAAGACACCGAACGAAAAAGTGAAGCGGCCGCGTGGTGAGACCCGTCAGCAGGTCTTCAGCGCATACTACTACATCGATAATGTGGAGGTCTATCCGATCAAGAACCGTGGACAATGTTCATGCGAACAGTTGGACAAGGCTGAAAGCGAGTTCATCTATGGAAGCAAAGAGGCCGTGAACCCGAACATGAAGCCTGCTGAACGTGCCGATCGACAGGTGTTCTATTTCAAGCGGTTCCAACGAACCGTTGACATCTCCATGGACAGCCGTTTGACGAATTTGATCGAAGCGATGCAGGCTGAGCCCACCTTGAAAGTGAAGTTGATCGGCCACATGGATGCCACTGAGATGGATCGCACCCGCGTGCGTCCGGACCTGCTCACCCTTGCCAAGGAACGTGCTGATGCCGTGAAGGATGCATTGGTCGAGTCAGGCATCGATGCCGCCCGCATCACCACGATCGGAATGGCCGGTGATGCACCGGTGGACAATTCCGGAACGGATGTGGGGATGAGCAAGAACCGCCGGGTGGAGGTGGATCTGGTCAAGTGACCGGCATTCCTTTCCGGTTCCCGCGCGATCAATGAGTTGATCCAAGCATCCGGCGAAGGACTACCTTGTCCCCATGCAGAAGGGTGATCCCCGCATCATTCGCGGGTGGACGATGTACGACTGGGCCAACTCGGTCTATTCGTTGACCATCACCTCGGCCGTCTTCCCCATCTTCTATGCGGCCATCACCGTGGTCGGTGGCAATGACATGGTGGAGGAGCGTTACGGCCTTCCCGCGCAATCGTTGTACTCATACGCCCTCTCGGCCGGGTTCCTGCTCGTCGCATTGATCTCGCCGATCCTCAGTGGTATCGCGGATCATACCGGGAAGAAGAAGCAATTCCTACAAGGCTTTTGCTACCTCGGTGCCGCAAGTTGTGCCGGCCTTTTCTTTTTCGAACTCGAACATATCTGGCTGGGTTTGGGGCTGGTGATGCTGGCGTGCGTCGGCTTCAGTGGAAGCTTGATCTTCTACGATGCCTTCCTGCCCGAGATCGCTGAACCCAAGGACCACGACCGGATCAGCGCGCGTGGCTACACCATGGGCTACCTCGGGAGCGTGATCCTGTTGATCCTGAACCTGCTTATGGTGACGAAGCTGGACCCGAGCGATACCCACACCTTGCTCGGTATTCCGGACCAGAACGGCTGGCCGGCCCGCTTGACATTCGTTACCGTGGGGATCTGGTGGGTCGGATTCGCTCAGTTCGCGTTCCGCGTGCTGCCCAGCAATCCTTATGGTCGAGAGCCCAAAGGCGACCTGCTGGCCAATGGCTATCGCGAACTGCGAAAGGTGTGGCGCGAGTTGCGGAGCACCGAACGCTTGAAGAAGTTCTTGTTGGCCTTCTTCGTGCTCAACATGGGTATCCAGACCGTCATGTACCTCGCTGTGACCTACGCCCAGGCCGAAGTGAAGCAGATGGGGCCGGACGGCGTCCCGGTGCCGATCGGTGATGACAGCTTGATCATCAGTATCCTCTTGATCCAACTCGTTGCTGCGGTCGGCGCTTTCTTGTTCGTAAAGCTGAGCAAGCGATTCGGGAACGTGCGTGCCTTGATGATCGGTTGCACCATCTGGATCCTGCTGTGTGTGGCTGCATACCGCATCCATTGGGCCAGTGAATTCTACGTGCTGGCAAGTGGTGTGGGGCTCGTGATGGGCGGTAGTCAGGCCTTGTCGCGCAGTACCTATTCGAAATTCCTTCCGGAGACCATCGATCACGCCTCCTACTTCTCGTTCTACGATGTCAGCTTCTACCTCAGCACCGTCCTGGGGACCTTCGCCTACGGCATGGTCTACCAACTGACGGGAGATCTGCGCAACACGGTCGTCATCATCGGTAGCTTCTTCGTGCTCGGTCTGGTGCTCTTGTCGATGGTGCCGCGCGAAGAGGTACCCGCCACAGTGTCCGTTGAATAGGTGGTCGCTCAAGTACCTTCGCGGGCATCAGTTCCTGAACGATGAGCGCTACTGCACAATGGGATGTCGTGATCGTGGGAGGAGGCATCGTGGGTGCCGCCACCCTGTACAAGCTTCAGTCCCGCTTCCCGGGGATGCGGGTGTTGCTGGTGGAGAAGGAAAAGGCCCTGGCCGATCACCAGACCGGACATAACAGCGGCGTGATCCACAGCGGTATCTATTACAAGCCCGGCAGTTCCAAAGCGCGTAACTGTGTTCAGGGACGAAGGGAACTCGTGGCCTTCGCGAAGGACCATGGCATCAGGCATGACATCTGCGGTAAATTGATCGTGGCCACCGACGCTGAGGAATTACCGCGACTGGAAAAGATCTATCAGACGGGCATTGCCAACGGCATCGAGGGCATGGAACGGATCACGGCCGAGCAGGTCACCGAGATCGAACCACATTGCGTCGGGGTCGCTGGTGTTCGCGTGGGCTGCACGGGGATCATCGATTTCCGGGGTGCAACAGCCAAGATGGCCGAGATCGCGCTCCAGTTGAACCCGGAAAGCCGCGTAAGCCTCGGTGAGGAATTCCTGGGCGCTGAACAGTTGAACGAGCGAACAACGGTACGTACCACCAAAGGCAGCTATACCACGCGCTACACCATCTTCTGCGGAGGTCTGCAGAGCGATCGCCTCGCGCGTGCAGATGGTGCCGAGGTGAAGGAACGGATCGTTGGCTTCCGCGGTGACTACTATGACCTGACCCCTGCCGGAAAACACAAGGTGAAGCACCTGATCTACCCCGTGCCCGACCCCCGCTTCCCGTTCTTGGGTGTGCACTTCACACGCATGACGGACGGGAGCATCGAGTGCGGTCCGAATGCGGTGTTCACATTCAAGCGCGAAGGATACGGCAAGACGGATTTCGATCTGAAGGACACGATGAACGCGCTCTCCTACGGCGGGACGTGGAAGCTGTTCCTGAACAACATGAGCTACGGGATCAACGAGTACCGCAGAGCGTTCAGTAAGAAGCTCTTCCTTCGTACCCTTCAGCGTTTGATCCCGACACTGACCATGGAGGACATCGAGCCGGGCAGGGCCGGGGTGCGTGCCATGTTGCTCGGGCGCGATGGCACCATGGTCGATGATTTCCGGATCGAACGGCGTGGCAATCACATACACGTGCTCAATGCCCCTTCACCAGCGGCCACCGCTGCCCTGGCGATCGGCGAACAGATCGTGGACATGGCCGTGCAGCAACTGCACATGAAGACCGTTGACTGAATGGTTCGGTTGCGGTCGCCTTGGGTGTCGAGAACCTAAACGATGCGGTACTGCTCGTTCACCTCGTTCCAATCCCAAATGAAGTAGCTCATCAACCCGTTCAGCCGTTTCAGGATGATAGGGTTCGGGGCCTTCATTTCCCGGAAGTAGGCATCCTGGAAACAGAACAGGTCGTAGCTATGGAAGAACACCTTGCCCATGGCATACACGGTGTTCTTGCTCGGGAAATTCAACCGCTCCATCTGGCTCTGCAGCCCGCGGACCTCCTTCTCAAGCTCCGTGTTGGATAAGCCGGCCGCTTGGGCGAACTTGGAGATCGCCAGTGCCGAGATGCGCTTGTCAGGTCCAGGACCAAGGATCCGCTGTGCCTCCATCAAGTTGGCCGCAAGCACGATCAGCGCGAACGCGTCGTCCTCATCATCGGCCAGATTCGGGCAGACCAGGAATTCCGGTGATTCGTTGATCTCTGCGGCCACAGCGGGAAACCCCTGCTCCGAAAGCTCGAATACCGCGTTCACGAAGACATTGGCCAGCTTCGCTTCAGAGATCTTCTTCTTTCCGAATAGTGTCGCTATCATGGTGTCGTCGTTCATGCGAAGTTCGACGGAACCGTTGGGAGGATCGACGGACGATCGGACCTATTTTTAACAAGGTTATCCACCTATCCCATGGACCATCACAAGTTGCTTCAACAATTCGCTGCCTACAACCTTTGGGCGAACACGCGTTTCATCGACCGACTTGGGGGCCTTTCAGATGGTCTTCTTGATCGAGCGGTCCCCAGTAGTTTTCCCTCGCTGCGTAGCACTGTGCTGCATATCCGTGATGCCGAACATGTGTGGTGGTGCCGGCTGACAGAAGCACGACCCAGTTGGCCTGCGGAAGGGTCGAAGGAGATCGGAACACTGCTGCCATATAGCGCGCGCCTTCGCGATCTGGTGGATGGAATGTCGGCCCGCTCGTTGACCGAGGAACGCGTTTATTCCGACCTCAAAGGGAACCAGCATCGACAAGCAGCGTGGCAAATGCTGCTGCACTGTTTCAATCACGGGACACAGCACCGTGGTCAACTCATCACGATGATGCGAACGTTGGAGCTTGGTGACATTCCTGCGAATGACCTGGTCGTGCACCAGCGCTCGCTGACCTGAAGAGCAGCCACTGCGAAAGCAAAGATCCGCTCAGGAGGTGACCCTACCCAACAGGTCGATCCCCGTATAGTTCCGAGGTGTCAGCGCATGCAAGCGCTCCTTCACATCACTGGCGACATCCAACCCATCGATGAACGCGATGATGTCGGCCTGGGTCACCTTGTCCTTGCCACGGGTAAGCTCCTTCAAGCTCTCATATGGCTGCGGATGTCCGGCGCGGCGAAGGATCGTTTGGATCCCCTCGGCCACCACGGGCCATTGGGCGTCAAGGTCCCGCTCCATCGCAGCCTCGTTGATCAACAGTTTCCCGAGCCCCTTTCGGATCGCATCGATGGCCACCATGGTATGCGCCATGGGCACTCCGATGTTGCGCGTTACCGTACTATCGGTGAGGTCGCGTTGCAATCGACTGATGGGTAACTTTTCACTCAAGTAGCCGAACAAGGCGTTCGCCAACCCTAGGTTCCCTTCGGCGTTCTCAAAGTCGATCGGGTTCACCTTGTGCGGCATGGCACTGCTCCCGATCTCGCCGGCCTTGATGCGTTGGCGGAAATAGTCCATGCTGATATACTGCCAGAGGTCCCGGCACATGTCCACAAGGATCGTGTTCACCCGACGCATTCCATCGAACAGGGCGGCCAGGTTGTCGTAGTGATCGATCTGCGTGGTGAATTGCAGGCGTGTCAATCCCAGTTCCTTCTCAAGGAAGGTGTCCGCCAGTTCCACCCAGTCCAGTTCCGGGTATGCGGCATGGTGTGCGTTGAAATTGCCCGTGGCTCCACCGAATTTGCCGGTGAACGGCACCTGTCGAAGCAGTTTCAACTGATGGTCCAATCGCTCCACGAATACCTGCACCTCCTTACCCATCCGGGTAGGTGAGGCCGGTTGTCCATGTGTGCGTGCCAGCATCGGGATGCGAGCCCAATCCAAGGCGAGTCCATGCAGTTGGTCGCGCAATGCGATCACGGCCGGGAGATATCCTTCGTACAGGAAGTCCTTGATCAACAGTGGAAGTGCCGTGTTGTTGATGTCCTGACTGGTCAATGCGAAATGCACGAACTCCTTTTGCTTCGCCAGTCCGGCTTCCTCCAAGCGTTCCTTCAGGAAATATTCGATCGCCTTCACATCGTGGTTCGTGACCTTCTCGATCCCCTTGATCCGCTGGGCGTCGCTGGTGCTTAGTTGATCGATCCGCTGTTGGACGGCGGGCAATTTTTCCAAAGGCGTTCCCTCCAGTTCAGGCAGCGGGACCTGACAGAGAAAGCGGAAGTAGGCCAACTCCACTTGCAAGCGGTAACGCATCAAGGCCTGTTCGCTGAACCAGCGCGCCAAGGAGCGCGTGCGGTCCCGATAGCGACCGTCGATGGGGGAGATGGCGGTGAGAACGTCAAGTTCCATGGGGGCGTAAAGGTAGCGACCTACCTCACGGTCCTGCCCATATTTGCATGTTCAAACACGTGATCCACAACGATACATGGGATTCGTTCGTGACGCATGGTCCGGTGCGGATGGCTTTCTGAAGGCCTTCGGTTTCGTTCGCCGGAATGGCATGGCGTGGATGTTCCTCGTTCCGGTCCTGCTCTGGGTCCTACTGGCCTATTTGGGCTATTCCTTGCTGGAAGGTCCGGTGGAGGCGTTCAACGACCGGGTCGCGGCGTACTTGGACATACCCGTTGAGGAGGGCTCGACGGACCCGTGGTCCGCGATCAAGGCCTTCTTCAATGATGCCCGGGAGGTGATCATGGCATTCGTGCTCAAACTGGCGGTCGGATACTTGTTGTTCATCGCTAACAAGTACATCGTGCTGGTGTTGCTTTCCCCGCTGTTGGCCTATGCCAGCGAGCGGACCGAAGAGATCCTGATAGGGAAAAGATTCCCGTTCAATTGGGGTCGGCTCATCCGTGATGCGTTGCGAGGAGCGGGTATCGCCCTCAGGAACGCATTATTGGAGATCACCTTCACGGTCGTGATCTGGGCGCTCACGCTGTTGATACCGATCATCACCCCGATCTCGGTGGTCCTGCTTTTCTTCGTCTCAGCCTACTTCTATGGCTTCAGTACGTTCGATTATGTCTTTGAACGACGTCGGATGCGCATCGGCGAAAGCGTGCGGGCCGTGAATGAGCGGATCGGCGCCGTAGTGGCGAACGGTTCCTTGTTCAACGTGTTGATGAAAGTGCCCCTGCTCGGCGTGATGTTCGCACCGGTCCTGGCTTCCGTCGGGGCCGCGCTGGCGGTTCTGGTGAAGGAAAATGAGCAACTTGCAGTGAGGAATAGAAGATCAGAAGCGGAATGATACCAAGGAATTGGATGTTCGGATCTGTGCTGCTGCTTGGTCATTTGGGCGTCGCGCAGGATACCTTGCGCGTCCAGATCCACGGTACGGTCCTCGATTCCATTTCACTTGCCCCACTTGCCGAGGTGATGGTGGAGTGGTTCGATGAGAACGGCCGGCAGCAGGCCGTATCGATCTCCAACACCGATGGGCGCTACGCGATGTTCGTTCGTACAACGGGAAGCTTGGACCTGCGCGTGGAGGAGAACGGGTATCGGCCATTCCGCACGACCGTCAAGGACCTTCGCCGGGGAGAAAGCGCGCGTGAACTGGATCTGCGGCTTCGGCCATTGGACTGACGTGTTCATCGAGAACCTCGACCGGGCAGGCATACCGCGGCCGTTGACAGCGGGTCTTGGAGATTCCCTATGACTTGAGGGGCAACGAAAAAGGGGAGCCGAACAGGGCTCCCCTTCTGGATCAAGATCCGATCGATCAATTCTTTGGCACCATGTTGCCTTTTGCCGGCGCAACTTCCATGGGTACCGGTGCGATCTTCGACTTGTCCGCCGCTTTCGGTGTGCGCTCCACTACGGTCATTTCTTCCACGAGGTGTCCGGCACCCGCAAAGGTGTCGATGGTCCACAGCACGTAACGGATGTCAACGCTGATCGTGCGCTGTAGTTCAGGCTCGAATGCGATGTCGCCGCTCATGGCCTCCCAGTTGCCATCGAAGGCGATACCGATGAGTTCGCCGTTGCCATTGAAAACGCCGCTACCACTGTTGCCGCCGGTGATGTCGTTGTTGCTGATGAAGCCGACGATCAACTCGCCGTTCTCGTCCGCATAACGGCCGTAATTGCGCGCCTTCAACAATTCGTGCTGGCGAGCAGGCACGACGAATTCGTCGTTGGTGTTGTCCTCCTTTTCGAGGATACCGTTAGCGGTGGTCACGTGCTTGTAGAAGACCGCATCGGCAGGAACGTAGCTACCTACCGTTCCGTATGTAAGGCGCATCGTGCTGTTGGCGTTCGGGTACCAGCTCTTGGTCGGGTCCTTCTCGCGCATGGCGGCCACCATCAGGCGATAGCCACGATCGAGGTCGGCTTGGCCAGCATCGACGGCAGGACCGATCACATTGCGGTAGTGGTTCAAGCAACTTTCCGAAGCCTGGAATCCGAGGTCCTTGTCCATGGCCTTCGCGCTCGGCTTGGCAAGGAATGCGTCGAGTTTTTTGCGATCGGTGAGCATGCTGCTGGCGAACACCGCCTTGGCCCATGCATCAAAATCACCTTTGAACTTCTTCTCGACGGTGCTCATCATCGTAGGCTGCAGGTCGCGCGCCACGTCCTCATGCAGCATGCGGAACATGGTCGCTGTCACTTTCTGGTCGGTCGCGGGATCGTAGTCCTTCCAGAGGTCATCCGCAGCAGCCTGCACCCGGGCAACGGCCGCGCTCACTTTGGCAGCGTCCTTCGGGTCGTTCGCCAATTGCATGCGCAGGCCGTACATCCGGAAGCCCATCACGATCATTTCACTTCCGAACGCGGCCTCCTGCATGTACACGTTGGCCTTTTCGAATTTCGCCCGCTCGGTGTACCCGCGATCCAGAGCGCTGATGATATCGCCGTACTTGGCTTTTCGTCCGGCATCGGCGTTCACCCATGCCATCAGTTCATCCTCTTGTGCTTTCTTCTTATCGTACACCTTCAAGCGCTTCAAGCCGCGCTGCTGTCCGATGAAGTACTTCCAGTAGTTGCTCACTTGAGCGTACTTGCTCGCGTACTGGATCCGCACCTTGTTGTCGGCATCCATGAATTCGTCGTACACGTCCAATTTGGCACGGCGCACTTTCACACGGCTCGGCTGCTCGATGTCCAAAGCGAGTTTCACGCCTTGGCTGCTCAAGAAACGATCTGTGCTCCCGGGGTAGCCCATGATCATGGCGAAATCACCTTCCTCCACGCCTTGCAAACTCACAGGGAAGTGCCACTTGGGCTTGAAGGGGATGTTCGCTTCGCTGGGGTCGGCCGGTTCGCCATCCGGGCCCGTGTACACACGGAACATGCTGAAGTCCCCTGTGTGGCGGGGCCACATCCAGTTGTCGGTATCGCCGCCGAACTTGCCAATGGCGCTGGGCGGGGTTCCTACCAAGCGTACATCGCGGTATGTCTTGTAATGGAAGAGGTAGAATTCGTTGCCTTCGAACATGGCTTTGAAATCCACGCTGGCCCCATTCTCGGTGCTCACCTCCTTGATGATCGCGGCGGCGAGTTCCTGGATCTTCGCGTTACGGTCATCCTCGCTCATGGCATCGTTCAGTTCGCTGTTGATGCGGTCGCTGATATCCTCGATGCGTTGGAGGAAGCTCACGCTGAACCCAGCGGCCAACTCCTGCTTCCGGTCCATGGCCCAGAAGCCATCGGTCAGGTAATCGTGCTCCACGCTGCTGAGGCTTTGCACGGCATCGTACCCGCAGTGGTGGTTGGTCAGGAACAAGCCCTCTGCGCTCACCATTTCGCCGCTGCAGAAGCCACCGCCCAAGCGCACGATTCCGTCCTTCATGGCCGCTTTGTTGATGGCGTAGATGTCTTCGGCCGTCAGCTTGAATCCAAGCTTTTGCATTTCGGCCTCGTTCACCTGCTTCAGTTTGTTGAGCAGCCACATGCCTTCATTGGCATGCAGGAACACGGCCATTACGGCGGTCAGGAGCAGTAGGAGGGAACGCTTCATGGGGTACGAGGGGATTTTTCGGGTCGCAAAGGTAACCGGAACGTGGAATGCGCTGGAATGCAGGGGGCCGGCCGTCGCATCAGGGACCAGCGGTTGGGTTTATTCTTGGGCCGGTGTCGGCTTCCAAGGCATCGGGTAGAGCAGGGTCTCGGCCTTCTCGAAGAATCGGGTGAAGGCCGCTGGTGTGCCAACGCGCCCCACCACGCGTTTGTCCTTTCCGTTGCCCACGACCCGGAGAATGGCACTGGGTAGGTCGGTGACCTCACTATCATATCGGTCGTTCAAGTCGAAGAACCCGATCCGCTCAGCTTCCGACAGGAGCATTTCCAAGGTGTCAAGACCAACACGGCCATTGTGCATGCCTTCTTTCTCAACGTTGGCCCGGCCTTCGAAGGTGGCATATCCGCTGCGGTACACCTTGATGCGGAAGGCTTTGCACTGCCCGAAACAAGGGGTGCGCTCCAGCCAGAAGAACAAGGAGTCCGCCTTTTCCGGGCCGCCGAACAGTACTTCACCATCCTTCGTGGACCCATCTGAACCGTTCACGGTCGGCTTCTTATCTGCGCAGGCCAAGAGCAATCCGCTGATCAACAGGGCGGGAAGGAGGGAGGTGAATGTCATGTAGGTGGTTCGCATGGGCTCCCGGTTGCGGAAACCATGCCAAAGCTATGCAAGCCGGACCGTGACGGAAGTACGGGTGCTATCAACGGCGTCGCGACGCCTGCTGCTGCTTCTGCATATCCTCCAAGCGCTGCTGCCAACGGCTCTTCTTCTTGGGTTTGCTCATGTTCGAGAGCAAGGACGCGCGGATCTTGTCCTCGTCCACGAACACCCGCTTGAACAGGGTCATTTGCAGGATACTGATCACGTTGGCCAAGAGGTAGTAGTAGCTCAGGCCGGCCGGGAGGCTGTTCATGAAGAACAGCATCATCACCGGAAAGAGGTACATCATCAGCTTCATGTTCGGCATGCCCTGTTGGGTGGGCATCTGCTTGCTGTTGATGGCGGTGTAGATCATGGTGCTGGCCGCCATCAGGATGGTGAAGAGGCTCACATGACTGCCATAACCCAAGGGTACCGTGAAGGGTAGGCTAAGAACGGAATCATAGGTGCTCAGGTCGTCCGCCCATAGGAAGCTTTGTTGACGCAGTTCGATGCTGGCCGGGAAGAAGCGGAACATGGCGTACAGGATGGGCATCTGTACCAGCATCGGCAAGCAGCCGCTGGCCGGGTTCACGCCTGCCTTGCGGTACAGGTCCATGGTGGCCTGCTGCTTTTTCAACGCGTCGCCGTCCTTGTGCTTTTCGTTGATGGCGTCGATCTCCGGTTTCATCACCCGCATCTTGGCGCTGGAAACGAAGTTCTTGTACGTCAACGGCATCAACAGCAGCTTGATCACCAAGGTGAGAACCAGAATGATGATCCCATAGTTCCAGCCCCAACCATCCAGGAAGTTGAAGATCGGGATCACCAGCCATTTGTTCATCCATCCGAAGATCCCAGCCGAGGTCGATGATCTTGTCGAATTGGGCGATCTCCGTGCGACGCAAGGTGCCGTAATGGTTCGGACCAACATATAGGCGCATCGGGAAATCCACCGAGGCCCCACGGTCCTTCTCAAAGAAGAGCTTCGCTGAATACCGCTTCGTTACGGTGGTGTCCACCAAGGGTTGGATCTCGATCTTCGATCCGCTGCCCGCGAAGCCTTCTTCACTGACCATCGCCACCGTGAAAAATCCCTGCTTGAAAGCTACCCAGTTCGTGCGTCCCTCGAGTTCCTTCTCCTCCTCGCTGGTTTCGCTCAGGTACTGGCGGTCGTCGCTGAAGTACTTGTAATAAACGCTCGACTTCTGCAATTCGCCATCGCGATACTTCTCATTGGAAAGGCCGACCAGGTCCCAGTTGAACACTACGTTGCGCGCATCCACCTCGGCCTCCAGCCCAACGAGTTCATAATGCACATCAAGGAAGTAGCTCACCGTATCCAAGCGGTAGGTGACCTGCAGGTACTTGGTGGGGTCGGAAGTGGCGGCTTTGAAGCGCACGCCATCGGTGCCGAGTTTCTCCGGAACGAAGTACAGGTCCTTGCTGCTGATATCGGTATTGCCCAAGAAGAAGCGGAATTCATAGTTCCCGCTATCCGGATCGGCCAACAAAAGGGGTGCACCTTGGTAGGTCTCGTAACCCTTCAAGCGCATGATCGCGGGCTTGGCCCCATGGCTGGACAGGCTCACCCAAAGACGTTCGTTCTCAAGCACCACCTCCTTGTTCTCGCCCGAGGCGGCGCTCTGGAAGATGCCATAGCGTTGGGCCAGAGCCGCGTTGTTGATGCTGTCGGTATCCAAGGTGTCCCCGTCGACGATCACGAATTGCTGTGCAATCTCCCGAGCATCCTCAGCTGGCGTGGCGGGCTTGGCGTTCAACGCTTGTTCCGCTTGGCGTGCCTTTTCCTCGATCTGCACCAAGGCCAAGCTGTCCTCCACAGCGCGCATTCGCTCCTGCTCTTCGGCAGTGGGCATGGAATACCACGTGTACACCCCGAGAATGGCGGCAATAAGTACGAAACCGATGATCGAATTGCGATCCATGCTTGAATGTCGCGCCCGATATGGCGGGCGTAAGAGGGCGCGAAGATAACCGGACGGCGGGAAGGTCTAAGGCCGATCAGACCTTCACCCTATCCTTTCCGGTCGGGACCGCCTTCTGCCGACCCTCTTCCTTCATGGCCGCGGCGATGAAATGCACGAAGAGCGGATGTGGCTTGGCCACGGTGCTTCGGTATTCCGGGTGGTACTGGACCCCGATGAACCAAGGGTGGTCCTTGATCTCCACGATCTCCACCAGCTTCCCTTGTGGATTGATCCCAGAAGGCACCATGCCGGCCTTTTTATAAGCGTCCAGATACGTGTTGTTGAATTCGAAACGATGACGATGGCGCTCGCTTATGTCCTTCTTTCCATAAACTGCCCGGGCCAAGCTTCCTTCGCTCAACTTACAGGGATAGGCGCCCAAACGCATGGTGCCACCCTTGTTCTCGATGTTCTTCTGGTCCTCCATCATCCCGATCACGGGGTGGGTGGTCTCCGGGTCCATTTCAGTGCTGTTGGCATCGGCGTATCCTAGTACGTTCCGTCCGAATTCGATCACGGCGCACTGCATGCCCAAACAAATGCCGAAGAAAGGGATCTTCTGTTCACGGGCAAACTTGATGGCTTCGATCTTACCCTCGATCCCGCGATTCCCGAAGCCCGGAGCAACGAGGATCCCGCTCAATCCGTTAAGGTGTTTGGCGACGTTCTTCGGGGTCAGCTTCTCGCTGTGCACCCACTTGATATGCACCTTGCTTTCATTGGCCGCACCGCCGTGGTCCAAGGCTTCCTTGATGCTCTTGTAAGCATCCTTCAATTCGACATATTTACCCACCAAGCCGATGTGCACCTCACTGGTCGGCTCTTTGTAGCGGCGCAAGAAATCCTTCCACTTGCTCAGGTCCGCTTCTGGTGAGCTCGAAACACCCAGCTTACGCAGCACCACTTCGTCCAGCCCTTCCTCCTGCATCAACAAGGGCACGTCGTAGATCGTGTCCGCATCGCGGCTTTCGATCACGGCCTGCGCGTCGACGTTACAGAACAGCGCTATCTTCTCCTTCATGCCGCGCTGCATGCTGTGTTCCGTGCGGCACACCAGAACGTCCGGTTGGACCCCAAGGCTCAACAGTTCCTTCACGCTGTGCTGGGTGGGTTTGGTCTTCAACTCGCCGGTGGTGCTCAGGAAAGGCAACAGCGTCAGGTGGATGGTAAGGCAGTCCTTGCCCTTTTGCCATTTCAATTGGCGGATCGCCTCCACGTACGGTAGGCTTTCAATGTCGCCCACGGTACCGCCCACTTCGGTGATGACGAAATCATAGATCCCTTTCCGCCCAAGGGCTTGGATATGGGCCTTGATCTCGTCCGTGATGTGTGGGATCACCTGCACGGTCTTGCCCAGGTATTCGCCACGACGCTCCTTGTTGATCACGTTCTGGTAGATCCTCCCAGTGGTGACGTTGTTCGCCTTGCTCGTGGGAACATCCAGGAAACGCTCGTAGTGGCCCAGGTCAAGGTCCGTTTCCGCACCATCCTCCGTTACGAAGCACTCGCCATGCTCATACGGGTTCAATGTACCGGGGTCCACGTTGATGTACGGGTCCAGCTTTTGGATGGTCACCGTGAAGCCACGGGCCTGCAACAGCTTGGCAAGGCTCGCGCTGATGATGCCCTTACCCAACGAGGAGGTAACGCCTCCGGTAACGAAAATGTACTTGGTGGATCCCGTCATCACGCTGCGATCCTCCCTTGAGTGGGATAGGTGATCACGGGGTGTAAAGATAGGCCGCAGGACCTTGTCTGCCCTGCTTCGTTCACCGATCGTTGAAATGTTCAGGACGGAAGCGCCGGCGATCGGTCACGTCCGCAGGGCAATGAACATTCACCGCCGGAGGCGGGTCAGAACTTGTAACTGAACCCTACGCTCGGGAGCAAGGGAAGCTGGTCCACCCGCTCGAAGCGTACGCGATCGAAGTAGAAGATGTTCTCCCTATCGTAGGCGTTCGTCAAGCTGAAGTCCAGTTCGATCACTTGGTTCTCGTCCAAGCGCCAGGTCTTGGCCACTCCAAGGTCCAAGCGGTGGTAGGTGGGCAAGCGACCGTCGTTCAGCGGGCCGAAGAGCGTGGCGAGATCGGCGTTGCTGGTGGTGTAGTCCTGGTTCACATTGCCGTTGAAGGGGATCTCGCCGTAGTAGCCCTGTGTTTGCGTGAACGGGAAGCCGGATCCGAAATTCCAACGAGCGCTCACTTTCCAGGAATCGAACTTCCCGAAGTTATACGTGCCCACCAGGTTCACGTTGTTCCGCCGGTCCCATACCGGGTTGTATGTCTGCGTGCCATCCCAGCGATCCACGTATGTGTAGCTGTACACCGCCCAGAGGTAGAACCTGTTCTTCTCGTACTTCAATTGGAAGTCCGCACCGTAGGCCGTTCCCGTTTCGATGATATAATCCTTCTTCAATTCGTCCGGTTGATCGGCGAACTCTGGCGTGTCATTGAAGATCTTGTTCCGGTTCAGGTTGGTCACCTGTTGGAAATCCTTCAAATAGACCTCGAAGTTCACTGTCAACTGGTTCGTCAGGTCGTACTCCACGCCGGTCACGTAGTGATTGGCCCGTTGCAGCGGATCCTTGATGTCCTTTACGGTTCCATCCTCTTTCGTGAAGGTGCTCGGCAGGTCGTCAGGGGCCGATAGGAAGCCGTAGAAGAGGTTCACCACATCGCGGTCACTGTTGGCCGCTACGAGGTTCTGGCTGTAACGCCCGGCTGCCAACTTGAACCGAAGGTTATCATTCACGTTCCACTTGAAGCCCAAGCGGGGTTCCACATTTGCCACGGACAGCGAAGCGTAGTAGTGCAATCGAAGTCCGGGCTCGATGATAAGCTTGTTCACGACCTTCTTGTAGGTGAGGTACCCCGCGATCTCCGAGGTGTTCTGCGTCTGCTCGTATTCGCGCCCCAAGCTGTTGAAGTAGGAGAAATTCGTTCGGAAGCCGAGCACCTCGATGCCGTAGCGGATCTCATCCTCGCGGTTGAACACCTTGAAATTCAGTGAGCCGTTGAATCCGGAGATCTCGCTGGTCCTTGGTCTCAACTCACCTTCTTGCAGTTCGATCTGATAGTTGCTCATGGAGAAGGTACCGTCGATCAACACCGCTGATCCTGCAGGGACCAGAACGAAGTTGGTGCCAGCGCCCCAATTGTTCCAGCCCAGATCGCTCACATCCTGATAGCGCACCTTGTCATTGAAGTTGAACCCGAACAGGTTGAACTTGCTGCCCGTGGCGCCGCTGAAACTGACCTTGCCGAAGATGTCCGTGAATTCGAAGGGGAGGCCACCGGGTTGGATGTTCTCATAGATCAATTTGCTGCTTCGCTCCAGATAGCTGTGACGCAGGTTGACCAAGAAGGACGTCGACCCACCTCCGGGCTCGGTCTGCCGCTTCAAGGGGCCTTCCAACAGGAGCTTACCTGTGAAGGTGCTGGCTGCGACCTTTCCGCTCAATCGCTTGTTGTTCCCATCCCGTGTGGTGATGTCCATGACCGAGCTGATCCGTCCGCCGTGCTCTGCATTGAAGCCAGCCGTATAGATGTCGGCATTCCGGATGATGTCGTTGTCGAACACGCTGAACAGCCCGATGCTGTGGAAGGGATTGTACAGCACCATCCCGTCCATCAAGGTCTTGTTCATGATCGGCGAGCCACCCCTGATGTACAGCTGTCCGCCCTGGTCGCCGGTGAAGATGACACCGGGTACCACTTGCAGATACTGGGCAAGATCGGCCTCGCCGCCGATGGATGGGATACGTTCGATCTGTTTCGGGGTGAGCTTCGTTACACCCATGCCTACTTGGGTGCGCGCCTCCTGCTTTTCGCCGCTCACCACGAATTCCTTGATCTGGATCGCGCTCTTGCCGATGAAGAGCTTTTCCGTGATGATCTTGTCACGCTCCACCGTGATCGACTTCTGGGCGGTGTCGTAGCCCAAATAGGTCACTTCCAAGGTGTAGCGACCGGGTTCCACCTTGGTGATGGAGTAATAACCGTTCACGTCCGTAGCCGCACCGGTGGTCGTTCCTTTCAGGATCACGTTCGTGAAAATGATCGGTTCTCCGGTGTCCTTGTCGTAAACGAATCCACGCACGGTCCCGGTCTGGGCCAGCGATGCGAATGGCAGAATAGCGATGAGAAGGAGCAGATACTTGGTCACGGTACAGGGAAGGGTTTCCTTAGGAAGGCGGCTAAGGTAACTGAACGGCACGGTCGGATCGGATCGTAGAACCGTCGGTCCGGACCAAGATCTCGTCAGGATCACAATTCAGATGGAATAATGCGTCGATCAAGCCAGCACCTTGGCCACCAGCTCGCGGAGCAATTCACCCTGATCATTGCCATCACCGCCAAGTCCCTTGCTACGCAGGTCGGTCTGGCGCAGATGGCCTTGGACCTCGACGACCTTGCGCAAGGAATAGTTCCGTGCATGAGCCAGATAGTCCTTCAGGAAGTACGGGTTCACCCGAAGTGCACTGGCCAGTTCCGATTGGCTCTTTCCGGCATTTGCATGCACCATCGCCAGCTTGCCGAAATAGGTGTTCAGGAAACCAAGGGTGACCACCAGCGGGTAGTCCTTGGGGTCTGATGCGAAGTGGTTCGCGATCCGATAGGCCTTCACCGCATCGCGCATGCCGATCGCGTTCTGCAGTTCGAAGACGTTGTAGTCCTTGCTGATACCTACGAATCGCTGAATGATGTCGCTGGTGATGGCGCCACCCTCGTCCGTGACCAAACAAAGCTTCTCCACTTCCTTCATGGCCTTCGCGAGATCGCTGCCCAAGTGGGTGGCCAGCAGGTTCGCTTCTGCGCTACCCAACTTGCGCTTCTGCACTTTGGCGAAGCTCACCAGTAGGTCGGGCAATTTATCGTCGCGCACCTTGTCGCTCAGGAATACTTGGCCCCCACCCTTGGTAATGGCCTTCAATATGCCTTTGCGGCCGTCGACCTTTTTGTACTTGTAACACAACACAAGTACCGTGGTGGGCGTGGGTTTGGCGAAGTAGGCTTCCAGCTTCTCCAGCGCGTCGATCCTCCAGTTCTGTAGTTCGCGGACCACCACGACCTGCCGTTCGGCCATCATCGGGAACCGAAGACAAGTGTCCTTCACTTGGTCAGGATCGGCGTCGCGCCCGTACAAGATCGTCTGGTTGAAGTCGCGTTCGTGCTCTTCCAAGGCGGTGCGTTCCACCTCCAATGCGATCCGGTCGATGAAGAAGCCTTCTTCGCCGTGCAACATGTACACCGGCTTGAATTTGCCGCTCCGCAGATCGGCCATGATCTTCTTGTACTCCTCCAGAGTGCTCATTCGAACTTCAAGTGCTTCACGGAGCGTCCTTCATTGATGATCTCCCGTAAGGCATCGATCCCCAAGCGCACATGCGACTGTACAAAGGACTGGGTCACTTTTGCATCACTGACACTGGTCTTCACACCCTCGGATACCATGGGTTGGTCGCTGACCAAGAGCAGCGCTCCCACCGGGATCTCGTTGGCGAACCCGGTCATGAAGAGTGTAGCGGTCTCCATGTCGATGGCCATGGCACGGATCGCGCGCAACCGCTCCTTGAACACGTCATCGTGTTCCCATACCCGACGGTTGGTGGTGTACACCGTTCCGGTCCAGTAGTCCAGGTCACGGTCCCGCACGGCTCCGCTCACGGCACGTTGGATCATGAAGCTCGGGAGCGCCGGTACTTCAGGTGGGAAGTAGTCGTCGCTTGTCCCCTCACCGCGGATGGCGGCGATCGGTAGCACCAGGTCGCCAAGGAGGTTCTTCTTCTTCAAGCCACCACATTTGCCGAGGAACAACACCGCTTTCGGGTTGATCGCACTCAACAGGTCCATGACGGTGGCCGCGTTGGCACTACCCATGCCGAAGTTGATCATGACCATGTCCTCTGCTACCGCGACACGCATGGCCTTATCGGTGACCGGTACGCTTGCGCCGGTCTGTTCACAGAAGATGTCCAGGTAATTATCGAAGTTGGTCAATAGGACATAAGGCTTGAAGGCCTCCAAGGGTAGTCCTGTGTAGCGTGGCAGCCAGTTGCTGACGATCTCTTCTTTGGTTCGCACTTTTGTGTGGTGATTACGCCCGGATCGAATTCGCTCGACCTACCGGACCATGGTGTCAAAACTAAGCACGGCGACCATGGACCGCAGGTGTTCGACCCCATTCGTGTCCAGTGGGTGGCGCTTACACCCGAGGAATGGGTCCGGCAGCATGTCCTGAACTACTTGGTGTACGACCTGAACTGCCCTGTGGGCATGGTCGGCGTTGAAACGCCCCTTACGCTGAAGGGCATGTCGAAGAGGGCCGATATCGTGGTTTTCGGTACCGGCGGGCTGCCCGTGGCACTGGTTGAATGCAAAGCGCCGAACGTGCGTGTTGGGCAGCGGACCTTTGAACAGGCCGCGCGCTACAATACCGTGTTCCGTGTGCGCTATCTCATGGTCACCAATGGCATGAAGCACTATTGCTGCCGTGTTGACCATGAACGGAACTGCGTTGATTTCTTGCCGCGATTGCCGGACTACCAAGAGATGAAGGATCCCACACCGAGCTATCTTTGATACCATGTTGAAACGCTTTCCCCTGATCGTTCTTTCATGCCTGTGCCTGACGCAATGGGCCGATGCTCAGTACAAGGAGAAAATGGATTTCCACCTGCGGTCGTTCATTGCGAAGGCCGAGGACCCTTCGTTGACGGTCGATCTGTTCATCCATGGCGAAAAAGATGCGGTGGGCGCCGCGGTCCTGGAACAGGGCGGCTGGGTGAAGAACAGCTTGCCGTTCCTGGTGAATGCAAGGGTTCCGGTCGGTCGGATCGAGCAGTTGGCAAGGTCCACTGCCATCCATCACTTCGAGTTCAGCATGGATCGGGGCGAGTTGATGAACGATTCCATGCGCGTGAAGAACCGGGTGGATTGGGTGCACCAAGGTCGTGCCCCCTTGGGCCAAGGATATGACGGTAGCGGTGTAGTGATGGGTTTCATCGATTCCGGCCTCGACATCATGCACCCGGATCTCCGCACGGCGGATGATCAAAGTCGCGTGTATCGTTATTGGGATCAGGTGCCCGGCCCGAACGCATCCTCCCCGGCACCATATGGATATGGTAGGGAGTGGACACAAGAGCAGCTGAATTCCGGTGGTCCGATCCCGGTGGAACCCGCGAATCTTTACGGCCATGGGACCACCGTGGTAGGCACCGGTGCGGGCAATGGATTGGCGAACGGAAGGCACAAGGGAGTAGCTCCGGAGGCTGATATCATCCTTGTGGCGACCAACTTCGGCCTGCCCAACTGGCGCGCTTCCGTGGCCGACGCCGTGGATTACATCATTCGCGAAGCGGAGGCTGCTGGAAAGCCGGCCGTGATCAACGCAAGTCTTGGCAGTTACCTCGGTTCGCACGATGGCAAGGATGCCGCGGCCTTGTTCATCGAACAGTTGATCAATGCACAAGGTGGTCGAGTCATGGTCAGTGCCGCTGGGAACTACAATTACCAGGACCCCTATCACATGCAGACCCAGGTGGGCGCGGACACCACGTTCTCCTGGTTCAACTACATCACGCCAAGTGCGCTGGGATACGGTGCCGTTCTGTTCGAATTGTGGGCCGATGCAGTGGACTTCGACGAGGTGCGCTTCGCGGTCGGCTGTGATCAAAGTATCCCGCGATGGGAATTACGTGGTCACACACCGTTCCGGACCGTTGACCAAGTGATCGGTCAAGTGGTGGTGGATACCTTGTGGAGCCCTGCAGGGAACAACATGGCCGTGGTGCAATACTACGCGGTGGAGCGTGGAGAGCAGATCCAGATGCAGGTGGTCCTGGAGGAACCGGATTCCGCGCAACTCTACTATCGTTTCATGACCACTGGTTCCGGCAAGTTCGATGTCTGGAGCCATCCCATCTTCGGAACGTCGCGAATGATCACGAATCTGCCACCGATCTCAGAACTTCCTGCATTGGCGAACTATGTGTTGCCCGATCGGAACAAGCACATGGTCGATTCGTGGGCCTGTCTCCCCAACGTCATCACAGTGGCCAATTACTGCAATGAGGTCAGCTATATCGATTACAACGGTGATCCGGCCATGATCGACAACAGTACGGAGGGGGATATTTCGCCGAACAGCAGTGCCGGACCCACGCGGGATGAGCGGATGAAACCGAACATCGCCTCCACCGGTGACATCACGTTCACGGCTGCACCCTTGATCGATATACAGAACCTGATCAATTTCTGGAACGGGTACAAGGTGGACCCTGGTGGCATGCACGTGCGCAATGGGGGCACCTCCATTGCTTCGCCCGTCGTGGCCGGGACGGCAGCTTTGTACTTGCAGCGTTGCCCCACGGCCACAGCACAGGAGATCATGGCTGCGATGCAACGGAATGCGCGTACGGATCAATTCACAGGGACCGTTCCGAACAATTACTGGGGAATGGGCAAGTTGGATTCTTACAACACGCTGTTGAACAACGCTGGCTTGGATGCGACCACCACGGAGATCTGTGAGGGTCAGTTCGCAGAGGTCAGCGCCCCTGAAGGTTTCTCCGTGCTCGAATGGAACGACGGCTCGGTGGCTGAGCCGCTCGAAGTCTCGGCCCCGGGTGAGGTCAGCGCATTGTTGACCTCGGATGCCGGTTGTGTTGCATACAGCGATACGCTCGCTTTTCAGGTGATCCCATCGCCACCGGTCCCTGTCATAACGGTACAAGGGAATACCCTGACCAGTAGTGTTGGCCCGGCTTATCAGTGGTACTTGGATGGTGATCCATTGGAAGGTGAAGTGGGCCAGGTCCTGGAGGCCACCATGTCGGGGACCTACACCGTTGAGTTCATCGGCCTCAATGGTTGTGCGACCAGCAGCGAAGGGGTGGACGTGATCATTCTGGGGTTGAACGAAAACTCCGCGGGTTCGATCGCCGTTTGGCCGATCCCTGCACAGGACCAGCTCCGGGTGCGTATTCCTGAAGAGGTCGCAGGTGCTGCGATCGTGACCATCTTCAGCAGCGACGGAAAGACGGTGGTACAAGAGCGCCATGCATCCGGAGCCAACTTCACGATCCCGCTGAATGGTCTTGCTGCTGGTCCCTACAACTTGCAAGTTCAGGTCGGCCAAGAGCGTTGGTCGCGCCGCTTCGTGAAGCTGCCTTGAGCATTCGTGGTGAATGGACCTGGTACGCCGGACGATCGAGCGGTATGTTCAACTGACGAAGGAGGAATGGTCGTTCGTACTACCGTGCTGGTCGCCCACCGAGTTCCCTAGAGGGTCCCATGTGTCCCGGTCAGGGGCGGTGGAAAAGCGCTTCTACATCGTGGAAAAAGGCGTGCAACGCTTGTTCGTGGAGCACGATGGGAACGAGATCTGTCTGGGATTCTCCTATGATCACAGCTGGTCAGGGGATTATGACTCATTCGTGCGCCAAGCGCCCGGCCGATTCAATGTTCAAGCCGTCACGGATAGTGTGCTGATCGGCATCGATCATGATGACCTGACCCGGCTCTACGAGCAGGTCCCGGCCATGGAGCGCTTCGGTCGTTTGATCCTGGAGGAATTGCTGGTCGGGCGCGCAACACGGGAGATCGAGCAGATCGCCATGAGTGCCGAGGAGCGCTATCGGCGCCTGGTGGATCGCAGTCCGCAGTTGCTCCAGTTGGTCCCCCAGAAGGACATTGCGTCCTACCTGCGCATGACGCCCGAAACGTTCAGCCGCTTGCGGGCCAGGGTCCTCTGAAGGTGCGCTGTTCTTGATCTGGATCAAGTGCTTCCGGAATTGCACCGGGTAGTTTTGCTCCCGTTATGGGAACACAAGCCTTGATCGATGAGCTGCAAGCCACCATTCAGCGCCAGTTGGCACGTTGCGAAGAACTTAGGCACGTGCCGATCGCTCTATTGCGCCAGCGTCCCGATCCGAAGCGATGGAGCGTGCTGGAGGTGATCGAGCACATGAACCTGAGCGGACGGGTGTATTTCCGAGGACTCCAGAAGGTCTTTGCTGACCAGCGGAGCGGCCTGCGGTATGCGGCAGAGTTCCAGCCCGGGAGGTGGGGCGACCTGTTCACCAAAGGTCTACAGCCTGGATCGAATGGCAAGATCTCCTGGAAGATGCGCACCATGGGCATGTTCGAACCGCGCACAGCGCATACCAAAGGCTTGGCCTCTTTGGACGAGTTCGAGACCATGCTGCGCGGTTCCATGGAACTCCTTGATCAAGCCCGATCACGCGGGTTGGACGGCGCTAAGGTGACCAGCACACTGGGCCCTATCCTACGCTTCAAAGTGGGTGATGCGTTCCGCTTTCCTCTTGCACATCAAGAGCGACATATGCTCCAGATCGAACGCACGCTTGCGGCGGTATCCGCCGAAGTAGGGTCTGACCTCAACTAGAACGAGGGACAGCCAATGACCCGCCCCCGCAATGTGCGCCGGCGAACATGCAAAAAGGGGAAGCGTCCGGAAACATAAAGCCTGTATCGGTCCGTGGATGCCGGTTTGCTTGCTGGTTTCACGCAATAAGGTCCATCCGCCTTATTGGCGATAACAACGCCATCAATGGAGCCCTTGGTCCTGCTGGGATCAGGCTTGCTTCCGGCTACTTGCTCCATGGGAGCGGCCGCCGGGATCGGTTCCTGCGCGGAGGAGGACTGGATCGCCAAAGCCGTGACGGCAGCAAGGAATCCCTTGCGCAAGGGTGCGGTGCGCTCTGCGAATCGGAGCAACCCGGGCTCCAACTGCTCAACAGTGAACTGTCCACAGGTCTGCGGCGCGGTTCTGAAGTAGGCGATCACAGCTTCCCGTTCCCATGTGGTGAAGTCGATGACGGGTTTTCGGCAACTCATGCAGAATCGGTCCTGACCTAGAGGGAGCATGTTCTCCCAAGGTTGGGAACATGGGTGCTTCAGGCGGGGTGTCCAATCGGCCTTCATGCTTCTTTGTTCGTGTCCGTTGATATGACGGTCGGACCGGACAAGGTTGCCCACAGGGCGTTTCGGCGGGGCAAGAGCCGGAATATCGACCCGTACTTAGTACACTTGCTCGCCGTTCACGAACGTGGCTTTCACCTTCGCTCCTTGGGCCGTTTGTTGCACGACCTTCAACAGGTCCCGGTCCACCACCACGAGGTCGGCACGCTTGCCCACTTCCAATGTCCCGACCTCCTGTTCCGTGAAGGAGGCGATGGCATTCCAAATGGTCATACCGCGCAGGGCGTCCATAGCGCTCAACGCGTTCTCCACCTGGTAGCCTCCACCCGGTTCGCCGTTCTTGTCAACGCGGAAAACAGCGGAGCGGAACGTTTGCAACGGATCGATCCCTTCCACCGGGAAATCGGTTCCCAAGGCTACCATGCCCATCGTCTCTCGCAGTTCTTCGTTCGCATAAGCCGAACGGACACGATCGGCGCCAAGGCGATCCACAGCCCATGGTCCATCACTTGTTGCGTGCGTGGGTTGCACACTTGGGATCACACTGTAGGTGGCGAACAAAGGCCTATCCGCTGGCGAAAGGACCTGTGCATGTTCGATGCGCCATCGTAGATCGTTCTGACCGCCAAGCACCTGGCCATAAACACCGAGTAGCAGGGCGTTCGCCGAATCCCCGATGCAATGCGTATTCATTTGGAAGCCATGTTTCTTGCACCAATTCGCCACCTCCAGAAAGTGTTCCCGGCTCGCAAGTTGCAGGCCGTGATGGTCATGCAGGTCGCTGTATGGTGCTTTGAGCAACGCGCCCCGCGAACCGAGTGCCCCGTCCGCGTACACTTTGACGCTGCGCACCTTCAGGAGGTCATCATCGATGGGGCCGCGCTTGGCGAAGTGCTCAAGGTTCTCCGGGGAATCGGCCACCATGGCGTACATCCGCATCTTCAACACACCTTCCTGTTGCATGGTCCGGATCAACTCGATCGTTCCCACATCCAGGCCGGCGTCACACACCATGGTCAGGCCGACACGGAAACAATCGGACTGTGCTTCCAATAGAGCCTGACGCTTCGTGGCCTCGTCCGCTTGGTCGAACACCGTTTGGAACACGGCCACTGCATTGTCCAACAGGATCCCTGTGAACTTCCCGTCGGCCATGAGCATCTGTCCACCTGCGACCTGTTGGCTAACATCAAGCTTGGCTTCGCGCACGGCTGCATCGTTCACGAGCGCTGCGTGCCCGTCGACGCGTTGCAAGAGCACGGGGCGATCAGGAAAGAGTTCGTTCAATCGTTGGTTGTCCGGGTAAGCCTTGGTCGGCCAAAGGTTCTGGTCCCACCCACGGCCGATGATCCATTTCTTTTCCGGATGGGCGGCGGCATAGGCGGCGACCCGCTCGATCAATTCGTCCACCCCTCTTACACCGCTCAGGTCCAGTTTCTGCTTGTTCAGGCCATACCCGAAGAAATGGCAATGTCCATCGATGAACCCGGGGAACACCACCTGTCCACCGGCGTCAAAATGCCTGGTGCTCGCGTAGCGGTTCAGGATCTGCCGTTCCGGGCCCAATTCAACGATCCGGCCGTCCCGAATGGCCATGGCCTGGTAGGTCGTGTTGTTCTCATCCATGCTGTGGATGATCGCATTGTGAACGACCAGGTCCGCTTCTTGGGAATGATAGCAACCCGAGAACAGAACGGATAGGAGCAGGGTGCAGGTAACGAACCTCATGCGGAAATGAATGGTTTGAGCGAAGGCCATCGACGAAGGACGCGTTCACGGTCCACGAGCAACAGGCCGATGATCAACAAGAAAGGCAGTAATGGCGTGCGATATCGGACGATGGCACCCATCACGGGCGTCGTCCAACCGATCACAAGGGCCAGCATCACCACGTAGCAGCACAAGCTGATCACCAACGTTCGGTCCACATTCGTCCAGGGGCGGCGGTATATGATGCAACTGACGAGGAACAATACGAAGGCCAGATTCTCGCCAGCGGAGATCAGGCCCAAGGCGCCGGGTCCAGCATGCACCAATGGGCCGAGCAAGGTGATGTACAGCGCATATGGTGCTTGACGAATGAAGAGCAGTGGATCCGGCAGCAACAGCTCGGGCATCACGAAACTCCCGGAATTCATCTTCAGTGCGAGTCCGATGAAATCCCGTTGCTTCATTGTCAGGATCCCGAGTACGTCCAGGCCGGGGATCAAATGGTGCAGGTTCAGGCCCAGGAGGATGAAGGCCGAATACACGAACAAGGCTTTCACGCCCAGCCAAGGACGCTTCGAACGTCGCGCCCATGCGAACAACACCAAGGCCGGGATCATGCTCATGAGCACATAGAACTTCAAGAAGAAGAGCAGCACGAGGATGAATGCCAGGAGCGGTGCATCGTACCAAAGGATACGTTCGCGGAAAAGCCTGTCCAATAGATAGATCAGCAGTCCCAATCCGAAGAACAAGAGGCATTCCTTGATGACCCCGCTCGCCCAGAACAGCACCGAAGGGAGAAGGAAGACCACAGCAGCCAGGATCCGCTCCAAACCCGGTAAGGACCTTACGAAGGCGCGGTGGATCCCGACCATGCCCGTCAGCGACAGAAAAGCACTGACCACCGTGTGCACATGGAACTCCCCGAAGCTGATCAGCCGCACCACCGCGTTGTACCGGATGATGGTATGGGCATCGTTGTACAGGTTGCTCTCGAAGTGGCGCTCCCAATTGTTCATTTCGGCGTAATACCGCGCTAGGAATTCGGGCGTATCATTCCCGATCCCGAACAGCATCCTCAGATAGTCCACAGGTCGTTCATGCAAGGCCTTGAACATGTGCGCACTGTCGTCGAAATATTTGAACACATCGGCCGTGGCGCGATCGGTGTACAGGTAGGTGTAGATCGCCCATAGCGCGGTGCCGGCCAGGATCTTCAACAGGAAAACGCCAGCGACCCAGCGCATCGGCAACCCGGGCACCTCCGTGAAGAAGCGCGACCGCTGCATGAGCAGAAGCAGAAGAGCGGTGTAGCCCAAGGCCAGAAGTGCGCCGGTCATCGAGGTGCAAGGTAGAAGCAGGGACCGGGCCGTTGGACCGGATGGGATGGTCAGTGCCGGATAGGGCGGCTACCTTTGCCCCCTGTAATGAGCACCATCACGACCAATCCGGATACCGCACCCGCAGGTGTGGAGACCGCCAAGAAACTGGGTCTGTTGCCCGAGGAGTTCGACACCATCAAGAAGGTACTGGGTCGCGATCCCAACTTCACCGAGCTCAGTATCTATAGTGCCATGTGGAGCGAGCATTGCTCGTACAAGAACTCCATCAAGCAACTGAAGACCTTGCCCCGTAGTGGCCCAAAACTGTTGGCCGAAGCGGGTGAGGAGAATGCCGGCCTGGTCGACATCGGTGATGGCTGGGCCTGTGCCTTCAAGATCGAAAGCCACAATCACCCCAGCGCGATCGAACCATACCAAGGGGCAGCTACGGGTGTGGGCGGCATCAATCGCGACATCTTCACCATGGGCGCGCGTCCGATCGCACAGTTGAATTCGCTGCGATTCGGTGATATCACCAAGGAAAAGAGCAGCCGTTGGCACATGCGCGGGGTGGTCAAAGGCATCGGCGATTATGGCAACGCGTTCGGGGTACCGGTGCTAGGTGGCGAGGTCTACTTCGACCCCTGCTATACCACGAACCCTTGGTCAACGCCATGAGCGTAGGTGTCGTTCGGACGGATAGGGTGATCATTGCCACTAGCCACGGCGTGGGCAATCCCGTGTATATCGTCGGCAGTGCGACCGGAAAGGATGGGATGCACGGCGCATCCTTCGCGAGCAAGGATATCACGGAAACGAGCATGGACGATCTGCCCGCCGTGCAGGTCGGCGATCCTTTCATGGAAAAGCTCCTACTGGAAGCATCCTTGGAATTGGCGTGCACGGATGCCATCATCGGCATGCAGGATATGGGTGCCGCGGGGATCACCTGCAGCACGAGCGAGATGAGCGCGAAGGGCGGGGCCGGCATGGATATCCAACTGGACCAGGTGCCTACGCGCCAACCCGGAATGCGCGCATGGGAGATCCTCCTGAGCGAATCGCAAGAACGCATGTTGGTGGTCGTGAAGAAGGGACGCGAGGCCGAGGTCCAAGCGATCTTCGACAAGTGGGACCTCCATTGCGTGCGCATTGGAATGGTCACCAAGGGCGGAAGTTTGCGCTATTACCAAGGTGAAGAACTCGTTGCCGAGGTGCCTGCGGATAGTCTTGTGCTCGGCGGCGGCGCTCCTGTGTATGAGCGCGAAGTGAAGGAGCCCGCCTACATAAAGGAGAACAAGAAATTCAAGATCGCCGACGTGCCTGAACCGGACGACATGCGGCGGGTGGCCTATGACCTCTTGGCAAGCCCGAACATCGCGAGCAAACGCTGGGTCAGTGAACAATACGATACCATGGTGCGCACCAACAACATGAGCACCAATGCACCGAGCGATGCAGGTATCGTGCTGGTGAAGGAGACCGGTAAAGGCCTTGTGATGACCGTTGATTGCAATGGTCGCTACGTTCATGCCGACCCGTACGTCGGAACAATGATCGCCGTTTGCGAGGCGGCCAGGAACATCTCCTGTTCCGGTGGGGAACCATGCGGTGTCACCAATTGCTTGAACTTCGGCAACCCTTACGACCCAGAGGTGTACTGGCAGTTCACGCAAGCCATCAAGGGCATGGGCGAGGCGTGCCGCGCATTGGAGACTCCGGTCACGGGCGGCAATGTCAGCTTCTACAACCACACCGTTTCCGGCGACCGCAATATTCCGGTATTCCCTACACCGACGATCGGAATGGTCGGTGTGATGTCCGACATCACCAAGCGCATGAGCCTGGACCTCAAGTCCAAGGGTGATCTGATCTTCCTACTTGGTAGGACCGTGGAGGATATCGCGAGCAGTGAGTACCTCGTTCGGCACCATAAGATCGATCGATCACCGGCTCCATACTTCGACCTTGAGGAGGAACGCCGCCTGCATACCATGCTGTTGATCCTGATCCGAAAGGGCGTTATCAACGCAGCACATGACGTCAGTGATGGCGGACTGTGGACCACCTTGGTGGAGATGGGCTTGCCCCGTGGTCTCGGCTTCGATGTGATCACCGATAGCGAGATCCGTCCGGACGCCTTCATGTTCGGTGAAGGTCAGGGAAGAGCTGTGGTCACCGTGGACGAGGACAGCGAGACCGAATTCCTGGACCTCATGCAGGCCAGTCGTGTGCCGTTCATCCTCTTGGGTCATGTCACCAAGGGGAAGCTTATGGTCGACGACCTACCGTTCGGCTTCATCGAGGACGCACGCGCTGTCTATGAAGAGGCCATTCCCAAAGCCATGGCGCAGCAATAGCAGACGCTGGACCTCCTTCTCAACCGATCTCAATTCCTTATTCCATGGCAAGCCCTTCGATCCGAGGAGTCCTTCCGGACGTAGGTGCACAAGCACCCGAGTTGCGCTACGTGAAGCCCGATAGGAGCAACGCATCCTTATCCGAATTGAACGGGCAGGTCGTGGTGCTCCTCTCCATGCCAAGTTTGGACACCAAGATTTGCGCCGTGGAAACACGTGTGTTCAACCAGCGTGCTGCGGAGATCGGGGCCCATGTGTTGGCCCTTACCATGGACCTTCCGATGGCCATGAAGCGTTTCTGTGAAGTGGAAGGCATCGCCAATGTGCACATGGGCAGCGACTTCCGCTTTCGCGACCTCAGTGAGAAATGGAATGCAGCCATCGCAGAAGGTCCATTGGAAGCTACGACCTGTCGCGCCGTTTGGGTGATCGATCCCAATGGTGTCGTCCGCTACCATGAATGGGTAGTGGAACTGGGCAACGAACCCGACTACGAAGCTGCGCTAAAGGCCGCAAAGGAGTTGCTGTAGGTCAGCCCCTGATCAATAGATGACCGCGCTTGGATAAGGCTCGATCAAGCAGCAATAGGACCAAGGTCACAGCGCATCCCGCCAAGGCCCAGGGGGAGGATATGACATCCAACAGTTGATGGCCCCAGGAACCGTCGGTCACGGTCCGTAGTATTGGCGTGGTACCGTGCATCCGGCCAGGAAACAACCACCCGTAAGCAGCGACCACGACGAACAAGATCGCGGCCAACGACCAATGCCTTGGTCCGAATAGTTGCGGAGTTCGTGATACAACTGAACTCCGTTCTCTGATCCGTTCAACCACGCGCAGCTCAAGGTCATCCGGAGCCTTGTGCCGCCCAACCTCTTGGAACAGCGCGGTCCATTGATCATTCTCTTTCATCCGTCGGTGGTCAAGGTCCATACTTCGCTTTTGAGCTGCTGGTGTAGGATTGCACTCAGCCGTTTACGGGAGCGATGCAACTTCACCTTCACATTGGACGCGCCGATCCCGGTAACGGTTACGATCTCTTGAACGCTCATTTCCTCCAAGTGGTACATGGTCACGATGGCGGCATCTTCCGGCGGAAGAGTAGCCATCGCGTTCTCCAGTATCAAGTTGCGGTCCATGTGATCCAACCCGTTCATCTCTGCCGCAACGTCCGCGACCTGAGGGTCATCCAAGGAAATGGCGACGGTCCTTTTTCGCCTGACCGCGGAGATCGCAGTGCGATAGGCGATGCTGTACAGCCACGTGGAGAACTTTCCCGTTCCGTGGAAGTCGTTCAGTTTATCATGGATCTTGATGAACACGTCCTGTGTCACCTCCTCTGCGTCCAATTGATCCCGAATTACGCGGTTCGCAACCGTGAACACCATGTGTTTGTACCGAGCAACCAACGTGCAGAACGCGTTCATGTCGCCAGAACGAGCTAATGCTATGATCGCAAGGTCCTCCATGTTCGGGCGGTCATGGGACGCCGCTTCCACTGTCGTTGGTTACATGAAGGTGCGATGCGAGGGTCGAGTACGGGGTCGACTTGGGATGAATGGTCGCACCGATCCGCGGCCTATGGGTCGGTCAAGTACGAGTGGATCGTAACCGGTCTTCTGCTCATTGCGTCAGATGGATTGAACCATCAACAAGCTCCAATGGATACCCCAGCAGCCGAAATACTCATCCCTCTTATCGTGTTCTCCACCATCTTCGGGGTCGTGTACATCGCCATCACCGCACGGCATCGACAGCGGATGGCCATGATCGAGAAAGGTGTGCGACCGTCCGAGTTCAGGACCACGAGCGATCCGCACAGCAGTTTGAAGTTCGGTATGGTCGCTGTGGGGGTGGGAATGGGCCTCTTCCTTGGTAAGCTTGTTTCGGATCACATGATGGTCGATGAGCGCAATAATGCCTTGCCTTATCTGATGATGGTCGCGTTGTGCGCCGGACTTGCCCTCATCGCCCACTTCTTCATCGCGATCAAGCACAAGGGGCGCTGACAAGAGCGAAGTTGCAGCAGCCCAAGCAGGCTACATTCGCCCCTTGATATGCCATTTCTATGCAACTTCTTCAAGGTCCTGTTGGCGATGGCCTTCTGGTTCATCGTCGTCACGGCGCTTTGGGCCGGCCTGCTCGGTGTAGTGAACGCGCCGGTAACGTGGGTCATGGTCTCACAATCCCAAGAACAGGGGAGTTTCAAGCGAACGAACGTAGGTCTTGATGAGATCGCTCGAAGCCTTCCCTTGAGCATCATCTCGAGCGAGGACCAACGGTTCATGACGCACAATGGATTCTCCTTCGAAGCGATGCGCAAGGCCATGGAGGGGAACAAGAAGAAGAAACGTATCAAGGGCGGAAGCACCATCAGCCAGCAAACGGCCAAGAACGTTTTCCTCTGGCCTGGACGGACCTATCTCCGCAAAGGGCTCGAAGCCTGGTTCACCGTGCTGATCGAAGTTCTATGGACCAAGGAGCGGATCCTGGAGGTGTACCTCAATGTTGCCGAAATGGGGAAGGGGGTCTTTGGAGCAGAAGCAGCAGCGCAGCATTGCTACGGTCGACCTGCCAGTAAACTCACTGCATCACAATCGGCGCTGATCACCGCGACCTTGCCCGCGCCACGAAGGTTCAACTGTGCACGACCCTCCGGGTACCTTATCGGAAGGCAGCAGTGGATCTTGCGTCAGATGCGCAATGTTGGAGATGTCCTCGACCCGGAAGTGCTACGCAAGCGCAAGGAGAAGATCAAGAAAGAAGAGGAACGCAAAGAGGCCAGGGAGAAGAAGAGATCCCAAAAGCGATGAACAGGAAAGTCTCGACCCATTGGCCAGGGCCATGTTCATCACCGTGCCAAAGTCATCAAATTGTGCCTGTGTCTTGCTCGCGTAACGGACAGAAGAGGTGCACCTGATGGCAGAGCGAGGGCGGTACATTTGTCCAATGCTGCGCGTCGCACTGCCAAGGTCTAAGGAGGTGGCGGATCATCAGCAAGGAGAACATGGGATCGATCGAAGAAGCTCAGGAGCGAAAGGAATGGGTCATCGTAACGGGAGCGAGCCGGGGTGTTGGCCGCGAGACCGTATTGTCCTTGGTGAAGGACCATGCGCGGAACGTGCTCGCCATCGCCAGGGATGAAGATGCTCTGAAGGACTTGGCTCAGGAATGCAGCTTCGGCCCGGGCCGGTCGGCCGTGTTGGTCACGGACATTGCTGCGCCAGGTGCAGTTGAGCGCATAAGGAGCTTCGTGGGAACGGACCGCGTGGTCGCTTTGATCCACAACGCAGGACTATTGCACAATCGTCCCATGGGCGAGCACGACCGGAAGGAACTGGAGCAGCTCTATGCCGTGAATGTATTGGCCCCGCTGGAGCTGTCGCAAGCCTTGGTGGGGGCAATGCGGGGTGATCCACCTGCGCACATCGTGCACATCGGCAGCATGGGAGGCTTTCAGGACAGCGCCAAATTCCCAGGGTTGGTGGCGTATAGCGCGAGTAAGGCCGCTCTGGCGTGCATCGCACAATGCTTGGCCGAGGAGTTCAAGGACAAGGGTATCAGAAGCAATTGCTTGGCATTGGGTGCGGTGGACACGGACATGTTACGTGCCGCATTCCCCGGATATCAGGCTCCGGTGAGCGCTAGGGCGATGGGGCGCTACGTTGCGGACTTCGCGTTGAACGGGCATAACCTGTTCAACGGTAAGGTGTTGCCTGTTGGGGTGAGTACTCCTTGAGGGAATTCTTCAACTTTTTTCTCATCGACAGTTGCATGTGAAGAAAAGACCCTTACATTTGCAGCCGCTTTCGGAAAAACGTTCTTTGAAGCGCCCCTCGGGGAGGTTGAAATGGTGGAAGTTGGCAAGGGTTGAAAATATTTTCAACAACGTCTTGCAGGTATCTAAAAAGAACCTACTTTTGCCGTCCCTCTCGCGGAAATGTCCGCAACGAACAGAGGCGCTGAACGACTGAACAAGACTGGAAAGAGGCCTCGGCCTCGAACCATAAAGTTCTTTGACTTATTGTCCAATCTGAGAACAGCAGGTGTCCTTGTGATCAATAGATCAACATGAGAGACCTCGTCAACGAACCAGATCGAACGAACATTTACAATGGAGAGTTTGATCCTGGCTCAGGATGAACGCTAGCGGCAGGCTTAACACATGCAAGTCGAGGGGCAGCGCGATGTAGCAATACATTGGCGGCGACCGGCGCACGGGTGCGTAACACGTATGGAACCTGCCCTTTACTGGGAGATAGCCCTCCGAAAAGGAGGATTAATATCCCATAATAAACGAGGTGGCATCACCTTGTTTTGAAAGCTCCGGCGGTAAAGGATGGCCATGCGCACGATTAGCTAGTAGGTGAGTAACGGCTCACCTAGGCTACGATCGTTAGGGGGCCTGAGAGGGTTATCCCCACACTGGTACTGAGACACGGACCAGACTCCTACGGGAGGCAGCAGTGAGGAATATTGCGCAATGGAGGCAACTCTGACGCAGCCATGCCGCGTGCAGAAGAAGGCGCTGCAACGTTGTAAACTGCTTTTATTCGGGAAGAAACCCCTCTACGTGTGGAGGGTTGACGGTACCGGAAGAATAAGCACCGGCTAACTTCGTGCCAGCAGCCGCGGTAATACGAAGGGTGCAAGCGTTATCCGGATTCATTGGGTTTAAAGGGTGCGTAGGCGGAACGTTAAGTCAGTGGTGAAATCTTGCAGCTCAACTGTAAACTTGCCATTGATACTGGCGTTCTTGAGTGCGCTTGAAGTAGGCGGAATTGCCGTGTAGCGGTGAAATGCTTAGATATGGCACAGAACACCAATTGCGAAGGCAGCTTACTAAGGCGATACTGACGCTGAGGCACGAAAGCGTGGGGATCAAACAGGATTAGATACCTGGTAGTCCACGCCGTAAACGATGATCACTCGTCATTGGCGATACACTGTCGGTGACCTAGCGAAAGCGTTAAGTGATCCACCTGGGGAGTACGATCGCAAGATTGAAACTCAAAGGAATTGACGGGGGCCCGCACAAGCGGTGGAGCATGTGGTTTAATTCGATGATACGCGAGGAACCTTACCAGGGCTCGAACGCACGTAGACAGTCGCGGAAACGTGATCTTCTTCGGACTGCGTGCGAGGTGCTGCATGGCTGTCGTCAGCTCAAACCGTGAGGTGTCGGGTTAAGTCCCATAACGAGCGCAACCCCTATCTTTAGTTGCCAGCGGATAATGCCGGGGACTCTAAAAGAAACTGCCCGTGTAAACGGTGAGGAAGGTGGGGACGACGTCAAGTCATCACGGCCCTTACGTCCTGGGCTACACACGTGCTACAATGGCAAGTACAGAGGGAAGCTACTGCGTGAGCAGATGCGGATCCCAAAACTCGTCTCAGTTCGGATCGGAGTCTGCAACCCGACTCCGTGAAGCTGGAATCGCTAGTAATCGCATATCAGCCATGATGCGGTGAATACGTTCCCGGGCCTTGTACACACCGCCCGTCAAGCCATGGAAGCCGGGGGTGCCTGAAGTTGGTGACCGCAAGGAGCTGCCTAGGGCAAAACCGGTGACTGGGGCTAAGTCGTAACAAGGTAGCCGTACCGGAAGGTGCGGCTGGAACATCTCCTTTTTAGAGTAAATTGATAGGTCTCTGTTTTTCGTAGCGATACGATCTTCGATACCTGCTGTCTCAGTTGGACAATACTTTTTGACGGTACCACCGTTACCATCTCCATAGTCCTGTAGCTCAGTTGGTTAGAGCGCTACACTGATAATGTAGAGGTCCGCAGTTCAAATCTGCGCAGGACTACCATGGGATAGGCAAACAGGGGATTAGCTCAGCTGGCTAGAGCGCCTGCTTTGCAAGCAGGAGGTCATCGGTTCGACTCCGATATTCTCCACTGCGCCGTGTTGAGGTCCGCTTCCATGTGGACCAACGCACTGCAGCCCAAGGGGCACCGTTCTTTGACATGTTGTTGGACAAACCAAAACAGACCGAGTGATCGGTCTGATGAGCATTAAAGATCTTGAGCAGATCGAAAAGTTACTAAGGGCGTACGGTGGATGCCTTGGCTCTCAGAGGCGATGAAGGACGCGATAGGCTGCGATAAGCCACGGGGAGGTGCATAATGACCTGTGATCCGTGGATCTCCGAATGGGGCCAACCCAGCTGGTTGAAGACCAGTTATCCTGAAAAGGAAGCAAACCCAGGGAACTGAAACATCTAGTACCTGGAGGAAAAGAAAACAAGTAGTGATTCCCCTAGTAGTGGCGAGCAACAGGGAAAAGCCCAAACCGGGGGCGTTTCGGCGCAACCGGGGTTGTAGGACCACAACGTGGACTCAGTATGTATAGTGGAACCCTTCTGGAAAGTTGGACCATAGCGGGTGATAGTCCCGTACACGAAACTACATGCTGTACCTAGTGGTATCCTGAGTAGGGCGGGACACGTGAGATCCTGTCTGAATCCGCCAGAACCATCTGGCAAGGCTAAATACTGCTGAGAGACCGATAGCGAACCAGTACTGCGAAGGAAAGGTGAAAAGCACCTCGAATAGAGGAGTGAAATAGACCCTGAAACCGTGCGCCTACAAGCGGTCGGAGCCCTTTCGAGGGTGACGGCGTGCCTTTTGCATAATGAGCCTACGAGTTGCTCGTCACTGGCAAGGTTAAGGGGTTAAGCCCCGCAGCCGAAGCGAAAGCAAGTCTTAACAGGGCGCTTAGTCAGTGGCGGCAGACGCGAAACCTGAGTGATACAGCCATGGCCAGGATGAAGTTCCGGTAACACGGAATGGGGGTCCGAACTGGTAGACGTTGAAAAGTCTTCGGATGAGCTGTGGTTAGGGGTGAAAGGCTTATCAAACTGGGAGATAGCTCGTACTCTTCGAAATGCATTTAGGTGCAGCCTCGGACGTACAGTTATGGAAGTAGAGCCACGATCGGGCTAGGGGGCTTCACCGCCTACCAAACCCGGACAAACTCCGAATGCCATAACTTCATTATCCGGGAGTGAGCGCATGGGTGCTAAGGTCCATGCGCGAGAGGGAAAAAAACCCAGACCATCGGCTAAGGTCCCCAAATACACGCTAAGTTGATCTAACGAGGTCGGACTGCATTGACAGCTAGGATGTTGGCTTGGAAGCAGCCATTCATTTAAAGAGTGCGTAACAGCTCACTAGTCGAGCGGTCCGGCGTGGATAATGATCGGGCATCAAGTGTGTTACCGAAGCTGTGGGCCCCAATGGGGCGGTAGAAGAAACGCATTCTGGTCTGCGTCGAAGGTGTGCCGTCAGGCATGCTGAGCGTCAGAAAGAAAATGTAGGCATAAGTAACGATAAGCAGGTGAAAAACCTGCCCGCCGATAGACTAAGGTTTCCTGATCCATGTTAATCAGATCAGGGTTAGTCGGGGCCTAAGGATAAGCCGAAAGGTGATGCCGATGGATATACGGTTAATATTCCGTAACCAGCTATTATTGTGATGGAGTGACGGAGAAGCGTAAGATCTGCGTGCGGACGGAAGTGCACGTTGAAGGGTTTAGGTATACGCCGGGTAGGAAAATCCGCCTGGAGTGCTGAAGCCTGACAGTACCACAAACCTTCGGGCGAGTGGATAATGATCCCAAGCCGGCTCCCAAGAAAAACTTCTAAACTTAGATAATAGTTGCCCGTACCGCAAACCGACACAGGTAGTCAAGGAGAGAATCCTAAGGCGCTCGAGTGATCCGTGGCTAAGGAACTCGGCAAATTAACCCTGTAACTTCGGGATAAAGGGTCCCTCAGCAATGAGGGCGCAGTGAAATGGCTCAGGCGACTGTTTAGCAAAAACACATGGCTTTGCTAAATCGAAAGATGACGTATAGGGCCTGACACCTGCCCGGTGCTGGAAGGTTAAGAGGAGATGTCAGCCGCAAGGCGAAGCTTTCGACTGAAGCCCCAGTAAACGGCGGCCGTAACTATAACGGTCCTAAGGTAGCGAAATTCCTTGTCGGGTAAGTTCCGACCTGCACGAATGGTGTAACGATCTGAGCACTGTCTCGGCCACGAGCTCGGTGAAATTGTAGTATCGGTGAAGATGCCGGTTACCCGCAACGGGACGGAAAGACCCCGTGCACCTTTACTATAGCTTAACATTGACTTCGGGTAATCGATGTGTAGGATAGGTGGGAGACTTTGAAGCTGCCTCGCTAGGGGTGGTGGAGTCAACGTTGAAATACCACCCTTCTGTTATCTGATGTCTAATCCCTGCGAAACAGGGAAACAGTGTGTGGTGGGTAGTTTGACTGGGGTGGTCGCCTCCAAAAGAGTATCGGAGGCTTCCAAAGGTTCCCTCAGCACGCTTGGTAACCGTGCGTTGAGTATATTGGCAAAAGGAGCTTGACTGTGAGACCGACAGTCGAGCAGGTACGAAAGTAGGGCAAAGTGATCCGGTGGTTCCATATGGAAGGGCCATCGCTCATAGGATAAAAGGTACGCCGGGGATAACAGGCTGATCGTTCCCAAGAGCTCATATCGACGGAATGGTTTGGCACCTCGATGTCGGTTCGTCATATCCTGGGGCTGGAGAAGGTCCCAAGGGTTCGGCTGTTCGCCGATTAAAATGGCACGTGAACTGGGTTCAGAACGTCGTGAGACAGTTCGGTCTCTATCTGTTGCGGGCGTTAGAAGTTTGAGGGGGAGCTACCATTAGTACGAGAGGACCGTGGTGGACGAACCGCTAGTGTACCAGTTGTCCCGCCAGGGGCACCGCTGGGTAGCTATGTTCGGATGGGATAAGCGCTGAAAGCATCTAAGCACGAAGCCCACCTCAAGATGAGACTTCTTCTAAGGGTCGTAGAAGATTACTACGTTGATAGGCTACAGGTGTAAAGTCAGCAATGGCAAAGCCGAGTAGTACTAATTACCCGTCAACTTTCGATCCGTTTAGATCGCTCATACGAACGATCCTCGGCTGTTTTGGTTCTGTCCAGCAACTAGTCATAGCTTATTCAAAGCTTTAGGTGACTATTGCGGTGAGGTCCACCTCTTCCCATTCCGAACAGAGAAGTTAAGCTCACCAGCGCAGATGGTACTGGGCCGCAAGCCTGGGAGAGTATGTCGTCGCCGATCTGAACCCCGACCAGCAATGGTCGGGGTTCTTTTGCCCGAACTTTTCCGGCAGGATCTTGCCGGGTCGGATTCCAACATATTCTTGGCCATGCTTCGGTACTTGATCTTCTTCTTTTCGGCAGGCTACTATTTGCCGGCTTCTGCCCAGGTTGTGCGGGGCGTGTTTGCTCAACCACCGGTCGGGGGTAGGTGATCCTTCATGGAACGCGTGGTACCGAACATCCAGCTTTGGATTCCGCGATCATTGATCGCTCAAGGAAATTCACATTTCCTCAGCGGAGCTACCCGCCAGGATTCTATCAGCTCGGAGTGAACGATAGTGATCGGGTCGATATCATTCTTGATCCGCGGGAACCGATCGTCGAATTCCACTTCGGTGATGGTCCGATGCAGGCCGATGTACAGGTATTGCATTCCTCGGAGAACCAGCGGATGTGGACATACAAGCGTTTGAGCCGGAATGCCCAACCCCAACTCCAGAGATCCGGACAATTAGGGAAGGTGCGGACCCGCAGGACCTTGGCCTGATCAAGGAGTTGGCGAACCAGGAACGTTCGATCGCAACCGCGCTGGAGAACTCATTGGACAGTTTGATCGCTGTGGACCCGGAAGGTCAGTTCGCTTTTGCGGTGCGTACCGATCGAATGTTGGATGCGTCGATCTTGGATGGCCCGCAGGGGATCCGAAGGACATTCGACTTTTCGAACCCGAGGAACCTCCGGAGTTCTTCGTATTCCAAGGCGGTCATGGTCTATTTGCAGAATACGCCATGGACGACGGATATGGCATTGCAGTATGCCTGTGATACATTGCTCGTTTCAGCAGCGAATGATAGTGCATGCTGGATCTACATGAGGAGTTATCTCGTGGAACTCTTCGCCACTTACGGGCCAGCAGATCTTGCCCAGTACCTGGTGGATCGCTATGTCGTGGGTACTGGTTCCCGCTTCCCTCCGGACGAACGCTTGCTTGTGCTCGCTGCGGAACAAATGCGAGTGGTGAACGGGGCGCCGGCGCCTGAAGTGCATCTGATCACACCGGGGGCGAGTGATACGACCAAGCTTTCGGATATCGTTCGGCAGCACGACTACACTGCACTATTCTTCTACTCAAGCACGTGTGACCACTGTCACGAGCAGATGCCCGGTCTACAGGTGATCGTCAACGAGGTGCCTTCGAAGAAGTTCCAGGTGATCGGTATCGCCTTGGATGTCGATGTGACGGAGTTCAGGCAGGCGATCATTGACCATGGCATGAATTGGCCATGTTATAGCCACCTGATCGGCTGGGGGGAACCGGCGGCAAAGAATATGCGGTCAAGGCGACCCCCGCATTCTTCCTGATCGATCGTGCCGGTCGGATCGTGGGAAAACCCGCCGACCATGAGGAGTTGCGGGAATTGTTGGAGCGTTAAGAACGTCCTTCAGAGCTTGAATATCCACGACCGATGGTCCAAGGGCAGTTCGATCTTGGATGGCGGTTCATCGAAAAGGCCGTAGACCGTCGATCCGGACCCGCTCATCGCAGCGTAGCGTGCACCGCCTCGATCAGGAGCCGCTTCGCATCCGCAACGGCCGGGTATGTCCTGAACACATACTGCTCCATGGTATTGACCAAATGGGTCGGCCATTCAGGGATGCGCGATCTCGATGCCAAAACGTGCAGCTCGGCCGATCGCTCCGTAGGTGCCGAATTCGCATACACTTCCGCCGTGCCTACATGCACGTTGGGAGCGATCATGTACAGGTATAGGCCGGAAAGATCCAGGTCCACGGGTGTCAGTTCTTCTCCACGTCCCGTCGCCAATTTTGCACCCTGGTCCAGAAAGAATGAACAGTCACTTCCCAGCCGCACGGCCATACCGGCCAATTCCGACATCGAGAGTCCCAGGTCCAGCAGGTCGTTGAGCAACGACAAGGTGTTCGCCCCGTCACTTGACCCACCACCAAGTCCTGCACCCATTGGGATGACCTTGTGGAGGTGAAGACGAACTCCAGGGAGAACTCTGCGTTCGGCGACCATGGAATGCGCGCGGGTACAGAGGTCCGCAGCCAAGTTCCCGGGAATGGGTGTCCCGCTGCGGCTGTAGATCAACTGGCCTTCAGGAAGTTCTGGATCGACAATGGCCTCCAGGACGTCGGTCAACGGGACCGGGAACAGAACGGATTCGATCTCGTGGAACCCGTCAGCCCGTTTGCGGAGAACATTCAGCCCCAGGTTGATCTTGGCAGGTGGAAATACGACCATGGCGTGGCGAAGGTATTCGAGCAAGTGGTCCAATTACGCGGTAATAACTTCATCATACCTTCGTCGGCATTGCCCACCTGCGGTCGCTCGAACACGGGCCGTACGGAAACGGATGCAAGAAATAGACCCATGGAGACATTCTTGGAATTCGAGAAGCCGATCCAGAGCGTGATCGAGCAAATAACGAAACTGAAGGAGGTAGCGGAAGAAGGTGCAGTGGACGTGAAGTCCACCTTGAAGGACCTGGAAAAGAAACTGGCGGAGACCCGTAAGAGCGTTTACGCTGGACTCACGCCTTGGGAGCGGGTACAAGTGAGCCGTCATCCGGACCGGCCGTACACCTTGAAATACATCGACGCACTCTCGGACGGCACCTTCATAGAATTGCATGGTGATCGCACTGTGAAGGACGATAAAGCCATGGTCGGTGGATTCGGCGTGATGAACGGCCGCACCGTCATGTTCATCGGGCAGCAGAAGGGCATCAATACGAAAATGCGCCAGTACCGGAATTTCGGCATGCCGAACCCGGAAGGCTATCGGAAAGCCTTGCGTTTGATGAAGCTGGCCGAGAAATTCAATAAACCGGTGATCACCTTGATCGATACCCCGGGGGCATTCCCTGGTCTCGAGGCGGAAGAGCGCGGACAAGGAGAAGCGATCGCTCGGAACCTTTTCGAGATGGTCCAGTTGAAAGTACCGGTGATCTGCGTGATCATCGGTGAAGGTGCCTCCGGAGGTGCATTGGGTATCGGGGTAGGCGACAAGGTGTTGATGATGGAGAACACGTGGTACTCCGTGATATCCCCGGAATCCTGTTCATCCATCCTGTGGCGAAGCTGGGACTATAAGGAGCAGGCCGCCATGGCCTTGAAGTTGACCCCGAAGGACATGCTCGCGAACAAGCTGATCGACGGCATCATCGAAGAACCCTTGGGGGGCGCGCATTCAGACCCCGACGAGGCCACGCGAAAGGTGAAGGCGGAAGTGGATAAGCAACTTGTTCGGCTGCTGAAGACCGACCCGGAAAAGCTTGTTGAGCGCAGGATCAAGAAATTCTGCGAGATGGGCGTGGTGCTGAAGGCCAAGCCTGCACGTAAACGTTGACCGTTCACCGGTTCCGCAAGGGCAGAATGCTTCCGATCGGAGCGCCGGTGGATATCGAAGTCATCAGCGCACCCGTCCGTGGGTCGATCGTGAGCAGGTCGTTCCCTTGGGCCACGAGTAATGCGCCGGTCGCTGGCTCATAGGCCATCGCACTGGCCATGACCCCTGTGATCAATTGCACGACCGTGTTCGTCGAATGGTCGTAGGCTACGATCCGGTCCTGCAAGGCGATGTAGAACGTGCTGGGATCCATTCGTGCGACGGCCCTGATCTCCTCGTCCTGGAACACACGGATCTCTTGCGCGCCACCCGTGGCGATGTAGATGTCAATGACCTTTCCATGTCCGAACTCGTTCGCGAACAAATGTGCGCTGGTATTGGACCATTGGAAGAGTTCGACCAGATCCTGTTCAACTGGTAGGATGTCGAGGATCGTGCCCGAGACCGTGTAAGTGACTACGCGTTGTTCCGGCTGTGCGATGGCCCTTTGCCATGTGGCTATACGGTCCCCGAGCACGGTCACCGCATAGCAACGGTAGCCGGTCAGTGTCTGCGCCGTGAAGCGTTGAGCACCTTCTCCGGTGAATCCGCGGATGAAACCGTTGCGTGTAGCGAAGTATGTCCGTCCATCGTAAGGGTCAACCACAAGGGCAGTGAATTGTTCCGGAGCATCGTTGGCCGGCGGGAGATAGCTCCATGCGTAACTCCAGGTATCTGTAGGTAGTGCTTGGAAGGGTGCGAATTGCGAGCCCGCAAGCATCACATGCTGCGAATACCCATCGATCGCTGCGCCATTGAGGTCCTGAACGGTCGTCCAATCGCTTAGCTGTCCTGTGCTATCGATCCGTTGGATCGTAGCCGTGGCCGTGGTGGGTGGAGGAGCGACGAAGATCGATCGCAATCGCAAGGGCGTGCCCTGGATCTGAATGGTCCGGAATGCTCGGGAATCATTGGTCCCATCGCTCGCCCGCACCATGATCTCGTACTGCCCGGAAAGGATGCGTTCACTATTGATGATCAGTTCATTGACAATGGTCCCCCCCGGCCCCCCAACGCTGGTGTTGATGCTTGGGGCGATGGACACACCGTTCGCATCGATGAGTTGTACCACGGTGCTTTCCACAGTGCGGTCGTCGCTGACCGTGAAGCGTACCACGATGGTGTCGGGAATGGAGAAGACCGTTCCCTGGTCCGGAGATAGAATGCTGATGGACGGTGCCGCCCCATCCTTGTCCTTGCGACAGCCCGAGATGACCAGTAACGCGAGGACACCGATCCAAATGTGCGGTCTTACCATGGTCCGTATCAAAAGTAGTGCGATACGGCGCCGTGGATCGTGCCGAATTGTTTGCACGATCCGATCGTTGATGGCTTGGTAGCGAGTTGTTGGAACTTATCTGAGCGCGGCTTCCGGATGGACCTATTTTTGCCGACCCACTCGCGAGCATGCTCTGTTGAATGATCGTCAGGTATCCACCGACGACGACGGCGTAGCTTGCGATCCAGATAGGACATGGCCGACCTTCCAACCACCCGTTCCACCGATCGACCCCGCGGCACAGCGGGCCGTAGACCCTCTTCATCCTTGCTGGAATCCGCGCTGGAAGCGGGAAAACTTCCGCCGCAGGCACCTGAACTGGAGCAGGCCGTATTGGGTGCTTTGATGCTGGAACGCAACGCCGTGAACGAGGCGATCGACATCCTGCAACCGGAAAGTTTCTATGTGGACGCGCACCACAAGATCTTCGATGCGATCCTCAACCTGTTCCGGAACGATCAGCCGATCGATATCCTCACGGTGACCGAGGAGCTGAAGAAACGCGGTGAACTCGACATCGTCGGCGGGCCCTTCTACATCAGCCAGCTGACCAACAAGGTGGCGAGTAGCGCGAACGTGCAATACCACGCGCGCATCATCAGCCAGAAGCATATCCTGCGCGAGTTGATCCGGATCAGTGCCGGAACGATGCGCGATGCATACGACGATAGCGCTGACGTGTTCGACCTCCTGGACAAGACGGAGCAGGATCTGTATACGATCACCAGCGGGAACCTGAAGCGGAACTACGAGCCGATGAGCGACCTGATACAGGATGCCATTGCGCAGATCGAGAACGCGAAGACCAAGACCGGAGGCGTAAGCGGTGTGCCCACCGGGTTCATCCAATTGGACAAGCTGACGGCCGGTTGGCAGCGCAGCGATATGGTGATCGTGGCCGCGCGACCCGCCATGGGTAAGACCGCCTTCGTTCTGAGCATGGCACGTAACATCGCGGTGGAACACAAGCGGGCCGTGGCCGTCTTCAGTCTGGAGATGAGCAGCACACAGCTCGTTACCCGTTTGATCGCGAGCGAGGCGGGTATCAGCTCTGAGAAGCTGCGAAAAGGTGATCTGTCCGACGCGGAATTCACCATTCTGCACCAGCACATCGCTCGGTTGACGAACGCACCCATCTTCATTGATGACACTCCGGGCCTGAACATCTTCGAGCTGCGAGCGAAGGCGCGTCGTTTGAAGAGCCAGCACAACGTGGACCTGATCGTGATCGACTATCTACAGCTGATGACGGCTGGCGGTGATAGCAAAGGAGGCAACCGCGAGCAGGAGATCAGTAGCATTTCACGTTCCATCAAGAGCATCGCCAAGGAATTGGATATCCCGATCATCGCGCTGAGCCAGCTTAGCCGTGCCGTGGAGACACGTGGTGGGGACAAGCGTCCCATGCTCAGTGACCTGCGTGAATCGGGCGCCATCGAGCAGGACGCGGACATTGTCTGCTTCCTATATCGTCCGGAGTATTACAAGATCCACGAGGACGAACATGGCAGCACACTTGGGATCGGTGAGGTGATCGTAGCGAAGCACAGGAACGGTGCCGTTGACACAGTGAGGCTGCGATTCATTCCGGAACTGGCTAAATTCACCGATCTGGAGAGCATGTCCGGCCACTTTGGTGGAGATGGCATGGGATCGGATGGGGACAGCGGGAATCCTTTCCGCACCATCACCCGACCCAGCCGAATGAACGATGACACCGATTTCGACGATTCCGCGCCGTTCTGATCGGGTGAGAACGCTCACCCTTCTGATCTTTCTCGTTCTGGCTCTTCCCACATGGGCCACCAAGCTGTTGATCCCGATGGACGGGTCGCAGCAGAACCACCTGAAGGCGTATGGCATCGCTTTCTGGACCTTGGGTCGCGAGGGTTCCATCGACTGGTTACTGAACTATCGGGGTGGGAGCTTCCTGATCGACCATTACGAGGAGGTGCAGAAGGAATGTGTGATCCGTGGGGTCACCTTCCAGGTCATCGCCGATGGACAGGCCGCCGCGATCCTGGCCGAGATCAGCGACCCCGAAGTGAACATGGAAGTGGTGCGCTTGGAGAAGGCACCCAAGATCGCGGTGTATGCTCCGGACGGGTTCCAGCCTTGGGATGATGCCGTAGCGATGGTGATGACCTATGCCGAGATCCCGTACGAACGGATCTACGACCGTGAGATCATCAGCGGTGTACTTCCGCAATACGATTGGCTGCACCTGCACCACGAGGACTTCACAGGTCAGTATGGGAAGTTCTATCGGATGTACCACAATGCCCCGTGGTACCAAGCCAGTGTGCAGGAGAGCGAGGAAATGGCGGCCGAGCTCGGCTTTGCCAAGGTGAGCCAGATGAAATTAGGGGTCGCGTTGAAGATCAAGGAGTACGTTGCCGGCGGTGGCTACTTGTTCACGATGTGCTCCGGGACCGATTCCTACGATATCGCCTTGGCCGCCGAGGGTGTGGACATCTGCACGCCGGAATTCGACCATGACCCGATCGATCCTTCGGCACAGAGCAAGATCGACTTCGCCCGCTCCTTCGCATTCAAGGATTTCCGGCTGGTCACCGATCCGATGGTCTACGAATTCAGCAACATCGACGCCACGGATATCCATGGTTCCATCGGTCAGCCGCGGGACTTCTTCACCTTGTTCGATTTCAGTGCCAAGTGGGATATCGTTCCCACCATGCTATGCCAGAGCCACGAGCAAGTGGTGCGCGGATTCATGGGGCAGACCACGGCTTTCCGGAAGGAGTTGGTAAAGCCGGGCGTATTGGTGATGGGAGAGAACAAAGCGCAGGGCACCGCCAAGTACATCCATGGTGAGTTCGGCCTGGGCCAATGGACCTTTTATGGAGGACATGACCCCGAGGATTATCAGCACATGGTGGGCGATCCACCGACCGACCTGAGCCTACACCCGAACTCGGCCGGCTACCGACTGATCTTGAACAACATCCTGTTCCCGGCCGCCCGGAAGAAGAAACAGAAGACCTGATCGGAGCGGCACGACCCGCGATCATTAGCTTTGGCACATCGAACACCCCCGAATGGACCTCACCAAGATCATCTCAGTTACCGGCAAGTCCGGTCTTTACCGTGTAGTAGGACAAGGCCGCCAAGCCGTTATCGCTGAATCCTTGCAGGATGGAAAGCGAATGGCCGTTCACTCGAGCGTGCGCGTCAGTTCCTTGGAAGAGATCAGCATGTTCACCACGGGCGATGATGTCCCGCTCGGAACCGTGCTGGAGAACCTGCACAAGGTGGAGAAGGGAAAGCCGAGCTTGGATCACAAGGAGGACGAGGACAAGCTTTTTGCCAAGTTAGCAGAGGCGTTACCCGAGCACGATCGCGAACGGATCTACGGCAGCGATGTCCGGAAACTGTTCCTGTGGTACGATCAGCTATTGAAGGCCGGGGAGTTCGATAAGAAAGAGGAAAAGAAGAAGGCCGACAAGGACACCGAGAAAGGTGCCAAGACGAAGGCCAAGAAGGATGCTGCAGAACCGGTCGCGAAGAAGGTGGCCGCAAAGAAGAAAGCAGCCCCGAAGCCGGGTGCAAGCACCAAGGCGAAGGCCACGACCATGCGGAAGAGCGCCCAACGCGGAGGCTGATCCGTTCATGGAGACCTTGGTCCCATCCGTACGAACCTTCCTTCCTCCTGACCTGGTCGTTTCCGACTGGGCCAGTGTGTCGCCTTATTTCGTAGCGCTCGATCAACGTGAATTGAAGGGTGCGGTTGAACTCGAGCGTTGGTTGCGGGACCTGAGCGAGTTGGAGGCCGTGCTCGCCGAAGAGGGTGGATGGCGCTACATCCGCATGTCGGTGGATATCCGGGACAAGGATGCCGGCGCGCGCTATCAGGCTTTCGTAGCGGAGGTTTTGCCCGAGGTGGAGCAATGGACCGACAAGCTGCAACGGAAGTTGATGGCGATGCCCGAAGTGGAACAGTTGAGCGGGGAAGGCTATCCCGTTTACTTGCGTGGGATCCGGGAGCAGCTGCGGATATTCAGGGAGGTGAACGTGCCCATTCAAGCTGATTTGCGTTCCATGGCCCAGGAGTACGGTGCCATCATCGGTGCCATGTGCGTGACCTGGAAAGGGGAGGAGATCACCTTACCCAAGGCCGCTTCGATCCTGGAAAGTCCGGATCGGGAGGAACGCGAAGCGATCCACGCACTGATCACCGAACGGCGTGCGCAGGACCGTGAAAAGCTGGATGCTTTGTTCCACAGCATGGTGGCCAAGCGGAATACCATCGCGTTGAATGCGGGCTTCAGCAACTTCAGGGACTACATGTACAGCGCCTTGGGACGCTTCGATCATGGCCCATCGGACGCGATGGCCTTCCATGAGAGCGTGGAACAGGACGTGGTCCCTGTGGTGGACCGGCTGTATACGGAACGGAAGGAGCGATTGAAGGTGGATCCCTTTGCGTCCTTGGGACCTGAGCGTTGACCCGAGCGGAAAGCCACCGTTGCGACCCTTCAAGGATGCGGATGAATTGGTGGAACTCACGCGTAAGGTGTTCTTTGAGTTGGACCCTTGGTTCGCCGATTGTTTGATGACCATGAAGAACCTAGGTCGGCTGGATCTTGCATCGCGGGATGGCAAGGCGCCCGGTGGATACAATTATCCGCTCTATGAGACTGGATCCCCGTTCATTTTCATGAACGCCGTGGGCACGACCGATGATGTGATCACGATGGTGCACGAAGGTGGACATGCCGTCCATTCATTCTTGACCCATCCACTGCCGATCACGGGCTTCAAGAACTTTCCCAGCGAAGTGGCCGAATTGGCCAGTATGAGCATGGAACTGCTCACCATGGACCATTGGCATTGATCTATCCGGATCCAGATGACCTGAAGCGGGCCAAGCGGGACCAGCTCGAACGCGTGCTCTCCATATTGCCTTGGGTGGCCACGATCGATGCGTTCCAGCATGCGGTGTATACCCATCCGGAATGGACGTCGGTCGACCGCACCGCTGAATGGATGAAGGTCCACGCGCGTTTCAATGGTCCGATCGTTGACTGGACCGGGCTGGAAGGCGGTCGTAGCATGCTTTGGCAGAAGCAGCTGCATTTGTTCGAGGTTCCGTTCTACTACATCGAATATGCCATCGCGCAACTCGGGGCCATCGGCGTTTGGCGCAATTACAAGCGGGACCCGATGAAGGCCATCGCGCAGTACAAAGCCGCCTTGTCCTTGGATACACCCGGACCTTGCCTGAGATGTACGCGGCCGCAGGATCCGCTTCGACCTATCCTCTGACTACGTGCGCGAACTGATCGGGTTCGTCAACTCGGAATTGGACGCATTGGACGACTGAGCGCGGTTCTGCGTTCCAAGGTTGTACAATAACGCCACTGGTCCAAGAGGTGCCATCTGCCTATCTTGCTCCCAACGAAAAAGCCCATGATCGGACCCACTACTCTCCTATCAAGATCCATCGTTCTGGCCACTTTGATCGGCACGGTGGTGCTGTTCGTGGCATGGAGCGAGGATGCCGTGACCCCGGTGCACGCGTACCATGATGAAGCCGAGTTGGAGGCCTTGCGCGATGGCTTGGCCTTACCAGAGGATGCGAACACGTACTTCAAGGGCAGCGGCGCGTGCAATGGATGCCATGGTCTGGACGACATTCCGCCGGTCTTCGCGAACCATGATAATCAAGGATCGGATGTGAATCCGGTGGACCGTTGGCGCTCCTCCATGATGGGGAACTCGGCGAAGGATCCCTTCTGGCGCGCCAAAGTGAGCCATGAGGTGGCCGTGAACCCGGACCATCAGGCGGTATTGGAGGACAAGTGCACGAGTTGTCACGCACCGATGGCGCGATACGACAAGTTCCTCACGGACGGTGGACATTACTCGATCGCTGAACTGGAGAACGACCCTTTGGCACTTGATGGTGTTTCCTGCTTGGCTTGTCATATGCAGGGTCCGGACAGTATCGGGCTGCTCTTTTCCGGCGAGCTGCGGTTCGACACGAACAGTGTGGTCTATGGCCCATATGATGCGAAGAACCTCTTCGGCGCACCGATGGAGTCATTTGTTGGCTACACGCCTCAATATGGACAGCATGTGAACGATGCTGGGCTTTGCGCTGGCTGTCACACGTTGATCACAGAGACCGCCGATCTGGACGGTAACCTGACCGGTGATGAGTTCGTGGAACAGGCCACCTACCATGAATGGTTGAATTCCATCTTCAATCCGGACATCGATCCCGAAGGAGGTGTGACCTGCCAGGGTTGCCACATGCCGCGGATCGATGACGCGATCGTGATCTCGGCGCAGTATGACTTCCTCAATGCACCGGAGTACCGTCGTTCACCATACGGATTGCACAACCTCGTTGGTGGAAACACCTTCATGTTGAACCTGCTGAAGAACAACAATGAGGCTTTGGGTCTTTCGGCCAGTACCGTGCACTTCGATAGCACGATCGATCGGACGCTGCGGTTGTTGCAGCAGAACACCTTGCTGCTGGAGACCGAAGTGACGAGCCGCACCATGGATACGGCCTTCATCTCCGTCGACCTGACGAATCTGGCCGGGCACAAATTCCCGAGCGGTTATCCATCGCGCAGGGCCTTTGTGGAACTGGTGGTCGAGAATGCGGCAGGGGATACACTGTTCAGGAGCGGAGGATGGGACGAAACCTACGAGGTGATCGGCCATGACGCGGATTGGGAGCCGCACTACGATGTGATCCGTCAGGAGAGCCAAGCCCAGATCTACGAAATGGTCATGGGTGATGTGAATGGCAACAAGACGACCGTGCTTGAACGCGCGATGTCACCCTTGAAGGACAATCGCTTGACGCCTCTTGGTTTCACCACCTCGCACCAGAGTTATGATACCAGTGCCGATCGCCGGAGTGCCGGCCAGCGACCTTGACTTCAACAGGAACGATGCAGGTGTGGAAGGCAGCGGTACCATCGGGTGCGCTACCACGTGGCCATGAACGGATACCTCGGTCTCATCAGGGTACGTGCCAAGTGTGGTACCAGTCTGCACCGCCATTGTGGATGGAGGAGATGTTCGCCTTCAACACACCGGAGATCGAGAGCTTCCGCTCCATGTACGCGGCGGCGGACGGTAGCCCTGTTCTGATCAAGTCCGTGGAAACAACGGACCTGAGCACCGGCATCGATAACCTTGAAGAACTGGGTGTGCGGGTGTTCCCCAACCCGGTGCGTGAAGGTGTCCTTCGCGTGGATGGATTGGATGGACGTATCAGTTCCGTGCAGGTGTTCGATGTTCGCGGCGCCTTGGTGGCCGAGCTTGGAAATGTCACCGGCCGCAGCTGGCAAGTGCGACTTCCTTCCGGAGCAGCCACCTATCTGGTGGTGATCCGGACCGCCACACAGCGCTTCGTTGAGCGCGTTGTATCCTACTGATCGTCCGGAAGCGCTCATACTAACTTTGGACCTCCACGCAGCGGAACATCAAGCCGATGCGATACACCACCATGCGGAAACTCCTAGCACTGCTTCTGATCACTCTTGCTCCCTGCGTTCAAGCACAGGATGATATCGTGTTGGATATCATCAATGCGGTCGAGATCGATTCCATGATGAAGTTCGTTGGGGAGCTTTCCGGTGAAGTGCCGGTGGACCTTGGGGACGGGCCGGTGACCATCGTGAGCCGCCACAAGAACAACGCTGGCAATGCCTTGGCCGAGGCCTACTTGGCACAGAAGCTGACCCAGTTCGGCTACACGCCCGAGATCGAGACCTTCAGTGCGACGGGCCGGAACGTATTGGCCACCAAGGTGGGCATGACGCACCCGGAAGAGATCGTGGTGTTATGCGCGCATTACGATGCGATGCCCAGCGGCATGTTCGCCGCGCCTGCAGCGGATGATGATGGCAGCGGATGTGGTGCCTTGCTCGAAGCGGCCCGCATCCTGCGCGATGTGCCTTTCGAATACACGATCGTATTCGCTTTCTGGGATGAAGAGGAGCAAGGCCTGGTGGGCAGTGCGTTCTACGCATCGCACATGGCGGCCGACGATGAGTTGATCAAGGGGGTGATCAACATGGATGCGATCGCCTATGACGGGAACGCCGATAAGAAATGTCGGGTACATGTGCGGCCGATCGCGAATTCCGGAACGTTGGCGGATACGGTGTTCGCGGTGATGGACCGGTATGACATCGACCTGGACCTGCTGCGGACGGAGCCGGGTGCCACCTACAGTGATCATGCATCGTTCTGGAACAATGGATTCAGCGCGATCCTGATGATAGAGGAGTTCGGAGCCGATGGGAACCCGCACTACCACACGCCCACCGACCTGGTCCAATACTTCGACGTGCCCTATTACGAGAAGCTCGCCAAGCTTTCCATCGGGAGCTTCGCCGCCACGGCCGTTCCGTTCAATACGTCATCCGGACTTGCCTCCAACTCGGCCCGATCGATGAACTCCATGTACGCATACCCGAATCCGACGGAGTACAATGCCACTGCTTGGCTCGATCTGGCTTTCGGTGCGCGGTACCGGGTCGTTGTGTTGAACACCATGGGCCAGGAATTGGCGATCCTGCATGACGGGCCGCTTGCGGCCGGTAAGCACGGTTTCCAGTTGCCCTTGGAACGCGTGGCACCAGGACCGTATTCCGTTGTTGCACGTTCGAGTGATCGCACTGTGCTCTCCACGCGCGTGGTCCGCACCCCGTGAGATCGGGTCAGAACTTCGAGAAAGGCAAGCTGATCGGTCGGCTTTCTGAGTAGATCCGAAGGATGTAATTCCCCGCGGGTAGATCAGTCATTGGAAGGCTGAGAATTGGGCCGCCCGAGATCCGGTGTTGGGCGATCATGCGTCCGTCGATCCCGATCACATCCAGTCGTTCAACGATACGATCTCCTGCATCCACCGTCAACACGTCCCGCACGGGCTGCGGGTAGATGCGCACGCCTTCTGCGCTCCGGCCCTCCGCCATGCTGCTGGCATCCACCACGGTAACGCTCCCGAACTGGGTGGCAGAGTGTCCCTCGGAATCACAGTGGTAGTCATACACGCCGGGTATCGTAAAGGTGAACTGATAGCTCCAGACCCCGTTGGTGGGAGGGCCAGAGTAGAAGCCTTCAGGATTGTTCGGGAACATCATCAACCTTCCATTCACGTTGTGCGATCCCGAAACGTTCGTCCAACGTACATGGTCACCTACATCGATCGTGATGTGCGCCGGTGCGTAGTAAGGCTGGGTCTTCGAAATGGTGCTACCTCCCATTTCCACGAAGTGCGTGGTTTGCGCAGCAGAAAGGAACGGTAGGCAGAATAGAACGGAGGTTATAGCCTTCATCGTTTTTTGGTTCGAGGTTCTGTGTGCGTCCGCAAGCGCGGACCGATGATCAGATCGGATGATCGCCCGATCGGATCAAGGCTGGATGCGTTCATCGATATATTCCAGCACTTTGTCCATCAGGTGCAGGCGGTCCTTTCCCCGGACGTTGTGGCCGTGGCCGGGATAATCGAAGAAGTCGACCCGGACCCCCTTGTCCACACAGGCCTTCAGGAAGGTGTATGCATGTTGCGGAAGCACGGTATTGTCCTTTCCTCCGGTGATGATCAGCAGGTCGTCCTGCAACTGTGCTGCACCACTTGCGAGGGAGGTCGCGGCATAGCCTTCCGGGTTCTCTTCCGGTGTGTCCATGTACCGTTCCGTGTACATTACTTCGTAGAGGTTCCAGTCCATGACCGGACCACCGGCGACACCGACGGAGAAGGTACCCGGATACCGTGTGAGCATGGCGGTGGTCATGTGTCCACCGAAGCTCCATCCGTGCACGGCGATACGGTCGGGATCCACGAATGGACGCGCTTTCAGGAATTCCACACCGCGTAGCTGGTCCTTCACCTCCAACTCACCCAAGTGGCGGTGAACGGCTTGTTCAAAATCACGGCCGCGGTCCGCGCTGCCGTGGCCATCCACGGTCCATACGAGGTATCCGCGTTCGGCCGCCTCCATCATCCATAAGGAAGCACCGCCCAAGAAGCTGTTCTGCACCAGTTGGACGTGCGGTCCGTTGTATACGTAGATGAGCACGGGGTATTTCCGGGACCCATCGAACGTGCTCGGCTTGATCAAGCGTGCATTGAGGAAGTCCCCGTTCTCTCCGGGGATGGTCAGCAGTTCGACCGTTCCGACCGTGACACCCTTCAGCGGATCGGCCGCATCCAAGAGCCGTCGCAGTTCTTTCCCCGTTCGTGCATCGCGGATCACATAGCGGTTCGGCACGCTCACGCTGGACCACTGGTCGATCAGGTAGCGTCCATCGCTGCTCAATGAACCGTGATGCGTGCCCGCCTCCTTGCTCAGTTGTGTTGTCTTTCCGCTCCGGACCTCGACCCTGTACAAGTGCGTTTCAAGCGCACCGGTGGGTCTGCCGGCCTGTATCGCAGCCGTGCCTTCAACGATGATGAAGGTCTCCTTCGGGTCCAAGCCCACGATGTCCTTGACGACCCAACTGCCTTTCGTTAGTTGGCGCATCATGCCTTTGCCCGCATCGTAGTGGTAGAGGTGGTCCCAACCATCGCGCTCGCTCCACCATATGAATTCACCTTTGCGCGTCTTGAGGTATCGAGCGGGGTGCTCCGGCTCAAGGTATTTGTCGTCGTGTTCCTCCAGCAAGTTCGCGACCGGTTCGCCTGTGGTGGCATCGTAGCGCACCAACTTGAGGTTCTCGGTCTTTCGGTCAAGGTGAACGACGTGGACGTATCGGCCTTCGCTGTCCCATGAGATGTTCGTGAGGTATTGGTCAACGGGCTCACCGGTGCGTAAGAAGATCGTCTTCTCGCTCACGAGGTCGAAAACGCCAATGGTCACGTGGTGGCTTATACCACCTGCCATCGGGTAGCGGATCTTCTCAAAGGTGCTCGGCCTGGTGCTGATATCTTCCAAGAAGTATGGCGTTACCATGCTTTCATCCATTCGGTAGAACGCCAGCTTATCGCCATTCGGGTTCCAGAAAGTTCCCTTGGTGATCCCGTACTCCTCGCGATGCACCGACTTTCCGTTCACGATGCCGTCGGCGCCGTCGCTTGTGATCTGCTTGTCCTTCGTCGCTTCCGCGGATCGCACGAACAGGTTGTTATCCACCGTGAAGGCCACGGTCCCGGTGCGTTCCTGAACATCCTCGTTCTCGGCCTGGTCAGGTAAGGGTAACACTGCTGTACGGGTCGCGCCCAATGTGTAAGTGTGCAAGGCATTGTTGTGGAAGAATCGGAATCGGTCCGGCGCGGTCCACGTGATCGAAGGGAACGAACGAAGCTGGTTCGTATCCGAGATCACCTTGTTCAATTCAGAAAGCGCAATTATCGCGGTCTCCTTTTCGCCGTCCACGGAAGCGTGGTAGAGTGTGTTGTCCTTCACCATGCAATACGCCGCGGATCCTTCTATCCACTGCAGTCCCTTGATCCGTTCCGGTGCGAGGTCCGTACCGGCCTTCAGCACGGCATCGCGCAGTGTAAGGGCCTTTTGTCCGAAGAGAAAAGATGTGACAAGCAGGGTAAGTGCCAGGATCGTCGAACGGGTCATACGTGTAGGATGGGGTTGCAGAAGCGAAGATGCGAAGAGTGGAATAGATCTGTTGCGTAAAGACGGAATGCGGCAATTGCAACTTACTTCACACGGTCAAAAAGCGTAGAAATGGGTCGGGCAATTCGACCAAAGGCACCAGAGGGGTGTTCGCGGGGGGTCAGTTGGGGTCGCTGAACTCGGGGGCCGTCAGGAATTCCTGATCGGTAAGTGTTTTCATGAAGGCGACCAGGTCGGCGCGATCTTGGGGGGAGAGGGGTAATGTGCCCAATGCGCCGTTCGGTACCAAGCTCCATGGCAGCATGTGGTCGTCCAAGTTCGGCGAGTTCAGCTGGACCCCATCCACATAGAAGTCGACCACTTCCTCCAATGTGGCGAAGCGCCCATCGTGCATGTAGGGCGGGGTCACTTCGATATTGCGCAGGGTGGTCACCTTGAATAGTCCGTTGTGTGATGGACTTCCGCTGACACCGCCGAATCCAAGGTCGACAGGGACCAGATCAAGTCCATTGTTCCTCAAACCATGGCTCACGAAGAGCGGCTCCATGTGGCAATCCACGCAGTGTGCTTCTCTTTTGAAGATGCGATAGCCGTTCTGTTCCTGCATGGTAAGCGCCGTGATGTCACCTTCATAACGGAAGCGGTCGAAGCGTGAGTTGAACGAGAGCATGGTGCGTTCGAACTGCGCAATGGCCTTCACGATCCGGACGCTATCAATTCCGGGACTTCCGAAGGCTTGCTCGAAGAGCGCAGGGTAATTCGCATCGCCTCGCAAGCGCGATTCCACGGTAGGCCACGTGTTCCGCATTTCGACCGGGTTCGTTACCGGACCGAAAGCCTGGGCTTCGATGCTTGGGGCACGTCCATCCCAGAACAGGAAGTCGTCCCACAGCAAATTGAAGGTGCTCATGGCCTGACGGGTCCCGACCGAGCCGTCGGTGCCTACGGAGAATTGTCGGATGTCGTTGAATGCATTCTCCTGTCTGTGGCAGCTGGCGCAGGACATGGAGTAGTCATCCGACAAGGCGGTCTCGTAAAAGAGCTTGCGCCCCAATGCGATGCCCTCATTGGTCATCGGGTTGTCCGCCGGGTATTCGATGGCATGCCCGGTACTGTCCAACAACCAGGCTGGGGCTTGGTGCACATACGGTGTTGGACCTGAAGAACCGGAAACCGGTGAAGGGTCCTCTTCCTTGTCCTTTTTGCACGACTGTAGGAAGCCCACGACCACGAACAGGACGACAGCGACCACGAGGTAGCGTTGGAGTTTCATCACCTTACGAAGGTCGGTGATCCGAGGCAATGCGAGGGTCGGGGCGAGGTCCGAAACGCTTTGAATCGTGGGATCCCATAGCGGATCACAGAATGTTCACTTCCCGCTCGAGTTCCACGCCGAACTGCTCCTTTACGGAACGAAGCACCAGCTCGCTGAGCTCATAGATCGATTTGCCCGTTGCGCCACCGTGGTTCACCAACACAAGTGCCTGACGGTCATGCACACCGTGGTCGTTCGCGCGATGTCCCTTCCACCCCGCCTTTTCGATCAGCCAACCTGCGGCCAATTTGCTCTGCTCGTTTCCGACGGGGTAGGCCACCACCTCCGGATGTGTGGCCTTGATCCGTTCCACAAGGGCATTCGGAACGACCGGGTTCTTGAAAAAGCTGCCGGCATTGCCGATCACTGCAGGGTCGGGTAGTTTGCTGCGGCGTATGGCGATCACCGCCTGGCTCACATCCTTGATCGAGGGCTTTGTGATGCCCATTCGATCGAGTTCGTCCTGGATATTACCGTAGCTCGTGTTCAGGACGGGTTGTTTGGACAAACGGAAGGTGACGTTCAGGATGACGTAGCGGTCCTTCCCAGCGCGTTTGAAGAAGCTCTCACGGTAACCGAACAGACAGGCCTCGCGATCGAAGCGCACGACTTCACCATCACTGATCCGGTACGCCTCAAGCGAGTCGAAGGTGTCCTTGATCTCCACCCCGTACGCACCGATATTCTGCATCGGGGCCGCACCCACCTTGCCGGGGATCAGCGAAAGGTTCTCGATGCCACCCCAGCCGTGGTCCACACAGTGCTCCACCAGATCGTGCCATACGACACCGGCGCCGGCCCGGACCAGCACGTGGTCTGCATCCTCGCTCACCACCTCGATCCCCGGGATCTCGTTCAAGAGCACCGCTCCGGCAACGTCCTGGGTGAAGAGCACATTGCTTCCACCGCCAAGGATCAAATGCGGCAAACCGGCCAACTCGGGCGCCGACAACAGGCTGCGCAATTGTTCTGCACTTCTGAACCGTCCAAGGAACGCCGCGCGAGCGGCGATCCCGAAAGTGTTGAAGGGCCGTAGTTCGGCGTCGCGGAGGATCTGCATGACTTGGGTGCACAAGTTTACTCGCGCCGCTCCGTTACCTTGGCCGTCACCACCCGAGGCTTGTGCACAGCCCGGCGGGGAAAGTGCATGCCACGCACGGCCATCGTAAGCGTTACGAACGACCTGAGCACCGACAATCGGGTCCATCGCACCTGCACCGTACTGCAGGGCTTGGGCTATGACGTTCTGCTTGTCGGCCGCGTTCTGCCGGGAAGTGCCGCCTTGGAAAGACCTTATCGCACCAAGCGGATGCGCTTGCTTTTCCGGAAGGGGGCTCTGTTCTATGCGGAATACAACCTTCGCTTGTTCTTCCTGCTCTTGTTCAGCAAGCGTTCGCTGATCGTCGCCAATGATCTGGACACCTTGTTGGCCTCCTTTCTTGCTTCCCGGATGCGGGGCGGGGTGATCGTATATGACAGCCATGAGTACTTCACGGAAGTTCCCGAGCTTGCAGGGCGGGCGGTACGAAAGGTCTGGTTGGCGATCGAACGATGGATCTTCCCCAAGCTGGAGCACGTGATCACGGTGAATGACAGTATCGCTGATGCCTACTTTGAACGTTACGGGAGGCGCCCGACGGTGGTGCGTAACATACCCATGCCACGCGATCTCGGGCCGCTGCCGACCCGGTCGGAACTGGGCATACCGACCGACCGGACGATACTGATACTTCAAGGAAGCGGGATCAATGTGCAGCGGGGTGCAGAGGAGGCCGTATTGGCCATGCAGGACTTGCCCCAATGCCATTTGCTGCTCGTGGGCGGCGGTGATGCGTGGCCCGTTCTGGAGCGCATGGTCGTGGATCGATCCCTGGCCGATCGCGTGACCATGTTGCCGCGGATGCCCTACGAGGCCATGATGGCATATACCCGGAACGCCGACCTCGGTCTATCGCTGGACAAGGACACGAACCTGAACTATCGCTTCAGCTTGCCGAACAAACTGTTCGACTACTTCCGGGCCGGGATCCCGGCCTTGGTGACCGACCTGCCCGAAGTGGCCGGGGTGGTACGTCGCTTCGATGCCGGCATCGTGATCCCTGACCCCGACCCGGACCGTATCGTTGAAGCGGTACGTGCGTGGATGGCGGACAGCGAGCGGAGGGAAGCGCTGCGGCGGAATGCTACTTTCGCGGCCGCCTCGCTGGACGGTCAGCATGAGCAAGAGGCGTTGTTGGCACTGTTCCGCGATCTTGGCTGATCATCACCTGCATATCGTAAGCTTCGATGTTCCATCGCCTCCCAACTATGGCGGGGTGATCGACGTGTACTTCAAGGCCAAAGCGCTGGCCGAGCTGGGTGTGAAGGTGCATCTGCATTGCTTCGAATACGGTCGCGCCCGTGCCAAGGACCTGGAGCGGTTCTGTGCCAGCGTGCACTACTACCCGAGGCGAATGGGCAAGCATCAGCTGTTCAATACGCTGCCGTACATGGTGGTGAGCCGCAGGAGCGAGGCACTGGTGGATCGCTTGCTGAAGGATGAGCATCCCATCCTCTTCGAGGGATTACACAGCTGTTATCACCTTGGCGATCCGCGCTTGCATGGCCGGAAGCGATTGGTCCGCGCGCACAACGTCGAACACGACTACTATATGGCCTTGGCCAAGGCGGAGGGCAATGCCTTTCGTCGGACCTACTTCATCAACGAATCGCGGAAGCTCTTGCGCTTCGAACCGGTGTTGGCCGAGGCCGATGGCATCCTGGCGATATCGCCGAAGGATGAAGCCTACTTCGCGGGGCACTTCGATCGTGTCACCCACATCCCGGCGTTCCATGCGTGCAACACGGTGGAGGTGGCGGACGGCCTGGGCGATTTCGCCTTCTACCACGGTGCTTTGGGTGTTGCTGAGAACGATCAGGCCGCGTTGTTCCTGGTGCGTAAGGTGTTCGCTAACACACCGATGAAACTCGTGATAGCAGGCAGCAATCCAAGCCGGGAACTCGTGCGCGAGATCCATCGCTCACCGAACGTCGAGCTGCGGGAGGACATTTCCACGGAAGAGATCCACCGCTTGGTGCGTGAGGCACAGGTGAATGTGCTGCCCACTTTCCAGGCCACAGGCATCAAGTTGAAGTTGTTGCTTTGCTTGTACACCGGCCGCCACGTGGTGTGCAACACGCCCATGGTGGAAGGCACGGGACTGGCCGAACTCTGCCACGTACACGATAGCGCCGATGCCATGCGGACGAGCATTCTTGCGTGCATGGGTCGCCCTGCCAATGGCCAAGCGATCGAACGACGGGTACAAGTGCTGGAGGCCCGGTTCAGCAACCGCGCCAACGCGGAGTTGATCGTGGGGTTGATGGGAAGCGGACGCTGAAGGGGCATTGCTGCGGTCGACCGTCGGCCTACCACCGTTACCGAGAGCTACGACCCCACCGCCGCACTCACCTCCAACAGCTTCGCATCCTCACAACGCACCACACGGGTGTTGAACTTCTTCATGTGGGTGTAATCGTGCGTGGCCATGATCACACTGCGGCCACTATGGCTGATCTCGAACAGCAGGTCCAGGATCTCGCCGGTGGTCTCCGGGTCGAGGTTACCGGTGGGTTCGTCGGCCAGGATCAGCTCGGGGTCGTTCAATAGGGCACGGGCGATGCTGACACGTTGTTGCTCGCCGCCCGACAGCTCGTGCGGCATCTTGTAGCCTTTGTTCGCCAAGCCCACACGTTCCAAGACCTGCTGCACACGTTCATCCATCGCCTTACCATCCTTCCAACCGGTCGCCTTCAGCACGAACAGCAGGTTGTCGTTCACCGTTCGGTCGGTCAGCAACTGGAAGTCCTGGAATACGATCCCGATCTTCCGCCGAAGGAAGGGGACCTGCGAGCGTTTCATCTTGCCCAGGTCGAAGCCGCAGCAATGACCTTCGCCCTCCCGCAGCGGCAGGTCGCCGTACAGGGTGCGCATCAGGCTGCTCTTCCCACTGCCGGTGCGCCCGATCAGGTAGAGGAATTCCCCTTTGTAGACGCTGAGGTCCACGTTGTTCAACACCAGGTTCTCGCGCTGGAAGATGCGCACGCCGTGGAGTAGGATGATGGGGCTGTCGCTCATGCTGTTCCCAGGTCCCGCCTATTCCGAATTGTCCTCGGCGGCGGAACGCCAGGGTCCAAAGGTCAAAATTTTGGAACGATGTCTGCCGTTCCATCTTGGAACCGAAGTCCGACCACCATCAACAGGAACGATCATGTTCAACGGAATGGACCGCAATGCGGGTGAAGGATGCTTTGCGCATCGCCCTACAGGACCTGCGACCTGGCTGCGGGAACGTGAACACGTACGCGTGGATAAGTACAGCGCTCGACAGCCCCTCGTCGAGGCGCCTCCCGAGATCTTTGATCACTTGATGAACACCCTTTTTCCGGCCTTCCGGGGACGTGCTGCGCTCGTGCTCCCGCTGTCGTTGCTGCTATCCGCGGCCATGGCCCAACGGCCCGCGCATTATGAGCATCGCGATGCCGACATGGAACATGCCTTGACGTTGTTCGATAAGGCCAAGTTCGGTGCAGCGCAGTATGAACTGGAGCGCGTCGTGGATCGCATCGCCGATGCCCACGATCCGACCCGCACCGAGGCCGAGTTCTACAGTGCCATCTGCGCTGTTCGCCTGTTCCATGACGATGCCGGGTACCGCTTGAACGCATTCATCCAGGAGCATCCGGAGGACCTGCATGTAGGAACGGTGCGCTTTGAACTGCTCAACAACTCCTTCGCCCACAAGAAATGGAAGGACGCCATCGCATGGAGCGAAAAGGTGGACCGTTTTTCCTTGAAGCCGGCCGAATTGGAAGAATACCACTTCAAACGGGGATACGCTTACTTCCAAGAGGACGACCGTGAACGTGCTTTGGGTGAATTCGCCGCCGTGCAGAACGGTACCGGGGTCTATGCAGTGCCCTCCACCTACTACGCCGCGCACATCAACTACGAGCGTGGCAGTTATGAGACCGCGTTGGTCGGGTTCCAGAAGCTGAAGGACGACGAGAACTTCGGGAAGGTGGTGCCCATCTATATCGCGGAGATCCTCTTCCTGCAAGGCAAGTACGATGAAATGATCGCCTATGCCGGGCCGCTGTTGGCGGATGATGGCGGGGCGAAGCGGACGAACGAGATCAGTCGATTGGCCGGCGAAGCGAACTACCGCACGGGCAAATACGCAGAAGCGCTTCCCTTCCTTGAGAAAAGTGCACAGCGTGTGGGTGTGGGTCGGGAGGACCGGTACATACTCGGCTACACCTACTACAGGTCGGGTGATCTGCCGAAAGCGCTGGCACAGTTCAACCTGGTGGCGAACGCCGAGGACAGCCTTGCTCAATTGGCCTCGTACCACATGGCCGATTGCTACTTGAAGTTGAACGAGAAGAACTATGCCCGAACGGCCTTCAAGCGGGCATACGAGATCGGGAAGGATCCGAAGGTGACCGAAGATGCGCTCTTCAACTACGCCAAACTGGCCTATGACCTGAGCCTGGACCCGTACCACGAAGCGATCAACGCCCTACAGGACTATCTGCGCACCTACCCGAACACACCACGGAAGGATGAAGCCTACGAGTTCCTTTTGAGCGTTTACCTGAAGACCAAGAACTACGAAGCCGCCTTGGCCTCGTTGGATGAGATCAAGAACAAGGACATCCGGTTGCAGAGCGCCTACCAGAAACTTGCTTACGACCGCGGCGTGGAGTTGTACGAAGGGCGGAAGTACATGGACGCTGCCTTGTTCTTCGAGAAAGCCCTGAAGTTCCCCGTGGATCCGAAGGTGAACGCCAAAGCGCACTTCTGGATGGCGGAATCCTACTACGGACAAGGTGACTATTCGGCCGCGCTGAGGAAGTACGACGCATTGCGCAATTCGCCGGGGTCCTATGCAACTGAGCTGTACGAACAGGCAGGCTATGGCATGGGCTACACCTTCTTCAAGATGAAGCAGTACGACGAAGCCGCCACCTCCTTCCGTCGCTTCATTGCCGGAAAGCAAGGAGAGGCGTTGCAGCGCAGTGACGCCATGTTGCGGATCGGCGATAGCTACTTCGTAACCAAGGACAATGCGCAGGCGATCAAGTGGTACGACGACGCCATCCGCACCGGAGCCAAGGACCGGGACTATGCCCAATACCAGAAAGGGGTGTGCCAAGGCTTGCAGGGCCAGTTCAACGAGAAGATCGCAACGCTGAAGAACCTCTTGAGCACCCAGCCTGATTCGCGCTATGCCGCGGACGCCAAATTCCAGATCGCGGAGACCTACGTGTTCCAAGAGAAGGACGTGGATGCCTTGAACTACTACGGCCAAGTCGTTCAACAGCACCCGAACAGCCCGAACGTGCGTGCCGCGATGTTGCAATCGGCGTACATCCACAAGCGTCAGGGTCGTCCGGCGGAGGCGATCGCCCAGTTGAAGGCCATCGTGGCCAAGTACCCGACCCTGGATGGGTCGCGGGATGCGCTCGCTGCCTTGGAGAACATCTACGTCGAAGAAGGCCGTGTGAGCGAGTATGAGACCTACTTGCGTTCGCTCAGCTTCGTAGACCCATCCACCTTGGACCTCGACGAGAAGTACTACCGCAGCGCGGAGCAACTCTACTTCGATGAGAAATGCCCGCAAGCCATCGGGGCCTTCGGCGATTACCTGAACAAGTACCCGAAGGGAGCCTTCGCGTTGAACGCACAGTACTACCGCGGCGATTGCCTCTACCGCAGCGCGCAGTATGACCTTGCATTGCCGGATCTGGAAGCTGTTGTACGCGGTAACGCCGACCAGTTCATGGAGAGCGCCCTGTACGGAGCCAGTGACATCCTGTTCCGTGATAAGCGCTGGGAAGGAGCGATCGATCACTTCATCCGCTTGGAAAGTGTCGCCAGCTTCCCACAGAACAGGCTGGCCGCGCAGGTAGGCCAGATGCGGGCCTATTTGGAATTGGGACGGCTGCCGCAAGCGGCCGAGGCTGCGGCGAAGGTGAGCGCGAGCCCCGATGCCACGGCCGACCTGAAGGCCGAAGCGGGACTGGTGGTAGCAAAGAGCGCGCTGGCGCAGAACGACCTGGATGGTGCCTATACCAAATTCAAGTCCGTCACGAGCAGCAGCACCAACGCCCTCGGCGCCGAGGCGAAGTACAACATGGCCTATGTGCGCTACCTGCAACGGATGTACAGCGATGCGGAGAAGGAGGTCTTCGATCTGGTGAAGAAGTATCCGGCCTATGACCACTGGAAGGCCCGGGCGTTCATCCTACTGGGTGATGTGTACGTGCAATTGGACGATCGCTTCCAAGCGAAAGCCACGCTTCAGGCCGTGATCAACAACAGCACGGAACCGGAACTGGTGGCCCAAGCGCAACAACGATTGGACGCGATCAACGCGAGCGAAGTGCAACAAACAACCCCCACGCCGCAGGAGGAACTCCTGGTGCCCATGCCCGGCAGTGACAATACCGACGGACAATGAGCACGCTGATCACACGCATCACCCTTTGTCTGGCAGCGATCTGCTTCGCCTCGGTCCGGATCCATGCACAGACGGCCCCACAAGGCGGGGAATATGTGATCCAAGGCATCTTCAATCCCACCATCAAGGATGCGCAGAAGATCGACATGCGCCCGCAACCCATCGACACGATCCTGCCGGACCGGACCGTGAGCTACGACGTGTTGCCCGTGAAGGCCGACATTCCGGCCACGGTGGACAGCATCGCTGCGGCGCGATTGAACGTGGTGCAGCCACAGCAGCGATTGTACAAGGGTTATGCGAAGGCAGGCTTCGGTCTGTACACAACGCCCTTGGCCGAATTCTACTTCGACCAGACCCGTTCCCGCGACAATGCCTGCGGCGTGCACCTGAAGCACATGAGCAGCAACGGTGGTCTGGACGACGTGGGCCCGAGCGACTACAGCTTCAACCATATTGATGGCTATTACACCCAATACCTGCGGAACCACGAGGTAGGCGGTCGCTTGATGTATGACCGACGCCGTGTGAGCTACTACGGTTACCCCAGCAATGACAGTACGGAGAACGTGATCGCGAACGTACCCTCGCCACAAGAGGACGATCTGAAACAGGTGTACAACGACATCGGTTTCGCTGCACGTATCCGCAGCTTGTACAAGGACAGCACCTTGATCGCCCATGACGTAGGCTTGGAGGTGCATGCTTTCAGCAGTTTGAGCGACAGCCGCGAGACGAACGTTCGCCTGACCGCTGAACTGAGCAAGGCCGAATTGGGCGATCGGTACAGCTTGGGTGTGCTGATGGACAACAATGCGTTCCGTGGTACGGCGAGCAACGGCTTGTTCGGTGAGGTGGAGAGCCCGACCTTGGGGGACAAGCGGGTGAACGGGACCCTATTGGGCTTCATCCCGCAGCTCACACGCCGGGGTGACATGTACTTCGTGAAGATCGGTGCAGGCATCTACGTGGATGCCCAAGGCGAGACCACCTTCCACTTCTATCCCAAGGCATACCTGAGCTACAGTCTCTTTGACGACATCCTGGTGCCCTACTTGGGACTTGAAGGCGAGCGCCGCCGGAACAGCTTCCGCAGCTTGACCTATGAGAACCCGTGGTTGATCGGTACTCCTGACCTGCAGAACAGCAGCCAGCTCTATGACCTTTACGGAGGCATGCGCGGCAGTTTCAGCAGTCGACTGGGCTTCGATGCGCGCATGAGCATCAGCAGCGTCAAGGACCGTCCGTTGTTCGTTTCAGCACCCAATTCGCCGTATGGCGACCAAATGGCCGTGGTGTACGATCAAGTCGATGTGTTCAGCGTGAGCGGTGAATTGAACTACCGCGTGGAAGCCGCAGTGCGCTTGAACGCCGGGATACAGATCAACTCCTATACGACGGATCGTGAGCTCGAGGCGTGGAACCTGGCTCCGTACGAATTGAATTTCGGCGCGGTGTACAGTCTGCGTGATAAGTTGATCGTGAGCGCTGAAGCGGTCTTCCTGGGCCAACGGAAAGCGGCCTTCTACCTGGATCCTGCCGATGCCACCGCCACACCGACCATCGATCCGGTGGTGGTGGACCTGGACGGATACCTCGATCTCCATCTCGGGGTCGAGTACCGGTACACCAAGCGCCTCAGTGCCTTCTTGGACGTAAGTAACCTGAGCGCCAGCAAGTACGAGCGTTGGTACCGCTATCCGGTCCAGCGTGGCCTGGTCCTCGGGGGGCTGACCTATTCGTTCTGAGTTCTCATCCCTGATAGCTTGGTTGACCGCTCATTATCAGGCGGATACACCTTTCTTGTCCAGGCTATAGCAATCCTTTTCAGAAAGGCAAGTTTTCGGGGAGGGTTAAATATCAACAAAACCCGCGTCCCTGTTGGGAAGATCACCCCGAAAAGAGGTGCAGATCCGGTACCTTCGCATGCCCTTCGATCGGAAGGGTTAGAATCCAACCGGAACCATGTCTGAGACAGTTGTTGAAATGAGCGAAAAGAAGAAAGCTGCGGCCAGCTATTCCGCCGATAGTATCCAGGTCCTCGAAGGCTTGGAGGCGGTGCGCAAACGGCCTGCCATGTATATCGGCGATATCGGCGTGAAGGGTCTGCACCACCTCGTGTACGAAGTGGTGGACAATTCCATTGACGAAGCGCTGGCCGGGCATTGCGATACGATCGATGTGACCATTCTGCCGAACAACGGCATCCGTGTAAAGGACAATGGTCGCGGGATCCCCGTTGATATGCACGCCAAGGAAGGCCGTAGCGCCCTCGAGGTGGTCATGACCGTGCTGCATGCCGGTGGTAAGTTCGATAAGGACAGCTACAAGGTGTCAGGTGGATTGCACGGTGTGGGTGTCAGCTGCGTGAACGCGCTGAGCACCATGTTGCTCGCCGAGGTGCACCGCGATGGTAAGATGTACCAGCAGGAGTACAGCGCCGGCAAGCCGAAGTACCCCGTCAAGGAGGTCGGACCAACGGACTACCGCGGAACGATCGTCACCTTCGAGCCGGACATGAGCATCTTCCAGGTCAGCGAATACAACTTCGAGACCTTGGCGGCCCGCTTGCGTGAGTTGTCCTTCCTGAACAAGAACATCCGCCTCAACCTGATCGATGAGCGCAATAAGAACGAGGATGGCAGCTTCGTGAGCGCCACCTTCTTCAGCGAATTGGGTCTGCCCGAGTTCGTGCGCTACCTCGATGGCACCCGTACCCCGTTGATCGAGGAGGTGATCCACATGGAAGGCGAGAAGCAGGGCATCCCCGTTGAGATCGCCATGATCTACAACGACTCCTACTCGGAGAACCTGCACTCTTACGTCAACAATATCAACACCCACGAGGGTGGTACGCACTTGGCCGGCTTCCGCAGCGGCCTCACACGCACGCTGAAGAAATACGCCGACAGCAGCGGTGCGACCAGCAAGTTGAAGTTCGAGATCGCCGGCGATGACTTCCGCGAGGGACTTACCTGCGTGATCAGTGTGAAGGTGCAGGAGCCACAGTTCGAGGGCCAGACCAAGACCAAGCTCGGTAACAGCGAGGTGATGGGTGCCGTGAACCAGGCCGTGGCCGAGATGCTCGAGAACTACCTCGAGGAGCATCCGAAGGACGCCAAGCAGATCGTCGAGAAGGTGATCCTGGCCGCCACCGCCCGCCACGCTGCCAAGAAAGCGCGTGAACTGGTGCAGCGCAAAGGGGCGTTCTCCGGTGGTGGTCTACCCGGCAAGCTGGCCGATTGCCAAAGCAAGGATGCCAGCCAGAGCGAACTGTTCATGGTCGAGGGTGACTCTGCTGGCGGAACGGCCAAGCAGGGGCGTAACCGGGAATTCCAAGCGATCCTCCCGCTTCGTGGTAAGATCCTGAACGTGGAGAAGGCGATGCAGCACAAGATCCTCGAGAACGAGGAGATCCGCAACATCTACACCGCGCTGGGGGTGCATATCGGCACCGAGGAGGACAGCAAGGAGCTCAACATGAGCAAGCTGCGCTATCACAAGATCGTGATCATGTGCGACGCCGACATCGACGGCAGCCACATCCAAACACTGATCATGACCTTCTTCTTCCGGCACATGCAGCCGCTGATCGAGCAAGGCTATTTGTACATCGCCACACCGCCGCTGTACCAAGTGAAGAAAGGCAAAGAGCATGTGTACTGTTGGTCGGACGCTGAGCGCGATAAGGTGATCGAGCGCATGCGTGCTTCGGGCAAGGATGCCAGCATCGGGATCCAGCGCTACAAGGGTCTTGGTGAAATGAACGCGGAGCAGCTGTGGGAGACCACCATGGACCCGGAGCGCCGCACACTGCGCCAGGTCACCATCGAGAACAGTGCCGAGGCCGATCGGGTCTTCAGCATGTTGATGGGCGATGAGGTGCCCCCACGCCGCGAGTTCATCGAGAAGAACGCGATCTACGCGAAGTTGGACGTTTGAACATTGACGACTGTGGGACTGTCCAATGTCCTGTGCGAAAGCCTCGAGAGATCGGGGCTTTTGCTTTTAAGGGCAGGTCATTCCGGGCTTGACCCGGAATCACGCATCGCCATGCCGTTCTTCACCCCAATGATCTCCGCCGCGATACTCACAGCGATCTCCTCGGGCGTCTTGCTGCCGATCGGCAAGCCGATGGGTGCCCGGACGCGTCCGATCTCCTCCTCCGAGAAGCCGTCCTTCCGAAGTCCCTCCAGCAGCGTCCGGATCTTCTCCGCACTGCCCATCATGCCGAGGTATTTGAAGCGTTTGCGGATGAGTTGCCGCACCAGAATGTCGTCCGTGCGGTAGCCGAAGGAAACAAGGACCACGTAGAGACCTGGGTCATCGCTGATCAGTTCCCCGATCCGCGCATAGTCGACCACCGTGCGCTCATGCGCCCATTGGTTCGCGACCATGGTGTTCAGGTCAGCGCGATCGTCCATCAGATGCACATGGAAGCCGAGCTGGTGCATCGTTCTGCTCAAGGCCAAGCCCACATGCCCGGCACCAAGGATCACGATCCGTTGCTCAACACCCAGCCGTTCGTGGTACGACCAAGAGCCGTCAGCAGCTTGTTCGAACGCACGGTGTCCTTCCGGTCCGGGTACATCGCCTGTTCGCAGGCGGTGCGGGCCTAAATGAAGACCGATGGTGCCGCCGACCTCAAGTTGGTCCACGATCCGTTGCATTAGGCTCTGCGCGGAGCCATCCACATGGAAAAAGGCCACGGTCTGCTCACCCGAACAGATCATACCGGAACGGTCCGAGGGCTCATCCGCCCGGTGGATCTGGCGTTTCAGGAAGGGGAAGCCGTGCGGTTCCCTCATCCGCGAGCGAGCCAACTCCACCAGCTTGTGCTCCATGCTTCCACCGCCGACGGAACCGAAGAGTTCACCATCGGAGGTCACGAGTGCCTTGAAACCCGCGCGCGGCCCGGGCTACTCCCTCTGCTGTGCACCTCACCACGAGCAGCACGCCATGCGCGCCGTTCTCGGTCGCAGCGAGCGCTTTCTTCCAGCGTCCAGTTCCTTGTTCACGGTGGGTGGTTCGAAGTACAGGCATCACTCGGTACGCGCCATCCCCTGCGAATGCGCCATCTTCGCCTGCTGTGTTGAGCCTCATCAAATATCCGTGTTTGCCGATCATGGCCGCATGGTCCATGCAGGTTGCACAGGATACGACATCTCGCAGCGGCGGCCGTGGCATGCCAGACCGCCTGAGGGTGGGCATGAATGACGTGGCACGGGTGCTGCCATCTCCAAGCTTCGGGAAGAAGCTGGCGGCCAGTCCGTACAACACGATCGCCGCATTGGTGGTGGCGCTGCTGACCTTCCTCTTCATCTGGTTCCGGAATTTGGCCGGGAAGCTGACGGAGAAACTGACGGATACCGGCCTTTCCGCGGGTACGCGCTTCGATCTCGAGGACGCCCGTTCCACCGCCATCGCATCGCGCCAAACGGCGAAATTCTTCGGTCTGCTGATCCTCGGCGGCTACCTCACCTACGTCGCGGTGGATGGCACCTCGATGTATGGCTATGTGATGGAATGGGTGAACCTCGCGGTCCGGTGGACCCATGTGATCGCAGGTATCATGTGGATCGGCGCCTCGTTCTACTTCATCTTTTTGGAGAACAACCTCAACCGCACCGAGGGCTTGCGCGAGGAACTCGCGGGTAACCTCTGGGCGATCCATGGCGGCGGATTCTATTACGTGGAGAAGTTCAAAGTGGCACCGGCTGCTATTCCAAAACACCTGCATTGGTTCAAGTACGAGGCCTACTTCACTTGGCTCAGTGGGGTCTCGCTGCTGTTCATCGTGTACTACGCCGATGCGAGGTCCTTCATGATCGACCCCACTGTGGCCGATCTTTCCACACCAGCGGCCCTTGCGGTCAGCATCGGCTCCATGGTCCTCGGTTATTGGATCTACGACCGCATGTGTTCGTCGCGCCTGATCCTGCGGCAAGGGTTGTTCGCGGTGGTCAGTATCCTGATCCTGGGCGCACTGACCTATGCGCTGACGCATCTGCTCAGCGGTCGTGCGGCCTTCATCCACGTTGGTGCGGTCATCGGGACGATCATGGTGGGCAACGTCTTCTTCACCATCATACCCAGCCAGAAGGCCTTGGTGCGCGCCGCGAAGACCGGTCAACCGCTGGATGCGACCCTGGGCAAGAAGGCCGGACAACGCAGCCTGCACAACAACTACCTCACCCTGCCGGTCGTGTTCATCATGATCAGCAACCATTTCCCGAGCACCTTCGGGCACAGCGGCAATTGGTTCATATTGATGGTGATCACCGTGGCCAGCATGGGGATCAAGCATTACTGGAACCTGCTCGATCGCGGCGTCAAGCGCACCTGGATCCTGGTGGTGAGCATCCTTGCATTGGTGGTGCTCAGTATGGCGATCTCACCCGCCTTTGAGGATTCGATCGACGCGGCCATCCCAGCTACCTTCACGGAAGCGAACGCCGTGATACAGGCCCGTTGTGTGCAATGCCACAGCGCCAACCCCACGGACGATCAGTGGTCCACAGCCCCGAATGGCGTGATGTACGACACCCCCGAACAGATCCAGGCCATGGCGGACAAGATCATGACCCGTGCCGTGCGAACGCATACCATGCCGCAAGGCAACAAGACCGGGATGACGGAGGAGGAGCGTACGGTGTTGAAACGATGGATCTTGCAAGGGGCCAAGACGGAATGATGTTCACCACAGAGGCACAGAGAGCACGGAGAAATGCAATTGGAACGCTGATGACGCAGATCGGTCGGATGAACACTGATATCTTCAACTCTGTGTCCTCTGTGCCTCTGTGGTGAAGCATTCAATGAGCCGTTCCGCGATCCATAGCACCCGCGTGATCATCCCCACTGGTGTGATCGAAGCCACGCTCATCCTAGCGGAAGGGAAGATCCAGGACGTCCTGCCCGGTCGAGTGGAGCGCGAAGGCATCCCCTTCGAAAGCGTCGGGAACAAGGTGATCATGCCCGGTGCGATCGACGTGCACGTGCACATCAACGAACCGGGGCGGACGGAGTGGAAGGTTTCGAGACCGCCACGAAGGCCGCACGCCGGGGGCATTACCACTCACGGTCGAGATGCCGCTGAACGCGAGCCCGGTCACCACGACGGCTTCGCCGCGCTGAAGCTGAGTTGGAAGCCGCCAAGGGAAACCTGCACGTCAACGTCGGCTTCTACGGCGGCGCGATCCCGGGTAACATCGATGACCTCGACGAACTGTTGGGCTCTGGTGTCTTTGAGAACAAGGCCTTCCTCACGCATTCGGCATCGACGAATCTCGAACGTCACCGAAGTGAATTCATGTGGAAGGCGCCGCCGCATCTTGAAGAAGCATGGAGCGAAGCTGCTTGTTCATCATGAGTTGGAGAGTCCGCTACAAGTCCTCAGTTGTCTGTTGTCGGTCAGGCGGTCGGCAGCCTGACAACCGACAACCAACAACTGACAACTCCGCTAACGACCCAAGATCCTACAAGCGCTACCTCGCATCACGACCCTCGACATGGGAGATGACGAACGCCATCGCTCACGATCCGCCTCAGCGCCGAGTTCGATGTCCACGTCCATATCGTGCACGTTTCCGCTGCTGAAGCACTACCGGCCGATCCGCGATGCCAAGAAGGAGGACTGCGCATCACCGCTGAGACCTGTCCGCACTACCTCGTGTTCTGCGCGGAGGAGCATCCCTGATGGCGCCACGGAATGCTGCGGTGCGCCGCCGATCCGGGCGAGCGGGCGAACAACGAGATCGCTCTGGGGAAGCACCGAGGGATTTCGGTACGCTCGACTTTGTGGCCACGACCATTCGCCAGCGCCAGACATGAAGGAAGAGACCGTGAGAGCGGACTTCATGAAGGCATGGGGTGGCATCGCGGGTCTGCAGTTCCTGTTGCCGGTGGCGTTCTGGACCGGTGCGAAGGAGCGTGGCTTCTCATTGGAGGATGTCTCGCGGCTTTGTGCGAACACCGTAAGAATTTCGACTCAAAGCAGAAGGGCCGCATTGCACCCGGCTACGATGCCGCACTCGTCGATTCCTTCGATCCGGAGGCGGCTTTGTCGAAGAGGGAGGACATCCAGCACCGGCACAAGTCACGCCGCATGCGTGGGCGACGATGTTTGGGGTGGTGGATGAACCGTTGTGGGTGGAAGGACTGTATCGAATGAAGCCAGAGTCGTTTCTGAACCCTTAGGTGCATTGCTGCCATGAAGCCGGAATCAATTGAGTTCGCTCGACTAGTCATGGCTCTTTGCAGGTCTTTCGGAACATTAACTTCTACGGTAACCCGAAGAGCCGATTACGAGATCGGACATCCGAATTGAATGGCGAGAAATTCGATCCAAGTCTGGTCGTCAGATGGTCAACTCTTTCTGCACCGAGAGCATCAAGACGAATCCCGACTTTCGAACCCGCGACCTGATAACTATCGAGGATGACAATCAACCGCAGATATTCACGGCTGGTTACCAGGCAATTGACGCGAAGCTGGCGGCAATTGTGCCAAGGTTAACCATCCACTGATAGCCAATCACTGCTTCAATCTGGTTAGACCGAATAAGTTGGACATCTTCGAAATTAGGCGAGCAAGCGAACTTGAATTGCTCTTGCAGTATGGACATTTCTGATGTAGGAATTCCCAAGCGCAACAATTTCAAGCCTCTCTGCGAGGTCAAGCTAGGGCAACCCGTGGAGATCAAGATCACCGGAAAAAGAGATTCTTCCTTGACTCCCGGAGTCGAGCGTGTGTTCAAAGAACAACACTATGTGCTCCACTATTTGGGGGATCACCGTCTTTTCCGGAGCAGCACTAATGAGAGAACCTTTCGAACCCGTTGTAAAACATGTACCCGAGGAACGGAAGGTGGTCGATATGACCAAACAACTATGGTGAAAACACCCTCGCCTTCACCCACCTGTCAACTTCCGCCGCCGAGCGCTTCGGTGCTGCGGGTGTTGTGGTGTGCACTGAGATGACTTCGCCGAGAAGGGAGAACTCCGACTAAGCCGAGCAAGCCCATCTTCATCGCCGACAAAGTACACTGACCGGGCGGCAGTGGATGGACGGCTGAAAGCCGCCGTAAAGCGAACGGAGGGGCACGACATCGCCATCATCCAACCTGGCGCCGCCGGTGTGATGTGCTCGATGTGATACCGCGCACTTCCCGGTAACCAGCCGCAGGCGTGTTCCATCGAAGCGTGCTATGCGCCGGATGGGCTCAAGAAAGAGAACGGGGAAGGGAACGACTGGAAGGAGGTGCTTCCCAGAACGACCTTGAACCCCGGCAGCCAACATTTCGTGGAGGCCAAGCCTGCTTTGCCTCTAGCTACCCACGTGCGCCTCCACATCTACCCCGACGGCGGTGTGGCCCGACTCCGCGTCTACGGCGAGGTGAGGCGCGACTGGTCCAGCACCAAGCCCGACGAACTGATCGACCTGGCCGCTGCGCAGAACGGCGCATTGGCGATCCAATGCAACGACATGTTCTTCAGCCACATGAACAACCTGCTCATGCCCGGTCGTGGCGTGAACATGGGCGATGGCTGGGAGACCAAGCGCAACCGCACCCCCAACAACCGCGATTGGGTGATCGTGCGGTTGGCGCACAAGGGCATCATCAAGAAAGCATTCATCGATACCTGCCACTTCAAGGGCAACTATCCGGATGCATTCACCTTGGAAGGATGCTCGATCGAAGCCGCCGTACCGTCGACCCTCAGGGTCGACCCAAAAGCAGAAAGCGAAGCCTTGAAGAACGCACTGTGGGCACCCATCATCGAACGCACCAAGCTTCAGGCCGACCACGAGCACCATTACGAGCAAGAGGTCTCTTGCAAAGCCCCCGTCACGCACGTACGTTTGAGCATCTTCCCGGATGGAGGGGTTAGCCGGATGCGGCTGTGGGGAACGATCACATGATTACTTTCACCATGGAGGTACGGCGACCCAGAGAAAGAGATCTTTCGTCCGATCACTTCGGAAGCAAGCCTTTGGACCCATCCGTGCCGTTCTGGTGAACCTCTCTACAAATGACGATCGACCAACTCAATCGCCTCTCCGAAGCTGATGCCACCGCGGCCTTCGAGCAATGCTGCGGCGCTGCCCAATGGGTGGAACGCATGGTGTACGCTCGTCCGTTCGAAACCTTGGCAGAAGTGATCGAGACCAGCGATACGATCTGGGAGGAATGCGACGTGGACGACTACGAGGAAGCCTTCACACACCACCCCAGGATCGGCGATGTGGAGAGCCTTGCGAAGAAGTATGCCAACACCAAGACCTGGGCCGTTGGTGAACAGAAGGGAGTGGAGGGAGCCGATCGTGCTGTGATCGAGAAGCTGACTGAAGGCAACACCGCCTACGAGGAGAAATTCGGTTACATCTTCATCGTATGTGCTACAGGCAAGAGTGCAGCCGAGATGCTTTCCATGCTGGAAGTCCGCATGAAGAACGACCCCAAGGACGAGATCCTGATCGCGGCGGAGGAGCAGAACAAGATCACGCGCTTGCGGTTGAAGAAACTGCTCGCGTGAAATGCAGTTGGACCGTAGCGACGCAGAGTACGCTGAGCCTGCATTTCCTCTGCGCTTTCTGCGTCCATGCGGTTAATTTGAGCCCATGAGTTCGATCTCCACCCACATCCTCGACACCGCCCGCGGCATGCCAGCCCGTGGTGTGCGCATCACCCTGCAACGCTCCACCGCCGAACATAAGTGGGAGGACATCGCCATGGGCAGCACCAATGCCGACGGCCGTGTTCCCGACCTTTTGCCGAAGGATACCAAGCTCGTGGCAGGCATCTACCGTATCCGCTTCGATGTCTCGGCCTACTTCAGTGAGCACAAGACCAAGAGCTTCTACCCGTATATCGAAGTGGTGTTCGAACTGGGCAACGACGGGCACTACCATGTGCCGCTGCTATTGAGCCCGTGGGGGTATTCGACGTATCGGGGGAGCTGATCCAATTTCCAAGTCCATATTTCCAGCCATTACGCATTCATGAAACTCAGCGTTCCAACCAAGGATCGGTCCCGCATTCTTACAAGCCTCGGCAAGGCCAACAAAGCCTTCCAGGCCATCTACCCCGGCGACCGGCCCGACCGCCAACCCGTGCATACCGTGTATGGTGGTGCCGACCTCTTCACTGCGGAGACCGCGCAGAAGATGGCCAACGCCGCGCTGAAGACGCTGCTCGAGAACGCCGCTGACTTCACCGAGTTCGCCCGTGCACTGGAGCTGCCCGGCCATGAAAAACTGCCGAAGAAACCGACCGACATCGCCAAGCTGGTGAAGGGTTTCGACAAGCTCTCGCCCACCAAGCGCAAGGATGAGACCGGCTGGCTCGCCTACGCCACCTACAACAAGGTGATCCACAAGCTGCGCACCGAGGCGCTGGAGGATTTCCGCATCGACTTCGAGGACGGCTTCGGCAACCGCAGCTGGGAGGAGGAGGACGCCACCGCCGTGCAGGCCGCGCTGGAAGTGTCCAAGGGCATGAAGGCGAAGTCGCTGCCGCCCTTCATCGGCATCCGCATCAAGCCCTTCACCGAGGACCTGAAGGAACGCGGCAAGCGCACGCTCGACATCTTCTCACCACGCTCGCCAGGCAACGAACGGCAAACTGCCCGGCAACTTCGTGGTGATGCTTCCGAAGGTGACGCATCCTTGCTGCATCACGGCGCTGGTGCAACCTTCGAAGCGATCGAGGCAAATACCAAGATCGCCAAGGGCGCACTGAAGATGGAGATGATGGTGGAGACCACGCAGTCCGGGTATCGGCGCGGATGGCACGAACCCACTGCGTAAATACGTGCTCGCCAGCAAGGGCCGTACGACGTTACCGGCCTTCGGCACCTACGACTACACGGCCGCCAACAACATCACCGCGAAGTACCAGGACATGGGCCATGCCGTATGCGATTTCGCGCATGATGATGAAGGTGGGCTCGCTCGGCGCCACCGGCATCTGGCTCAGCGATGACGCCACCAACGTCATGCCCATCGGTCCTCACCGCGGTGCGAAACTGACACGCCAAAACAACGCGCCGAGAACAAGGCCGTGGTACACCGCAACTGGAAGAAGGCGTACGACCACACGCGCCACTCGCTCTGGAAGGGCCTCTACCAGGGCTGGGACCTCAACCCCGCGCAATTCCCCATGCGCTACGCCGCCGTCTACAGCTTCTTCCTGGAGAGCTACGACGACGCGGCGGCCCGATTAAAAGCCTTCGTGGAACGCGCCGCCCGCGCCACGCTCACCAGCGATGTCTTCGACGATGCCGCGACCGGTCAGGGCCTGCTCAACTACTTCCTGCGCGGCCTCAACTGCGGCGCGATCAGCGAGGAAGAGGCGCTGGCTACAGGGCTGTCGCTGGCGGAGATCCGCACGCGGTCGTTCTTGAAGATCCTTGAAGGAAGAAGGGAACGCAGATGACGCGGATCGTTATGATGAGCGCGGATCTGAAGTGGGGCTGAGCTGGCATTATCTGCGTTGATCCGCTCGATCTGCGTCATCAGCGTTCTATGTCTTTGGGCGTGCCGGCTCGAAGACTCGCCGTCGGGCTATCCGCAGTAGTCCTCGCTTCGCTCCGGGCTACTTGCTCCTATCCCTCACGCGAGAGCGCGGCTTTCAACTTCGAGATTACCTCGTTCACCCGATCCTCGTTTGAGCGACCGTCGGTATCGTCGATGCTTGCCACGGTCATCTCATGCACTTGTACGTGATACATGTAGTACGCATCCCTCCAATCCTGCTGAAAGATCTCTACTAATGTCTTGCCCTTCTCGAATGAAACACGATCGGGGTATCGACTGCTGTGGTAGGGCGGCAAAGTCTTGTTGTCGAAAGCGAGTCGATAGCCTTGGGGAAGCAGCAATTCGGATATGGCTCGCGTAACACGTTCAAAGAACGTCTGCCTCTTATTCTCGTCTTCGGGCAATTGTCGTTTTAGGATACGTTCAAGTCCCAAGCGTTTAATGGCGGACAAGCGATGCGTGTCCACCCACGCGTTCGTGGAGAGAAAGTCACGATGCCTATTGAATAGGGAAATCGTAGTCGCAAGTACTCCATTCAACCCGTTTGAACCACCCGCGAAGTAGGCCAAGTGGTCGTGGGTACCATCGCTCTCCAATATCGCGAGATCCTCGAAGCCGATGCAGTTCTGCTTGTCTGAGTATGGAGCAGGTGTGCCATGAAGTAGGCGCATTATCTCGCAATGGAAGTAACTCTCGTCAGCACAGATCTCCAGTTGCGTCTCAGCTCGATTGTTCCGGTAAACGAGAAGGTTCTCCGCAGAAAGTTCAGGGTCTACACCCGCCTTGATGAGTGTGTATCCAAGCTCGCGGGTCCGCAAGGCCAAACCATTGTCTATCGCGCGATGTATCTCTGATGGAAGCCTGATCATGGCGTGTTCAGATCCGCGTTAATCATAACCATCTGCGTCATCTGCGTTCCATCTACCCATACAACCCCATCAACACCTTCTCCGGTGTGAACGGCGCATCGAAACCCAGCTCGTAGTTCGGGTTCGCAGCCTTTACCGCATTCTGTATCGCGAAGTATACCCCGATGCCGTACATCAGCGGCGGCTCACCCACGGCCTTGCTACGGCGGATGGCAAGCGGGTGGCCGTCGGTCGGTAGTGCTTCGATCGTGATCTCCTTCGGTACGCTGTGGATGTCGGGCACCTTGTAGGTGCTTAGTGCGTTGCTCAGGAGCTTGCCCTTGTCGTTGTAGACGATCTCCTCCATCGTCATCCAGCCGAGGCCTTGCACCAGGCCGCCTTCGATCTGGCCGATGTCCACGGCGGTGTTCATGCTCTTCCCGAAATCGTGGACGAGCTTCACGTCATCCACCACGTACGTGCCGCGCAAACGATCCACGGTAACAAGCACAGCGGCCGTGCCATAGACGTGGTACGCAAAGGGATGACCTTTCTCCTTGGTCTTATCGAAGTGGATCTCCGGTGTGGCGTAGTGGCCGCTCTCGCTCAGGTTCACGCGGTCCCAGTGGCAAGCGTGGATCAGCTTCTTCCAGTCGAGGTCGGTCGCCTTGCCGTTGTTCAGCACCTGCTCGTCGACCAGTGTGATCGCCTCCGGCTTGCACTGCAACATCCGTGATGCCTTCTCCTTGATCCGATCGAGGATCGCGTTGCAACCGATCTCCAAAGCCTTGCCGTTGAGGTCGGCGGTTGCGCTTGCTGCACTTGGGCTGGTGTTCGCGACACGCGTAGTGTTCGTGCTTTCCAGCTTCACGCGGGAAGGATCGATGGAGAAGACCTCCGCAGCCACCTGCACCATTTTAGTGTTCAGGCCCTGGCCCATTTCCACACCGCCGGTGCTCACGCCCACGCTGCCGTCCTGATAAACATGCACCAAGGCCCGCGCGTGGTTCATCGGTGTGTTCGTGAACGAGATCCCGAAACAGATCGGCATGATCGCCATGCCTTTCACATGGGTCTCACTTTGAGCGTTGAAGACATCGACCCTTCTGCAATGCATCGAACTGGTAGGACTTGTCAGCATGCTCCCATGCTTCGACGGCCAGGACGCGTTCGGCGACGGCTGCAACTGAAGGTGCTCCCTTCCTTCAGCAGGTTGCGCTGCTGGATCTCACGCGGTGAAACGCCCAAGGCCTGTGCGGCTTTCGCGATGGCGCTTTCGATCACGAACATGCCTTAGGCCGCCAAAGCCGCGGAAAGCCGTATTGGGCGGCAGGTGCGTGCGACAGCAATAGGCGGTCACTTCCACGTTCGGCACGAAGTAGTTGTTCGTCGCGTGGAAGAGCGTGCGCTCCATCACGGCAGGGGGAGAGGTCAGCAGCCGCGCCCGCGTTCTGGTGGAAGGTGGCCTCGTATGCGAGGATCTTCAGGTCCTTGTCCAGACCGATCTTGAAATCGCTGCTGTACGGATGCCGTTTGCCGGTCATGCGCATGTCGTCCATGCGGTGCATCGCGAGCTTCACCGGCTTCTTCAACACATACGCTGCAAGAGCGACCAACGCTGCCCACGCCGAAGCCTGATCCTCTTTCCACCAAAGCCGCCACCGAGACGCGTGACATCCACTTCAACCTTGTGCATGGCCACCCCCAGCACTTTAGCGATGGTGCGTTGAACGGCCGTTGGGCCTTGCGTGCTCGATGAGATGCGTATGCCGCCATGCTCGGTCGGATAAGCATAGGCACCCTGAGTCTCGATATACAGGTGCTCCTGTCCATTGGTATCTGCACGGCCTTCGAAGACGTGCGCGCACTCGCTCCAAACTTGCTTCGTGTCGCCGAGTTTGAACGTGCGCGGTGGAACGATCAGTTCGCCCTTCGCGCGTGCTTCACGCGGATCGGTGATCACCGGTACTCCTCCAGTTCGATCGTGATCAACTTGCGCTTGCACGGCGCACCTCCGAGCATTGATACCAACGCCACCGGCATACCTCTAGTGCATCTCATGTTCGGCGAACAACGGTTCATCGGGAATGATCCTGCCGATCTGGTTCGCCGGGAATGTCCGCATGCGTAAGAATGCGCACTACCCGGCGAGGCTGCAGCCTGCGAAACGTCCAGCTTCTTGATGTGCGCGTGGGCCGATGGTGCATCGAACGGCAAGGCGAAAAGCGTTCCTTGCTGTACTGGAATGTCATCGAGGTAGCATCGACTTCCCGGTAACGTGGTACGCACTGTCCACATTCCTCATTTCGGCACCAGAAAGCTGCTCCGTCCCATTTGTGCCCAGGCCTTTCGCATTCGGATCCGTATCCGATAAGGCGTCGCGCTCCTTTCTTGTCGCTGGTCTTCATGCTACCAGATCCTTCAAGGTGAAGCGCTCCGGGAACAACTGGAGGAAGTGCGCGAAGAATAATTGGCGAAGCAGCAAGCGCTTGTATTCGGCAGCGCCGCGCGCATCGCTGATCGGCGCGACCATGTTCATCACTTCTGCATCGCTTGCCGCACCGTGTCATGGGTCAGTCGACCTCCCTTGCAAGGAATGCGCTCGTGTTCACAAGGTATTTCTTAGGATCGGCTTCACACCACCGGCGCTTACGCGCTTCGAGGATCACATCACTATCCATCTCGAACCGGGCGGCACTGTTCACGCTTGCGATGTCGAGGTAGGTGCGCTTGCTCACCTTTCGAAGTTGAAGCGCGTGTGCTTTGACGGGAGCTTGAGGCGAACGGAGGTCACGACCTCGTCCGGGTGACCTGCTGAGTTGCTTGTAGCCTTTGAACAGGTCACGGAGTTTCAGGTTGCGCTGGCTCTGCCTTGCAGCGTGATCGTGCTGTCCAGCGCCAAGAAGAAGACCGTCGATCACCGATCGGCGAAGCGTTCACGAAGTTGCCGGCCAAGGTGCCCATGTTGCGGATGGGCGTGGAGGAGACCAACAAAAGCTGTTTCTCCAAATTCGAAATGCCTGCGCAACTGCGTTGAGGTCAGCAGGTCGCTCGCTACACAGGCAGCACCGATCACGCATTGGTCGCTTCAATGTGAATGCCCTTGAGCGCAGCATCGTTGATGGTGCGGATGGCGGCGTGATGCAGCGTGTCGTGCTTGCACGTACAGATCGGTGCTGCCAGCCAATAAAATGGACGTTGTACAGAAAGGAGGATCCACGGATTCGACCTGATGTTCGCTCTGGAACTGTCTCCGGAGACTGCTGATCGCGATCAGACGCGATCGGATGGTGGCGAAATAGGCAGGCAGGAATCCATTCTCCACAGATCACTTCAACGGATCCTCCAAACATCCTTCTTGCCAGCTTCTCCGCGATGATACCCGCCGCGCGCCGATCGACTTGTAGCCCGTACACCGGCAGATGTTCTATCGATGGCGCATCGCGAGTTCCACCGTCACGGCATCATGCGAAAGACAACATCCGCTCACGACACCACGAAACCCGGCGTAAAAACCGCACTGTGTTCCGCTCTCATCGACCATGGCTGCCTGGACAGGAGTGAGCGCTGCATATTGAGGCCTTCTACCGTCACGATATGCTTGCCATGAACGTTGGCAAGCGCGAGCAAGCAGGAGGTCATCGATCGGTATTCCAAGCGATCGCCCTTCAACTCACCTACGAGGACCGTACATGCCCCGCAATCACCTTCGCGGCAGCCGATCTTGGTGCCGGGCAATTGTTCGTGATAGCGAATGACATCAAGCATCACCGTGCCCATTGGAGCATCGGTCCGAACAGTTCGGTCGTTCAGGATGAATTCGATCATGCGGGTCCTGTATTCCAGGGCGAGCCAAGATAGAACGGAAGGCCGTGGATCCCCTACTTCAGCAAGGTGACGTGCCCGATCCGTTCAATGCGCTCACCGCTCAAGGCGTCCGTACAGATGAGCTTCCACACGTATACCTCCGTCTCGGAATGCACATCGAGATAGTCGCCTTTCCATGGCTTACCCGGCAGGTCCGTGCCGAAGATCTGTTCTCCCCAGCGGTTGAACACGAGGAACTGGTAATCCTTGATGTGCGGCAGGTTGAAGACCGGTAGGAATTCGTCGTTGATGCCATCGCCGTTCGGGCTGAATGCATTGGGAACGAAGACCACGAGCAGGTCGAACACCTCCACAGGTGTGCAGATCGAGTCCGGACAGCCGTTGGCATCCATGGCCGTGAGGCAGACCTCGTAGACCCCGCCGAGTCCACCGGGGAAGGTGAATGAAGGGTTCGCCGTGCCGCTGTATCCCAAGCCGCCGAAGTCCCAATGGAACGAAACGGCATTCGGTGTTGAAAGGTTGATGAAGTCGACCGCAGGGTCATCCACGAAAACCGTGTCTGGGCTGAATGCGAACCCTGCGATCACAGGTGGAGGAGAGCCCACCACGCCGGAGGAATATGCGATACAGCCGTTCGCATCGGTCATGGATACGGTGTATCCCCCTGCGCATAGCCCGGTGAACAGCGCGCTCGCTTGCTCGGTTCCGCCGATACCGAAACCAACACCTTCGATGTCCAGCACGGTCAAGGTTCCATCGCAACTTCCCGGGCATGTCTCGGTCGTGGTCGTTACCGCGTCTATCACCAGTGGTTCCAGTTGATCGATGAGGACTGGGGTCGTGGTGCTGCAGGCGTTCGTGTCGAGCACCGTGACGGTGTAGCTACCAGCGCATATAGCTGTGGCGAAAGGAACGTTCCCAGCAATACCATTGGACCACTGGTAGGTGTATCCGCCGCTGCCGATGTTGCCGCCGCTGGCGTTCACTTGTGCACTGCCATCGCATGCTCCGTAGCAGATCGCATCAACGGTCGTTGCGATCGGAATGATCGCGTCCGTGAACACGATCGTGACCTTGTCGAGCGATGTGCAGCCATCCGCGGTCAGGATCGTCCACGTGAGCTCGTAGCTACCGCCTTGGTCGGCCACGACACCCGAAGTAGGAGAGGTCGGGTCCGCGATGAAGATGCCGGGAGGACCGGTCCAAATACCACTGGCCCACGTTCCTGTGGCGTTCAGTATTGTTTCCAAACTACACACGATCTGGTCCGGTCCGGCTTGTGGGGCCGGTACCATGAACACCGAGACCGTGGAGGATGCACTGACATCCGGACAAGCAACCGTGCCGAAGACGGTGTAGGTGTATGCACCGACCGGGTCGATGCCGGGGAGGAAGGTGCCATCGCTGCTGGATCCGTTCGGCGCGGTCCACGTTCCGCCCGCTTCAGGTGTGCCGCCCAACAAGCTGAACAATTCGATCATGGGCGATCCAGGACAAACGGTGACCGATCCATCGGTGCCAGCATTCGGCAATGGTTCCACATCCACGATGACGGAAGCCGAACTGTTCGGGCAGGGCGAGGTGCCTTGGATCGTGTACACATAGCTGCCAGGTGTGTCAATGCCCGGGGTGAAGGTCCCTACACTACTTCCGGCTGGACCTTGCCACGTTCCGTCCGGGCCAGGTGTACCTTCCAATTCTTGGAACAGGTCCACGACACCATCGTTCGAGCACAGCACGATCGCACCATTTTCGCCAGCATCCACGGCGGGTTCGATGGTGATGTTAACGAAGGCCGTGTCGTTCGTACAAGGCGGAGGAACGCTGAGCACGTAAGTGTACATGCCTTGCGCTGCGGTCGATGCGTCGAGCGGGGAGTTCACCGTGGAGCCGTTCGGTGCGAGCCACGTTCCACCGGGATCGGGGCTTCCTGTCAAGGCCGTGAACAAGGTGAAAGCACCGCTGGTGCTGCACATGGTAAGTGAACCATCGCCACCGGCATCAGGGTCGCTCAATTGGTTCACCGTAACGGTCGCTGTTGCGGATGGGCATGGTTGGGTACCGGTTACGGTATACACATATGCACCGCTCAGGTTCGATCCAGGAGTGAATGTGCCGTCGAACGGGCCACCGCCCGGAATGTTCCACGTACCGCCGAGGTCGGCCCCGTTCAAGTGTGGGAAGAGGTCCAGCGGATCGCCGGTAATGCACAGGTTGAGAACCGCGTTCTGGCCAGCGTAGGGTTCTTCGGTGACGCTCACCATCACAGTCGATACATCGGCAGGACAAGGACTCGTCCCGGCAACAACGTAGGTGTATGTCCCCGCGGGATCGGCGGTCGGGTCAAAGGGTCCCGTCCATGCACCACCACCGGGCCCTGACCAGGTCCCGGTTGCATCCGGAGCGCCGCTAAGGACGCCGAACAGGTCGACCGCAGCACCGGTGGCACAAACAACGATATCGCCATCGATACCAGCATTGGGCGGTTGGACCACATCAACGGTCACGGTCGAGCTGACACTGCTGCAAGGCGGCGGAACATGGATCGTATAGGTGTACACACCAGGTGCATCCGCACTCGGGTCGAATTCACCGTCCATAGTGGTGCCGTTCGGTGCGGTCCAAATTCCACCGGCATCCGGCATGCCTTCCAGCAACAAGAACAGGTCGCTCGGTGCATCCGATGCACATGCCGTTAAGGATCCCGGGCCGCCGGGGTCGGGTGTGGAAACAACGGTCACACTTGCTGTGGCGGCATCGGCCGGACAAGGGGCGGTCCCATTCACCGTGTATGTGTAAATGCCCTCCAGCATCGTCATTGGATCGAACATCCCTCCACTCACCACACTCGGTCCGCTCCAGCTGCCACCAACGTCCGGCGACCCTCCCAAGGATGCGAAGAGCACAGCGGCCGGGCTGCTGATGCACAGGATCAAGCTTCCATCCGTTCCAGCATTCGGCGGTTGGATGACATCGACCGTGACCGTACTGCTTGCGTTCACGCAGGGTGGCGGAACAGTGATCGTGTATGTGTAGACACCAGCGGCCATTATCGCAGGGTCGAATTGGCCACCGACCACAGCGCTCGGACCGGACCATGTGCCCCCTCCGTCAGGTGTGCCGCCCAGTTCTTCGAAGAGATCGATCGGCGCATCGCTGGAACACAGGACAGAAGTACCCGGAAGGCCCGCATCAGGTGCAGCAACGACCGTAACCGTGAGATCCGCGGAAGCCGCAGGACATGGCATCGTTCCAGCAACGGTGTACGTGTACACGCCGGCCAACATGGTCGCTGGGTCGAATTGCCCGGCGACTACCGGGCTTGGTCCGCTCCAAGTTCCACCCGCATCCGGAAGGCCGTTGAGTGATGATAGCATGTTGGCGTTCGGGCTGCTGATACAGAGGGTCAGTGAGCCATCGGAACCTGCGTCAGGTGGTTGGACCAAAGCGATGGTCACCGTGGAACTTACGCTGGTGCACGGCGGCGGAACAGCGATCGTGTAAGTGTACACCCCGGCCAACATGCTCGCCGGGTCGAATTGACCTGCGACGACAGGGCTTGGTCCGCTCCAGGTTCCACCGGCATCAGGAGATCCGCCCAAGGTCGCGAACAGATCGATGGCAGCATTGGTGGTACACAGCGTTGCCGCACCAGGTGTTCCGGGATCGGGGTTGGTCACGACTCCAACGGTGACCGTTGCGCTCGCTGAAGGACACGGAGCAGTACCGCTGACCGTGTAAGTGTATTCCCCCGCGCTCATGGTCGCCGGATCGAATAGACCACCAACTACGGGTGAAGGCCCGCTCCATATTCCTCCGGCATCAGGGCTGCCGTTCAACGAAGGGAGAAGTGCTGTCGCCGGGCTGCTGATACAGAGGGTCAGTGAGCCATCGGAACCTGCATCAGGTGGTTGTACCAAAGCGATGGTCACCGTTGAGCTCCGCTTGTGCACAGCGGCGGAACAGCGATGGTGTAAGTGTACCCGGCCATGCTCGCCGGGTCGAATTGACCTGCGACGACAGGGCTTGGTCCGCTCCAGGTTCCACCGGCATCAGGAGATGCTTAAGGTCGCGAACAGATCGATGGCAGTGGTGGTACACAGCGTTGCCGCGGTGTTCGGGATGGGGTTGGTCACGACTCCAACGGTGACCGTTGCGCTCGCTGAAGAACACGAGCAATACCATGACCGTGTAAGTGTATTCCCGCGCTCATGGTCGCCGGATCGAATAGACCACCAACTACGGGTGAAGCCCGCTCCATATTCCTCCGGCATCGGGGCTGCCGTTCAACGAAGGAGAAGTGCTGTCGCCGGGCTGCTGATGCAGAGGGTCAGTGGCCATCGGAACCTGCATCAGGTGGTTGTACCAACGATGGTCACCGTGGAACTCACGCTGGTGCATGGCAGTGGAACGGCGATGGTATGCGTGTACACCCGGCCGTATTCGGACGGGTCAATTGACCTCCGGGTACAGCGCTCGGTCGGACAAGCACCGCCCGCATCCGGGGTTCCGACCAAGTACGAAGAGGTCCACAACAGGGCCTTCTGCACACGAGGTCGCCGTTCCGGGAGAACCTGGATCCGGGTTCGAAACGACGTTGACCGTAACGGTTGCTTGGTCGGAAGGGCAAGGGCCACTCCGTTGACCGTGTAGGTGTAATCCCCGCAACCATGGTGGCCGGGTCGAACAGCCCTCCGATCACAGGACTGGGTCCGCTCCAAGTTCCTCCTACGTCAGGTGACCCTCCCAACTGGGCGAGCAATGGAACAGCGGGGCTGGTGATGCACAAAGCGATGGAGCCATCCAGGCCTGCGTTCGGTGCAATGTTGATGGTTACCGTTACCGTGGCGTTCTCGTCGGTACAAGGAGCTGTACCGGCTGCGGTATAGACATAAGCCCCAGCGCTCATCGTTGCGGGGTCGATCATTGCCACCGACCACTGGGCTCGGTCCGCTCCAAGTTCCGCCTGCATCGGGCGTTCCACCGAGTTGCGCGAGGAGGCTGGCAGCCGCATCCGACGAACAGAGCGTGATCGCCCCTCGGAACCAGCGTCAGGTGGCGTGTTGATGGTGACGGTGATGTCGCGCTTTCATTCGGACGAGGTGCTGTACCGGTCACGGTATAGGTGTATACCCCAGCGCTCATGTTCGCCGGGTCGATCGAAATGCCGCCGACCACCGGGCTTGGTCCGCTCCACGTACCGCCCGCATCCGGGCTTCCACCGAGCGTGCCAAGAGACTCGCGGCAGCATCCGAAGAACAGAGGGTGATCGTTGCATCGGTCCCTGGGTCCGGTGGTGTGTTGATAGTAACGGTGACCTCAGCGGTGGCGTCGGGACAAGGTGCAGTGCCTGTAACGGTGTGTTGTACACCAGCAGTCATGGTTGCCGGGTCGATCGTGCCGCCGACCACAGCGCTCGGTCCGCTCCAAGTTCCGCCGGCATCGGGCGTTCCGCCGAGTTGTGCAGAAAAGGCTGGCGGCAGCATCCGACGAACAGAGCGTGATCAGCCCCGTCGGACCCGGCATCCGGTGGCGTATTGATGGTGACGGTTACCGTCGCGCTTTCATCCGGACAGGGTGCGGTTCCGATCACGGTATAGGTGTACACCCCAGCGCTCATGTTCGTAGGGTCGATATTACCGCCGGCCACGGGGCTCAGTCCCGCTCCACGTACCGCCGCATCAGGGCTTCCACCGAGCTGTGCGAAGAGACTCGCTGCCGCATCTGAAGAACAGAGTGTGATCGTTCCGTTGGTCCTGGGTCCGGTGGCGTGTTGATCGTAACGGTGACCTCAGCGGTGGCGTCCGGACAAGGTGCAGTGCACCTACAACGGTGTAGGTGTAGACCCCAGCGTTCATCGTTGCGGGGTCGATCGTGCCACCGACCACAGCGCCGGTCCGCTCCATGTACCGCCGGCATCGGGCGTTCCGCCAAGTTGTGCGAAGAGGCTGGCTGCCGCATCCGAGGAACAAGGGTGATCGCCCCGTCCGGACCCGGCATCCGGTGGCGTATTAATGGTGACGCTGACCGTGGCGCTTTCATCCGGACAGGGTGCGGTTCCGACCACGGTATAGGTGTATACCCCGGCGTTCATGGACGCGGGGTCGATCGTGCGCCGACCACCAGGCTTGGTCCGCTCCACGTGCCGCCACGCATCCGGGCTTCCACCGAGGCTGTGCAGAAAAGGCTGGCTGCCGCATCCGAAGAACAGAGGGTGATCGTTGCATCGGTCCCTGGGTCCGGTGGTGTGTTGATCGTAACGGTGACCTCAGCGGTGGCGTCCGGACAAGGTGCAGTGCCTGTAACGGTGTAGGTGTAGACCCCAGCAGTCATGGTTGCCGGGTCGATCGTACCGCCGACCACAGCGCTCAGTCCTCCAAGTTCCGCCGGCATCGGGCGTTCCGCCGAGTTGTGCGAAAAGGCGGCGGCAGCATCCGACGAACAGAGCGTGATCGCCCCGTCGGAACCAGCATCGGGCGGTGTATGCACCGTGACGGTGATATTGGCCGTGGCCGCCGGGCATGGGGCAGCACCAGGCACGGTGTAGGTGTACACGCCGGCCGGGTCGGACCAGGATCGAAGGTGCCGGAATGTGCAGGCTCCACCGGTGCGGTCCAGAAGCCTCCTGCCATCGGGGCGCCGCCGAGTACCGCGAACAGGTTCTGGACCCCATCCGTGGAGCAAACGCTCAAAGGCCCGTTCGTGCCGGCATTCGGCATCGGGCTAACAGTGACCGTAACGGTGGAGGTGGCCGACGAACTTCCGCACGCACCGGAACCCGTCACCGTGTACGTGTACACTCCTGCAGCATCAGTACCGGGCATGAAGGTGCCGGAGTGCGGTGTTGACGCAGGTGTGGTCCACGAGCCTCCCAGTTCAGGGGTCCCTCCCAACTCGGCGAACAGGTTGATCGCCGCTGAGTTCTCACAAACGCTTACGGCGCCGTTGGTACCGGGGTCCACAGCGTTGTCAACTGAAATGGTCACGCAGTCCGTTGCTGGACAATCCGGATGGCCAGGCTGGTAGGCGGTTACACAATACGTAGTGGTCGAGGCCACGGTCGCCACCGGGTTCGCGATGTTGGGGTCCGAAAGGCCAGCGGTCGGGGTCCAACTGTACACGAAACCACCTGTCGGACACACGGCCGCTCCGGTCCATGAGTTTCCGCTGATCGGGCCCAGTGGCGAAGCATAGACCACAGCACCTGTGCTATTCCGAAGCGTAAAGGACTGCTCTCCGTTCCAGATCGTGGCCGCTGTGTAATTGAGTATGACCGTGGCGCTGTTGCTCACCGGTATGTTGATGGTGGTCGTGGTCCCAGCGGCCAAGGTGTGCGTGGTGGTCACGCCGTTCACGGTGACCGAGATACTCGAACCCGCTGTCCATCCATCGCCGAACGAATCGTTGAGAACCAGCTGATATACGCAATCCGAAGGAAGCCACCCGAAGTAATCGTTGCGGAAAGCTGAACCGGGGTGTTGCAGGTCGAAACATCGGGTCCAGCGTTGATGACGGCGGAGGGATCGCGGTGATCGAGAGGGTCGTGTCATACGTGCAGCCGAAGTTGTCCGTCACCGTGTAGGTGTAAGGGAATACGCCCCGGCCCGGGCGGTGTAATGCAGATCCCTTGGCAGGTGGCCGAGGTGGAACTGATGTTCGGTCCGGCCCAGCTGCTGCTGTCGCAATCGGTCCCGTACACTGGAGTGAATTCGACCAGGTCGGGGAACAGGTCCGGGTCGAATTCGATGTTCCAATCACACACGAATCCATTGTCCGAAGCCCACAGGTCGCATATCTGAAGTTGCCAGATGCCATTGAGCTGTGAGCCTAACAGTCCGTTCAGGTTGTTCAGGCTCTGATAGGTTCCTGCTGGAAGCGTGCCACCCGCATTTGCCACCCACGTGCCGTTGGTAGCCGTTGGACTGAAGCAATATTGCCAACAGGTGCCTTGTGCGTTTGGCGTGGCGTCATTGTCCACAGGAACACCCAAGAAGGTGCCCCCACCGCCTTGTTGGTGCATGGTGACCGTTTGTCCGGTAGGGCTGATGATGCGTACAACCAGATCCCCCATGAACGAGTGTTCCATGTTCATGCAGATGGAGAACAGGTCGGCGATGTTCGTCAGGGTCTGTCCCGGGTCGAATTGTGTGAAATCGATCTCCGCAGTGAAGCAAGAACCTACTTCATCCGCCAGGAAAACCCCATTGCCCAAGTCGCCCGAAGGCAATTCATTGAAGGTGACAGCGTTCACCACAGCGTCCAAACAGAGTTCCTCACCCACACAACCGAGCACGTCGCCCCCGGTTCCCAAAAATGTCGGTTCCGTACCTACCAACACCTCCAGGTCCACGCGGTTCGTGCTCGCGCAGCCGTTGTCATCGATCAGATATAGCTGGGCCTGGTAATAGCCGGGTTGCGCATAGGCGTGGGATGTCACTGTAGGTGCGCTGTTCGTGACCGTCCCGTCGCCCCATTCCCAGCGACGCGTTGCAATGGAAAATCCTGCTGCAGCGAAGGATCCCGAGCTGTTGAAGGTCACGGGTTCACCGGGACAGACCATGGCGGGCGCGGCCTCGCTCATAACAGCTACGGCCGTAGGGCGCTGGCACGGTGTATAGCAGGTAATGCTCGCCGCGAAGATCCCTGTACCAGCGGCATTCGAGCGGAACACCACCGTCAAACAACCCGTGCTGTTCAGCGGCGATGCGTTCACCACATAACCCTCCAGTGCATTGCCACCATAGCTGCCCAAGGTCGGGGCGGCCGTACTGTTACCATCATAGATGGTCATTTGGTCGGTGGGCGCAGGGCCGGTTCCGTCCAGGTTGAACGTCAGGAAATTCAGTGAGATGGCATCGTTCGGGTTGTCCGGACAGATGGTGTAGGTGAAGTTCTCGTTGTTGCCGTATCCCGCACCTCCTTCACCGCCACTGTCCAGGAAGGCACCCACACAGGTGTTCACCGTGCCGTTGAAGATCGGGAAGGCCTGTCCGAATGAGCTAACTGCAAAATGAACTAACAGCAGCAAGAGTACTGCTCGACCGATACCAACGCTCCAAGAAAAGGCTCGAGGGTAACGTCTTATCATATCACGCTTTGATCGGCATCCATTCAAGTGACGTACACGGACCCTAAAATAGATGCCCAAAGGCTCCACTATCGCGATGGCCGAGGAAATTGGATGAACACCGCCATCCACAAGATGAATAGCTGTATTACGACGTGTAAGTTCTCCCGGACCCTTCAAGAATGGGTCACAACAGCGTGATCTATCGCAAGAGCGTAACGTGCCCGTTCAGGATCCGCTTCTGTAGGGTCTGCGCCGAACGCAACTTCAAGCGCCATACATACACGCCATGGGGCAGCACCTCACCATCGCCTCCGCCGTACCTTCCATTCCATGGCTCGTACCTGTCCGTAGTGCTGAACACCTCCTTTCCCCATCGATCGAAGATCAGCAGTTCGAACTCTTCGCGAGCGATGTCGTTGCCTTCGACGTAGAAGAATTCGTTGATACCATCCCCATCCGGGCTGAAAGCGTTCGGGATGTACGTAAGGAAAACATCCTCCACATGGACCTCACGGAACAAGGTGTCCGAGCAACCCAGCTCATTGGCGACGATCAATTGCACCGGATAAAAACGCCCCACATCGTTGGGGAAGGTGATCACCGGATCCGGTTCGATCGAGGTACCGAATTCGAAGAAGTCCCACGCATAGCTCACCTCGTTCGGTCCGGCCAGTTCCTGGAAATGTGCTACGGGTTCGAATATGGTAAGGGGTTCCGGGGACCAACTGAAACCGGGTGCCGGCACACGAAGCGCGTGCACCATATCCACTTCGGTCGAATCCGTGGTACAGCCGTTCGGCCAGGTCACGGTTGCCCGAACGTCAAAGGTTCCGGGGTCGGGGTAGATGTGGTTCATCGCCTCCGGACCAGGGGTGATCACACCGTCACCGAAGTCCCAAACGATGGAGGCTTCACCGGTCGTGTCCTGTACGTTGAAGCGTACTTGGAAAGGCGCGCAGCCAAAGCTCGAATCAACGGAAAGCACGATCGCCGGCGAATGTAATACCGTGATGAGCGCACATGAATAGATCGATGGCGTTTCACAACCATCGTCAACGGTCACGCAGATCGTTGCGTCGTCCAACAGGACCTCTTCGGTCTCCGGTAGATCGGGCGCTCCAGTGCTCCAGAGGAAACTGTAATCACCATCGCCTCCCCGAACGCTGTCCGCGACCAAGGTGAAAGGAACGCCGCTGCATTGATCGAAGGGAAGTAGCGGCACGAAGGAAAGTGCGCTACGCACCGAAACGGTCACGTTCGCTAACGAGGTGGTACATGCATTCGCGTCCACGGCCTGAACGGTATAGGTGCGTGTGGTGGGAGGCGATACCTGGTGCGGGCCGTTACCGACCGGTCCGCCGGTCCATAGGTAGTTGATCGTTCCTGTGCCACCGGTGGCCTCAGCGCTCAAGGTCGCAGTTCCGGTCAGGCAGATCAGCGTGTCGTTGGGCGTGCTCACCCACACCAAAGGCATCGGTTCCTCGATCTCGGCGTACAGGGTGTCCGCACATCCATTGCCGTTGGCCCCTTCGCTGATCACCACGCGATATGGGCCTGCCGGTCCGGTGAAGGTGTCCCCGTTGGACCCCACCGTGGTCCGGACCACTTCGCCCTGATCGTTCGTCCAGTCATAGTTCCATGGCCCACCGGCTCCTGCCGTAAGTACTTCGATGCTTCCATTCCCGCCATGACATGTTACATGCGTGATCAGGCTATCGTTCTCAAGAAGGAAGGAGGTGCAACGGTGATCGTGTCAGAGGAGGTGCACCATGGTTGACCGGTCGGATGGACGGTCACTTCGAACAGGGTGGGAATGGTGATCTGTGTGAAAGGATCGTACGCACTCGGGTCAACAACACCTGCGGCTGGTGTCCATACGTAGGTCACGGGACCCATGGTTCCCGCGCAATTCGCAGTGCCTGCCCAAAGTGTTCCGCTCAATGGGCCGTTCGGTGAGGCGTAGAGGACATTTCCTCCGGGGCCGAAAAAGGACAATGAATTCTCACCGTTGAAGCTCGTTCCGGCCGTGTAGACCAACGAGACCGTTGCTCCAGGAGGAACAGGTATCGTGAACATGGACGCTCCGCCAGCGACCAGGGCATAAGTGGTGCTCGAACCATTGATCACGACGTTCACATGCGCGTTCCCCTGCCATTGATCATCGAAGGAGTCGTTCAGGACCAAGGTGTGGTCGCAGGACAACAATGGGGGTGGGTAGGCCACGATCTCGGCATGCAACTGGGCGGGGTCCGTGCAGCTGGCGCCGGGAGTGGATGTCAGGTCCACAACGGGCGCCGGGGTCACATTCACCGTAATGGTGGTGTCGTAGCTGCAACCGAAATTGTCAAGCACCGTGAAGGTGTAATCGAAGCTTCCCGGTTCCGTTACGGTCGCGGTCGCCGCGTTCGGAAGGATCGGGTCCAAGGTCAGGCCGGTGCCGCTCCAGAACATCGAATCGCTCGTGGTACCGATCACCGGTGTGAATTCGACCAGATCGGGATACAGGTCCGGGTCGAAGTTCATCGACCAGTTGCAGAGGAAACCGTTGTCCTGTCCCCATAGATCGGTGAAGGAGATGGTCCACGCACCGTTCAACGGACAACCCACCAAGCCATTGAAACTGTTCAAACTGCTATAGGTGCCCGGGATCAGTGATTGGCCATTCCCGTTGTTCATCACGTTCGGAGTTGCACCGGCAGCGGAGCATTGCACCCAATTTCCCAAGGTGGCGGTAGGGCTCCAGCAATAGCTCCAGCATGTCCCTGGCTGCGGGGAATTTTCGTCACCGGTCACCGGCACGCCCAGGTCGGTACCTCCGCCGCCCTGCTGGTGCATCACAACGGCCTGTCCGTTCGGGCACGCGATCGCGATCACGAGATCGCCGATGAAGCTGTGTTCAACATCAACGCAAATGCTCACGAGGTCCGAAACGTTCGTAAGCGTGCCTCCGGGTGAAAAGGAGTTGTACACAAGCTGGCTCGAAAAGGTCTGGCCAACATTGTCCGGTAGGTACACCCCATCCCCGAAGTCAGCCACGGGTGTGGAGTTCCAAGTGACGCTGGTGGCTGTTCCAAAGAGCTGTACCGTTGCACCTTGGCATACACTCAAGCTCTCTGTTGTACCATTGAACACCGGGGTGGTCCCAACTAGCACCTGCAGGTCCACAAGATTGGTATTCGTGCAACCATTATTGTCCGTTACCGTCAATTGCACGGTGTAGGCACCTGGCTCCATGAAGGCGTGGTCGATAACCTGGCCTGATGCCGTGGTGCCGTCATCAAGGTCCCATTCCATGCTGACGATGTTGAATCCTGGGGCCGCGTAGGACGCGCTGCCATCGAAGGTGAATACCTCTCCAACGCAAGCGTATGCTGGGATAGGTTCGCCTACAGTGGCGAGCGCCGCTGGCGGAATGCATGGCGTGTAGCAGGTGATCGAAGCCGCGAAGAAGCCTGTTCCCGTCCCGTTGGAGATGAACTGGACCGTTAGACAACCACTGGTGTTCTGCGGTGAAGCGAACAGGATCTGGCCTTGAAGCTGTGTACCTGTGTATGTGCCGATGATGGCATCCGCCGTGCTCGATCCGTCGTAAACGATCATCCGATCCACGGGTGCTGCACCAGCCTGGCTGAGGTTGAACGTTACCCAATTCAACGAGATCCCTTCCCCGGGAATGTCCGGACAGATCGTCGCTGTGATGTTCTCGTTGTTGCTGTACCCTGGTCCTCCTTCTCCGCCGCTATCGACCATGGCACCCGTGCAGGTGTTGATCGCTCCATCAGTGATCGGGAAGATCTGGGCAAGCATTGGTGATGCCAAGAAAGTGATGGCGATGGCCACGAACAAGGATCGGAGTCCGCACGGACCAGAACTTGAATGCATCGTTCCTACGTCGATCCGTTCGTTCATCGCTCAACCATTGTGGCATCCGGGGTCACGTGCCATGCGGTGCTGAAGGCTGCCAAAATTCGACAATGTCGAGGTCTTGAAGCGCAACGTGTGATGGGTCAATATCGGGATCTTAGACGCATTGGAAATCAAAAGCGGCGCAGGAGATCGTCCGGCGCCGCTTTCGTAATGGATATGGATCACTTCAGCAAGGTGACATGCCCAACGATCTCCTTTCGAGCCTCGGTGTTCTTGATCGCATACAGGATACGATACGCGTACACATCGCTCTTCAGGATCTCGCCATCGTTCTGGTAGCTGCCGAACCAAGGCTTGTAAGGGTTGTCCGTGGAGTACACCACTTGGCCCCAGCGATCGAACACCATCATTTCGAAGTCCGTCATCACAGGTATGTTGGAACTCATTCCCCAGAAATCGTTCACACCATCACCATCCGGGGTGAAGCTGTTCGGGATGTACGTGAATAGCACATCATCGATGATCACATTGTGGCAAATGGTATCCGCGCAGTCGTTGAAGTTGTACGCGACCAAGCACACCTCATAGATCCCCGGCTCTTTCTCACTGAAGGTGAAGGTCGGGTTCACTTCCGTACTGGTGGCGAGGTCATCGAAGTTCCAGAAGTAGCGGATCGCATCCGAGGACAAGTTGCCGAAGTTGATCGTCGGGGCGTTCACGTTGGCCGGGTTCGGCCCCCATGTGAATTCTGCGACCACCGGTGGCGGGCCTGTAACACTGATGGCGCCTGTGCCGATGCACCCGATACCGTTCTGGATCTGGATCGGGTACAGGCCCTCACAAGCGTTCAGCAGTTCGGCATCGGGTCCCCAACTGGTACCATCGTCGAAACTGATCAGGAAAGCTTCCGCGTCGTACACTTCGACCCTGCCATCGCAATCACCGGAACAGGTGACAGGCTGTGTGGCCAAGGAGTCGATCTCCAAAAGGATCGGTTCGGTGATCGTGAAGATCAAGGAGTCCGTGCAGTTGTTATCGTCACGTACGCGCAACATGTGGTCGCCAGCGCACAAGCCGTTGACCACATCCAAGTCGACACCTTGCTCTCCCGTGCTCCATTCGAAGGTCAGGCCTGCCGCGGCATTTCCGCCTGTTACATCGACCTGGGCAGCGCCATCGCAGTAGCTGAAACAGAGCGCGTTAGTCAAAGTCGGGGTGAACACGAAGGCATCAGTGAAGGTCATCAGAACACTATCGATCGTATTGCAGAAGGCACCATCGTTCTCGATCCAGTAGAACATGTAACTGCCGCCTCCACCCGTGGGCATGGTCACCGTTGTCGCAGCGGCCATTGGATCGGCGAAAACCGCGTCCGCAGGACCATCCCAATATCCTACGCCTGAATTGCCCGGTGTGGCGCTCAATGCGATGGTCAGATCGCAGGAGATCATCGGTTCACCTGCATCCGGGATCCCGCAGCATGTAGGGTCCTCTGCAGGAATGATCGTGATGTCCAACGAAGCCGTGGCAACGCAACCAGCTGCACTGGTCACCGTGTACGTGTATATATCCGTGATGGCTGTCAGCGGGTCGAAGAGGTTCGGGACCACCGTCCCATCACTCAGCGTCCATACGCCGGTCATATCAGGTGTGCCGCCCAAGGAATCCGTCAAAAGGATCATCGGGTCGCTGGCGCACATGATCAGCACGTTGGAGATACCTGCATCGATCGATGGGTCAGGACTGACCAGAACACTATCCACAACCCCACATTCAGGGTAGCCAACAGGGTAGGCGCTCAGGTAATACCAGGTCGGTTCGGTCACATACACATCGGAGGTGGCGCTGTTCGGGTTGGCCAGACCGGTCACCGGGGTCCATTCGAAGAAGAATGGAGTTGCGCCACCGCCACATACCAGTGTCCCCGTATACAGCACACCGGTTGCTGGACCGTTGGGTGACGAATAGACCTCTACACCCACATCATTTATCAAGTCGAAGGAATTCTCATTGTTCCAGATCGTGCCGGCGGTGTAAGTCATCGTGATCGTTGAACCGGTCTGTACGTTGATCGGATAGGTCTGCGTGTTGCTTCCAGTGGGCATGGAATACGTCGTGTTGACCCCATCGATGTTCACCACAAGGTTCGCACCTCCGTTCCAACCATCCCAAGCGCCGTCAAAAAGCACCAGGTTCCACAGGCAATTGGTCGGTGGCCCGTTCGCAACGATCTCACCGGCCATGGGCTCGGGGTCGGTGCAGAGCACCATGTCGGGCCCGGCATCAAGCACGATCTGCGGTGGCACGGTCACCGTGATCGTCGTGTCGTAGGTACAACCGAAGTTATCGGTCGCAAAGAAGGTGTAGGCATAGTCACCTTGTACATCAGGGGTGGCGGTTCCCACCAATGGATCAAGCGGATCCAAGGTCAGGAAGGGTCCGGTCCAGAAGGCCGAATCCTGCGCACTGGTCCCCACGATCGGTGTGAACTGGGTCACATCAGGAATGATCGCCGGATTGAAATTGATCGACCACGAGCAGATGAACCCGTTGTCAGCACCCCAGAGGTCGGTGCTCTGGTAGGTCCATTCGCCGTTCAAAGGGCAGCCGACCAGATTGCTGAATGGCTGGACCGATTGGTAGGTCCCCGGATTCAAGGACTGGGCAGGAGGCGTTCCTGCCAAGGTGGTATTCTGGGAGCCTGCATTCGAGTTCGCGACCCAAGTGCCGTTCGTGGCGGTGGGGCTCCAGCAATATTCCCAACACTCCCCGATGATCGGGTTCTGGTTGCTATCCGTATCGTTCGGTGCACCGAGGTAAGTCCCACCACCGCCTTGTTGGTGTAGGATCATTGTCTGACCGTTCGGGCAGATCACTTGCAGGACCAGGTCACCCATGAAGGAGTGTTCCATTTCAACACAGATCGACAGTAGATCCGCGGTATTGGTGAGCTGTTGCCCTGGGTCGAACTGAGTGAAGCTCAAGGATGAACTGAAGGGCTGGCCGACATCGTCCGGAAGGAATACGCCGTCACCGAAGTTCGCGTCCGGGATCCCTGTCCATGTGACCGGTGTCACAACTGCGTTCAAGTTCACGGTAGCACCCAAGCAGAGTTCGATGCTTTCGACCGTTCCTTGGAATGAAGGGGTGGTGCTGACCAATACTTGAAGGTCCACCACATTGGCGTTCACACAATCGTTGTCGTCCAACAACCGTAGTTGCACCACATACTCACCGGCCTCCGGGAAAGCGTGGATGGCGGTAGGACCAGCGGCGGTCTCCCCGTCATCAAAATCCCATTCGTATGATACGATGTTGAAGCCAGCGGCGGCATAGGACGCAGAACCGTCGAAGGAAACGTTCTCGCCGACACAGACCAATGCAGGCACGGCTTCGCTCATTGAAGCAACAGCGATCGGCCGCTCGCACGGCGTGAAACAGGTGATCGAAGCAGCGAAGTTCCCAGGTCCAGCCACATTGTTGGAAATGAATTGCACCGTAAGGCAGCCAGAAGTATTGAATGTGGTGGCGGAGACGATCAAGCCTTGCAGCCCGGCCCCCGTGTATTCACCCAAGAATGTTTCTCCGGTGTTGTCCCCGTCCCAGATCCGCAATCGGTCCTGGTTGTTGTTCGGTCCGGCCGTGTTCAGATCGGCAACAAGCCAGTTCAGGGAAATACCATCGCCCGGATTGTCCGCACAGATCACCACGGTGAAATTCTCGTTGTCCCCATAATCCCCGTTCGGCCCACCCGAATCCTCCAGCACACCTGTGCAGGTGGTCACGGAACCCGCCGTGATGCTGAACTGTTGCGCTTGGGTCAGCACGCAAGGTGCAAGCAACATGAGCGAGAGAAGGAAGCGCTTCATCGTAATGTTCACCATTGTGGTGTGTTCAGGGAAAGGCTTGTGGTTGTCGTTCTGTCCAGAGGCTGATACCTCTGGTGCTGGTTTGACCGCTGAGGCGGGCTTCAGGTTGCCCAAGCACAAAAATAAAGGACCCGGAACTAGCCCGGGTCCTTCAACTCTGCCATTCCGAGGGTTCCTATCGCACAAGATCGATCGAACCATTGTACGTGCCGCCGAGTTTTTCGCCATCCTTCATCTCCACCATCCACACGTAGTCGCCGGGCACGCATTGGTCACCGCGGTTGTTCACCTTTCCGTTCCATGGCCGCTGTGCGTCACTGGTCTCATAGACCAATTGGCCGGTGGCAGCTTCGAATACCGAGAGATTGAATTTCACCCCTAAGGTCTTCAAGGCCTCGGGCATGAACACATCATCCACCCCGTCGCCGTTCGGAGAGAAGGTTTTCGGGGCCATCAGGTCGTAATCGCTATCGATCCGCACTGTACGCTCCGTGCGATCGACACAGCCATTCGCGTTGGTCACGGTCAAGGAAACTTGGTACACACCCTGCTTCTTGTAGACGTGATCGGGGTGAGCGATCGTGGAGGTGGTACCATCGCCGAAATCCCATTCGTATGAACGTCCGCGCATGCTGCGATTCTCGAAATGCACGGATGGGACGGTGTTGTCATATTCCTGCTTGAGGAGGTTGAACGCCGCTTCCGGAGCTTCATGGATGATGATCCGGTCGGCTGCTGGTTTGTTATGGATCGTACCACCACCAGGTGAAGAATGAGAGAGCATCACTTCGAAATTACCCGACTTCGAAAAAGCATGACTTGGCGATGGCTTGTTCGAGAAACTGCCATCACCGAAATTCCAGAGATAGATGCCGCCTTCAGGCGTGTTCTCCACCGCGAAGTCGACCAAGGTGCCAGGACAGCCCTCGGTCACACTGGGCCGAACGATAGGGCCGGTGGAAGGTGCCGCACGGCCTGCTGGGGGCTTTGTTCCATCAACGGCCAAGGCAACGCTGGTGTTCTTGTTCGCTTCGCTGGGACCGCGTTCAGGTTCGATCGCGCTGCCGACCTTGGGGCTGGTCGTTGGGGTGTTCGTGCTGGTCCCTGGGGCCAAAATGGCCAAAGCATGATCGGTGGAGGGCTGTTCGAAGGAGTTCGTTCCGATCGTGCGATCGAAGAAAGTGGAGGAATTGCTGGCCGGACCAGCGAGCTCCGGTACCGGCGAAAGCAACATGTATATACTGCTGGCTGCGGCGATGGACCCGCCAAGGAGCAAGGCGTACAATCCAGAGCGGGAAACCCGACCGGATCCATCGCCTTGGTCAAGCGCCTTTTCCAATTGGGCCCAATCAGCCGAATTGTACGGCACCTCATAGGACTCCAGAGAATCCTTCACCGAGCGTTCAAATGCGTTCATCCCATTCATGATGCGACCATTAGTGGAGCCCATGCTCCTTGGTTAGCAACTTTTTCAAATTGTGTTTGGCCTTGGCCAGATTGCTCTTCGATGTGCCGATGTTGATCCCCAACATGTCCGCGATCTCCTTGTGCGTCATTTCCTCGAACACGTAAAGGTTGAAGACCGTTCGGTAGGCAGGGGTCAGCTTCTGCATGGCGTTGATGATGTCAGCCGGCTTCAGGTCCATATGGTCCTGTGGTTCATCGTCGGCAATGATGTCCTCCACATCCTGATCTGCAAAATCCTCAATGCTGCGGTCCTCGCCCAATAGGAGGTAGGAGTTCTTCGTGCGTCGGAAGTGATCGATCGCAGTGTTAACCATGATCCGGCGCACCCAGCCTTCGAAGCTGCCGGCCCGATTGAATTTGTCCACACCACGGAAGACCTTGATGAACCCGTCCTGCAGAATGTCCTTCGCTTGATCGGTGTTCTTCGTGTAGCGCAGGCAAACGGCCATCATCTTACCATAGAACAGCTCATACACGCGCTCTTGGGCCCTGCGGTCCTCCTTCAGGCAGCCATCGACCAATGCGTTCAGCATTTTCTCCGGACCCTCCATATTGGCCCACGATGGGACCACCCGGAGTGGATTCCGTTCGGTCGTGCCTGGGGGTGTTTGGACGGACCGCACTGATGGAGCAGGTAGAATGGCCATGCTTACTAACGAGACGCGTGCTTTCGGAAAAGGATGCCTCTCGACCTGACGAATTTAGCAGAAATGGTCCGGAGCGGGTCCGGACCGACTGATCCGGACGCGTGTCCGCTGGCCCGGATCGTGCTACTTTCGTCCCCGCTCCGGCATACCAAAAAGGTGTGTTAAGGGCCTTCACAACAACCTGAGCCAAGAATGAAAGTCACTGTGGTAGGGGCCGGCAACGTAGGTGCGACCTGCGCTGATGCCGTAGCCCGTTGGGAACTCGCCAACGAAGTGGTCCTGTTGGACATCAAGGAAGGATTCGCCGAGGGTAAGGCCTTGGATATTTGGCAGACCGCCCCGATCAATTTGTTCGATTCCCGCTTGGTGGGCAGCACGAACGATTATTCAAAGACCGCTGGCAGCGATGTGGTGGTGATCACCAGCGGCCTGCCGCGCAAGCCGGGTATGAGCCGCGATGACCTGATCGCGACCAACGCGGCCATTGTCAAGAGCGTCACGGAGAACGTCGTCAAGCACAGCCCCGATGCCATCATCATCGTGGTGAGCAATCCGCTGGACGTGATGACCTATTGCGCATTCATCAACAGCAAATTCCCCGCGAACCGCGTGTTCGGGATGGCCGGTATCCTTGACACCGCGCGCTACCGAGCGTTCCTCGCGACCGAATTGAACGTGAGCCCGAAGGACATCCAGGCTGTTTTGATGGGCGGCCATGGTGACACCATGGTCCCTTTGCCACGGTATACCACGGTAGGTGGGATCCCGGTTACCGAACTGATCGCGAAGGACAAGCTCGATGCGATCGTGGAGCGGACGAAGAAGGGAGGAGGAGAGATCGTGAACCTGCTGGGTACAAGCGCTTGGTATGCCCCTGGCACCGCCGCCGCTCAAATGGTCGAAGCCATCGTACGCGATCAGAAGCGGGTATTCCCATGCTGCGTTTGGTTGCAAGGCGAATACGGGCTGAAGGATATCTATATGGGTGCTCCGGTCATCCTCGGTCGCAAGGGCGTTGAGCGTATCATTGAACTGTCGCTGAATGCGGAGGAGCAAGCCCTGTGCAATGAGAGCGCCGTTGCCGTGAAGGAAGTGATGAGCGTGCTCGACAAGATGAACGTGACCGCCTGATACACGTCAAATGAACGAAGAACGGCGCCTCAATGGGCGCCGTTCTTCGTTGGGTATCAAGGGGTCAACGCGAAAGGACCACGCGCACCGACCGCGTCATCGAACCACCCTCCGCTCGTATCGTGTAGATCCCGTTCGGTGACCCGCTCAAGTCAAGCACGGTGCGAAGGCCAGTATGTGGAACCCGGAACAGGTCCTGTCCCAAGGAATTGCGGACCACCCACACAGTGCCGGTCTGCAGCAATTCAGGTACCACCAGTTCCACGCTTCCGGTGGTGGGGTTCGGCCACGCCGAAACCGAGCTTTGGAACCGTCCAATATCAGCGAGTCCGGAGACCGCGTCGCTGCGCCAGAAGGACAGCCCGCCACGGTAGTTCCCTACAACCATGTCCAACTCGCCATCGCCGGTGAAGTCGTGAAGACAAACACCGGATCTGAACCCTTCGTCAATATCCATGAAACCCGAACTGATCAGGTTCCACGTACCGCCCAGGTTCCCCTCGATCCCGTCGTAGTGCCATAGCCTTCCGGATTCCGACCCCACCATCAATTCGCGTACGCCATTATCGCTGGTATACAAGTACGGAACCGAATGGCCAAGGGTGAAGACGTCATTCGTACGCACGCGACCCAAGGAGTCCGTGACATAGGTCCAACTGGGGCTGAGCTCCGTTCCCGTGTTCCGATAGAAATTAAGGTTGCCGTTCTGCTCTCCGCTGATCAGGTCGATCAACCCGTCGCCATCCAAGTCCGTGAATAGTGGAGTTGCGTGGCGGCCCACATCGATAACGGTCCCACCAGCATCCATGATGTTGGGTTGTATCAGGGTGAATTGGGCCACGCCTGCCGAAGGTGTGTTCCGGTAAAAGTGGAATTTTCCTTGGAGGTCACCGATGTACATGTCCAGGTCCCCGTCCCCATCGAGGTCCCCGAATGCAGGGTACATGGAAACGCCGATCCCGCTGGTCGATAGGTTCATGTAATCTTCGGTCACGATCTCAAAAGCAGGGGAGGTCAGCGTGCCGACATTTTCCAGCAGGGCCAACTTCCCTTTGTAATCGCCAGTTGGTTCGAAGTACCCGTCATTGGCCACGATCAGGTCCATCAGGCCATCACCATTGTGGTCGAAAGGAATGGGGTAGGCGCCTTCTCCGAGATCCATCATTCGGCTCTGGAACAGGTCGGTCTGTTGGAATTCGAAATCCGGCGCAGCGTCGGTGCCGTTGTTGTGGTAGTACCAAACGCTCTCATAGTTCTGCGCGAGCGATCGGGAGTTCGGGCTCACGAGCAGATCGCGCACACCATCGTTGTCAACGTCCAAGTGGAACGCGGCCGGAAAGATCGGCAGGTACAAGGTCTGGTCGTAGTTCGGAAAGGCATTGTCCACACTGATCATGAAAGAATCATCAACGGAACCGCCGTTGGTGAGCGCCACCAGGTTCGGGAACGAGATGTCACCGAGCAAGAGGTCCATCACCCCATCACCGTTCAGGTCCAATGGTGTAACCGAGCTTCCCGCATGTGCCAACGCGCGGTCCTCGCCAAGTGGTTCGGCGGCTACCGGTGCATCACCTTCCCCGAATTCCGGGTTCGGTACTTGGAATGGGCACGGTGCGTTCAGCATCACGTCATTCGTGGATGCATTCTCGGAAAAGCGCCCCCAGCAGGCATTCCGGAGCACGAAGTCCAAGCTGTCGCAGGTGCCATGGTTCTCCAAGCTCATGTTCTTGTAGTACTGCACGTACGACCCCAACTGGCTGAAGGTGAGCACATCGAGGTCCCCATCGCCATCCACGTCCGCGATGCCTGGAAGGTCGTCGGAGGAGACGTACAGGTTTGTCACCTGGGAGGTGCCATCGGTGAACACATACTCACAATTGACCCTGAACTTCAGTAGCTCGAATGACAGGCCGTCCGTGGTCGAGGTGTTGCGGTAAACGCTGAAACCGGCCTGCGAATAGGTGAAGATGTCCTCTTTCCCATCGCAATTGTAGTCCCGGAACAAGGCCCAGTCGTGGAGTGTACTGAACGGGGCGATGGCATCGAACGCTCGGGTCAAAACGTATGCATTGGTGCCGCTTCCACCCGTGTTCAGCAGTGTCGTGATCGCGTTCCCGGTCCGATCGAACAGCACGAGGTCCTTCAGGCCGTCCTGGTCCAGGTCCAATTGCCCTACTTGGGTGTAGTTGATACCTCCCGCCCAAGCCAAAGCGAACGGGGTGCCGCCTTGTGAGACCGGGACGCTCCCGTCGAACACGAGTTCCGATTGGGCGGAGGAGGTCAGTGATACGAGCAGGAAGGCGCTCGGAAGCACCTTGCGAATGATGGAGCTGTGCATGATGTGGATGATACAAAGATCGCTATGGATGGTTGACGATGAAAGCCCGGTCCAGCGTTGTTCGTGTGCTCCCAAGTGGAAAAGCGCCCTGTTCAGGCCTCATCTTTCCTTAGGTGGACGCACATTCCTTCTTCTTCGCTGCGCCCGATGGGCAACAACGCTATATTTGCCGCCTCTTTTAGAAAAATAAACATCGGTCGTCATGCAGAATAGAGGCGCGCTCTGGATCTTCACCATCCTGTTGGCGCTGGCATGTGCTTATCAGCTGTCCTTTTCGTTCTTCACCTCCAGCATGGAGAAGAAGGCACGGGTCGAAGCCTCCTACAAGGCCGACTCGGTCATCGCCGCCACCGGTGATGATGATATCGACCGCGATGCGCTCATCATCCAGTACGAGAATGATTTCCTACGCTCCCGCAACGAGGAGAAGGTATACCCATTGCTGGGTTACACCTATGGGGAATGCAAGGAAAAGGAGATCAACCTCGGTCTCGATCTGAAAGGCTGTATGGCCGTCACCCTCGAGGTGAGCATCCCCGAGTTGATCGTGAACCTGCGCGAGACCAGCCAGGACCCGGCCTTTACGGCAGCGATCGCCAATGCACGCGAGCGCCAGAAGAGCAGCGATGCGGACTTCATCACCCTGTTCGGTGAGGAGTACGCCAAAGTGCCGGACCACGGCCCGCTTTCGGCGATCTTCTACAGCCCGGAGCGTAAGGATATGTTCGATCGCGAGGGAAGTGATGAGGATTACATCAATGCCTTGCGCAATGAGGCGGAGACCGCGCTGAACAACACCGAGAAGATCCTCCGGACCCGTATCGACAAGTTCGGTGTGGCACAGCCGAGCATCCAGAAGCAGCAGTTCAGCGGCCGTATCCAAGTGGAATTGCCGGGTGTGAAGGACAAGGAGCGTGTGCGTAAGGTGCTGCAGAGCACGGCCAATCTGGAGTTCTGGGAGACCTATGACAACGTGGATGTATATCCGGCCTTGGAGGCTGCGAACGAGCGTCTTCGTTTGTTGAACGGGGACAGTACTACTATTGGTGCGACCGCCGATGGCTTCAGCAAGAAGCTGAGTACCGGTATCGAGGTGAAAGGTGCCGGCGAAGGTGTGGAAAGCGGCCTGCTCGGTTTCTTGGAGAGCGGCCAAGCTGTTGACAAGGAGTCCTGGTTCAACTTCGACCGTGTGACCTTTGAAAGCGGAAGTGCACAATTGGATGCTGCTGCTTCCGAGGAGCAACTGAACAACCTCGTCGAGATCCTGAACGCATATCCGAAGGTGGCGTTGAAGATCGGCGGGTACACGGACAACACGGGTAAAGAGGCAGCGAACAAGAAGCTCTCCCAAGAGCGTGCTGAAGCCGTACGCGCCGCGCTGGTGAACAAAGGAGTCGCAGCGGAACGCTTGGAGGCCGAGGGCTACGGTTCCCAGCATCCGGTCGCAACGAACGATACTGAAGAAGGACGCGCCAAGAACCGCCGTATGGCACTGCGTGTGACGGCCAACGAAGTGGACACCACGGCGGCGCTTGCCGATACCGCCGCTGTTGATGCGGACACCGCGAAGACCAACGAACAACAGACCCCAGAGGAGTTCGCAAAGGAGAACCCGCTGTTCGCGGTGCTTACGCCTTCACTGGTCCAAAGCCAAGGCGGCGGATTCAACTTGGCGAAAGGAGCGGTGGTCGGTACAGCTCGCTTGGCGGACACTGCCCAGGTGAACAATTTCTTGGCGATGCCTGAGGTGTTGAAGGCGCTTCCTAGCGACCTGAAGTTGGCATGGGGCGCCAAGCCCGAGGTGCGAGAGCTGCAAGATGGTGGCTCCGTAGCGCTGCTGAACTTGTTCGCGCTTGAAGTGCCGAAGGGTGGAAAGCCCAAGCTGGACGGAAGCTCGATCATCAATGCCGCCCAGGATTTCGACATGAAGGGTGATGTAGAGGTGATCATGCAAATGGACGCCGAAGGTGCACAGACCTGGAAAGTGATGACCGGCGACAACGTGGGCCGTTCCGTTGCCATCGTGATGGACAACCTGGTGTATAGCGCCCCCACGGTGATCTCGGAGATCGCGGGCGGGCGTTCCAGCATCAGCATGGGCGGCGGCGATCTGAACAAGCAGATACAAGAAGCGGATGACTTGGCGAACATCCTGAAGGCCGGTGCGTTGCCGGCGCCTGCACGCATCATTGATGAGACCGTGGTCGGTCCTTCCTTGGGTGGTGAGAACATCAAGTGGGGGATGATCTCCTTTGCCATTGCCTTGATGGTGGTGTTGCTCTATATGATCCTCTACTATTCCAATGCAGGTTGGATCGCCGACCTCGCCCTGTTGGTGAACCTCTTCGTTTTGATCGGTTCCTTGGCCTCCCTGCAGGCGGCACTTACTCTGCCCGGCATTGCGGGTATCGTGCTCACGATGGGTATGGCCGTCGACGCGAACGTGCTGATCTACGAGCGGATCCGAGAGGAGCTACGCGCGGGTAAGATGTTGAAATCTGCGGTGGACCTCGGCTTCAAAGGAGCCTACTCCGCGATCATCGACTCGAACGTGACGACGCTGATCACGGCCGTGATCCTGTACATCTTTGGTACCGGCCCCATCCGCGGTTTCGCCACGACACTCGGTCTTGGTATCCTCACTTCGCTGTTCACCGCGCTGTTCCTCTCCCGCTTGATCATCTCCCGTCGACTGGAGAAGGGCAAGTCCTTGGAGGTATGGACGGGATGGAGCAAGAACATCTTCGTGAACGCCAACTACGATTTCATGGCGAAGCGGAAAGTGTTCTACGCGATCAGCGGGATCTTCATTGGGATCGGGATCTTCTCCATGGTCACCAATGGATTCAATTGGGGTGTGGACTTCAGCGGAGGACGTTCCTATGTGGTGAAGTTCGCCGACGAGGTGAAGGTGGATGAGGTACGTACCGCACTGGAGCCCAACTTCGTTTCGGACGCAGGAGTGCAAAGCGGCGTGAACGTGAAGACCTATGGCGGATCGCGTCAGATGAAGATCACCACGAACTTCATGATGGGTGAGTCGGGAGAAGGGGTGGACGCCATCGTTGATGGTCGTTTGAACACCGGCCTCGGTTCATTGGCCAAGCCCTATGAGGTGATGGAATCCCGTAAGGTGGATGCCACGATCAGCGATGATATCAAGACCGGGGCGATCCGGGCCTTGAGCTTGGCACTGTTGTTCATCTTCGGTTACGTTGCCGTTCGGTTCAAGAATTGGCAATTCGGTCTGGCCAGCCTCTTCGCGTTGATGCACGATGCGCTCTTCGTACTCGGTCTGTACTCGTTGTTGTACAAGTTCATGCCATTCTCCTTGGAGATCGATGAGGCGTTCATCGCAGCGATCCTTACGGTTATCGGTTACTCCGTGAACGATACCGTGGTCGTGTTCGATAGGATCCGGGAATACCTTCGTGATCACAAGCGTGATACCAACGAGGTGGTGTTCAACAAGGCCATCAACTCCACCCTGGGTCGAACCTTGAACACGGGTATGACCACCATGGTCGTGCTGGTCGTGATCTTCCTTTTGGGTGGCGTTTCCATTCAAGGTTTCATCTTTGCCTTGTTCATGGGTATCCTCGTGGGTACCTACTCTTCCATCTTCGTGGCCAGCGCTGTGGTGTTGGATCTTTTGAAGAAGCGCAAGCTGGACGGGGTAAAAGCGTGATACGCATAACCTACTTGCCAGGAAGTCCCGCTCACCAGCGGGGCTTCCTACTTTTGGACCACTGATGAAGCTCTTGCTCCTTTTCGATATCAGTGGCGGCGAGCTCATTGTCGTCCTGCTCTTCGCATTGTTGTTCTTCGGTTCCAAAGGGATCCCGGACATCGCTCGGACCATGGGTAGGACCATGCGTCAAGTGCGTGATGCCAGCAATGAGGTGCAACGCGAGATCCAGCGCGGTACGAACGATATCCAACGTTCGGTGAGCGACCAACGCCGGTCCTTCCAGCGTTCCATTGAAGAAGCCGCCCCCGCAGCGGACCAGCCCGACCCGGGCCCGACGCCTTCCGAGCCGAAGGATCAGCCCTGAGCACTCTTGGTCTTTATCTGGACCGTGTAGGCCAGTGATGCGTTTGGATCGGGCGACCGCATGGTGGTGTCCACGCCGTAGCACCACAGCTATTGAAGATCTTCGGCGAAAGTCCGATGCTGAAAAGGGGGGGGTATGCTGAAAAATGCTAATAATTTCACGGGGCACCCCCTTTGGCGAGGTGTATATTTGCCGTCGAAACCCATTTTTCGCATGAGTGCCCCCCATATTCGTCACAAGGCCCTTGAGGCCGTCCTTGGTCGTGTCCCACAGTTCGACGAGGCCCCTCCGGCCAAGGTCTCTGAATTCTTCGGGTCGAACGTGTTCAATGAGGATGCCATGCGGATGTTCCTCACCGAGGACGCGTACTTCGCTGTTCGGCAAGCGATCCATCAAGGGCAGCGCATCGATCGGAAACTGGCCGATCAGGTGGCCAGCGGTATGAAGGAGTGGGCATCGAGCAAGGGCGCGACCCACTACACGCACTGGTTCCAGCCACTGACGGGATTGAGTGCCGAGAAGCACGATGCCTTCTTCGAGCCGATCGGCAACGGGCGCAGTATCGAGCGCTTTGACGGCAGCTTGCTGGTCCAGCAGGAGCCCGACGCCAGCAGCTTCCCGAACGGGGGTATCCGCAACACCTTCGAGGCACGGGGTTATACTGCCTGGGATCCGAGCAGCCCGGCTTTCGTGATCGGTCGCACCTTGTGCATCCCCACCATCTTCATCAGCTATACCGGTGAAGCATTGGACTACAAGATGCCTTTGCTACGCGCCATTCGTGCTGTGGATGAGGCCGCGACGGCCGTTTGCCAGTATTTCGACAAGGATGTGAACAAGGTGATCGCCACCTTGGGCTGGGAGCAAGAGTACTTCCTCATTGACAAGGCCTTGTTCTTCGCCAGGCCGGACATCATGATGAGCGGAAGGGCGCTCTTCGGCCACACCCCGGCCAAGGGCCAGCAATTGGAGGACCATTACTTCGGCAGTATCCCTGATCGGGTGCGTGCTTTCATGCGTGATTTCGAGAACGAATCCTTGCGCTTGGGCATCCCCGTCAAGACCCGTCACAACGAGGTGGCACCGAACCAGTTCGAGTGCGCACCGGTGTTCGAGGAATTGAACTTGGCCGTGGACCACAACGTGTTGCTGATGGACATCATGGAGAAGGTGGCCCACAAGCACGATTTCCGGGTGTTGCTGCATGAGAAGCCGTACGCTGGCGTGAATGGAAGCGGCAAGCACAACAACTGGAGCCTTGCCACGGATACCGGCCGCAATCTCTTGCGCCCCGCAAAGACCCCGAAGGAGAACCTGCAGTTCCTGACCTTCTTCGTCAATACCATCAAAGCCATCAGTGCGCATGCCGATGTGCTGCGTGCGAGCATCGCCACCGCGGGGAACGACCATCGTTTGGGAGCCAACGAGGCGCCACCGGCCATCATCTCGGTATTCATCGGAGAGCACTTGAGCAACCTGCTTGACGAACTGGAGAAGAACATCAAAGGCTCCATGACCCCGGACCTCAAGACCGAACTGAAATTGGACATCGGTCGGATCCCGAGCGTGATGCTGGACAATACGGACCGCAACCGTACCAGCCCCTTCGCGTTCACCGGGAACAAATTCGAGTTCCGCGCCGTGGGCAGCAGCGCCAACTGTGCCGGGCCGATGACCGTGCTGAACACGATCGTGGCCAGTCAGTTGCGTTCATTCAAGAAACAGGTCGATGCCTTGATCACCAAGGGGACCAAGAAGGACGAGGCCATCCTACGTGTGTTGCGCGAGTTGATCGTGGAGAGCCGTTCGATACGCTTCGAGGGCAATGGGTACGGCGAGGAATGGGTGAAGGAGGCCGCCAAGCGCGGGCTCAGCAATATCAAGGACACACCGCGCGCTCTCGACGTGTGGGAGCGGAAGGAGACCAAGGCCCTCTTCCAGGAATTGGAAGTGATGAGCCCCGTTGAATTGGAGGCGCGTCATGAGATCAAGCTGCACAGCTACACCTTGAAGATCCAGATCGAGAGCCGCGTGGTCGGTGATCTGGCGCAGAACCACATCATACCCACTGCGATCACCTACCAGAACCGCCTGTTGGAGAATGTCCGGGGGCTGCGCGAGGTGCTTTCCGCGGAGAAGGCGAAGAAGGCATCGGCCACACAGGTCAAGCTCATTGAGGAGATCAGCGAGCACTTGAGCGAGGTGAAAATTTTGGTTGATGAGATGATCGAGGCCCGGAAAAAGGCCAATACGATCGACCCCGCGCGGGAGAAGGCCATTGCGTACTGTGACACGGTAAAGCCCTACCTGGACCGCATCCGGTACCACGTGGACAAGCTGGAATTGCTTGTTGATGACGAGCTCTGGCCGTTGCCGAAAATGCGCGAATTGCTCTTCACGCGCTGATCGAAGCAGGGCTGAACGGTTCGCGGAGCGGATGGAAAATAGACCGATAAGATGTCCTTTTGTCATTGGCGGATCTGCTTATCTTCGCCCGGACCCGAAAAACGGGACCACCTTCAACCGTACCAGATGACCACAAGGAAGATCCTGGCCAGCCTGTTCGTTAGCTTGCTCTTCGTTTCCACCGTAGCCGCCCAGGGAAAGCTGGCCGAGGAGGCCGACGATGCGTTCAAGAAGGGCTTCTACTTCAACGCGATCGAGCTTTACAAGAAGGCCTATACCGTGGAGAAGAAGGCCAGCACCAAGGCCGAATTGATCTTCAAGGTCGGCGAGGCCTACAAGGCCATCGGTGATCCCGAGCAGGCAGCGGTCTGGTACGAGAAGGCCAATAAGGCGCAGTACTCCGATCCGGTCACCTACCTGTACATCGGTGACATGCTGAAGCAGCAGGGCAAGTACGCCGATGCGATTGCCGCGTACAATCGGTTCAAGGAGAAGAAGCCCGGGGACATGCGCGCCGATGCAAGCATCGCGGAGTGCACGCAAGCCCAGCAATGGCAGGATTCCCCAACGCGCTACAGCGTGGATCCCGAGGTCCTTTTGAACACCCCGCAGTACGACTTCACTCCTGCCTTCGCGGACAAGAAGAACGAAATGGTGGTGTACACGAGCACGCGTCCAGGTGCAACGGGGGTGGAGACCGATCAGATCATCGGGGAGAGCTTCAGTGACCTGTTCACCAGCAGCCGTGACCGATTGGGGAAATGGAGCGAACCGGTGAAATTGCCGATCACGATCAATACCGCCGGTAACGAAGGCGCGCCCATCTTCAACGAGAAGCGTTCGGTGATGTACTTCACCCGTTGCCCAATGGAGAAGAAGAAGGTGTACGGTTGCGACATCTGGATGAGCAAGAAGGTCGGCAATAACTACAGTGAGCCGGTGATCCTGCCCCTTCGCCCGGACAAGAACGATACGATCACCATCGGCCACCCGGCGCTTTCGAAGAATGAGGACTTCCTGATCTTCGCCAGTGATATGAAGTGGCCCGGGCACAAAGGAGGAAAGGACCTCTACATGGTGAAGTTGGACAAGGACGGCAAGCCCGTAGGTGCGCCGACCAACCTGGGTGCCGATATCAATACGAGCCGGGACGATCTGTTCCCCTTCCTCCGCGATGATGGCAGCCTCTACTTCGCCTCCAACGGCCGCGCCAGCATGGGTGGCTTGGACATCTATCGCGCCGAGAAGTCCGGTGAGAACACATGGAGCGCGGTGAGCAACCTGCAATCCCCCATCAACAGTTCCTACGATGACTTCGGTATCGCCTTCGAAGGCGAAGAGGAGCGTGGCTTCTTCACCAGCAACCGTCCCGGTGGCAAGGGGCAGGACGACATCTGGCGCTTCTACTTGCCCGACATGGTGTTCGCCTTGCAAGGGACCGCATACGACAAGCTCACCAGCCAGCCCCTGCCCGGAGCGAAGATCAGCGTGGTGGGCACCAACGGCAGCAACTTCAGCGCGATCACCGACGACAACGGTGGCTTCTCCTTCGTGGAGAACGGAAAGGACCGTTACATCAAAGAGAACACGACCTACAGCATTCTTGCTGAGAAGGAGGGCTACTTGGTCGTGAAGGACCAAGTGACCACCGTAGGCCTGACCGAGAGCACCACCTTCGTGAAGGAGTACTTCCTGCAGCCTGCCAACTTGGATATCGTCATCAAACTTCCAGAGGTGCAGTATGACCTCGGTAAGTTCGAATTGCGTCCAGAAGGAAAGGACCTTGGAGACCTTGTACCAGACCTTGATCGACAACCCGACCATCATCATCGAGTTGGCGGCGCATACGGATACACGTGACACGGAAGCGCGTAACCAGATCCTCTCCCAGAACCGCGCACAAAGCTGCGTGAACTACCTCGTGACCAAGGGGATCGATCCGATACGGATGGTGGCCAAGGGTTATGGCGAGACCCGTCCGCGTATCTCCGATGCCGAGATCAAAGCCATGAAGACCGAGGAAGAGCGTGAAGCGGCCCACCAGTCGAACCGCCGCACCGAATTCCGCGTGCTCAGCTACGACTACGTGCCCAAGGCCAATTAGAATGAACCCTGAAAGGAAGAGCATCCGCCTGTTGGTGGATGCTCTTCTTCGTTACAGCCCATGAGCTCCGGTCGGTATGAACAGCGCGGTGTATCCTCCGGAAAGGAGGATGTGCACAAGGCGATCGCAAAGCTGGACAAGGGCCTTTTCCCGAAAGCATTCTGCAAAGTGGTGCCCGACCACCTGACCGGTAGTCCGGAACACTGCGTGGTGATGCACGCCGATGGGGCGGGAACGAAATCATCCTTGGCCTATGCCTATTGGAAGCGCACGGGCGATCTCAGCGTTTGGAAGGGCATCGCCCAGGATGCGGTGGTGATGAACCTCGATGACCTGCTTTGCGTGGGCGCCACGGACGGGATCCTGCTCAGCAGCACCATCGGGCGCAACAAGCGCTTGGTACCCGGTGAAGTGATCAGTGCCATCATCGAGGGGACAGAGGAATTCCTTCAGCGCATGCGGGATCTTGGTATTGGGATCCGCAGCACAGGCGGGGAAACGGCCGATGTCGGCGACCTTGTCCGCACGATCATCGTGGACAGTACCGTGGTATGTCGGATGCAACGTGCAGAAGTGATCGACAACGCGCGCATTCAGGCCGGTGATGTCATCGTAGCGCTTGCCAGCTATGGCCAAGCGACGTATGAGGATGCGTACAATGCCGGCATGGGGAGCAATGGGCTCACCAGCGCACGCCATGACATCTTCTCACACGCCTTGGCCACCGAATTCCCGGAGACCTTTGACCCCGGTACACCTAGCGATCTGGTGTATTCCGGGCAAGCGGAATTGACAGAGGCCATGGATGGAACCCCCTTGGACCATGGCAAAGCCGTGCTTTCGCCCACCCGCACCTATGCACCCGTTGTGAAGCAGGTCCTGGATGCGATGCGTTCCGAGGTGCACGGTATGGTGCACTGTAGCGGCGGCGCGCAGACCAAAGTGTTGCATTTCGTGGACGATCTTCGGATCATCAAGGATGACCTCTTGCCGATCCCTCCACTGTTCAACGCCATCCAGCGAATGAGCGGGACGGATTGGAAGGAGATGTACAAGGTCTTCAACATGGGCCACCGCTTGGAATTCTACATCCCGGGATCCCGTTCCGCGGAGATCATCGCGATCTCGGCCTCCTTCGGGATCGATGCCAAGGTGATCGGCAGGGTGGAACCAGCCCCTGCGAAGGAGGTCGTATTGACCGGCCCACACGGTACCTTCCAGTATTCCTGATGACCTTTTCCTTGGCAGCGAAGGTGCTGTCCTTCCCCTGATGAGCGACCTACTTTCCAAACTGTCCGCCTTGCACGATCGTCGCGAGGAGATCGGAAAGCAACTGGCGGACCCCAGCGTGATCGCGGACCAGAAGCGATTCGTGGAGCTGAACCGGAGCTACCGTGACCTGGAACCGATCGACCAAGCCTTCGAGCGCTTCAAACAGATGCACGACGACTTGGCCGGTGCCGAGCACATGCTGCGTACAGAGAAGGATGCGGAAATGCTGGAAATGGCCCGTTCCGAGCGCGATGCCATGCGAGATGCGATCGTGGCGATGGAGGAGGAGGTGCGCATGATGTTGGTGCCGAAGGACCCGAACGATGCCCGGAATTGTATCGTGGAGGTGCGTGCGGGAACCGGAGGTGACGAGGCCAGCCTGTTCGCAGGTGATCTGTTCCGCATGTACAGCCGTTATTGCGAAGAACGCGGGTGGAAGATCGAGGTGGCCGATGTGAGCGAAGGCACCGTTGGTGGCTACAAGGAAGTGGTGTTCAACGTCATCGGTGACGGCGCGTACGGTGTGCTGAAATTCGAGGCCGGTGTGCATCGGGTCCAGCGCGTTCCTTCAACAGAGGCCAGTGGTAGGATCCATACCAGTGCCGCCACGGTGAACGTGCTGCCTGAAGCCGAGGATACCGATGTGGACCTGAAGGAGAGCGATGTGAAGATGGAGACCGCCCGAAGCGGTGGGGCCGGTGGGCAGAACGTGAACAAGGTGGAGACCAAGGTGCGATTGACGCACATTCCGACCGGTCTTGTAGTGATGTGCCAAACCGAGCGCAACCAGCTGGGCAACCGCTTGAAAGCAATGCAGATGCTGCGGACCAAGCTGTACGAGGACAAAGTGCGGGAGCAAGAGGCCATCGTGGCGGCGCAGCGCAAGAGCCAGGTGAGCAGCGGTGATCGCAGCGCGAAGATCAGGACCTACAACTTCCCGCAAAGCCGCGTTACCGACCATCGCATCGAGTTCACCGTGCACAACCTGCCGCAAGTGCTGAACGGCGATCTACAGGAGATCATCGATGCACTTCAGCTTGCGGAGCGCACGGAGAAACTGAAGGCCGAGGCGGGGATCTGAGGAAGCACGCCTTGCTTTTGGTCGATCGCCCGATCCTATGGACCTTCGCGCCAGAATGACCCGCCCGAGCTCATTGCCACCATCCGACGTAAGAAAAGCCTGCTTTGTGTGGGCTTGGACACCGAGGCGCAACTGATCCCCGAACACTTCCAAGCAGAAAGCCACCCCGTCCGGGCCTTCAACGAGGCGATCGTGGAGGTGACGCATGACCTTACCGTGGCCTACAAGCTGAACCTGGCATTCTACGAGGCCATGGGCGACCAAGGGTGGCTGGACCTTGAAGCCACCATCGGCTATATCCGGAGCAAGGGCGATTGCATGATCATCGCGGATGCGAAGCGCGGGGATATCGGGAACACCGCTCGGAAGTACGCGGAGGCCTTCTTCGAGGTATTGGACGTGGATGCCATCACGCTCTCCCCGTACATGGGCAAGGACAGTATCACCCCGTTCCTCGGTCGAAAGGGGAAATGGGCCATTGCCCTGGGTGTCACAAGCAATCCGGGTGCTGAGGATGTCCAGTTCCTGAAGCTTGAGAACGGCGGCACTTTGTACGAACATGTGATCCAGCAAATGACGGCATGGGGCAGTGCGGAAGAGCTGATGCTTGTGGTCGGGGCTACCCGGCCGGAGGTGCTGGGGCAAGTGCGTCGGCTTGCACCGGACCATTTCCTGCTCGTGCCTGGGGTGGGTGCTCAAGGGGGAGATCTCGGTGCCGTCCTTGATGCCGGTATGACGAGAGATGGCGGTCTGCTCATCAATAGCAGCCGAGGTATCCTCTACGCAGCTAAAGGTCAAGACGCCATCCCTGCAGCCCGCGTCGCGGCCCGCGGGCTCCAATCCACAATGGCCTTGGCCTTGCTGGAAAAAGGGGTCACGGATCCGGCCTGAAGAGGCGTCGTGGATCGATACGACGACCGGGCTCGAGCAAAGGCTTAGGGTGCTTGCACGGGGATCCCCGGATCACGTCCTATCTTACTTCAGGGCGATCGCCGAAAAACTCGTCATGACCGGCTCATCAAGCATTATTGCAACACCGCTCGTCAAGCGGGCGTACGACCACTACGACCCGTCAAATACCGAGGGCCCATCGGAACATCTGATCCTTGAGCCGGACTTTCCGTACGGCGAGGACCTTCTTCAGTTCATCTGGGAACAAAGCTTGTACGAACCGAACGACCTGCGAACGACCGATGGCCGTTCCGTGGAAGTTCTGGAACCCGGTCGGATCCAACGGAACAGCGGCCCGGACCTGATCGATGCGAAGGTCCGGATCGATGGCCAGTTGTGGGCGGGGACGGTGGAGGTCCATTTGAGAAGCAGTGAATGGTACGCTCATGGGCATCAGATCGACCCGGCCTATGAGAGCGTAGTGCTGCATGTGGTGTACCAGCATGACCGGGAAGTGCGCATGCAGCGGGGAGGGGATCTGAGCACGGTTGAATTGATGACACGCATACCGGTCGAGCGGATCAGGATGCATCTTCAACTCATGCGCGGAAAAGGCTTCGTGCCTTGTGCGGCACGGATCGATGCCGTGGAAGGTAAAGTGCTAGATGGATGGCTCAATGCATTGCTTTTACAGCGTTTGGAGCGTAAACAAGCCATTGTGTCGGCCATCCATGAACAGTTGGCCGGTGATGTGGAAGGAACATTATATCACATGCTGGCACGCGGCTTCGGAATGCAGGTGAACGCCGAACCCTTCGGTATGCTGGCCTTGGCCCTTCCATTGAGAACGCTTCAACGCTATCGGGACGACCCCATGCGAACAGAAGCACTTTTGTTCGGGCAGGCAGGGATGCTGCAGGAGGATCAGGTGGACGACTATGCGCGTGCGCTGCAAGCCGAACATTCCCTGCTGGCAGAGCTTCACGAGCTGCGGCCTGCACCGGTGGCCGCCTGGAAATTCGGTCGAATGCGTCCTGCGAACCTTCCAACGGTCAGGATCACACAGTTCGCTCAATTTATGATGAAATGTGATGGTTCGTTCTCGGATCTTTTCAGAAGCGAGGATGTTGATCACCTAGCCTCAGTGCTGGATGTGCAGGCAAGTGACTATTGGACCACACATCATGTATTCGATCGGCCCAGCGACCCCATGGTCAAACGACTCGGTCGTTCGGCCGCCGACCACATCATCCTCAATTCGATCATTCCGACACTGTACGCCTTAGGTCGGATACAGGGCCGTTCCGGGCTGACGGCGCAGGCGTTGGGCTTGTTGGAGCAACTCCCTGTGGAACGCAATGCCATATTGAAAGAATGGTCGAGAACAGGGTTGGAGGCAGCGACGGCCGGCCAAGGACAGGCGCTCCTGGAACTGCACAAACACTACTGTAGGCAACGGCGTTGCCTATCTTGCGTCATAGGAGCGGAGTTGCTCCGTGGTACCCGATGATCGATCGCATCAAGACATATTTCGAACGCCAAGCCTTTGGTGTGTGTGAATGGTGGGCCGAGAAGCTGAACGTAAAGACCGAGCAGGTCCGATTATCGTTCATCTATCTCAGCTTCATCACGGCGGGTGTGCATTTGGTGGCTTACCTGTTCATGGCCTTCGTGCTCCAGCACAAAGAGCGGATCAAGCAGCCCTTCCGAAAGCGGAGCACCGTCTGGGAACTTTAAGCTCCGACAAGGGCCACCCCGGACCCTTTTCGTTTGGTCAGGTCCATTGCGATGTCGGCCGGCCGTTGTTCCCAACACATGAACGGCTAGGGGAGCGCCACGCCCTTCCAATGTGAAGAGTGAGATGAGAGGGATCAGGATAACGTTCGTTGTGTTCGTGGCAAATGCATTGATCGCTGCGTGCGGCGAAAACATTGTCAAGTCCCGTGCAAGCGGATGATCGTTCAGAGGTCCGTGCCCTTTCCGTGGCTGAATATCCCGACGACCCGGACCTTGGGAACATGAGCCCGGACAACGACCTGGCGCATTTTCCGGTTCGGTAGGTCCGACCGCATCGGGAACCTTTGATGTGTTGTTCTTTTCGAAAGAAAGCACTTCGTCCCCATCGGTCGAGCTTTCGGCGATCGACCTCATTGAGTTCTCGAACCATACCTTCTACGAATCCTAAGCTGCTCATTCAACGTGGCATTCGAACACGGATCCATATTACGCTTTGCTCACGGATGAGAAGGGCGACTGGTTGGACGGTCACCAAGTGGGATCGATGGTCTGGTGACGTATTGGGATGAAATCCGGCCCAACGTGCTGCACGTTTGGCTACTTTCATACGAATGGCATGCATTCGTAGAGCATTGTTTCATCGAGGTCATCGGCACCGAACATTCATGAGCGTGACCGGAACTGCGTTCCGCATTGGAAGTACGGACATGACGAGGATCAGCTTGAAGTTCCATGCTCGATCGACGGATCCATCCGAACTTTGAACTCCATGGGGCGGATACAGGGCACAATGCGCAAGATCATGATCGGCAAGGGTCAGGCCAACGACCTGCCGCGCCAGAGCACGATCCAGCACCGTTGGGCCAACCTCACCGCCATTTGGAACAACACCTTCGAAGAGGACGCCGGGTTGGAGAAGGTGGTCAGGCTCATCCTTGCCGGGTCACAGTTCCTACTTCCCGGGTTGTACATCAAGCATGTATTCTGGCGAATGGGACCATTGTACCAGGACCTGGCGATCGAGGTGTTCGTCATACTCAAGACGATCTTTCCGCTGGTCGTGCTGCATGAAGGTTGGGAGAGCGTGCCTTGGGTGATGTGGTCGGTGGTGTATCTGATGACCGAGACCTTCATGTACATACCCACCCTGATCTTCGCTTCGGATGTATTCCCTACACCTCGTTCCTACAGGCGTTCCAAGATCCTCATCTTCCTCAATTACCTCGAAGTGGTCTTCAGCTTCGCGGTCATCCATGCGGCCTTGGGTGACCTGAACGTGGAAATGACGCACTGGTTCGACCCGGTCTACTACAGCTTCATGGTCACCAGCACCATCGGCTTCGGCGATCTTTTTCCGGTCACGCCATGGGGAAAGGTCATCGTTTCGCTGCAATCCCTGTTCTACCTGAGCTACATAGCCCTGTTCATCAGCTTTTTCAGTCGCGGGCAGAACAAGGGTTACTTCGGTGGCTTGGAAGAGAAGTAGCGAGGACTTGGTCGGATGGTGGCGGTGGCGTTCCTTAGCGGACGATGAAAATCCTAGTAACAGGCAGCAACGGCCTACTTGGGCAAAAGCTGATCGCCGCTCTACGGAACGACCCGGAAGTAGAGCTCATCGCTACTTCGCGCGGATCCGATCGGACCCCGGAATCCCTGAGTGAGCGATACCATGCGATGGATATCACGGTTGCTACTGAAGTGGATGCCGTTTTCGACCGCACCCGACCTGATGTGGTCATACACACGGCGGCGATGACGAACGTGGACGCGTGCGAACTGGACCCTCCTACCTGCGAACAACAGAACGTCAGCGCTACCGGCAACTTGTTGGCGGCTGCAAAACGGCATGGCAGTCACTTCGTTTTCCTGAGCACCGATTTCATTTTCGATGGCAAGGATGGCCCTTATTTGGAAGGCGATGCTCCTGCGCCACTGAGCATTTACGGGCAAAGCAAACTGGATGGTGAGCGACTGGTCCTGGAAAGCGGGCTGGCGAAATGGACCATTGCTCGAACGATCATCGTGTATGGCGTGGCCGAAGGCCTGAGCCGAGGCAACCCGATCCTCTGGGCCAAGGGTGCCTTGGAGAAAGGTGAACCCATCAAGGTGGTGGACGATCAATGGCGCATGCCGACGTTGGCCGAGGACCTGGCCGATGGGTGCATACGCATTGCAAAGCGTGGTGCTACCGGTATCTATCACTTGAGCGGGCCGGATGGGATGAGCATCCTCGAAATGGTCGAACGCGTTGGAAGGTTCTTCCAACTGAGCACGGCGGTGGTTACACCCATCAAGAGCGCATCATTGGGCCAACCGGCACAACGACCGCCACGAACCGGATTCATATTGGACAAGGCGCGCCGTGATCTTGGATATGCGCCCCACGGGTTTGAAGAAGGGCTGGCCGTTGTGCGGGACCAGCTTGCGGAACGGGCGTAGCGCGCGTCGAACGTCCATGCCGATGGCCCTGACCATGTTAGTGCCGGTTGACACCTATATTGGCGGGCCTGAAACGGTTCGAATGACTTTGAAGCAAACGGAATCCTGGGGCTCGCGAGTTGGTCTGATACTGGCCATGGCCGGTAACGCCGTTGGTCTGGGTAACTTCTTGCGCTTCCCGGTGCAAGCCGTGAACAATGGGGGAGGTGCCTTCATCATTCCCTACCTCGTGTGCTTCCTCTTGATGGGGATCCCTTTGCTGTGGATCGAATGGAGCATGGGGCGCTTCGGTGGCCGTAGCAACAACCACAGTACCCCGTTCATCCTTGATACGATGACGAAGAAGAACTTCTGGAAGTACTTCGGGGTCTTCGGATCTTCACCAACATCGCTGTGGCTTCCTATTACTGCTACATCGAAAGTTGGACCATGAGTTACGTGTGGCACAGCATCATCGGCACCTTCGATGGCATGACGCAGGTGCAGGTGGCGAATTTCTTTGAGAAATATGTGGACATCGAGAAGAGCCTGACCGGAATCCCATACGAAGCGGTGGTCTTCTACGTGCTCTGTCTCCTACTCAATACATACATTCTTTCGCGTGGCCTCGCCGGTGTGGAACGCGCCGCCAAGGTCGGTATCCCATTGCTCCTGATCTTCGGAGGCTTATTGGCCTTGCGCGGGGTCACCTTGGGCACTTCGGGTGCGAGCGCAGAAGTGCCTGGAGCCAGTGCTTGGGATGGATTGAATTTTCTCTGGACTCCACAGTACAGCAGTCTCAGCGACCCGAAAGTGTGGCTCGCCGCCGCCGGGCAGATCTTTTTCACCTTGAGCGTCGGTATGGGCACGATCCATTGTTATGCCGCCTATGTGAACAGCAAGGATGATGTGGCCTTGAACGCCGTGAGCGCTGGCTTCACCAATGAATTCGTCGAGGTCGTATTGGGCAGTTCCATCGTCATCCCCATCGCCGCCGGGTACTTGGGTTCTTGATTGGGTGAAGGAGAATGCCGGCTTCGGAAATGGCGTTCCAGACCATGCCTCTTCCTTTTCGAGAAATGGGGCCCCATTCTCAGTACCATGGCCGGGGTGATGTGGTTCGGGCTGCTCTTCTTCGCCGGGATCACTTCCAGTTTGGCCATGGGTACTCCATGGATGGGATTCATGCGCGACGAATTCGACTGGGGTCGGAACAAGGGTGCGTGGAGCTTCGGCCTCATCGTCCTGATGCTCGGTCTGCCAACGGTCCTGTTCTTCGAACACGGTGTTTTCGACGAATACGATTATTGGGCCGGTACGGTAAGTCTGGTCGTGTTCGCGTTGGCTGAAACGATACTCTTCTCGTGGGTCTTCGGGATCGATAAAGGGTGGAAGGAATTGCTCTCCGGATCCGACCTGAAGGTGCCCACCATCTACAAATTCATCATCAAGTACGTCACCCCTTTGATGCTGCTCCTGGTGTTCCTTGGTGCTCTGTTCACCCCTTCCGAGAACGATTGGACCGGCGCGTTCCAAGCCCTTTTCAGCGGCGGTGGTTGGACGCTCGACAACGCCTCGATCATCAAGACCATTGCGAATACCGGCCTGCATGCCCAGTTGGCCGGCGCTTCGGATCCCACGGAGATCGCCCGGTTGGAGGATCGACTGTTCTACACCAATCTGGCCCGGGGGCTGCTTACCTTCACATTCGCGGGTATCGCCTTCCTGGTGTACTTGGCAGGGATACGTCGTTTGAAGAACAGTAATGCCACGGCCATAGTATGAACACTTCAGCCCTCGTCCTGATGGTCTGCACACAGCTGATCGTGGTGTGCATCACGGGCTACTTCTTCTATCGTGTACTTACCACGCCGCCAAGGCCCGAGCCCGATAGCTACACGGACAACGACGACCGTTCGGAGTAAGGACCGCCTCACTTCTTCCTGCCGATCCGAGCTATGGCATCCATTGGACGTGACCCTCGACGTAAGGAGCGCCTGAAGGACCTTTTCGCCATGCACGCCGGTGAGCGGCGCGGGACCATGGCGCTCATGGTGATCCTGCTAGTACTTGCAAGTTGGGCGGTGTATGAGCAATGGTTCCGGGAACCTCCCGTGTCGGATCTCGGTCCGCTCCAGACCGAGTTGGAAGCCTGGATCGCGCAGCAGGCGGCTTTACCCGTGGACAGCGTTGTCGTGAGATACTTTCCTTTCGACCCCAATGCAACAATCAGGGAAGAATGGCGGTCGCTTGGCTTGACCGATAAGCAGGTGGATGGGATCGAGCGTTACCAAGCGAAAGGCGGGAAGTTCCGGACCAAGAAGGACCTCGGCCGCATGTACAGTATTCGACCTGAGCAATACCAAGCCTTGCTTCCGTTCATCACGCTGCCGGACAGTTTTGAACGGAAGTCCTTCGAAAGGACGAACCGGGCCTACGCAACGGATCAGTGGCCGAGGCGGGATACGGCCCGATACACAAGTGTCAACCACAGGACCGAACTGCGAAAGGTGGAGATCAACACGGCCGATACCACCGCGCTCATCGAATTGCCTGGTATAGGTCCATCATTTGCCCGTGGGATCGTGAAATACCGGGACTGGTTGGGTGGATATGTATCACTGGATCAGTTGTCCGAAGTGTTCGTGTTGAAGGACAAACCCGATGCGGTCGCACGCCTGAAGGACTTGTTGGTGGTCGATACGCTCATGGTGCGTCGCATCGCCATCAACACCTGCACTGTCGAGGAACTGGCCGGTCACCCTTATGTGCGTTGGAAACTTGCCAAGCCACTGATCGCATACCGAGACCAGCATGGACCCTTCACGAAGCCCGAGGATATCATGGGCTGTGCCCTGATCGACGCGGCTTTGTTCCGTAAACTTGCACCCTACCTGAGCTTGGAGTGAGCGATATCGAGAACCGGCTGAAGGCCGCCATACGCGCAGTGCCCGATTTCCCGAAACCCGGGATCCTGTTCAGGGACATCACACCGGTGCTGGAGGATGCAGAACTGTGTAAAGCAGCGCTTGTGGGTTTCACGACCGCGCTCTCGACTACACGGATCGATGCCATCGCAGGGATCGAAAGCCGGGGCTTTCTATTCGGATTGCCATTGGCCTTGGCGCTGGGTGTTCCGTTCCTCACCGTGCGAAAGAAAGGCAAGCTGCCTTGGCGCACGGTCAGCCACAAGTACGATCTGGAATACGGCAGCGCCGAAGTGGAAATGCATGTGGACAGTGTCCGTCCGGGCATGAACGTCATGGTGCACGACGACCTGCTGGCGACCGGAGGGACCGCTGCAGCAGCCGCTGAATTGATCGAACGTCAAGGAGGTACCGTGAGTGCCTTCAGCTTCCTTATCGACCTTTCATTTCTTAATGGCTTGGACCGCTTGGGGCAGTATGATGCCAAAGTGGTCAAGCTCGTGACCTATTAGCACATGGAATTCAACCGTACCGAAAGCCAGACCATGATCGCCCAAGCCGTTCGGGATCTTTGCGAACGAGAAGTGCGTCCGCACGTGATGGAGTGGGATGAATCACAGCACTTCCCGAAGGAACTGTTCACCAAGCACTTCGGCCCGGCAGGTATGCTCGGGGTCTTCGTATCAGAGGAGTATGGCGGCTCGGGCATGGGATACTTCGAATACGTGGAGACGATCGTGGAGGTCGCTCGTATCTGTGGTAGTATCGGCCTCAGCGTGGCGGCACATAACAGCTTATGTACCGGGCACATCAACTACTTCGCGAACCATGACCAGAAGAAGAAGTGGCTTACGAAACTTGCTACGGGCGAATGGCTTGGTGCTTGGGCTTTGACCGAACCCAACACGGGTAGCGATGCCATGCGCATGAAGTGCACGGCACGCAAAGAAGGGAAGGAGTGGGTGCTGAATGGCACCAAATGCTGGATCACCCACGGGTCTAGCAGCGATGTCATCGTGGCCATCGTACGTACCGGTGAATTGCTGGACAGCAAGGGGATGACCGCCTTCGTGATCGAACGCGGAACACCCGGGTTGAAAGCCGGAAAGAAGGAGAACAAGCTCGGCATGCGGGCCAGCGAAACAGCCGAGGTGATCTTCGAGGACTGCCGAGTGCCCGAGGAGAACGTATTGGGCAATGTGGGTGAAGGCTTCCAGCAGGCCATGAAGATCCTGGATGGAGGTCGCATCAGTATCGCGGCCCTTAGTCTGGGGATCGCCAAAGGCGCATTCGATGCCAGCGTCCAATATGCGAAGGAGCGCGAACAATTCGGGCAACCGATCGCCAACTTCCAGGCCATTGCTTTCAAACTGGCCGATATGGCCACCCGGATCGAAGCCTCCGAGCTCTTGATACAACAGGCGAGCGATCAGAAGAACAAGGGCAAGAAGGTGACCACCACAGGCGCCATGGCGAAGTACTACGCCAGCGAAACCTGCGTGTGGGCCAGCAACGAAGCCGTTCAGATCTTCGGGGGCTATGGCTACACCAAGGATTTTCCGGTGGAGAAGTTCTACCGCGATAGCAAGCTGTGCACCATCGGCGAAGGCACGAGCGAGATCCAGAAGCTGGTCATCAGCCGGAATGTGCTTAAGGGTTGATGTGGTTGCGGGTTGAAGTTGAAGGTTGCCGGAACTGACGATCGGAATAACTCCCAACCGTACCAAGCCTCAACTGCTCCAACTCGCGATCGGACCAACCAAATTTTCAACGAGCCCTTGCAACTCACTTTCCTTCGGCTATATTTGCGCCCCCTAAGCGAAAAGGAAACAAGATCATGCTGATCATCCCCGTCAAAGAAGGCGAGAGCATCGACAAGGCGCTCAAGAAGTTCAAGAAGAAGTTCGAGCGTACCCAAACGATGCGCCAACTGCGTAAGCGTCAGAGCTTTACCAAGCCCTCCGTTTCCCGTCGAAAGGAAATGATCCGGGCCGCGTACAAGCTGACGCTGCAGACGGACGAACAATAGGTCGGTCATCCGATCGTTGGAAGGCGAAAGGTCCCATGCGGACTTTTCGCCTTCTTTGCTTTATGCTGCTCCCTAAATTCCTTGATCACCTCACCTACGAAAAGCGGTACAGCCCGCACACCGTGGAGGCCTATCGCCGTGATCTTGAGCAGTTCCGGAGTTTCCTTACCAGCGTTGGGCTGAAGCGCCCGGAGCAGGCCACCGACAAGGTCGTACGTGGTTGGATGATGCAATTGATGGAGAGTGGGGTGGGTGCTCGCAGTGTTAACCGGAAGCTGAGCGCCCTTCGTGGCTTTTTCCGATTCGCTCGCATGGTCGGTGAGGTCGACATCGAGCCCACGGCGTTGATCGATCCACCGAAGACCCCGAAGCGGCTTCCTGAATTCGTGGAGGAAAAGGGAATGCACAGGTTGTTCGATGATCTGGTCTGGCCCGCTGGCCCTAAAGGCAGTACCGACCGCTTGGTCATGGAACTACTCTACCACACCGGCATGCGTCTCGCCGAACTATTGAGCCTCAGGGTCGGTGATGCGGACCTGCAAGAAGGGACCCTTCGTGTCATGGGAAAGCGCCAGAAGGAGCGTGTGCTTCCCATCAGCCCCTCTTTGGTGAAGGCCATCCAAGGCCATTGGGACCAACGGGCGCTCGAGGCCGGGCTGCTAGGGACGATGGAGCCATTGGTCGCGGATCGGGAGGGGAAACCGTTGGCGCGGCGTTCCGTACAACGACTTGTAACGCACTATCTTAGTGGGGTCACCTCACAGGAAAAAAGAAGCCCGCACGTCTTGCGCCACACATTCGCCACCCATATGCTCGAGCACGGAGCGGACCTGAACGCCGTGAAGGAGTTGTTGGGACACGCGAATTTGGCGGCCACCCAGGTGTACACGCACAACACCGTGGAAAAGCTCAGGAAGGTGCACGCCAAGGCGCACCCTCGCGGCGGGCAATAATAACAACGAACGAACCATTACAGAAACCAACGCTATCGGAGCCATGAACGTGAACGTGCATTCCATCCATTTCAACGCAGACGGTAAACTCATCACCTTCATCAAGGAAAAGCTATCCAAGCTGTCCCAATTCCACGACAATATCATATCGGGCGACGTCTTCTTGCGTCTTGAACACGATGGGGAGAACCGGGAAAACAAGGTGGTCGAGATCCGGATGTCGATCCCGGGCAACGACCTCTTCGCCAAACGCCAAGGAAAGAGCTTCGAAGAGGCGGCCATGAACACCATTGATGCCCTTCGTAGCCAAGTGGAACGCAAGAAGGAGCGCCTTCGCGAGGCGTCCTGAACTACAATTATCAGGCCGTCCCTGTAGGGCCGGGAACAAAAAGATCGGGCCTTGGCGCAAGTCAAGGCCCGATCGTGTTTGGTGGCGTAGGTATTCTTGCTACATTTGCAGGCCCAATTCGGGACCTGACGGTCCGGAAGAAGGAGAAAGGAACGTTCTTTTCGTGTTGTATAGGCCAATGTAGCTCAGCTGGTAGAGCAGCTGATTTGTAATCAGCAGGTCGGGGGTTCGAATCCGTCCATTGGCTCCGTGTAGAAGAATGGGGAGATACCCAAGCGGCCAACGGGGGCAGACTGTAAATCTGCTGGCTTACGCCTTCGTAGGTTCGAATCCTGCTCTCCCCACCATCCACACACGGAGCCGACCAAGGCACATCCATGGAACGATGTGCTGCGGACAAGGACCCCTTCATTCCATGCGGGAGTAGCTCAGTTGGTAGAGCATCAGCCTTCCAAGCTGAACGTCGCGGGTTCGAGTCTCGTCTCCCGCTCTACGCCACAGGATCCCTTCGGGGTGAATGTGGACCACAACGATCACATCGGCCTTTGTAGCTCAGAGGTAGAGCACTTCCTTGGTAAGGAAGAGGTCCCGGGTTCAATTCCCGGCAAAGGCTCAAGGAAGGACAAGGTTGAACTACATGCCACGCAAGTGGTCGGCCGATACAACTTGGAGGGAACATCACGAACGAACGAAGAACAGTAACAACAAGACCCCATCGACCATGGCAAAGGAGACCTTCAAAAGGGACAAGCCGCACGTTAACATCGGAACCATCGGTCACGTGGACCATGGTAAGACCACGTTGACCGCGGCGATCACGACCGTACTCGCCTCTAAAGGCTTGTCGGAATTGCGCAGTTTTGATTCGATCGATAACGCACCCGAGGAAAAGGAGCGCGGTATCACGATCAATACCTCGCACGTGGAATATCAGACGGCCAATCGTCACTACGCCCACGTTGATTGCCCAGGACACGCTGACTATGTGAAGAACATGGTCACGGGTGCTGCGCAAATGGACGGCGCTATCCTCGTGGTGGCCGCTACCGATGGTCCCATGCCTCAGACCCGCGAGCACATCCTGCTCGGTCGTCAGGTAGGCGTGCCGAAGATCGTAGTGTTCATGAACAAGGTGGACATGGTGGATGATGCTGAACTCCTCGACCTGGTCGAAATGGAGATCCGCGAACTCCTCAGCTTCTATGAGTACGATGGGGACAACACCCCGATCATCCGTGGCAGCGCGCTCGGTGGATTGAACGGAGATGAGAAGTGGGTCGACTCCATCATGCAATTGATGGATGCCGTTGACAGCTGGATCCCTGTGCCTCCCCGCGAAGTGGAGAAGCCGTTCCTCATGAGCGTGGAGGACGTGTTCTCGATCACTGGTCGTGGCACCGTTGCCACTGGTCGTATCGAGACCGGCGTGGTGAAGACCGGCGAAGAGGTCGAGATCATCGGCATGCAGGAAGAGAAGATGAAGAGCACCTGCACCGGTGTGGAGATGTTCCGTAAACTTCTGGATCGTGGTGAGGCTGGCGACAACGTCGGTCTTCTGCTCCGCGGTATCGAAAAGGACCAGATCCGTCGCGGTATGGTCATCGCAAAGCCAGGTAGCATCACCCCGCATACCGAATTCAAGGCTGAGATCTACGTGTTGAAGAAAGAGGAAGGCGGTCGTCACACCCCATTCCACAACAAGTATCGCCCACAGTTCTACTTCCGTACCACGGACGTAACGGGCGAGATCACGATGGAAGCTGGACGTGAGATGATCATGCCAGGTGACAACGTGACCATCAGTGTGAAATTGATCGTTCCGATCGCTATGGACAAGGGTCTGCGTTTCGCCATCCGTGAGGGTGGACGTACCGTGGGTGCCGGCCAGGTGACCGAGATCATCAAGTAAGGACCACCTATCAACGGAGGCAAGGCCGACCCTGGGAACGGGGTCGGCCTTCGCCGCCGAAAAGAGAACCAGGAAACAACGATCCCCTACGGGTGTAGCTCAATTGGTAGAGCGAAGGTCTCCAAAACCTTAGGCTGCGGGTTCGATTCCTGCCACCCGTGCCAACAGCGAACCACTCCACGGAACACCAACGATGGCAAGTTTCAAGACATACATCGCAGAGAGCTACAATGAGCTCATGCACAAGGTGAGTTGGCCAACCTGGAAGGAACTCCAGAGCAGTGCCATCATCGTGCTGGTATCCGCGCTGATCATCTCCCTGATCGTTTTCCTTATGGACTTCATATTCGGGGTACAGAACATGTCCACCTCCAGTTTCTGGAAAGGGATGCTCGGTTTCATCTACAAACTCATCGGCTCTTAGATCATGGCTGACGCTTCGAAGAAGTGGTACGTGATCCGCGCCATCTCCGGTAAGGAGAAGAAGGTGAAGGAGATGATCGACCTGGAGGTGTCGCGGTCCAATATGGGCACGTACATCGCACAGGTGCTGATCCCAACGGAGAAGTTCTATCAGATCCGGGATGGGAAGAAAGTGAGCAAGGAACGCAACTTCTTCCCCGGGTACGTGCTGCTGGAAGCCGACCTGACCGGTGAGATCGCGCACACCTTGAAACAGTTACCGAACGTGATCGGCTTCCTAGGTGCCGAGAAGGGAGGGGACCCCGTTCCCTTGCGTCAGACCGAAGTGAACAGGATCCTTGGTACGGTGGATGAGTTGGCCGAGACCGAGGAAACGAATTACAATCCTTACCACGTTGGTGAGAACGTGAAGGTGATCGATGGTCCCTTCAACGGTTTCAATGGCGTGATCGAGGAGATCAATGAAGAGAAGAAGAAGCTCAAGGTGATGGTGAAGATCTTCGGAAGGAAGACGCCATTGGAATTGAGCTTCATGCAGGTGGAAAAGGACCAATAAGGCGATGCGCGTGACCCGAAAGGGTGATGCACAGGACCGCACAGAACGAGATAACCAGTCCGAGCCGACCGGGAGGAAGGCGCCAACAGGACACAATCAACGACGAATGGCAAAGGAGATCGCAGGTCTGATCAAGCTTCAGATCAAAGGAGGGGCGGCGAACCCCTCACCACCCGTAGGCCCCGCGTTGGGCGCGAAGGGGGTGAACATCATGGACTTCTGCAAGCAGTTCAACGCGCGCACCCAGGACAAGGCCGGTAAGGTCCTTCCAGTGGTGATCACGGTCTACGCTGACAAGTCCTTCGATTTCATCATCAAGACCCCACCCGCTGCGGTGCAGATCATTGATGCCGCCAAGATCAAGGGCGGTAGCGGTGTTCCCCACAGCCAGAAGGTGGGTAGTGTCAATTGGGAGCAAGTGAAGGCGATCGCCGAGGACAAGATGGCCGACCTGAATTGCTTCACCATTGAAAGCGCGATGAGCATGGTAGCGGGTACGGCCCGTAGCATGGGTGTCACCGTGACCGGAGAGAAACCCTTCTGATCAACGCAGCCATGAGCAACATGACCAAAAAGCGCAAGGAGGCGTTGTCCAAGTTCGACGCCACTAAGATCTACTCCCTGGAGGAAGCGACAGCGATCGTGAAACAGGTGAGCAACACCAAGTTCGACGCCACGGTGGATATCGCCGTACGTCTGGGCGTGGATCCCCGTAAGAGCACCGAGATGGTACGTGGTACCGTCAGCCTGCCGCACGGCACTGGTCGTACAGTGCAGGTTTTGGTGTTGGCCGACCCTGCGAAGTGCGAGGAGGCCCTCGCCGCCGGCGCCGATATGGCCGGCCTTGACGATTACGTCGAGAAGATCAAGGGCGGGTGGACGAACGTGGATGTGATCATCTGCACGCCCGCTGTGATGGCCAAGGTCGGTGCACTGGGCCGTGTGCTCGGTCCCCGTGGCCTGATGCCGAACCCCAAGACCGGAACCGTGACCATGGATGTGGCCAAGGCCGTGAAAGAGGTGAAGGCAGGTAAGATCGACTTCAAGGTGGACAAGGCCGGTATCATCCACGCGGTGATCGGCAAGGCCTCCTTCGACAAGGAGAAGCTGAGCGAGAACGCCAGTGAGATCCTGAACGCCTTGGCCAAGCTGAAGCCAAGTACCGCCAAAGGCACCTATATCAAGAGCATCAGCATCAGTTCCACCATGAGCCCCGGCGTGCAGGTCGATACCCGCACCGTTTCGGTCTGATAACAGCACAGAACAATGGCAACCCGAATCGAAAAAGACCAAGCGATCGACGTTCTGGTCGACGAGATCAAGGCCACCGGCGTCTTCTATTTGGCGGACACCTCCAGCATGACCGCTGAGTCTACCAGTAAGCTGCGTCGCGAGTGCCACAAGGCCGGTATCCGCATGAAGGTGGTGAAGAATACCCTTCTGCAGAAGGCCATGGAGCGGATCGAGGACAAGGACTACAGCGAGATCATTCCTACGCTGAAGGGCCAGACCTCCATCCTGTTCGCCTCGAAGGGCAATGCTCCGGCAAAGCTCATCAAGGACTTCCGGAAGAAGGACACGAAGCCCACGCTGAAGAGCGCATGGGTGGACGAGGCCATCTTCATCGGAGATGACCAACTCGCCATGTTGAGCACGCTCAAAGGCAAAGAGGAACTCATCGGCGATATCATCGCCTTGCTGCAAAGCCCGATCAAGAACGTCATCAGCGGCCTACAGGGCAGCGGAGGACAGAAGATCGCTGGCCTGCTCAAGACCCTCGAAGAGAGAGCCGCCTGATCAGATACATCGGGCGATGCTCGGCATCGCCCGGACGAACGCGTTACGCACAGTTAGCTTCCCCATTCCCATAGTAACAACCCCCGAAAGATGGCAGACATCAAATCCCTAGGCGATCAACTCGTTAACCTCACCGTGAAAGAGGTGAGCGAACTCGCCACATACCTGAAGGACGAATACCAGATCGAACCAGCTGCAGCTGCAGTAGCGATCGCAGGCCCAGCGGCCGGCGGTGGCGAGGCTGCTGAAGCAAAGACCAGCTTCGACGTTATCCTCAAGGCCGGCGGCCAGAACAAACTGGCCGTGGTGAAACTGGTGAAGGAACTCACCGGTCTCGGACTGAAGGAGGCGAAGGACCTCGTTGACGGTGCTCCAAAGCCGCTGAAGGAAGGCGTCTCGAAAGAGGACGCTGAAAGCCTGAAGCAACAGCTCACGGAAGCCGGCGCCGAAGTTGAGGTCAAGTAAGATCCTGATCGCGCTTGCAACAGAGCAGCACGGAGAGGCCCCACAGCGGGCCTTTCCGTCTGTTCTGTGTGTGAGACCCCTCAGGTAACAATTCCAAAACTCCCCGGGTCATGATCCAGGACGGGGAGGTCGATCAGTAGGTTCAGGGATCCCGTAGTTCAAACGGTCGTCTTCCGTTCTTCATATCACGCACCCATGGCCCAGGCGAAGACCAGTTCCAAGAAAAGCAAGCGCATCGATTTCGGCATCAGCCCATTATCGATCGACTACCCCGATTTTCTCGATATCCAATTGAAGAGCTTTGAAGAGTTCTTTCAGATCGAGACCCTCCCCGAACACCGCGAGCGCGAAGGCCTCTTCAAGGTGTTCTCGGAGAATTTCCCCATCACGGACACCCGCAATCAGTTCGTGCTGGAATTCTTGGACTATTTCATCGATCCACCGCGATACAGCATCGACGAGTGCATCGAGCGCGGCCTGACCTACAGCGTGCCGTTGAAGGCAAAACTGAAACTGTATTGCACCGATCCTGAGCACGAGGATTTCGAGACCATCGTCCAGGACGTGTACTTGGGACAGATCCCGTACATGACCCCGAAGGGTTCGTTCGTGGTGAATGGAGCGGAGCGTGTGGTGGTTAGCCAGTTGCACCGTTCGCCCGGTGTGTTCTTCGGCCAGAGCCGCCATGCCAACGGCACCAAGCTGTATAGCGCCCGTGTGATTCCGTTCAAGGGTTCATGGATCGAGTTCGCCACCGATATCAACGGTGTGATGTATGCGTACATCGACCGGAAAAAGAAGTTGCCGGTCACCACGCTCTTGCGGGCCATCGGTTACGAAAGCGACAAGGACATCCTGGAGATCTTCAACCTTGCGGATGAAGTGAAGGTGACCAAAGCGGCCATCAAGGAGGTCGTTGGTCGCAAACTCGCTGCCCGTGTATTGAAGAGCTGGGTGGAGGACTTCGTGGACGAGGACACCGGTGAGGTGGTCTCGATCCAGCGTAATGAAGTGCTCATCGACCGTGAGACGATCTTGGAGGAGGAGCATGTGGAGCAGATCGTGGAGAGCGGCGCTAAGACCATCATCCTGCACAAGGCCGGTATCAACGCAGCGGATTACGCGTTGATCTACAACACCTTGCAGAAGGATACCTCGAACTCCGAGAAGGAGGCCGTGGAGGTGATCTACCGCCAATTGCGGAATGCCGAACCACCCGATCTGGATACGGCCCGTGGTGTGATCGACAAGCTCTTCTTCAGTGAGCAGCGTTATGACCTTGGGGAGGTCGGCCGCTATCGCATCAACAAGAAGTTGGGTCTTGAGAGCGAATTGAGTGTTCGGGTGTTGACGAAGGAGGATATCATCTTCATCATCAAGTACCTGATCGAACTGGTTAACGTGAAGGCCGATGTGGACGATATCGACCACTTGAGCAACCGTCGCGTGCGTACCGTGGGCGAGCAACTGCACGCCCAGTTCGGCGTGGGTCTGGCCCGTATGGCCCGCACCATCCGCGAGCGCATGAACGTGCGTGACAACGAGGTGTTCACACCGACCGACCTGATCAATGCGAAGACCCTGAGCTCGGTGATCAACTCGTTCTTCGGAACGAACCAGTTGAGCCAGTTCATGGATCAAACTAACCCGCTCAGCGAGATCACACACAAGCGCCGCATGTCGGCGCTCGGACCCGGTGGTCTGAGCCGTGAGCGCGCCGGTTTCGAGGTGCGTGACGTGCACTACACGCACTATGGTCGCCTATGCACCATCGAGACGCCGGAAGGACCGAACATCGGTCTGATCAGCTCGTTGTGCGTGTACAGCAAGATCAACAGCTTGGGCTTCATCGAGACCCCTTACCGCCATGTGAAGGAGGGAAAGGTCGATGTGAAGGCCGATGTGGTCTATTTGAGCGCTGAGGAGGAGGATAACAAGATGATCGCCCAGGCCAACGCCAAGGTGAACGATAAAGGTGAGTTCATCACGAGCCGGGTCAAGGCCCGTTTGATGGGTGACTTCCCGGTGGTGGAGCCGAAGGAGCTGCACCTGATGGACGTAGCGCCGAACCAGATCGCGTCCATTGCAGCCTCCTTGATCCCATTCTTGGAGCACAATGACGCCAACCGTGCGCTGATGGGCTCGAACATGATGCGTCAGGCCGTTCCGCTGTTGCGCCCACAAGCGCCGATCGTGGGTACCGGTCTGGAGGAACTTGTTGCCCGCGATAGCCGCGTACTGCTCGTTGCCGAAGGCGATGGTGTCGTGAAGTCCGTGGACAGCGACCGCATCATCATCGAATACAAGCGTTCCGAAGAGGAGCGCATCGTCAGCTTCGACGGTGACGAGAAGGAGTACAAGCTCACGAAATTCCTGAAGACCAACCAAAGCACCTGCATGAACCTGCGCCCGCTGGTGCGCAAGGGCGAAAAGGTGACCCAAGGCCAAACCTTGTGCGAAGGTTACGGTACAGAAGATGGCGAATTGGCGATCGGACGTAACCTGCAAGTGGCGTTCATGCCATGGAAAGGCTACAATTTCGAGGATGCCATCGTGATCAGCGAGCGCGTGGCGAGCGAGGACATATTCACCTCGATCCACATCGATGAGTACAACATGGAGGTGCGCGACACGAAGCGCGGCCTTGAAGAACTCACGGCGGATATCCCGAACGTTTCCGAAGAAGCCACCAAGGACCTGGACGAACACGGTCTCATCCGGATCGGAGCGGAGATCAAGGAAGGTGATATCCTCATCGGTAAGATCACACCGAAAGGGGAGACCGACCCGAGCCCTGAGGAGAAATTACTGCGCGCCATCTTCGGCGACAAGGCAGGCGACGTGAAGGACGCCAGCTTGAAGGCCCCGCCCAGCACACGTGGCGTGGTGATCGAGAAGAAGCTCTTCGCCCGTGCTGTGAAGGACAAGAAGGCCAAGGGCAATGAAAAGGCCGTACTGGAGCAGATCGACAAAGAGCAGGACAAGGAGCTCGGCAACCTGAAGAACGAACTGATCGAGAAGATGATGACCCTCGTGGGTGGTCAGAACTCGGCCGGTGTCTTCAACAAGTACAAGGAAGAGCAGGTGCGCAAGGGTGTCAAGTTCAGTGCGAAGGTGCTGCAGGGCATCGACTTCATCACCGTGGATCCGACGGATTGGACTGCCGATCAGAAGACCAATGAACTGGTGCGTCAGCTCATCCACAACTACACGATCCGCTACAGCGATGTAAGCGGTGTGTACAAGCGGAAGAAATTCCAAGTGAGCATAGGCGACGAACTGCCTACAGGTATCGTTAAACTGGCCAAGGTCTATGTGGCCGCCAAGCGTAAGCTGAAGGTGGGCGACAAGATGGCCGGCCGCCACGGTAACAAGGGTATCGTTGCCAAGATCGTGCGCGATGCGGATATGCCTTACTTGGAGGATGGAACTCCGGTCGATATCGTGCTGAACCCCTTGGGCGTACCGAGCCGGATGAACCTGGGCCAGATCTATGAGACGGTGCTCGGTTGGGCCGGCAAGAAGCTGGGCCGCAAGTATGCCACACCGATCTTCGACGGCGCTACGCTGGACCAGATCAACGCCGAAACGGACGAGGCCGGTGTTCCCCGCAACGGAAAGACCTACCTCTACGATGGCGGTACCGGGGTCCGCTTCGATCAACCCGCCACCGTTGGTGTGATCTACATGATCAAACTGGCGCACATGGTCGATGACAAGATGCACGCCCGTTCGATCGGACCGTACAGCTTGATCACGCAGCAGCCGCTGGGCGGTAAGGCCCAGTTCGGTGGTCAGCGTTTCGGTGAAATGGAAGTGTGGGCGTTGGAGGCCTTCGGTGCCGCCAACATCCTGCAGGAGATCCTCACCGTGAAGAGCGATGATGTGATCGGCCGTGCCAAGGCCTACGAGGCCATCGTGAAGGGCGAGCCCCTCCCGACCCCGGGTATCCCGGAATCGTTCAACGTGCTGCTGCATGAACTGCGCGGCCTGGCCCTGAACGTTTCCCTGGAGTGATCCAGCCCCCGGTGAGCAACGATAGAAGAACGGAAGCAAGCAACGCGAGAACATGAAAAAGGAAGTGAAGCTGAACAGCAACTTCAATACGATCGTCATCAGCCTGGCCAGCCCCGAGCAGATCCTCGAGCGCAGCCATGGTGAGGTGATCAAGCCGGAGACGATCAACTACCGGACCTACAAGCCGGAGCGTGATGGCCTCTTCTGCGAGCGGATCTTCGGTCCGGTGAAGGATTTCGAATGCCACTGCGGGAAGTACAAGCGGATCCGCTACAAGGGGATCGTTTGTGACCGCTGCGGTGTGGAGGTGACCGAGAAGAAGGTCCGTCGTGAGCGCATGGGACACATCCAGTTGGTGGTGCCCGTGGCCCACATCTGGTATTTCCGTAGCCTCCCCAACAAGATCGGTTATCTCTTGGGCCTGCCCACGAAGAAGCTGGACCAGATCATCTACTACGAGCGTTACGTGGTGATCAATCCGGGTACCGCCGTGAACAAGGAAGGTGTGGCCGTGCAGTACCTCGATTTCCTTACGGAGGAGGAGTACCTCGATATCCTCGAAACCCAAGGGAAGGACAACCAGTACTTGGACGACACCGACCCGAACAAGTTCTTGGCCAAGATGGGCGCAGAGGCGCTGCATGAGCTGCTGAAGCGCTTGGACCTCGATGGATTGAGCTATGACCTTCGCCATAAAGCGAACACGGAGACGAGCCAGCAGCGTAAGAACGAGGCCTTGAAGCGCCTGAATGTTGTTGAGGCCTTCCGCGATGCGAACAGCCGCCGGGAGAACAACCCCGAGTGGATGATCATCAAGGTGGTGCCTGTGATCCCGC
>JAWKNF010000008.1:0-177481 GCA_041391825.1 Flavobacteriales bacterium | reverse complement strand
TGCGGACGGCGGCCTTTGCGGCATACATGCCCACTGGTTCCTCCACATAGCTGAACACCACGTTGTAGACCCCGCGATCCCGCGTGCTACGTGTTCGGCCGAAGCCGGTCTCCATCCCAGCCAACGTTTGGATCTCGAGCGCGATGTGTTCGATCACGTGACCCATCCAAGTACCGCGCTTCACCCGTTCCCAGAAACCACCCTCATGGTCCTCACTGCAACGGTGGCTGTACATGGAAGGAAGCAACTCCTGGATCCTTTCATAGAAACCCGGGATCTTGTCCGTCGGCTTTTCCTCGAGGTCCTCGATGTCGAGGCGCATGACAATGAGGTGGTGCCGCTTCACGGACCAGTAGTTGGGGCCTCGCATGGCCTTCAGTTCGAGGATGCGCATGGTAAGATGGCTCTGCTGTTGATCGGGTAGGAAATATGCCCACTTCACGACCGTTCCCGGTGGGCGATGGCGGAAGATAGGCAGGTGCTCCTGTTCATCAAAACTTCATGCCCACTTCACGGTCGTTCCGGATCCCGCTACTTTCGCGACCGTCGGTCCGCCGATACGGATCATCGGGGTGGGGGTTAATGACCTTGCATGGCACCAAAAGGAAAACTGATCGCCATTGGCGGTAATGAGGACAAGGGCACGGCACCGGAGGCCGGTCACAATACGAAGGTGTTCAATCACGCCTTCATCGAAGAGGGCATCCTTCGCCGGGTGCTCGACGAGGCCGGCGGAACCGATGCACGGATCGCGGTGATCACGAGCGCGAGCAGCATTCCCGAGGAAGTCGGTCAGAACTATATCGATGCCTTCGGTCGGCTCGGCGCCACCAATCTCGATGTGATGCATATCCGCGAGCGTTCCGATGTGAAGCCCGACATGATCAAGCGCTTGGCCAAGTGTGATGGGGTGATGATGAGCGGAGGGAACCAATTGCGCCTGACGACCATTTTCGGTGGTACGGCCTTTTTGGAATTGATGAAGCGGCGTTACCACGAGGAGAGCGGTTTCATCATTGCAGGGACCAGCGCAGGGGCCATGTGCATGAGCAGCACCATGATCTACCAAGGGCACAGCGCCTCCGGGCTGATCAAGGGTGGGGTCAAGATGACGACCGGGGCATCCCTGATCCAGGATGTGATCATCGATAGCCATTTCGTGGAGCGCGGTCGGTTCAGTCGGTTGACACAAGCGGTCGCAGGCAATCCGAATGCGATCGGCATCGGTTTGGGTGAGGACACCGGTGTGGTCATCACCGATGCGGACATGCTGGAGACCATCGGCAGTGGGCAGGTCATGATCTTCGACGGACATGACATCAGCTACAGCGACTTCGCCGATGTGGAGGAAGGCCAACCCTTCAGTATCGAAGGCATGCGCGTGCACATCATCTCCAAGGGCCACACGTATTCCGTTAAGCAACGCCAGTTCGCGGGCGTTCCCGTTACGGCCAGGTCCTGAACAACGCATGACAGACGAAACGAACTCCTCGATCATCCGGCGTTTCCGTTCGGTGGCCATTGCCGAAGGCTGGAGCTTTCTGGTCCTGCTCTTCATCGCCATGCCCCTGAAGTATTTGGCGGATCTGCCCTGGGCCGTGAAGGTGGTCGGCTGGGCACACGGCGTATTGTTCATCTTGTATTGGGCAGCGGCAGTACCGCTGTTCACAAAGCTCAAATGGGACGTGGAACGGGTCATCGGCCTAGGGCTGGCCTCCATCCTACCCTTCGGCACCTTCGTACTGGAGCGGAAGTGGTTGCGGTGAAATGACCGCCCTCCTTTTTTGGCGTCCCGCGGGCATTGAAAGATGATCCCTGTGCCCTGGAACCAAAATGGCTCCCGGGATCCCTAGAGCACCAACGATAACAGAAGGAACTGTCGATCGGCACTTGCATTCTGCACGGAAATTGCTATATTCATGGCAAGTGATCGGAATGGCCGGTCATATCATTCAAAACAATACAATAACATGCAAAGGGATAGCAAAATGGGGCTCTTCGGACTCCTCGCTGGTGTCGCGATCGGCGCAACAGTTGGACTGCTGCTAGCACCACAGTCCGGTAAGGAAACACGCAAACAGATCAAGCGTCGGGCGAAAAAAGCAAAAGAGGACCTTGTCGACCTGGTGGAGAAGGTGCGTGGTAATGCGGAGAACGCTGCGGCGGATGCCATTGAGGACGCCGCAAAAGAGGTTAGCTCGAAGGCCAAGCGTGCGGCCGAGGCCGTTCGACAAAGCGCCAACTGAGCCGATGTTCGGATCTCCCGATGACCGGAAGGACCGAGGTCCAGAGGATGGCGCACCTCAGGATCTCGGCGTCTTCTTGGACCAAGTTACCAATGATGCCAAGGGCTGGGTACAAGCCCAAAAGGAATACACCATACTGATCGCAAGTGAGCGATTCGGTCGGATGTCCGGTTCGCTCGTCGGGATGATCGTGTTGATGGTGTTCCTTGCCGGGGCCCTGTTCATGTGCACAGCAGCGCTGGCCCTGTATTTGGGGCAGGTACTTGGAAGTATACCACTGGGGTTCGTATGTGTTGGAGGACTCTACCTCTTGCTCGCAGGTCTGTTCCATTTGTTCGGTCGTCGCAAGATCCAGGATCTGGTCACACTGACGATCATCAATTCCAGCCGCGATGAGGACCCCATTCCGTAGTATGGACGACTATCGTGCGGAACGCGCGAGGGTGAAGGGAATGGCGGACCACTACGGTGCCGTTATGGAAGGCCATTGGCGGAATATCCGGGACAAGGAGTTCCGGAGCGAATTAACGACGAGCGCGATCGGTGACCTCATTTCCAACGTTCGTCCGTTGCGCGTGGCGCGATCCATGATCGGCCAAGAACAAGGGATCCTCGGCAACCTATTGGCCACATTCCTGGCATCGAAGGCCAAAGGATTCAAAGGAAAGCTTCTTGCTTGGGTCGCTGCTACTGCAGGCCCTATGCTCTTTGACCGCTTCCTCCACTCGGAATGGCTCGACCGCTGGGTCGAACGCACCAAGGGAGAGTTGGAGGAGGAAGAAGAGGTGGAACTCGACAACGGGGATCCTGCTGAGTTCCCCTCCTGATCATCATTTCTGCCAGATGTCACAAATGACCGGCCTGCAGCGCTATGTTCAGATCCTGCTGGCCTTGGTATTGACCGTGGTGGTACTGTACTTCGGACGAAGCTTGATCTTATTGACCGTTGGCTCCGGTCTGCTGGCATTCTTGATGTTGCCTATGGCCCGGTGGTCGGAACAGCTCTTACCCAGATGGGCAAGTTCGCTCTTGGCAACGTCGGTAATGGTCCTCTTCGTGAGCGGCTTGTTCATCTTCCTCGGCTGGCAACTGGGGAAATTCGGAGATGGCCTACCACAGTTGAAGGAAGCCTTCAGCGCGAAGGGACGTGAGTTGCAATCCTTCATCGAAGTAGAAGCGAACATCTCACGCAGGGAGCAGTTGGGTTGGATCAACGAACGGCTCAATGACCTGGCGGATTCCAGCGGAAAACTGGCGATGACACTGTTCAGTGGGACCGGAACGGTACTCGCCAACATCCTTCCCATCCCGATCTTCGTTTTCCTGCTCCTGCTTTTGCGAGACAAATTCCGAACCTTCTTCAAAACACTCGATAGGACCAACGATGGAGTTGTTCTGGAGATCATGGTCCGTATCTCGAAGCTTTCGTCCAAGTACATACAAGGGGTCATGACCGTGGTGCTCATCCTTGGCGTATTGAACAGCATCGGCTTTCTGCTCCTGGGCCTGAAGTACGCGATATTGCTAGGTTTCTTGATCGGTTTCCTGAACGTGATACCCTATGTCGGTGTCATGCTCGGCAGCTTGATCCCTATCGCCATCGCCTTGGTGACCAAGGATTCCCCGCTTTACGCATTGGGTGCTTTGGGCGTGGCCATGATGACCCAACTGCTGGAGAACAATTTCATCACGCCCAAGATCGTCGGCTCCAGTGTCAGTATCAATCCCTTGGCCAGCCTGATCGCATTGCTCGCAGGGGGCATGTTATGGGGGGTGGTCGGTATGATACTTGCCATACCCATGACGGGTATGCTGAAGGTCGTGTGCGATTCGATCCCTTCCCTACAACCGTTCGGGTTCATCCTCGGCGAGGAAGTGGAATACCCTGAGGAGCAGCGCATTCGCCTCCCCTCTTTTCAGCGGAAGAAACGGAACCGTTAGCGGTTCAATCCCGGAATATGGCGGTCCGGAACTCGCCATCCGAGCCGACCTGGCCGCGGTACATGCCTGGGCAGTTGAAGTCGAGTACCAGATTGCCTTCGCGATCCACTGCGATAAGCCCTCCATCACCGTCCAATGGAGGCAACTTCTCGTGTACCACAATGCGGACGGCCTCGGCCAAGGAGAGCCCTTTGTAGGCCATGAGGGCATGCACGTCATGCGCCGCGACGGCACGGATGAAGCTCTCACCATGGCCGGTGCAGCTCACCGCACAGCTCTCATCATTGGCGTAGGTACCCGCTCCGATGATCGGGCTATCACCGACCCGTTGCCATTTCTTGTTCGTCATCCCCCCCGTACTGGTAGCGGCCGCGAGGTGCCCGTTCCGGTCCATGGCCACCGCCCCTACCGTCCCGAACTTCTTTTCCGGATCGCTGTGGTCCAACAGCACCTTGTCCGTTCCGACCGCCGCCTTCCATTGCTGGTATCGGAACTCGTCGAAGAAATACTGATCATCCTCCAGCGGGCATTTCTGCTTGTGCGCGAACTCGAAGGCCCCGTTGCCACTGATCAGCACGTGTCCGCTGTGGAGCATGACCTTACGTGCCAACGCGATCGGGTTCTTCACGTTCTGCACCCCGGCGACCGCACCAGCGGCCAGGTCCTTTCCGCTCATCAAGCTGGCGTCCATTTCATGCTGGCCGTCCGCATTGAAGACCGATCCGCGACCGGCGTTGAACAAGGGCGAATCCTCGAGGACCCGCACAGCGCATTCCACCGCCTCCAACGCTTCCCCACCTTGGACAAGCACGGCATGCCCGCTTTTCAGCGCAAGTTCCAAGGCCTCGCGGTAGGCCTTCTCGCGCGCTGGTGAAAGCTGTTCTCTGGCGATGGTCCCGGCTCCGCCGTGCACCGCAAGTGCGATCTTGCTCATGATGGGTTCCTTGCTTGTCTTATGAGGTCGTGAAAGTATCCAGCGCATAGCCTCTCATTCTTGCCCTGCGCTATTCGCTGTCAACAGCGGACTGGGAATTGGCCTCTTCGTATTTGCTCAGGAGGCGTAAATGCGAAAGCCCGGGGATCCCGGGCCTTCGTCCATGTCATGATCCGTGGTTCAGAAGGTGATCAGCACCCCATCGGCCAGGAACATCAAGTTGTTCTCCGGCTCGGTGATCTTCTCGACCTCCTCCTTGCTCTTTCCTGCATCCTCGGCATAGTGCCGCAACGTTGCCACGTCCAAGGTCTCCCGGGTAGCGGTGCCTTGCATCACCGCCTTCTTTCCCTCCAGGCCCTTCGTTGGAACGAAGAATCCATAATCCTTGAAACGCACTTTCATCACATCGCCGTTCGGCAGCTTCATGTCCATCCAGCAGCCCTTCATCGCGCAGCTGGTGACGATCTCACCCTCCACCTTGGTGGTGAATTCCTCTTTCTCTCCCATGACCTTGACCAACTCCTCCGTGCTGATGGCCCCTTCCGGTTTGATGGCCTCACCATAGCTTTTCACGGTCCCTTCGCTACTGTCCTGCGCAATGGTATCAAGCGGAACAGCGGCAAGGAACAGCGCACAGATCGCAGTACTTACAAGGGTATTGATGGTCTTCATGGTCTTGTTTTTCGGTGACAGCGCAAAGATCACGCCTTTTCGTGGAAAAGATGCCTCGATCCGTCCTTAACTGTTGAAAATCAGTTCGAGAGGCCCCGATCCTGCAGGGCGATCCCGATCACCTTTGCGGTGAACATGACAACGGAACGGGTCACGATCGGACGCTTGGAGCACATCGCGCTACCGGGCCTTGGTGTGGCTCGTGTTGAGGCCAAGGTGGATACCGGGGCCTACCGCAGTGCCCTGCATTACCAACGGATCAGACTGCGCACGGTGGATGGTATGAAGGAACTTTGGGTCACCTTCCAGATGGGAGGTACCCGCAGAACAAAGGTGTTCAGGAAGTTCCGTCGGGTCCTGGTGAAGAGCAGTAATGGGGTGGTGAGCCACCGCTACCTGATCAGCACCTTGGTGCGCCTCAACGGATTCGCCGTGCGGACGCAGTTCACGCTATTCGACAGGAGCGATATGAAGTACCAAGTGCTACTTGGTCGGAAATTCCTTCGCGGCCGTTTTTTGGTGGACGTGAGCGCGAAGAACCTGCTGGGCTGACCCGGTCGCAAGACCGGATCGGGATTATTCGCTGGGCCATGCGGCATGCACTCCTTTTCTTCATGCTCATTTCGGGCCTTGGGTCGGTCGCTCAAATGACCTCCACCCAAGGCAACAAAGGCCGCGCGTTCGTGTACTGGGGCTGGAACAGGGCTTGGTATACCGCATCGGACCTGCATTTGAAGGGGTATGGCTTCGACTTCACCTTGAAGCACATCGCCGCCCAGGACCGCCCGACCGATTACGATACCAAGCTCTACTTCAACCCCTCTTCCGCACCGATCCCCCAGTACAATTTCCGCATGGGGTACTTCCTCCGACAGAACTACAGCATCTCCTTTGGGATGGACCACATGAAGTACGTGATGGTACAGGACCAAACGGTAAAGATCAACGGGGACATCCATGGCACGGAGACCGGATACAACGGCAGCTACGCGGACGACGATGTGGTGGTGAGCGACCAGCTCCTCTGCTTCGAACACACCGACGGACTCAACTACGTCAATCTGGAGTTGCGGAGATTCGACGAGGTGTGGGCATGGAAAAAGGTCAAGGTGGCCCTTACCGAAGGCTTCGGTGCTGGCGTGCTCGTGCCGAAGACGAATGCAAGGGTGCTTGATAACGAGCGGAACGATGAGTTCCATCTCGCGGGATACGGGATCGGAGCAGTTGCCGGACTGAACGTCACCTTCTTTTCCTCCTTCTTCATACAATCAGAGTTCAAGGGCGGTTTCATCAACATGCCGGACATCCTGATCACCCAGAACGACGGCGACCGCGCGGACCAGCACTTCTTCTTCGCGCAATGGAATTGGGAGATCGGCGCTTCCTTCAGGTTGGTGAAGCCCAAGCAGTGATCGGCACTCGAGGATCCGCTCGAGCTGATCTTGGCTGATCGCACGGTGTACTTTCACGGATGGAAATGGAAGGTCACCTTCTCGACGATGTGTTCGCACTTGCTGGTCTGATCGGCGGTGCCCCGATGCTCCTCTTGTTCCGGGACCATCCCCGTGCTTGGCACAAGCCTGTCCTCTTCATCCTGGTCCTCTTGGCCACCTTCGCCTGGATCATACCCGCCTTCATCAGCATATGCGGGGTCTGGTCAGCGATCATCGCACCCATGGCGATGGTCATCTACCCCTTTCTGGCGAGAAGGAAAGTGCGGTAACGACCTCGATCAGGCGTTGCGCTCAACGAAGCGCACGATCTCCCCGGCGATATCATGCCCGGTCGCACGCTCGATCCCTTCCAGCCCCGGACTGGAGTTCACCTCGAGCACCAAGGGGCCGCGTTCACTTTGGAGCATGTCCACGCCACCCACGTGCAGGCCCAGGGTCTTCACGGCCTTGATCGCCGTCACCTCCTCTTCGTGCGACAGCTCGATCAGTTCCGCCGTGCCGCCACGGTGCAGGTTGCTCCTGAACTCGCCCTCTTTGCCCGTCCGCTTCATGGCTCCCACCACACGGCCATCAACAACGAAGGCTCGAATGTCCACCCCCCGACTTTCCTTGATGAACTCCTGCACGATCACCCGGGCCTTGAGGCTGTTGAACGCTTCGCATACCGCGATCGCCGCTTTCTTCGTTTCCGCCAGCACCACCCCTAGACCCTGCGTGCCTTCCAGCAACTTGATGATGCATGGCGCACCACCCACGCTATCGACGATACTTCCGACATCCTTGCTGTAGTTGGTGAAGACCGTTTTCGGTATCCCGACACCACTGCGTGTGAGCACCTGCATGCTGCGCAGTTTGTCGCGGCTACGCACAAGGGCTTGGCTCTCGGTGGTGGTGAACACCTTCATCATCTCGAACTGGCGCACCACGGCCGTTCCATAGAACGTGACACTCGCACCAATGCGCGGGATGATCGCATCCACATCCGTCAACGGAATGCCTCCATAAAAGACCTGTGGTTTGCGCTTCTCGATAAGGATGTCGCACTTGACATGGTTCACCACGCGCGCATGATGGCCCCGCTTCTCGCAGGCCTCGACCAGCCTGCGTGTGGAATACAACTTGCTGTCGCGGGACAGGATGACAATGTTCATTCGAGATCGCCGAAGCGCGTGTTACAATGCAAATGCCCCGGCGGAAACGTCCTTGAACGGGAGTTTGACGGGCGAAAGCTACGGAGCCGAGCCCTGAACTTCGAGCACTTTCAAGGGATCTTCATTTCTCTTTGGATCCGGGACCGACGCGTGGCTTGATCACCACCGGACGGAAATCGAACGTGGACCAAGTTCCACTTGCACTAAGGATCGACCACCATGGAAGGCATCCCCTAGCTTCGTGCCCATGTTCGCTGCCCTTCGCCCATGGATGGCCCAACGACCGTTGGTCGCACTTACGCTGATCGCCTTATTACCGAGGCTGATCGCGGCGTTCTTCAGCCAAGGCTACTTCGCCCACGATGATCACTTCCTGGTGATCGAAGCGGCCAGGAGTTGGGCCGATGGTTTCGATTACAACAATTGGTTGCCCTGGAACCAAGGCGAGGACCCGAGCCCGAGCGGTCATAGTTTCTTCTACGTCGGCTTGCACTACCTGCTCTTCGTGGCGCTCAAGGGCATCGGCCTTTCGGACCCCATAGGCTTGATGGTGGTCGTTCGGATCTTGCACGCCATCTGGGGGCTCGTGGTCGTGCGGGTCGGCTATCGTATCGCGTTGCGGCTATCGAACGAGCCTATCGCATGGCGCACCGGCCTGTTCCTCGCGCTGTTCTATTTCATGCCCTTCCTCTCCGTTCGGAACCTGGTCGAGACCGCATGCATCCCGTTCCTGATGCTCGGGACATGGCAACTGATCAAGGATCACGAACGGCCGACGCTTCGCAATGTACTGATCGCCGGTGTGTTCATCGGACTGGCCGTGAACGTGCGTTTCCAGACCCTGTTCTTCGCTGCCGGCCCCGGCCTGGTGCTGCTTTTCCAACGCCGTTGGCAGGCCATGCTGGTCTATGGCCTTGGCGTGTTGCTTCCGCTTGCCGTCATCCAAAGCGGGATCGACCTGTTCCTCTGGGGCCGCCCCTTCGCCGAGCTGACCGAATACGTGCTGTACAACATGGCCAACACCACCACGTACTTCGATCAGCCTTGGTACAACTACCTGCTCTTGCTGCTCGGGATCTTCATTCCCTTCCTCGGCGTGGCGGTCATGTTCGGCTTCTTCCAACGCCGTGGCCCGCTGCTCATTTGGGTGCCCGTTCTTCTGTTCTTGGCGATCCACTCCTACTTCCCCAATAAACAGGAACGGTTCATCCTCCCTATCGTGCCCCTGTTCTTCGTGTTGGGCTACACGGCATGGGAGCTCTGGCGGGAACGCAGCGTATGGTGGCAGCGCCGCGCGAAGCTTTGGCGTGGTCAATTGACCTTCGCCTGGACATTGAACACCGTGCTGCTGGTGGTGCTGATGTTCAGCTATAGCAAGCGCAGTCGTGTGGAGGCGATGATCGGATTGCAGGAGCTCAAGGACATTCGCGCATTGGTCGTTGAGGATACCGTGGAGGGCGAAGCGCCCATGCCTCCGTTGTTCTACTTGGGCCAATGGGATGTGCTGGTGGAACCCTGGACCGACGTTTCGACCGACATGGCAGCGCGGTTGGGAAAGCACCCGGTCTCGAACAGCCCGGATGTGATCCTGTTCATCGGAGTGGAGGATCTACCTGCGCGGGTCGCTCGCGCGGAGACCGTCATGGGGCCCTTGGAGATCCTCTTCGAAGCCAAGCCCGGAGCCTTGGACCGGGCCGTGCATTGGCTCAATCCGGTGAACCGGAACGAGACCATCGTGGTCGCTCGTACGAAGTGAGGACCGCACAACGTACGCCAATGCGGTAAGGAATTAGCTTCGCACCGGAACAACAGCACATGGACCTTTCCACCCTCGATCCTGCCGTCCTGCTCACCAGCCAAGGCATCATCGCCTTGGTGACCTTGACCGTTCTGGAGATCGTTCTCGGGATCGACAACATCATCGTGATCAGTATCCTGAGCGGTGAGTTGGAGCACAAGGCCGACCAGCGACGCGCCCAGCGTTCGGGATTGGCATTGGCCATGATCACGCGCCTGCTGCTACTGTTCAGCATCAGCTTCATCATGGGGCTCAACGACCCGATCATGTCCATCGGTGATCACCCCTTGACCGGACGCGATCTTGTGCTTTCCATCGGTGGTCTCTTCCTGATCTGGAAGGCCACGGTGGAGATCCATGCCAAGGTGGAACAGAAGCGTGAGAAGCAGGGCAAATTCAAGAAGGCGACCAGTATGTTGAGCGTGGTGCTCCAGATCGTCGTGATCGACATCGTGTTCAGCTTGGATTCGGTGATCACGGCCGTGGGCATGAGCAATCAGCTCTTGATCATGGCCTTGGCAGTGATCATCGCGGTACTGGTCATGTTGCTCGCCAGCGCGACGATCGCTGATTTCGTGAACAAGCACGCCACCGTGAAGGTCTTGGCCCTGGCGTTCCTCGTGATGATCGGTGTTGCCCTGTTGATGGAGGGCATGGGCGAGCATGTGAACAAGGGCTACCTGTACTTCGCCATGGCGTTCAGCGCACTCGTGGAATTCCTGAACCTGCGCATGCGGATCACGGAGCATCGCTTGATGGACCGCTCCGACCGCAGTGGATCGGAGGATTAGGGAAGCGCGGCCGAACGAGTGCTGGTGACCGCAGCACCACCGATGTTCACCAGGATGTAGTCCCGATCGTTCCCGCTTCCGGTATAGCTCACCACACCGTCCATGTTCACGTCGGCCTCCGCATAGCCCGACCAGGTGTTCGTTGGGACCACTCCGCCGACACGCAGGAGGATCCTGTCCCTGTCATTCTCCAAGCCCGTGTAGCGAACGGTCCCATCGCCGGTCACATCACCAGCGAACAGCACACGAACGCCAGCGATGTTCTTGGTGGCCTCTGACGCATTGTACAGGGCGACCGAGGCGTTGCTCAGGTCCAAGGGGTCGGCGCTATCATCCAAGGCGATCGCCTGCGCGGTCATGATCCCTAGATGGTTCCGATGCCGCAGCGCGATGTAGTAGTTGCCAGCCGCACGGCTGAAGCTTACGTCGAAACACCATCCACTCCTACAACGCTTCCGTTCCGCAATAACAGTGCGCTCTTGGTGGCCAGACCTGCGTGGAATTCGCCGCACTCCGCAGCTCACGACCACCCAGTCCACGACACTGCTGTTCCCGGTGGTCGATAACACGCCGCTCGTCGTGGTCTCTCCGCCACCTCCACCCACATGGGTGTATCCCTGCGCCGTGTAGGGTTCCGTGAGCGGCACGAGCCCTGCGCTCCGCAAGGCCCCCGACATGCAAGCCTGTACCGCTGACGTACGGTCCTTCGAGGAAGGCTTTCAGGCGCACCCACGACAGGCGCACTGGCATTGGGGTCATAACCGTCGAGCACCATCACCGGATGGACGGATCCAACCAGTCCCAGTAGGCGTCCTGTGGGGTAATCGCCGGTCCAGCTCACTGAACAGCGTCTCGGCCGGGACCGTCTGCGACTCCGAACAGGCCATGTTGCCTGAAACGACGTGGCCGATGAAGCGTTTGTTCTGGTCGAAGCAGGGCGCACCGCTCGCACCCCATTCGGTGATGCCATTGTCCCAGAAGGCCCTCCACGTATGCACGTACTCGTCCATACTGCTCGTGGCCGGGTTGTTGTCGAAGGCGATCTTCTTGACGTCGTACAAGGGATGCTCCAATACCGTGACGGTCTGTGGCACATTGCCTGAGCGGTCCCATCCTGCATAGTACACGTTGTAGGAGGCCGGAGGTGGTGTGTTCAATTCGGCCAGCACGAAATCGTCCAGGATGTAATTGGCCACCATGGATACACCGGTCAAGGTCTGTGTGGTGGGTCCGGAAGTGCCCACGCAGCCGGGACTTTCGTAATTGAAGTAGAACACCCATTGGTTCATCGTCGATTCCACCAAGCAGTGGAAGGCCAAGTGGACATATGGTCTGCCCGGGACGGCGGTATTGTTGATCAGGTTGGCCGTGCACCCGGCACCGTCCGGACGCAGGAACATCACCACGGAACGCTTCTGCGCCTGCCAAGCCGAGGCCACCGGACAGTTCACGTTGATCTGACAGGCCGCGCTCTGGTAGCCGGGGTTGTAGTCCCTGTCCTCGGTGGAACGTAGCTCCCGGAACACATCGATGATGCAATGCGTGATGCTGGAAACATGCAGCGCTCCTCGCGGCACGCCAGCAGGAACGCGGTACTCGATCGTCACGGCATCGCCGGGAAGGACCTGTGTGGCCATGCTGCCGTCCGGCCCCCGGTTGCTGTTATCGAAGCTTCCGATCACGGTGCTTCCATCCTCGTTGTACAGGAAAACAGTGGCTCCTTCACTCATTTCCCACGCATCGAATTGCACGCTCAACATGATGGCACCTGCGCTATGCAGCCGCATCCGACAGAGCCGTGAACCGTCCGACAAGACATCCCAGCGACCGGCGCTGGTCACATCCACCGCCACCATGCGCTGCACACCGTAGCGGAACTGCGCATTGCTAACGGCTTCTTCGGCTTCGGCTCCTTGCAAGGGCCCCAAGGCGACCGTTGGCACCTCCGTTCCGGCCAGCACAATGGTGCGCGGACCGATAGGCTGTCCTCCTTTGCTCACCTGGGCCGGCAGGTCGAGGACAAGAACCGCAAGGGCGATGAGGGGTAGTATGCGGTGGATCATGATACCAAGGTACGCACTGGGCGGCGGCATTATACCCATGGCGACCGGATAGCCGATCAGCGTGAAACGATCACGAACTCGGTGCGCCGGTTGCGTGCTCGGCCCTCTTCGGTCTCATTACTGGCCACGGGCTTTTCCGGACCGAAGCCTTTGAACGAAAGCCGAGATCCGGCGATGCCATGGTCCTGGAGGTATTCCATCACCGTGAAAGCGCGGTCGTTGCTCAGGACCATGTTCTCCGCTGCACTTCCGCGACTGTCGGTGTGGCCTTCGATGCGGATCTTCACCGTGGGGTTCTCCTTCATGAAAACGATCAGCTCATCGAGGATGTACTCCGAGGACTTGGCGATGTTCGCCGAGTTGGTGGGGAACTTGATGTCGTTGACCCGGTAGCTCTTTCCCACCTCGATCTTCTGGACCGTCATGTCCACCTTGGCGACACCGGCACGCACCGTGTCCTCCATGGCGAAGCTGCGCGAATCGAAGACGTGGTCCTTCTTCTTGACGGTCATGATCACATCGCTGCCGGCCTTCAGGTTGACGACCGTGGCATAGGTACCGCTCACACTATCCACCCGGATCACGTCGGTCTTGCGGGTGTCCATGTACTGGATCTCCACGGTGGCATCCGTTACGAGTTCACCTTTCTCATCGCGTACCTCGCCTTTCACCAGCAGGATGTCGTCGGGACGGACATCCTTCGGCAGTTCGAAACCGAAGAGGTCCAGGTCACCGGCACCTTGGTAACGCGCACTGGCGAAATAGGCGGTACGGCCATCCACGCTGACGATCGAGGCCGTGCTCGTCCTGGTCCGTGTTGATCGGGTTGCTGATGTTCTTCGGACGGGTCCACGTGCCATCGTCGTTCAGCTTGCTGTAGAAGATGTCGTAGCCGCCGATACTGCGGTGTCCCCGCGCCTCATCGATCCGGCCGGTCTCATCAACGGGAGGCTTGGCCGCGAAATAGAAGGTGCGGCTGTCGCTGTGCATGAAGGGCGCCTTCTCGTCCCCGTATGTATTGATGCCTGGCACAGGACGCGCAGGGGACCAATCGCCCTTGGACGTCCGTGTGCTTTGGAAGATGTCGATCCCATCGGTCTGGCTGCGCTGGCAAGCGAAGTACAGGGTGTTCCCATCGGCGCTCAGGCTCGGCTGGCTCTCCCATCCGTCCGGCGTATTGATGTTCGGTCCCAGGTTCTCCAAGCCGCTCCATTCGAAGACCTGACCGCCTTGGTCCAAGTCGAAGTGGGTGTCGTAACTGGTGCACGGAAGAGGTCGCAGTTGCTTGATATCCGCGGGAATCGGTGGGCCACAGACCGTGACGAACATCTCCTTGTTGTTCACGCTGATCGTTACGCCGCCGTAGCTGTCGCCCAAGTTGAAGGGCTCGGGCAGTGCGCGCCCCGCATTGAAATCGGAACGATGTCCGGCCGCCGGGCCTCGGTCAGTTCCTCCACTTCACGTGGAACGATATCGCCCTTCGCCTTCACCTTGCTCACCCGGGTGAAGAACAGCAGCTCGTTGTCCGGTGAGAGCATGGGCAGGTATTCCTTCGCCGGCGTGCTCACGTTCCGCAACAGCTTCGGGTCCAGTGTTCCCGTGTTCTTGTAGAAGTCCACATAGAACTGCAGCTCGGGCATGACACCTTCCACATCGCTGTACTTCTTGTCGTAGTCCTTGCTCAGTTTGCTCGGGTCATCCGAGGGGAAGCGACGGAAGGCTTCGAAGGCCTTGGCCGCCTTCGCGAAGTCGCCATCCGCGTAGTACATCACCCCAAGGTGGTACGGCACCTCGCTGTGGTACTGCGGGCACTTGGCTTCCACTTGATCGAAATAGCGGATGGACGCATCGTAGCCCTTCCCACTTTCCCGACCGATCCGATAGGCGGACATGCCCAATTGGAACAGGCACTCCACGCAATCGGGATCCACGTCCAAGCTGGCCTTCAGCTTCTGGTGGCGCTCCATGCCGTCCTTGGCCTTGGCCGCTTCCTCCAACAGCTTCACGATCTTCTTGTCCGTCGGTTTCGCACACGGGTCGGCCTCATCATCCTGTGCGAAAGCGCCACCAGCCAATAGCATGAATGCCATGAGCACAGCGTTCTTCGCACTGCGCTGCATGCTCCACCCTTTCTCGGGTCCATTGGACCGGACCACTCCCATCCTTCGATCCATTACTTCACTGTCGTGTCGGTCGCTTCGGCCTTGGCGATCATCTCCTCGCCCTTCTTGCGGGCCTCGTTCACGAGGTTGTCCGCGCGTCGGTCGGCTTCGGCAACGAACTGTTGCTCCTTCTTATCCGCTTCCTGCTTCAATTTCTGAGCACCCACCTTGGCCGCCGCCTTGCTGATCGGGTCCTTGGCATCGTTCACCAGCTTGTCCGCATTGGCATAGACCTCTGCTTTCACGCGCGCTGCTTCGGTACGCGCTTGTGCCTTGATGTTGTCCGCCTGTTTCTGCGCCTCGGCCACCAACTTGGCGGCTTCTTCACGCGCTCGTGCAATGGCTTCCTCCTTGGCCTTTCCGATCTCCTCGTTCGCCTGGGCCTTCACTTCGGTCACCACGGCATCCTTCACGCTGTTCGTACCGCCGGCGAACACGGGCTTGATGATCGGCTTCTCGATCGTGCCGGTGATCTTCACGGTCACGTCAAGTTCGGGCGGGACCTTGAAGTCGGCTCCGATGGCCTTGTTCGCTTGCCCGAGCAATCCGCTTACGGCTTGCGCAGCGCTGGCCCCGAAGATGTCGCTCGGGATCTTGGCCTTCATGTCGTAGTCGATGGCTTGGTCCTCGAAGGCCGTGCTGCCGCCCACGTTGGCCTTGATGCGGTCGATCTTCACGTCGAAGGGGTCCGTGATCATCTTACCATCCGCAAAGCGATATGTGAATGATACATCCTGCAAGGTGGTATTCTCGATCTCCTTGATCTTGAGCGCCTTCGCGATGTCCACCAAGGGCTGGAAGCCGTCGATGCGTACGCTCTTGGTCTTCAAGGTTCCTTGGCCGGTCAAGGTGCTCATGATGGGCTGCATCTGCTGGTCCAGTTGGGCCTTCATGGTGAGGTCGGTGCTGAACTTGCCCTTCGCTGTCTTGGCAATGGGTGCCATCTTCTGCACGCTCTCCACGTACTTCACGGTCTCTTCGATGTCGAGGTCCTTCACGTCGTAGTGCAGGTCGATCATCGGCTTGGCCATGTCTTTCGTATCGTAGGCCCCGTCCATTTCCACGCTGCCGTCGAAGAGGTTGAAGAACACGTCCTTCAGGTCGACCCGCTTGTCGTGTATGCGCATGCCGCCGCGCAGGTTCTTCAGGATCATCTCGTCGTAATTCAGTTCGGCCACGGCCATGCCCATACGGAAGTCGATGTTGCCGGGCACTTCCACCACGCTGAGGGCGGTGGTATCCGCTGCGGCCGTGCTCGCCCCTTCGGGTTCGCTCGGTCCCATCAATTCGTTCATGTCGAATTTGTCCGCTACGAGGTCGAAGCTGCCCACGAGGGTGCTGTCCTTCAACCACCACTGCAGGTAGTTGTCCATGCGGCCTTTGGCGGTGATCTTGCTCGACCCCACGCTGCCATCGAAGTTCGTGAGGGCCAAGAACCGTGGGCTGAACTCGAACAAGAGGCTTTGGATGCCGACCGTCGGCATGGAATCGCTCTCATAGGTCATTCCCTTCAGGCTCATGCTCCCATCCGCTTGGAACTGGTCGTAACGCCCGGCCTCCACATCGCTCATCCTGCCCTTCATGCGCACATCCGCCTTGAAGCTGCCACTCAGGTCCTCCTCCATGGGGACCACCTTCTTCACGCTGGCCAGGTCCAGGTCCGCTTTCAACTCGGCATCCACGTTCGGGTCGGACATCGGGTTGGTGAGGTACATGCGGGCCTCTACTGGATTGCCGGCCATTTTCAGGGCGAAGCGTTTCAGGTCCACCACCATCAGGTCCATGTTGTTCCCTTGCGGTGCGTTGATCTTCAGGTCAACGAAGATGTCCTCGACCGCGGCCGGTAGATCGGGGTACTGGAAGCGTCCGTTGTCCACGTTCACCACCAGGCCAAAAGCGGGCATGGCATTGTCGTTGTAGGTGCCCTTCACATAGCCGTTGAAGCTCGCCTTACCGCTCATCTTGACGCCGGTGAGGTCCGAAGCGAATTCCGCTGGAACCAACGAAAGCAAGGTGCCGAAGTCGGTCTTCTTCACGTCCCATTTGATGTCCATGTCGATATCATCCGCGGGCATCGCCAGCCAGCCGTCAAAGCCGAGCACGAGGCTGATTGATCGTCGCCTCATTGTCCTTGAAGGTGAATTTCATGTTGGGCATGTCCATGTCCAGATCGGCCGTGATGTCCGCTTTCACGTTCTTCAGGTACTTGACCCCATCGAACACCACGTTGGCCGTATCCGCATGGGTGGTCGTGCTGAGTGTGAAGAGGTCCTGTGTGAAATCACCGGAGCCTTTATGGTCCAATCCTTTCAGGTCCATGTAATAGGTCAAGGATGCATCTTCATAGATGAGGGTCCCATCCTCGATCCAGTATTCGCGCAATCCGATGTTGAATGCGGATGCAGCGGTATCGGCCGGATGCTTCGATGGCCGTGCTGTCCACCTTCGCGATGTCGTAGTTCGCACGCCCATCCTCGAGGACCTTCACATGGATGTACGGACGGATGAGCCCGATGCGCTTGATGTCGATCTTTGTCGCGGAAGAGGCTCTTGATATCCACCGTGGCCGACAGTTCTCCGATCCGCGCCAGATCGATGCCTTCGAAGGGTGCGATATTGCTCACTTTGACATCAGAGACCTTCCACGGTGAGGTCCGGGAAGTTCTTCAGCAGGGTGATGTCCCACTCGCCCCAATCCACCACGGCGTTGATGCTCTTGTTCACCTCGGCCTTCACCGCCGCCTCGATCTTGTCCTTGAAGACGATCGGCAGGATGATGACCGCTGCAAGAAGCAGAACGATGAGGATGCCGACGGTGAGCAGGATGCGTTTGGTCCACTTGGCCATGTTGCGCTTTGGTTGAGATGTTGAGGGACAGCAGGTCCACGGTCCGGCCCGATGGCCGGGATGGTACCGCTGCCCCAGTGACGCAAAGATCGTTCCCCTTTGGACCCGCCCTACGAAAAGCGGCGGGGATTGGTCACACGGGATCGTTGAACAACTGCTCCCCTTGCACGTGCGCCACGATGCTGCAGGTGGTGGCGTCGCCGGTCACGTTCACCACGGTCCGGCACATGTCCAGGATGCGGTCCACCGGCAGGATGATGGCGATCCACGCGGGATCCAGGCCGAGCGAAGTGAGCACGACGAACAGGGTGACCAGGCCGGCGCTGGGCACCGCGGCCGCCCCGATGCTGGCCAAGGTGGCGGTGAGGACGATGCTGATCTGCTGCAGGAAGGTGAGGTCCACCATGTGGTATTGGGCCAGGAACACCACGGCCACGGCCTGGTAGAGGCTGGTGCCGTCCATGTTCACCGTGGCGCCGATCGGCAGCACGAAGCTGGCCGTGCTCTTGCTTACGCCGATGTTCTCCTCCATGCACTCCAAGGTGACCGGCAGGGTGGCCGCGCTGCTGCTGGTGCTGAAGGCGAGCAACTGGGCCGGTGCGATAGCCCGGAGGAAGCGCCGGAAAATGTTGCGCCGCATCAGGATGGTCATGACCGATGGATAGACCACGAACACGATGAGCCCCAAGCCCAGCACAACCGTGATGCTGTAGCCCGCCAAGGACTTGAACAGCTCGATCACGGCATAGGGGTCATCGCCCGCGATGCGCGAGACCACGCCGGCCATCAGGGCGAACACGAAGAAGGGCGCGGCCTTCATCACCACATCCACCATGGTCATGAACACGTCGTTCAGCCCGTTCACCAGGGCGATCACCGGTGCTGCGCTGCCGGCCGGGATCATGAGCAGCACGATGCCGAAGAAGATGGCGAAGAAGATCACCTGCAACATCAGCGCATCGTTGAAGCTGAGGAAGATGTTGCTGGGCACCATGTCCACGAGGAACTGCAAGGGGCCCGCCTCTTTGGTGCTGCGCGCCAATTCCACCTTGCCGCTGAGCCATTCGTCCGGCGAGGACTCCTGCCGGGCGGCGAGCACCTCGTCCACGATGGCCTTGTTGGCCGGATCGCCGCTGAGGCAACGGCCATCCTTGGGCTTTTCGACGCTCGGCGTGTTGTTCACCCACAGCTCGTAGGTGATCCGGTTGCGCATGCGCTGCTCGTCATTGGCCATCTCGCCGGGCTTGATCACGTTCACCAGCACCAGCCCGATGCCCACCGCCACGAAGGTGGTGGTGAGGTACAGGCCCAACATGCCCATGCCGGTGCGGCCCAGCTTGGTGATGTCGCTGAGCCCACTGACGCCGCTGATGATGCTGAAGAGCACCAAGGGGATGGCGATGAGCTTCAGCAGGTTGATGAAAATATCGCCGAAGGGCGCCACCCAATCCATGGTGAATTGGCTCCAGCCCAAGATGCTGGAGAGCACCGCCCACCCTGGTCCGGCCACGAGACCGATGATGATGCGGAGGGGAAGTGAAAGGCCTTTGCCGCTTGTCATGGAACGCAGATGACGCTGAAAGAAATGATGATCGCTGAAGGGTGATCGCCTATGGACGAACAGCTAGTGGATCGCAAGGTATTCGGAAGACGAAGAGGTCCAATGAACGCGATACCCGCATGGTGACGACTTGCTATACGGATCATGTCCTTGCCGAACGTTGACGTAGCAGATGATCCATCAGAACAATACAGGCCATGGCCTCTACAATGGGCACGGCACGTGGCACCACGCACGGGTCGTGGCGGCCCTTGGCTTCCAGCGTCACCGTGGCGCCGGAACGGTCGGTGGTCTCTTGGGCCTGGGCAATGGTGGCGGTGGGTTTGAAGGCCACATCGAAGTGGATGGCCTCGCCGGTGCTGATGCCGCCGAGGATGCCACCTTGGGAAAGCTTGTTGTGCTCCGAGCCACGCAGGGCCGAAGCTTCAAAACCGCTGCCGACCTGAAAGCCTTTCGCCGCATTGATGCTCAGCATCGCCTTGGCGAGGTCCGCCTCCAGCTTGTCGAAGACCGGCTCCCCCAGCCCAGCGGGTGTGCCTTGGATACTGCAACTGACCACGCCACCCACGCTGTCGCCTTGGGCGCGGACCTCCTCGATCAGCGCTGCCATGGCCGTTGCGGCTTGTGGGTCTGCGCAACGCACGGGGTTGCCCCACACGCTGGTGAGATCGAGTTGGGTGGGCTCGGCCTTCACCGCACCCACCGCACTGACGTATGCACTTACTTGAATGCCCGAAGCAGCAAGGAACTGCCGCGCGATGGCACCGGCCACCACCACGGCTGCCGTGGTGCGCGCGCTGCTACGGCCACCACCGCGGTGGTCGCGCAACCCGAACTTATCCTCCCAGGTCTTGTCGGCATGGCCGGGACGGTACACGTCCTTCAGTTTGTCGTAATCGCCGCTCTTGGCATCGGCGTTCCGGATCAGGAAACCGATGGGCGTGCCCAAGGTGATGCCCTCGTACACGCCACTCAAGCACTCCACCCGATCCGCTTCGTTCCGCGCCGTGCCCAGCGGCGTACTACCCGGACGGCGCCGATCCAACTCGCGCTGCACCGCATCCAGGTCCAGTTGCAAGCCGGCCGGGCAGCCATCCAGCACGCCGCCAATGGCGCTGCCATGGCTTTCGCCGTAGCTGCTGAGCCGGAAGAGTTGACCGATGGTGTTGCCGCGCATGGGGAATGAAAGGACCGGGCGAAGTTATGCGGAGCGGATCCAGGCATGACCCCGATCGGTTACATTGGAAATTGATGGCCGACGAGAAACTTGGCAAAGCAAACCCAAGCGTGCAGCTGAGGGCATTCGTGCTTCGCGATGAACGCCGAATCGGTATGCACTTCCCGTATGACAAGGACCTGATCGGAATTGCAAAGGCGCTCGGGGCGCAGTGGAGTGCCACGAACAAGTGTTGGCACGTGGCCAACGGGCGCGATAGCCTGAAAGCTGTGTTCGCGGCATTCAAGGGAAAGGCGTGGGTGGACTATACCGGCCTCAAGCAAGCGAACAACACCACGACCAGGACAGGTCCGAAAGCGCTTCCTGCTCCACCTCCTGAACTGAACACCGTGCAGAGGACAGCATTGCGTGCCATGGAGCGGAAGTTGGTGATCGCCCGCTACAGCGAGAGCACCATCCGGGTCTATACTTCCGCAACGAAGCAGCTGTTCATCCGATTCCCGGAGAAGGACCCGAAGAATATTACGACCGAGGACATCCAGACCTTTCAGCACGAATTGGCCACCGTTCGGAAAGTGAGCAACAGCACGCTTAACCAAATGGTGAACGCCATACGTTATTACTATAAGGACGTTCTACAGGAGCATTCCCGGGTCAAGTTCATCGAACGGCCGCGGAAAGAACGCAAGCTGCCCAACGTGCTCAGCGAGGAAGAAGTCGGCGCACTGCTTCGGTCGGTCGGGAACTTGAAGCACCAGTGCATCCTCATGCTCATTTACTCCGCTGGCTTGCGGTTGGGCGAGCTCATCGCTTTGCAACGCACGGACATCATACCCGAACGTAAGCAGGTGGTGATACGCGGTGGAAAAGGGCGCAAGGACCGCGTTTCACTGCTGAGCGAGAAGATCTTGAAGAAACTGGATGCCTACCTCGCCGAATACAGACCTAGGACTTACCTCTTCGAGGGGCAGGATGGAGGGGCGTACTCCGCCACGAGCGTGCAAGCCATCTTCAAAGCCGCTAAGCGAAGAGCAGGGATCACTGCGCCAGCCACCGTGCATACCCTACGGCATTCTTTCGCAACCCACTTGTTGGAGAAAGGCACGGACCTGCGCTACATTCAAACCCTATTAGGGCACAGCTCCAGCAAAACCACCGAGATCTATACGCATGTCAGCACCAAAGCACTTGGCAAGATCCGAAGCCCCTTGGACGATCTGGATATCTGAGTTGGACTGGGGCTTTACGTACCCCAATAACACGATAACAGTAACGCCGCCTACTGAGAAGGTCGGAAATAACAACAACTGTTGTTGATAGCAACTAGTTATGCGTCAGCTTAAAGACGATACAACAGATGACGGATAGAAAACTCGACAAAGACGAGAAACAGGCAGAACTTCGAAAGTATCGGGACTTGGTTTTGGCGACACTCGACTATTACGTTGATAATAAGGAGTTGCATTTGAAAACGGCGGAGTTTGACTCTGTAGAATATTACATAGGACTGAAAATAGAGGTCGAAGAAAATTTTCAAAAAGGTAGACTGACCAGATTAAAGCAATGGTTTCGTGACTTGACAGAAGGGCAGGTGGAAGCTGGCGATTTAAAGTTCAACAAGTATTTGCAAGACAAAACAAAATATGACATTAACATTTTCAAATCATATTATGAACGTGTTGACAGAATCATTAAGAAAGGAAAAATCACGACTGATAATCAGTTTTACGACATTAATATGATGGTAGATCAATTGTGCCAAAATGTACCTGTCGACCATGAAAAGATTGAGATTTTGAACAAATTATTAGGCGACTATGAACAGCGGAAAACACAACAGACAAGAAAGCCGACCGCATAACATGCTCTTGCCGCAAGCCGCCCTCGTCCCGTTGCCAACTCCCGTTGAAGGGTTGAATACTTCGTCCAAGAACAAGATCACGAAAGGCGGCCTGCGGCAAGCGCAGGCCCGTTGCGCGCAAGCTGAACAGAGATGAGCAAGCCTCACTTTCCAATAATCACGATATACAAGGACTTTCCGGAAGTATCCTTGAGTGAACGGGAGTTGGAAACGGTCAATTTGTTGTCAGTCTTGAAAGTAAAGAACGTATTGGCCTTTGATAAGGAAGGGGTCAAATGGCGCTATGACTTAAGTTCTTTTCAAGTCAAAGACAACCTTTGGACACGTCTTGCCGCCAATACTTTTTACAACCCTATTGGAGTCGGAGGAAGTTGACGGCGCAACTCTGCAAGGTATTCGTGTGAATAAAGAAGGCGGTGGCATAACAGCCCCTTGTCGTCAGGCTTCGTTCTCGCCGTCGTCAAGGGGCGGAACGTTCTGCCACATTCAAAAGCGCCAACCGCGCCACCATCGCGCAACGGCCAAAGCCATTGACCATGTAACAATTACCGAAAGCCACTGAACCCACTTGATGCTGTTAGGATCATCCACCACGACAGGCAGAACGCTACGGCGCACATGACCAGTAGCTTCAAATACCTTTTCATTTGCTGAGGTTTAAGTGTGAAAGAACGTGGCAGAACAAGCACCTATGCGGCATTTTCCCAACGCACGACCGATGCTCACGCCGCATAGCTGCTGGACCGTTGGTGGCAATGCGAATTACAACTTCGCCCGCAACTCATGGATGAAGCCTTGGACTTGGGCGATACCTTGGTGGTACCACGGTCCTCGCTGTCCCACCGCGTTGCCTTCGCCACCGGCCCGAGGTAGGCCATCGTTGTACGTCATTCGGTCCATCTTGTCTTTGAGTTCTTCAAGGAACTCTTCGACGACCATACGCCGAATGGCCTTGACCTTGTGATAGGTCTTGATGTCCTGCTCCGGCTAGATTTGTGCGTTCATCTTGCGTGGGTTCAACAAAGCCGCCCAAGGCTTAAGACCTTAAATCCGAAAAGCACTGCCACCAACTACGTGTATAGGCCACCAAATGCGCGGCCCATACACTTGTCCGTTGGTGGCAATGCAAAAAATCACGAACTCGGATAACTTGGAAGCGGCATCCAATGCGTTACAGACACCCCTTTGCCATTAACTAAGGATGATGGCACCCGCAATTCATCTTTCACCCACTGCTCAGCAACGCAGCCTGATCCCGTTAGCATCTGTTCGACTCTCGCTGTTTCCATTCCTAACCAATGCGTGATCGCCTCCGATGTCACTATCGAACACATACCATAAACGGTCAAGCCTTTTTTAGGCATTGCTACATCTACGCTTGTCCAGTACATCTTGTGTGGGTTCAACAAAGCCGCCAAGGCTGAAAGATCCTGAAATCGAAATAGCACTGCCACCAAACTACGTGTATAGGCCACGAGGGGCGCAGCCCATACACTTGTCCGTTGGTGGCAATGCAAATACAACTTCGCCCTGCAACTCATGGATTTGAAGCCTTGGACTTGGGCGATACCTTGGTGGTTACCCACGGTCCTCGCTGTCCACAACGTTGCCTTCATACTCGGCTTGAGGTAGGCCATCGTTGTACGTCATTCGGTCCATCTTGTCTTTGAGTTCTTCAAGGAACTCTTCGACGACCATACGCGCGAATGGCCTTGACCTTGTGATAGGTCTTGATGGTCCTGCTCCGCTTGAATTTGTGCGTTCATCTGCGTGAGGTTCAACAGAAGCCGCCCAAGGCTTAAAGACCTTAAATCCGAAAGCACTGCCACCAACTACGTGTATAGGCCACGGGTGACCTCATACACTTGTCCGTTAGAGGCAATTGCGTTCACGTAAGTTGGGTAGTAACCCAGAGTAGTCCAAACGCACAAAACCACGCGCTTAGAAGTGCTGTGTAGACGTGCTACGTGTGCCGAATATTCAATCATTGACCAGCAGTATGATAATCGATGACTGCCGTGCAGATAATCCCCTTTTTTTGCCACCACATTATTGGCATAGGACAGCAGATTGAATCGGCAACTCCAAGCTGATATGTGCTTAAAGATGAGGTCAAACCGAATTATAGGGCTCGAAGTTTTTTTGGCTACATCAATCACTGAATCGACTAAATGGGCTGAATGTCTTCGCACAACTTTGCATCGTTGATTTAAAACTAGACAATATCATGGCAAGAATTATTGTAACAGGTGCAAATGGAGGATTCGGATCACACCGTAAGAACGCTCATAGAGCATGGACATCAAGTCGTAGCAACTATGAGAGATCCCGAAGGAAAGGCAAAGACGGAACAGATGAGCTTTCTGCGCTGGGAGCAACTATCCAGAAGCTGGATGTAACTGATGTATCAAGTGTGAACTCAGGAGTTGAGCAAGCCATTCGATCTATGGACGGATTGGATGTTGTGGTCAATAACGCTGGAGTTGGTGTATTGGGCCTGCAAAGGCAATTCACTCCAGATCTCGAACGATTGTTCAATGTCAATGTATTCGGGGTGCAAAGGATGAATCGTGCTGCTTTGCCTCATCTGAGGAAGCAAGGGTCGGGACTGCTCGTGCATGTGTCGAGCCTGCTGAGAGGGATCGCACTCCTTTTACGGGCCTTACAATGCCTCAAAATGGGCTGTAGAGGCCTTGGCCGAGAATTATCGAGTCGAGCTTTCGGGCTTTGGGGTGGACTCTTGTATTGTGGAGCCAGGAGTTTACCCGACTGGATTCATAACCAGTCTCATGCAACCTTCAGACGCATCTCAGAACTTGAGAGTTATGGCCGAAATGGCCCAAGCACCCCAGCAGATGTTCGAGAACTTCAGAAGAGGCCTTAGCGAGTAATCCGGCACAAGATCCTCAGAATGTGGCGAATGCGATTGCTAAGCTTATTGCTGCCCCGGCGAGAACACGACCGATGAGAACTGTAGTAGATAACATGGGAATGGGCGAACACATAGAACCCTATAACAAGCAATTGGCACAGATACATGAGGGCATTTACACTGCCTTCGGAATGGAGTCCATGCTGAAACTCAAAGTAAAATAACAGTTTTCAGGTGGCTGGTCAATCAGCCACCTGAAAATTCTTTTTGACGAGGCTCTAAGGCGTCAGTTTTTATTACTTTGGAAAGAAACATCCTTGTAGAATGGAAGCCCCTGAAATAAACAGACTGAGAACGATCAGCGATCTGCACCGATTCAATCAGATATCTCCTCCAGAACATCCTTTGATCAGCTTGATCGACTACAGCATGATTGCGCCTTCTTCTGGGACAAATGAATTGAAATGGATACAGGAATTCTATTCTATCTCCTTGAAAAGGAATGTAGTCGGAAAGTATCGATATGGACAGCAGTCATACGACTTCGATGAGGGACTGATGACCTTCTTTTCACCCGATCAACTCATATCGGTGGAGTTAATCGAAGAAGACTCAACTACCCATAGACCATCAGGCTGGATATTGGCGATCCATCCCGATTTTTTCTTTGGAACATCATTGGCTAGTGCCGTGAAGTCGTACGCGTTCTTCAACTACTCTGTCCGAGAGGCCCTATTCCTATCTGAGAAAGAAGAAAATACGATCAATGAGATACTACAGAATGTGCGGTCGGAGTACCAAGCCAATCTCGACCAATTCAGTCAACAGATAATAATCAGTCAGATTGAGCTGCTCCTCAGCTACGCAGAGCGATTTTATCAGCGACAGTTTCTGACCCGTAAAGTGTCAAGTCATGACATTCTAAGCCGACTGGAAGAGGAATTGAATCGCTATTTTGAAGAAAGCATAATCGAAAATGGGCTGCCCTCCGTGAGGCACATTGCTGACAGTCTACACCTTTCTCCCGACTATTTGAGCACCATGTTGAAGAGCCTGACTGGACAGACCACACAGCAACATATCCATAACAAACTACTGGAAAAAGCGAAGCTGAAACTCTCAACTACTAATTTGTCTGTGAGTGAGATCGCCTATGAGTTGGGTTTTGAACACTTGCAATCTTTCAGCAAGTTATTCAAGGCCAAGACCAATCAGACTCCCATCGAATTCCGCGCTTCCTTCAATTGAGAACGACTTTTTTTATAAAAAACAACGCGCTTATAAGTGTTTTGTGGACGTGCTACACGTGCCGAATCTTGACGTGCTATGTACCGAATTTTAGAATAGACATGCTAGGTGTGCTGAAAATTGGAGTAGACGTGCTGATGTAAATGAATTCGACGTTGGGAATTGATACCCAGAAGCTGATGAAAGTTTGAATAGAGAAGAGTAGCCCACCGAACGAAATAATTGACGAACTTGGTGGGTAAAAAGCCTCTAACACTATGTATAGCAAAGAGCCCCACAAACTCCCTCGCGCTCAGGCCGCTATCGCGTCCTTCCGCCAAGCTCCTTGCCATACATTTGTTACGTTATGCGTCAGCTTAAAGACGATACAACAGATGACGGATAGAAAACTTCGACAAAGACGAGAAACAGGCAGAACTTCGAAAGTATCGGGACTTGGTTTTGGCGACACTCGACTATTACGTTGATAATAAGGAGTTGCATTTGAAAACGGCGGAGTTTGACTCTGTAGAATATTACATAGGACTGAAAAAATAGAGGTCGAAGAAAATTTTCAAAAAGGTAGACTGACCAGATTAAAGCAATGGTTTCGTGACTTGACAGAAGGGCAGGTGGAAGCTGGCGATTCAAAGTTCAACAAGTATTTGCAAGACAAAAACAAAATATGACATTAACATTTTCAAATCATATTATGAACGTGTTGACAGAATCATTAAGAAAGGAAAAATCACGACTGATAATCAGTTTTACGACATTAATATGATGGTAGATCAATTGTGCCAAAATGTACCTGTCGACCATGAAAAGATTGAGATTTTGAACAAATTATTAGGCGACTATGAACAGCGGAAAACACAACAGACAAGAAAGCCGACCGCATAACATGCTCTTGCCGCAAGCCGCCCTCGTCCCGTTGCCAACTCCCGTTGAAGGGTTGAATACTTCGTCCAAGAACAAGCATCACGAAAGGCGGCCTGCGGCAAGCGCAGGCCCGTTGCGCGCAAGCTGAACAGAGATGAGCAAGCCTCACTTTCCAATAATCACGATATACAAGGACTTTCCGGAAGTATCCTTGAGTGAACGGGAGTTGGAAATCTTTGGTCAATTTGTTGTCAGTCTTGAAAGTAAAGAACGTATTGGCCTTTGATAAGGAAGGGGTCAAATGGCGCTATGACTTAAGTTCTTTTCAAGTCAAAGACAACCTTTGGACACGTCTTGCCGCCAATACTTTTTACAACCCTATGGTACAAGCTCAACTGATCTGGACCCAATTAGATCGATTCGCCTTGACCGAGCTAAAGGAAATGTTGAAAGACTGCGTCAACAAGGATGATGATCTCTTGACCCAATTCACGGCTCCGGATGTATTGATAAGCGAAATTGACCAAGCACAGAACTTTCAAGATCTGTGCTCGTTACTGAAGAAAGCTGAGGTTGATCCAATTGAGGAGAAGGCGGAATAAGTATAAAGCCTCCGCACAACATGCTCTTGCCGCAAACCGCCCTCGTCCCGTTGCCAACTCCCGTTGAAGCGATGAACTCTTCGTCCAGGAACAAGATCACGAAAGGCGGCCTGCGGCAAGCGCAGGCCCGTTGACCGCAAGCCTGCGGCCAGCGTTCAACTAAGAACACGCGAGAAGGTTCTGAACTTGCAGCCGGGAAGGTGTTCCAACCCGCAACTCGCGTTTCCCCCAAACGCAAACACCCCCGGTTTCCCGGGGGTGCTTTCGTTAGAGAAGGGCTGTGCTTAGGCGACCTTGGCCTGAGCTGGATCGCTCATGGGGCTGCTGCCTGCGGCGCCTACTGCTACGACCCGGAAGTAGTAGGTGGTGTTGCCTGCCAGGCCCTCGGCCACAAAGCGGTTGCGGGTGGTGGTGGCGAGCAGCACGTACGAGCTGTCGATATCCGGCGTGGTGGTGTACAGCAACTGGTACGATCCACGGCCACGCACCCCACCCCAGCTCACGCGGATCCCACTATGGCGGGACAGGTCCTGAGACCCGTGGTCCTTTGACTTCCTTCTGTGCTTAGGCCACCTTGGCCTGTGCAAGGTCGCCGCACCGGGACCCACTGGCCGCTTGCTTCGCACCTCTGGCCTGGAGCCTGGATACCGGGCACCCCAAGGCACGGCACCCCGACATGTGAAGGCAACCCACTATAGTATGTAGCCTCCGCGCTAGGATACCGAGCCGCGATACCATGAGATGGAGCCGCCATACCATGATAAGGTGTTGCTACACCATGAGATGGAGCCGCGATACCATGAGATGGAGCCGCCACACCATGATAAGGAGCCGCCATACCATTATAAGGATCCTCGACACCATGAGATGGAGCCTCGATACCATGATAAGGAGCCGCGATACCATGATAAGGCTTCTCCACACCATGAGATGGAGCCTCGACACCATGAGATGGAGCCGCGATAACATGATAAGGCGTCGCCACACCATGAGATGGAGGCTCGATACAATGATAAGGAGCCGCCATACCATGATAAGGCGTCGCGACACCATGAAAAGGAGCCGCGTCGCTATGGTGCCGCGCATCCTATAGATTGGGTACGGCGGTCCTGAATGCGGTCAGGAAGGTCCCCCACTGCTGTCCTGAGCACAATTATTTCGACGCCCCGCAGCGCTTTCTTGCACGAACGGAACCCTTTGGTGGCAAGGCTTTCCGGCGGCCATGCGCAGCGAACGCTGCGCTGGTGACCCACAGCATTTGTTCCGGAGCCGGATATACGGATCGGCCTGCTTCTGGCGCTAGAAGGACAAACCCAAATCGTTGGTCCACGTACGGCCCCCACAACATGGCAACCCTCCTGTATTTTGTCAAGCTCGCCCTCACCGGCCTCAATCCCGCCAAGCTCGTAGAACGCGCCCGGGCCATCATCAAGGCGCTTACCGGCAACGCCGACTTTCCGAACCCCACCCCTTCCTTGGCCGAGGTGGAGGCCGCCACCGACGCGGTGGAGGATGCGGACAATGATGTCCAGAACAACGGTGGTCGACAGGACTACCTGAAACGCGACCTGCGGGTGCAGACGCTGCGCGATCTGCTGACCCTGCTGGGCGCGTACGTGCAGGTCACCAGCGGCGGCGACCCGGAGAAGATCCTCAGCACCGGTTTCAAGTTGCGCAAAGCGCCCGAACCAGTGGGCCCCTTGCCGGCACCCGGCGCCCTGCAGGCGCTGGCGAACAGGCTGGTCGGCGTGATCGACCTGCGCTGGGAACAAGTAAAAGGCCGCATGTTCTACGAGGCGCAGATCAACGACGGCGACCCATTGGTGGAGGCGAACTGGAAGGCGCTGATCAACCTGAGCAACAACGCCTACATGGCCACCGGCCTCGAGAGCGGCAAGGCCTACTCCTTCCGGGTGCGTGCCGTGGGCGCCGCCGGCCCCGGCCCTTGGAGCGACCCCGCCACCGAGAAAGCCCGCTAAGCCGCAAGCCCGCTACCGATCGCCGCCCGCAAGGCGGCGATCGCTCGTTGGCACCGTCCGTTCCTCAGTCCGAATGATCACCACATACGAAACGCACCGCCGTAGCGTATTCATGAAAATCCGATCCCATGCCAAGCTCACTGTCGGTTCCCAGGGCCAAGAGCCCGGCCCTACGCCACCTGCTGCGCCAGCTGATCAAGCTGATCCAGCGCATCATCGCCCTGCTCGAAGCGGGCGACGGCCTGGAGCACCTGCCCGCCGAAGAGCCCCCCGCCGGGCCTCAAGGACCTGACGCCCACCGAGCGCGAAGTATGGCGCCGCATCGCCGATCCCCGGCAAGAGAAGTACTTCACCATCTACAGCAGCATGGGCATCAGCAAGCGCAACTTCGACAATCATTTGTGCAGCCTGTTCCGGAAACTGAAGGTCCACAAACGCTCCGGCGCTACGCGGCTGTGGCCGCTCTTCGGCAGGCAGCATGGAAGGTCATGAGCGGGGCGCTCAGGACCCCTTGCGCTGCACCGCTTCTGGTCCAGCGTTCTACCGGCCTGGCATACTCTAAAGGCGTTCGGCAGGTGTTGGAGAATGGGAAGGACTGCGCTACATTGATAGCCTGTTGGGAGATAAGAACATGAAAGGCGGGCTGCGGCGAGCGCAAGCTCGTTAGCGGCAAGTTCACATGCATAGATCGATACATATTGACCATTCTGATCTGGACTCAGCTGTTCTGACCCACAACATCAAGCTGTGATCAAATTCTACTATACCAATGAATGAGTTCGTTGCGGCTATCGATGAATGAGAACGACACCAATCTTATGGTGCTGATTGAAACTTCAATAACGACAAGCCAGACTCTAGCAATGTTGATAGTGGTGCTCGACGGATCATACTTCGAAGACCGATTCGAAAATTGACCAACTTGAACCTTGTACTAGTTGCTTACTTTTTAGCAACATTCCATGAAAAGTTGCAATAACAATGTTGAATATTCTGAATGGGCAAATGAATTGCTATTCGAGGTAATAAGGATGGAAGGCCTGACCGATTTACAGAACTAATGGGGAAGAACTCTTCGCTTCGAAGAGACTAAATATTGGAAATGGGAGCTTTGGACAAGTCCAATACATGACCAAATCGACGTAGATAGAATGGTCATTGAAGTTATCTGTGAAAGAATGGGAGTTTCCATGAATAGCGCGGAATGGAAGTCGTTAATAACTATTGAGGCACTTGAGACGGCCATGAAGCAAAAATCGAGCAAGCCAGCCGCTAACATGCTCTTGCCGCAAGCCACCGCCCCGGTGGCAACTACCATTGTAGCGATGAACACTTCGTCCAGGAACAAGATCTCGAAAGGCGGCCTGCGGCAAGCACTGGGCCCGTTGTGCTAATTGCCAATTCAATGAAACTGCTGAAGCAAAAACAATGGCCTGAGTTCATAAAGAACTATGAGCTGTAATAAGTAGTTAGATGGCTTTCATGGCTTTGAAACTCGGGGAATGACAACCAGTATATCAACACGCTAATTGACTTTGAGCAAATAGGTTCCAACGTACAAGAGCCAATTGTAAATCAAAAGCCGAATCCCATTGCTGTTACTGGCTTTCATCTCGGTCTTTTTAATCTTCTGTTCCTTCTGATCTAACATTGGAAAATAGTTACTTGACGACCGATCACCTGACAGTTATGAGCGGAGCAGGTATGGGAATAACAGTTGGACTTTCACTAATTGGGCGATGTCGGTCTTCAAGTCCTCGAAGCAAAACGTACTTCAAGGAGATCGAACCTTCCGGATCACATAGGCGTTCTTTTACAACAAGAAATACAAAGAGGATGTCGATCAATTCATCATTGAACTTCATACTCAAAGGATGAAGATTATTTACCGAGAGAAATATGCCCATTGACAAACATACTTCCTGAGCCCCTCAATTGCAACTCACGCTATTTGATGGCTTCGGGATACAGGCCATAATAACAAGAATTTAGGGATTTGGACCGGGTAATAGCAGCACTCCCGAAAACCGCAGATTAATTAATGAGTGAATGAAAAATAAGCACAACCCCACTGTATACCCCATGCCCGCTCAAAGCCCGCACGCTACAGTCTGGTGAAAGATGCTGCTTTTGCAATGGCCTGGTGCATACATTCGTTACGCTGACCGCAAGCCTCCGGCCAGCACGTTCAACCAAGAACACGCGTAGGTGCTGATGCAGCGCATCCACCTCGTGGTTCCAGTGAGACCCCCCTACGGGGTCCGTATCATTGTCCGGCACCTTAGCGTGGTTTCGCGCTTCTGCTTGAACCCGGTCCTGCTATGCTTACCAAACTCCTCATCCTCGGCGGCTATTTCGCTGTACTCTTCATCATCGGCATTGTGGCTTCGCGCCGCGTGAAGGGCCTGAGCGATTACTACGTCGGTGGCAAGCAGGTGGGCTTCTGGGCGGCTTCGTTCAGCGCCCGCGCTACGGGGGAGTCCGGGTGGCTGCTCTTGGGCCTTACCGGCATGGGGGCCTTGGCGGGCGTTTCGGCCTACTGGGTGGTGGTCGGCGAGTTGCTGGGGGTGATCATCTCGTGGTTCTTCATGGCCAAGCCCTTCAAGCGCATGACGGACACGTATGAGGCGATCACGATGCCCGACTTCCTGGAGGGGCGCTTCAAGCCGAAGACCCACCTGCTGCGCAGCATCGCGGCAACGGCGCTTTCGGTCTTCGTGATCATTTACGTCAGTGCGCAGATCGATACCACCGGCAAGGCCTTCGAATCGCTGCTGGGCATGAACTACTTCACCGGGGCCTTGGTCGGCTTCGGCATCGTGCTGGCCTACATCTTCATCGGCGGCTTCCTGGCGGCGGTGTGGAGCGATGTGTTCCAAGGGCTGATGATGTTCTTCGGCCTGTTGCTGCTGCCGATCGTGGCGTGGTTCTCGGTGGAGAGCGGCCCCGCCTTCGTGAGCGGCCTGCGCGCTATCGACCCCGGCCTGTTGAGCGTGTGGGGTAGCGACCCGAATCCCTGGATGAACCTGTTCACCATCCTCGGCTTCACGATGATCGGTCTGGGCTTCTTGGGATCGCCGCAGATCTATGTGCGCTTCATCTCCATCAAGAACGAAAACGAGATCACGAAAGGGCGCTGGGTGGCCTTGGCATTCACCCTGCTGACGGACACCGCTGCCGTGAGCATTGGTCTGCTCGGTCGTTACCTCTTCTCGGATGTCGGGGATGACCCGGTGGCGGTGTTCGGCACCGGCGCGGAGAACGTGCTGATCATGATGGTGGAGAACCTCCTGCCCCTCACCTTGATCGGCCTGTACATCGCGATCGTGCTCAGCGCCATCATGTCCACGATCGATTCGTTGCTGATCGTCGCATCAAGTGCGATCACACGCGATTTCTACCAAAAGATCTGGCACCCGGAGATCGATGAAAGCAAGCTGGCGCGGCTCTCGCGCATGGTCACCTTGGGCATGGCCTTGCTCGCCTTGGCGCTGTCCTTCATGGTGGCCATTCTGACACCGGAGCGCACGGTGTTCTGGTTCGTGATCTTCGGCTGGTCCGGCATCGCGGCCACCTTCTGTCCGGTGGTGATCACTTTCGCTCTTCTGGAAGGGCTATTCGGAAAAGGGCGCCATCGCTTCCATGATCACGGGTTTCCTGTGCGTGCCCTTCTTCAAGTTCGTGGTGCAGCCGATGGAGGGCATCGGCGTGTACTTCGAGAAGCTGGATGTGCTGGCGCCATCGTTCTTGCTGGCCATGTTGGCCGGGTGGGCGGTCACACAGCTGACGACCGCGAAGGCCGACCCGGCGACACGCTGAGGAGTTTGTACCGGCGTAGGTCACCCGCGATCGCCTGGATCGCGAGTACTTTGCAGCGCAGGGAACGCACAGCGCTGCGCGGACGGGATGAGCGAGTTCAAACTACCTCCGATATCCACCTTGGCCGGTGCCACGCTGCGCAGCTACTACCGGGTGTTGCGTGGCGGGCGGATCGCAACGCGCTCGTGGACGATGGTGGTACTGACCGGTCTGGTCGTGCTCATCAACGTGCCGTTCCGGCTGTGGGAGCGCGTGGCGTTCCGGCGCAAGGTGCGTGCGCATCGCATGGCGCACCCGCCGCTTTTCATCCTCGGGCATTGGCGCAGCGGTACCACCCTGCTCCACAACGTGCTGTGCGCATCGCCGGATGCGGCCTTCGTGAACACCTATCAGTCCTTGTTCCCGAACAACCTGGCGAGCACATGGCTCTTCAAGACCTTCATGCGGATGAACATGCCCGACAAGCGTCCGTCGGACAACGTGGCGCTGCACATCGACTTTCCGCAGGAGGATGAGTTCGCCTTCGGCAACATGCAGTGCCATGCCTACTACAACTTCTTCTACTTCCCTTCCGGCTACGACCGGTACTACCGGGAGGCGGTCCATCACGAAGGGCTCGGTGCAGGCGCGAAAAGGGTCTGGTACGAGGCCTATGCGGAACTGTTGACGAAGGCGCTCATCGTCAGCACGGGCTCGCAATTGATCGTGAAGAACCCGGTGAACACCGCCCGGATCGACAAGCTGCTGACGCTGTACCCCGACGCGAAATTCCTGTACATCCACCGGAACCCGGTCACGGTGTTCTTCTCCACCCACCGCTTCTTTCACCAACTGATGCCGACGTTGTGCTTCGAGGAGCTGCCGAGCGAAGCCTTCCTTGATGGCATGATACTCGATGTGTACGACCGGCTCATGAGCGACTACGCGGCACAGCGATCGCGCATTCCACCGGAGAACTTGATGGAGATCAGCTTCGAGGCCTTCGAGCGGTCGCCGCTCCCGCACCTGGAGCGGATCGAGCGGGACCTGATGAAGCGGGACCCGGGCGCGCATATGCCGCAGTACAGCGCCTACATGGCCACGCAGAAAAGCCATCGCATGAACACCTCCGAGGTGGAACAGGAACGTTTGGACCGCGTGCTGAAGCGGCTCTCGAAGCACATGGTCGCACATGCGTACGAGCTTCCGGAGAATGTGCGGGTCAAGGCCAGCAAGGACCAAGCAATTGAACGAACGGCATGATCCGGATCGCAGCCATCGCCTTGCTCCTAAGCATCGCCAACACGGGCACGGATTGGGTATTGAAGAAGGACAAGAACGAGATCAAGGTCTATACCCGCAGTGTGCCGGGTTCCAAGTTGGACGAGTTCAAGGCGGTGACCTTGGTCCCGAACACGACCATCACCCACCTACTGGACATCCTTACGGACGTGCCACGCTATGACCGCCTATTCCCGGACTGTTCGGGAACAAGGCTCATCGAGCGCACGGGCAAGTACGACACGGTCCACTACATCCGCACCGAAGCCCCTTTTCCGGTGAGCGACCGCGACGGGGTGTATGAACAACGGACGCAGCGTTCAGCGGACGGATCGTCTGCTCGGGTAACGATCCGTGCTGTTCCCGATCGCATCCCAACGATCAAAGGGCTTGTGCGGATCCCCAAGGGGAACGGGACATGGACCTTCGTAGCCCTCGGCAAGAACGTGAAGGTGAGCTATCAGTTCCATGGTGAGCCCGGCGGTGATGTTCCTGCTTGGCTGGCCAACAGCTTCATCGTGGACCACCCTTATCGGACCTTGGAGAACCTGAGGACCCTGGCGAAGGAGCGGGCCGCGCCTTGACGCGATAAAGGCGGAGGATGCCCGATGTGAACGTGGAGTTCTCGCTGGCCGCCTTTCTTTGTACCCCATGTCCCGCACCCTGATCACCAACGCGCGAACTCTCGTCGGCACGCATCCGGTAGGACTATCACGGGTCCCCGGGCGTAGCATGGCCCAGCTCCGGTATTGGAGAACGGCTGGCTCCTGATCGAGAACGGGCGGATCGGCGCGTTGGGCGTGATGGATGAACTTCCTGCGGCGCTTGATCGGAACGACCTGCGAACCATCGACGCTACGGGACGCTTCGTGCTACCCGGTTGGTGCGACCCGCACACGCACACCGTGTTCGCCGCCCCGCGTGAAGGGGAATTCGTGGACCGCATCAAGGGCTTGACCTATCCAGAGATCGCGGCGCGTGGCGGTGGGATCCGAACAGCGCAGCGAAACTGCGCGGCATGAGCGAGGAGGCACTCTTCGTTCAGGCCAAGGCCCGGCTGGAAACGATGATGCGGCAAGGCACCGTGGCGGTGGAGATGGAAGGCGGATACGGCCTTACGGTGGAGAGCGAGTTGAAGATGCTTCGTGTGGTGAAGCGGCTGAAGGCGGCACTGCCATTGCAGATGTGAGGCCACGCTGCTGGCCGCGCACGCACTCCCCGAGTTCGCCAACGACCGCGACGCGTACCTGGACCTGATCGTAAGGCTGGTCCCGCAGGTGAAGGCCGAAGGTCTTGCGGACCATGTGGATACGTTCTGCGAACCGAACTACTTCACCGTGGCGGAAATGGAGCGCGTGTTGGAAGCCGGCGCTGCGCACGGCTTGCCCGGCAAGGTGCCCGTGAACCAGTTCACCAGTATCGGCGGCATCCAAGCCGCGGTGAAGCGGCGCACTCAGTGTGGACCACCTCGAAGTGATGGAAGAAGCGGACCTCGATGCCCTGGTCGGTTCCAGCACCATCCCCACCTTGCTCCCCTCCTGCTCCTTCTTCCTCCGCATCCCCTACGGTCCGGCGCGCCAGCTGATGGAGCGCGACCTTCCACTGGCACTGGCCACGGACCACAACCCGGGCAGCACACCGAGCGGGAACATGAACCTGGTGCTTTCCTTAGCGTGCATCCAACTGCTGTTGCCCGAAGAGGCCATCAATGCCATGACGCTGAACAGCGCTGCGGCCATCTGGGGCTGGAAGGTGAACTGGGCAGCCTCAGCATCGGCAAGCGCGCAAGCCTGATCGTCACCAAGCCGGTCCCTTCGCTCGCCTACCTGCCCTACGCTTTCGGGAACGATCGTATCGACACCGTCCTTATCGATGGAACAGCCGTCCGGTCCGGAGAGGTTCTCGCCTGAGGACATCAAGCCCACGTTCGTGCGCCCACCGGGCCTCGAATTCGCTATGGGTGTGGCCTTGTTCGCCATGGTCCTCATGGTGTTCTTCCTGATCCGAGCGGGGTCTTCATCAGTGGCGTGCTCGATCGTTCCCCCGAACTGAAGGCGGAAGGGTTCTCCTTCGGCCTCTTGCAGGATCGCGGATGGAGCAGCGGATGAACGACCTGGTGTACAACGGGGACCTCGTGGCACAGGAAGCGCTTTGGAGCGAGCGCCGTGTGCACCGTGCTGATCATACTGTGCGTAACCACTGTGGAAACGCCAGCACACCGCCTTGTTCCTGGGGCTGAAGGCACCGCATTGGAAGCATCTGCTGATGCGGAGCGGCGCGTTCATCGTCTTGGGCCTGGTGATCGAGCTACTGGCCTTCCTGAGCCCATCGTTCACCACCGACTTCATGCAACGGGTGATCGGAAGCACCACGCAGCTGATCTGGTTGTACATCGGCGTCGGGATCATGGCGCCCGTGTTCGAGGAGTTCCTCTTGCGCGGCCTGCTGTTCGGATCCATCCGGCACATGGCGGATGAACATGCCACCGTGGCCATGACCGCTGGCGTATTCACCCTGATGCACATGCAATACGACTGGACGGTGATGCTGCTGATACTTCCCATGGGGATCGTGTTGGGCTATTCCCGGTCGCGCAGCGGTTCGATCTGGGTGCCGGTATTCCTGCACATCGCGAACAACATGGTCAGCGTGATCGCGCCCTGATCAGGAACGCACTGGTTCCGGCCGGTGCCATGGGGCACTTCCATCCTCGCTCCCACTTACGGACCTCGCCCCCTCGGAAGGTCCCTTAGCTTTGCGGCCCCAAATCAGTCCAGCATGCAACGTCGTTTGATCGAATGTGTACCCAACATCAGCGAGGGTCGAGACCGGAGTAAGATCGATGCCATCACCGCCGTGGTAAACACCGTCGAAGGTGTTCGCCTGTTGGATGTGGACCCCGGGAACGCCACGAACCGCACGGTGATCACCTTCGTGGGTGAGCCGGAACCGGTGTGCGAAGCGGCCTTTCTCTTGATGAAGAAGGCGCAGGAGCTGATCGACATGCGCGGGCACAAGGGCGAGCATCCCCGCTTCGGTGCCACGGACGTGTGCCCCTTGGTACCGATCAGTGGGATCAGCATGGAAGAGACCGCGCAATACGCGCGCAAGCTGGCCGAGCGCGTGGGCAAGGAGCTTTCCATTCCCGTCTATTGCTACGAAGCCGCGGCGAGTGAAGAGAAGCGCCGGAACCTTGCGAACAACCGCAGCGGCGAGTACGAAGGCCTGCCGAAGAAGCTGAAGGACCCCGCATGGAAACCGGACTTCGGACCAGCTGAGTTCACGGATAGCGTGGCCAAGAGCGGTGCCACGGCCATCGGCGCGCGCAACTTCCTGGTGGCCTACAACGTGAACCTGAACACCACCAGCACCCGCAGGGCCAATGCCATCGCATTCGACATCCGCGAGGCCGGTCGTGTGGAGCGCGTCGGTGATCCGCTCACCGGGAAGGTGGTGAACGATGCGAACGGGGAACCGAAGAAGATCCCGGGCAAGCTGAAGTCGGTGAAGGGCATCGGTTGGTACATCGAGGAATACGGGATCGCACAGCTCTCGTTGAACCTCACGGACATCACGGTGACGCCGGTCCACATCGCTTTCGATGAAGCGTGCAAGAGCGCTGAGGAGCGTGGGGTGCGCGTAACGGGCAGCGAATTGGTCGGTCTGATCCCGAAACAGTCCTTGTTGGACGCGGCGGACTTCTATCTGGCACGCCAGGAACGCAGCTTGGGGATCAGTGAACGGGAGAAGATCAAGATCGCGATCAAGTCCTTGGGGCTGGACGATCTGGCGCCCTTCGACCCGCAGAAGAAAGTGATCGAATACATGCTGGAAGAGCCGGGTGCCGAGCGCTTGGTGCGCATGGACCTGAAGCGCTTCAGCGAGGAATCGGCCAGTGAGAGCCCAGCGCCGGGCGGTGGCTCGGTGGCTGCCTACGTCGGTGCCCTTGGCGTTTCGCTCGGCACCATGGTGGCCAACCTGAGCGCCCACAAGCGCGGTTGGGACGAGCGTTGGGAGGAGTTCAGCAAGTGGGCGGTGATCGGCGAGAAGCTGCGGAATGAATGCTCTTCATGGTGGACGAGGACACCCGCTCCTTCGATCGGATCCTGGCCGCCATGGGACTCCCGAAAGGAACGCCGGAGGAACAGACCGCCCGCAAGGATGCGATCACCGAGGCCACGAAGGGCGCCATCAACACGCCACTGCGGACCATGCATGTATGTGTGGAGAGCATGGGTCTGATGAAGGCCATGGCCGAGACCGGGCTACAAGCCAGCGTGAGCGATGCCGGCGTGGGGCGCGCTCTGCGCGCGTGCCGGTGCGATCGGTGCCTACCTGAACGTCCGTATCAACTGTGCCGGGTTGGAGGATGAGGCGTTCAAGAAGAAGGTCCTGGACGAAGCGGAGGACCTGCGCACCAAAGTGGTAGCCCTCGAAGAGGAGGTGATGGCCTTGACCCTGGCCAAGATCTGATCTTACGGCCTCCGTTGCACACGGAGGTGGTGGGGCGGAATGCGGATCTTGGTCCGTGGCGTGATGCTTGCACCAACGCGCCATGGACATGCAGATGCATGCGTCGGAGCGGTCCGATGATGATCGTTACAACACTGGACCGCAGTTCGGCGTATAATTGATACCGGCGACAGGAAACGCCGTTGTATAGACCCTTGGGCGAACCAGGGACAAGATGGGAGCCCGCAGCACATATCGCTACCTGGTCCGCAGGATGCGTACTTCTTCCCGATCCAGCTCTTGCTGCTTCATCTGAAGAAGAACCACCTGCTGCTGTTCACTTGGTTGCTCCTGTTCGGGTACATCACCGAGAACATCGGGGTGAAGTACGGCATCCTACCTCTTCCTGTATCCGGAGTATTTCGGGGTCGTGGGCTTCCCCTCCTATGCGATGCGGGTTCGCGCTCGGCGGATTCATCACGGCGTTCAACCTGTACAGCTATGCCATGCACGGCTACGGTTCCCGTTCATCGCCACCATCGCACGGCCTTCCTCAAATTCAACATCAACAACGCCGTGATACCCGGCGTGTTCGTGATCACCTTCCTGCTGTGCAGCGGGCGCTTCCAATACCAGAACGAGTTGGTCCCGCTGGGTAAAGTGCTGTGGCACCTGACCGGCTTCGTGTTCGGCATCCTGTTGTTCCTGTCCATGGCCTTGCTCTATTTCACCCGGACCAACACGGACATCATCAAGATGCTCGGCCGCGAACCGGATGAATACCGCCCGACCGAGCCCTTGGTCGACATCATCGGACCACAGCACGCTGAACCTCCCAAACGACGGGTGGAACAGCGCAAGGCTTCCCGGTGGTTGCAGCGTCAGCAGCGATCGGAGAAGTGGCGCGTGGACACCTACCTCACCCCTCGCTTGCGGATCATGCTGGCACGCAGCAGTGCGCACTACGACAAGGAACTCTTGCGTGATGTGCTCTGGCAGAACCACATCAACGGCTCCATCTTCGAAGTGGTGCTGGTCATCAGCTTCATCGCGCTGGGCGCCTTCAGTGACTTCGCTTCTTCGCCATTCCTGCTGGGGCCAGCGTGTTCCTTTTGATGACCATGTTCCTCATGATCGATCAGCGCACTGTTCAGCTGGATGCAGGGTTGGACGGGCACAGTGATCCTGGTGACCATCGTGGTCCTGAACCTCTTGAGCCAGCAGACCGACAAATTCCTGTACGACAACCACGCCTATGGTTTGGACTACACCGTGCCTGCGGCCACGTACGACCGGGCCACGATCTCGGCCATGGCCAATGATCGGGAAGCATCTCAGCGCGATGCCAAGGCCGTCTTGGGCATCTTGGAGCGGTGGAAACAGGACAACGAAGCGTTGATCCCCAGTGGGACCAAGCCTCCTATGGTCCTGATCAACACGAGCGGTGGTGGCCTGCGTTCCATGCTTTGGACGATGCTCTGCCTCCAATACGCCGATAGCGTGGCGGACGGCAGCTTGATGGATCGGACCGCACTGATGACCGGCTCCTCCGGCGGCTTGATCGGTGCGGCGTATTACCGACAATTGTACCTCGCCGAACAGGAAGGCGGGACGGTGGACCGCTTCGACAAGGTCCTGCTGAACGAGGTCTCGGCGGACATGTTGAACTCGCTGACCTTCAGTTTCGTCACCAACGACATGTTCGTGCGTTACCGGACGGTGAAGGATGGCGATCTGCGCTACACCCTGGATCGGGGCTACGCCTTCGAACGGCGCCTGAACCAGGCTACCCGAGGCATGTTGGATGTGCGATTGAGAGACCTGGCCGCTGCCGAACGCGATGCGGATGTTCCACTGATGGTGATCTCCCCGGCCTCCATCAACGATGGTCGTCGACTGGTGATCAGCTCGCTTCCCATGGCCTTCCTCACGAACATCGCGCCTGAAGCTTCGGTCACGAGCGCTGGTGAGGCCGAGGCCATCGACTTCCAACGCATGTTCCACGATCAAGGTGCGGACAACCTGAAGCTGACCAGCGCACTGCGCATGAACGCGACCTTTCCGTACATCACCCCGATCGTCACCTTGCCGAGCGAGCCACCCATGCGGGTGATGGATGCCGGCCTTCGTGACAACTACGGGTATCGCGTATCACTCGCTTTCCTGAACACCTACCGGCACTGGATCAAGGAGAACACGAGCGGTGTGGTGGTGCTTCAATTGCGCGATACGCAGAAGGAACTGGAGGTGAAGCCGACCAGCGCTTCCTTGGTGGGAAGGGTGCTCGACCCGGTAGGCAGTGTGTACGACAACGTGGTGCGCGTGCAGGACCAGGACTATGATATGCTACTGCAGCAGGCCAGCTCCTGGGTCGACTTCCCATTGGAGATCGTCGACATCCAACTGCGCCATGGCGATGAGGAGCAGATCTCACTCAGTTGGCACTTGACCGCACTGGAGCGGAAGCGCGTACTCCGAAGCATTCGATCGGCCGAGAACCAACGCGCGTTCACACGCTTCGAGGAACTGATCAGTGAGGGTTCAGCTTCGCCCCGGGTCCTGGCCGTTGGTGATAGCGCACCAGACCCGGCAACGGGTCAGCTTCCACTTCACTGAGGGTCATCCTCGGTCGAGCAAGCATTCGGAAAGAAGCTCCCGAAAGCCGAAGGCGACGGATCCGTATCGCGAACACCTCTCGGCGTTGCTCCGCTGGAAAGAAGCGGGTCAATAGTTCGGCCATGGCGTGGAAGCGGTTCAGGATGGGCTCGCGGACGTAGGGTTCGTCCAAATGCCCAGCGAGCCTGGCCGTGTACGCCGCCAGTTCCCTGGCCGGGTGGGGCGCCCGATGCACCGTCTCCAAGATCTCATTCAGCAGCGGTCCTTCGGGACCGAAAAGGATCTCCTTCACGGCTGTCGGGATACGACCGTAGAAGGCATCCTGCAGCAGGTTCCGTCCGATGTCGGCACCGCTCCCCTCATCACCCAGTAGGTAGCCCAAGGAAGGCATGGGACAGTGCAGGTGCCCGGCCTCGAAGTAGCCGGCATTCATTCCCGTGCCCAGGATGAGGACGAGTCCTGAACGGGTCCCGCAGAGGCCCAGTGCTGCGCCGGTAAGGTCGGAGGAGACATCCACTTTCGCCTTTGGCCAGATCGTGCGAATGGCTTGTTCCATGCGCGCCCGACGCAACTCAACACCACAACCGGCGCCATAGACATGCACTTCTTCCGCGGCCAAGGCTTCTTGTCCACGCTCCTCGAGCAGTGCTTTGACCGCTTCGGTGAAGGCCAGACCATCACCGCTCATCGGGTTGTACCCGGGGAAGCGTTCTCCTTTGGTCGGCCAGGTGGTAACGCTACCATCAGCGCGGAGCCAAGCCCAACGGGAGGATGAGCCTCCGATCTCGCCGATGACCTGCTGCATGTAAAGTCGAAAGATAGGTCGACCGGTCGCTCAGGCTCGCTGGTCGAACAGGAACTTGTTCGGGCTGACGAAGCCGTTCCTGACAGCGTACAGCACGACAGCAGCGGTGTTGTTCACACCCAGTTTCTGCATGATGTTGCGCCGATGGGCGATCACAGTGTGCGAACTCAAATTCAATTCATCCGCGATGCGCGTGTAGGACTTGCCCTCGGCGATCAGGGTCACCACCTCGCACTCCCTCTCGCTCAAGGCGATCGGCGCACATGACAGCGGCTCAAGAAGGAATTGTTCCACATCCACCGAAGCGCGACGAAGCACCTCCAACACCTTTCCGCAGTAGAACTTGCTACCATCGGCCGTCTGCACCACCGCATCGATGATCTCCTGCACGTCGCAGTCCTTTCGGATGTAACTGGTCACACCGGCACGTACGGCGGCCATCAAGGTGGCGGTGCTCGGCTGGCGTGATCGAGACGAAGCGACAGGCCCTCGAAAGCTTCAGACCATCGCGGATCGCCACTGCCCGAAGCCTTCCGCCGTGTGGTCAAGTAGCACCACATGCGGGCGATGGCGAACGATTGGCCTCATGGCGACACTGTCTCCGAGCGCCGACCAATTCGATACGGGGTGCGTCGGCCAGCACGGAACGTAGCCCGATCGAGGACAGTTCGCTGTGATCGACGATAAGCGTGCGGACGATCATTCCTTGTTTGAATTATTCTCAATAAGGCACAAAGCTATCCGCGCACCCCCCTTCACCCAAATCGGATCGTCCACCGATCGATTGTTCGCACCGAGTAAGTTCCCGCCCTCCGTGCTCAAGCTGGTCCGGGGAAAGATGGGAGCGCTTCATCCACCAGTATTTTCGGCATTCTTGTACGGGAACTGAAGTGACCGAGAAGCAAATGGCCCACCTCGGCCGCTGCAGCGATCTTGACCGCATCGGACGCTGTGCTGTGGTACGTTTCCTTGGCCCGTGAGCCGCATGGCCTGCGTGAAGGTGGCCTCGTGGTACAAGAGGTCGACACCGTGCAGGAAAGGGACCAGCGCTGGCTCGTAGACCGTGTCCGAACAGTAGGCGTAACTGCGCGGTGGGTCAGGCTCCAAGGTCAGATCCGCGTTCGCAATGACCTTGCCATCAGGGAACACCAGATCCTCTCCTGCCTTGATCGCGTTGCGCTTGAACTGCGGGATCAGATGTAGCATCTCCCTACGCAGTTTTCGCTGACCGACCGATTCGCGGAAAAAGAACCCCGTGCACGGCAAGCGATGGCGAAGTGCCAAGGTGGTCACAGTAAGGTGTTCATCGCTATGCACCACGTGTCCACTCACGTGAGGAAGAGCGTGGAAGTGGAGCGGATAGCGCAGATAAGTCCCCGAGGCGCGCAATTGGACATCGATCACCTCCTTCAAGACCTGTGGACCATGTACGTGCAATTCCTTCTGCCTGCCCATGAGGTGCATGGAACTGATCAAGCCCATCAAGCCCAAGTAGTGATCGCCATGCATGTGGCTGATGTGGATATGGCCGATCCGCTGGAAGTTGATCCCTTCGGCCCTGATCCGTTCCTGCGTACCCTCGCCGCAGTCGATCAAATGCAAGCTGCCATGCACATCGAGCACCTGGGCCGTCGGGTAACGTCCCCTTGCCGGAAGTGCCGCTCCGGTGCCCAAGGTGGTCAAGGTGAATGGCCCGCGATCCATGGTGTGAACGAAGAAGGCCCCGGTTCGCGGGGCCTTCGGTTCGTCATTTTCAGTGAACGATCATCAGCGCTGCAATGCCATACGGCCGGTGAACGTACCGCTGCCGGATTCGACCTTGTACAGGTACACCCCTGCTGGCAGATCGCCTCCCTCGAAGGGAACCTTGTTCTGCCCGAGCTTCCCATCCATTCGATGCATCCAGACCTCCTCACCCACCATGTTGTAGACCCTGACCTGGACCGGGCCCGCAGTGGACAAGCCGAATTCGATGTTCGTCCGGGATGAGAAGGGATTCGGCACACTACGGACATTGCTGAGCGCCTGAGCAGGGGTGCTCGACAAACCGACATTGCTGTCCGTGATCGTGATCGAATAGCCCGTGAACTCCTGTGGCAAGGATTGCGGACCGAAGAAGGTGAACCAGGCCAGCACGTTGATATTGATATCGAAGGTGCCGGTCGCTGTTGGCGTGCCTTCGATCAAGCCACAGCCCAATTGCTGAGGAAGGTAGGAGCAAGCTGCCGGGGTCTGGGAGTTGCAAGCGATGGTCAAGCCCGGAGGCAAGCCGGAAAGACTTACCAGCTGAATGCTGTCGATCTGGATATCCGGATAGTCCTCGGAAATATCCGTCGCGCTCAAAGGAATGAGCATGTTCAGTGTGTCCGAGTAGAATTGATTGATGATCCCGGAACGGAAATCCGTCGTGGTATCCGGCCAAACGCCGAACACACTATCCGTATACAGCGGATTGGGGGTGCATTGTGCGCTAGCAGCTCCGTAGGAGGCGACCAGCACGAGCAGGAGTAGGGTTCTTTTCATACTGGGCCTATTGCTTGTTCACGTCCTTCTCGATCTCTTCCATGTACAGCAGGTCCACTGCTTCGGCAGCTGTGGGTGTGATGGAAAGCACGCTCTCCAACTGGGAGATCTGCACCAACTTCTGTACCGGCTCCTGCAATCCACAGACCACCAAGGTGCCGTTCACGCTCTTGCAGAGCCTGTTGGCTACGAGCAAGGCGCTCAGGCCCGATGAATCGCAGTACCTCGTGGCGGACAGGTCGATGATGACGTTGCGCACGTTGGTCTTGTTCAGGTACACCAACTCGCTCTTGAGCTCGGGTGCACAGGTGGTGTCCAACTTATCCACGTTGCTGGTCACGAGCGTGTACCGGCCTTTGTCCTCAATGGTGAAGTTCATGGTCTATGGGTATCCCGTCAAATATAGTCACAGCCAACATGCCCACACCGTGGAGGGGGCGGTCGGACTTTCAAACAACCGCTCGTGGGATACGCGCTGCGAGCAGGTACAGCACCGCCATGCGGATGGCCACACCGTTCTCCACTTGGTCCAGAATGATGCTATTGGCATGGTCAGCCACCTCGCTGGTGACCTCCACCCCCCGGTTGATCGGGCCCGGATGCATGATCACGATCTCCTTTCCCAGCTTCTTGAAGCGCTCGAGGTCCAGACCGTAGCGCATGGCGTATTCCCGTAATCCGGGAAAATTGGCCACTCCGTCGCCACCCTGCCGTTCCATCTGTATCCGCAGCATGTTCGCGACATCGCACCAGCGCATGGCCTTGTCCAGGTCGTGCTCCACCTTCACCCCGAGGCTTTCGATGTGTTTCGGCATCAGGGTGGACGGTCCGCTGAGCATGACCTCGGCACCGAGCTTTTGCAGACAGAAGATGTTGCTGAGCGCCACTCGGCTGTGAAGGACATCACCCACGATCAGCACCTTCACACCCTTCACCTTGCCCAGCTTCTCGCGGATACTGTACGCATCCAATAGCGCCTGTGTAGGATGCTCGTGGGTGCCGTCACCTGCGTTGATGATGTTGGCCTTCACATGGCGGCTCAGGAACACGGCCGCTCCGGGTCCGGATGCCGCATCACCACCATGTCATGGCCAGGATGTTGTTCACGGTATCGACCAGGGTCTCCCCTTTGCTCACGCTGCTACCGCTGGCGCTGAAGTTGACCACGTCGGCGCTCAAACGTTTCTCGGCCAGTTCGAAACTGACCCGGGTACGTGTGCTGCTCTCGAAGAAAAGGTTCGCAACGGTGATGTCCCGCAGCGAAGGGACCTTTTTGATGGAGCGGTTCAACACCTCTTTGAAGCCATCCGCGGTGCGGAAGATGAGTTCGATATCCTCCGTGGTGAGGTCCTTGATCCCAACAGGTGTTCGGTGCTCAGTTGATCGCTCATCGGTCGGCTGATGTGCCTTGTGCTACGTCCGCTATGCCGCGGCCATCGTGGTCCATCGAGAACAACAGGACGCGGTCCTGACCATCGCTCTCGGCCCATTCCACGGTCACGCGCTGGTCCCCGATACTGTCCACCCACTTGCCCACATAATCCGGCTGGATGGAGCTCGCGGCTGAAGCGACGATCGATCGGGACCAATAGCTCCACCTCTGCCGGCCTGCCGAAGGCAAGCAAGGCGTCGAGGCCGGCGGATGGTACGCCCGGTGTAGAGCACATCGTCCACGAGCACCACCTTGCGGTCGTCCAAGGTGAAGTCGAGCTGGGTGGCACTGGGCGCTGGTGGTGTGGCGCGATGCCGGAAATCATCGCGGTGGAAGGTGATGTCGAGCTCCTCATACTCCAAGACCTCCTTTCCGGATGCGCTTCAACTCCTGACGGAGGCGGCGAGCGAGCAGGATCCGCGCGGTTGCAGGCCGATCAAGGCCACCCCTTTCAGGTCGCCGTGCTCCTCGATCGATTGGTAACACAGCCTTCCACGGTAAGCCCGAAGGCCTTGGTGCCAAGAATGGTGACCGGCTGCATCGCGGACGAAGATAGGACCGGCGAGCGACGGGCACGGTGCGCGGATGACCGAAGTGCACCGGAGCAGGGTCCTACAACGCCGAAGCCCGGTCACCGCTTGGCGGGACCAGGCTTCGTCAGTGTTGTGACGGGAGCTACTCCTCGTCCTCGTCGTCGTCCTCTTCAACGAACTTCTTCTTGCTCGTCTTGCCTGAACGCTCCTTGCTTTCCATGGCGCTCTTGAGATCGCCCAGCACGCTGAGGTCCCCAAGGGTGCTCTTCTCCACCTTCTCGTTCACGCTCTTCACCGATGCGGACGAACCACCTTCCTTGCGTGGTCGCGCTTGCTGGTCGGTGCTTCGAGCACGTCCTCACCCTCTTCGAAGGTGCGAGTGTGGCTCAGCACGATGCGGCGGGCTTCGCCGTTGAACTCGAGCACCACGAACGGTAGCTTCTCCTCCACGTCGGCTTTGCTGCCATCGGCCTTCTTCAGCGCTTTGGCGCTCACGGTGCCTTCCACACCGTAAGGCAAGCTCACGATGAAGTTCTGACCGTTGCGACCGGTGATCGTGCCCTCGTGGGTGCTGCCACGGTGAACACACCGGAGAACACTTCCCATGGGTTCTCTTCCACCTGCTTGTGGCCGAGGCTCAGGCGACGGTTCTCCTTGTCCACTTCGAGCACCATCACTTCGATATCGTCACCCACGTTGCAGAACTCACGCTCGGGTGCTTGATGCGCTTGGTCCAGCTCGAGGTCGCTGATGTGGATCGAGACCATCGACGCCTTCCTCCAGTTCGGCGAAGATGCCGAAGTGGGTGAAGTTGCGGACCTTGGCGGTGTGCTTGCTGCGCACCGGGTACTTGAATTCGATATCGGCCCAAGGATCGGCGGCGAGCTGCTTCATGCCCAGGCTCATCTTGCGCTCTTCGCGGTCGATGTTCAACACCGAGCACTCGATCTCCTGACCTTCCTTCAGGAATTCCTTCGGGCTGCGCAGGTGCTGGCTCCAGCTCATCTCGCTCACGTGCAGAGACCTTCCACGCCAGAGGCCACTTCCACGAACGCGCCGTAGTCGGTGATTCGCCATGACCTTGCCGGTCACTTTGTCGCCAGCATTCAAGTCCGGGCTCAATGCATCCATGGGTGCGGCTGAAGCTGCTTCAAGCCGAGGGCGATGCGCTTCTTCTCGTCGTCGAAATCCAGGATCGCGACGTTGATCTTCTCGTCCAGTTTCACCACCTCTTCCGGATGGCTTACGGCCGTAGCTCAGGTCGGTGATGTGGATCGGACCGTCGACACCGCCCAGGTCCACGAACACGCCGTAGCTGGTGATGTTCTTGACAGTACCCTCAACACCTGGCCCTTCTCCAAGCCGCCGATGATCTGCTTCTTCTGAGCTTCCAGTTCCGCTTCGATCGGGGCCTTGTGCGAGACCACCACGTTCTTGAACTCCTGGTTGATCTTCACAACCTTGAACTCCATGTTCTTGCCGACGTATTGATGGTAGTCGCGGATCGGCTTCACGTCGATCTGGCTGCCTGGCAAGAATGCCTCGATACCGAACACGTCCACGATGAGACCGCCCTTGGTGCGGCGCTTCACGTGACCCGTGATGATCTCGTTGGTCTCCATGGCATTGTTCACCTTGCCCCATGCATTGTGCACACGCGCGGTCTTGTGGCTCACCACCATTTGACCGCCCTTGTCCTCCTGCTTTTCGATATAGACCTCCACCTTGTCACCGATCGCGAGATCGGGCTTGTAGCGGAACTCGCTGATGGGAACAACACCTTCGGACTTGTATCCGATGTTGATCACCACCTCCTTCTTGTTCATGGCCACCACGGTACCCATGAGCACCTCCTTCTCGGAGATGCTGCTGAGGGTGTCCTCATAGGCCTTCTCCATGTTGGTCCGGGCCTCGGTGACCGTGACCTTCTTATCCTCTTCCAACGCTGCCCAATCGAAATCCGCAGGCGGTTCGAGGAAGGTGACCTTGTTGTTCTCTACTGTTGACATATGCTACTACTTGTATCCCGGCCCGCGGGGGTGTTGACCGGAAGGGTTCGTTGAGTTGGCCCACCACACCCCTGTGTGAGCTTCCCAAAAGGGCCGCAAAAGTAGTTATTTTCTGATTCCCAGAAAATTACGGCGCTCCTGCCGCAGGAAATTGGCGATCGGACCCGACGCGCCGCTCCTAACGGGAGCCGAGCAACATCAGGTGCCCGGAAAGATCCCGCTGAACAAGGCTTCCATTCGCTTGACGTTCAGTGTACTTCACGTTCCAATAGTAGGTACCATCGGGCACCACCTCCCCGCCCGCCCGACCGGACCATTTCGCCTGCACTTGGCTAGTGCGATATACAACTTGCCCCCAGCGGTTCCGGATCTCCATTTCAAAGTTCAAGGGCTCGCCGTCCACGATCGGTCCGAACGAGTCATTGGAGCCATCGCCGTTCGGAGAGAAGACATTGGGCATCGTGAGGGTGGTCAGGCAAACGTCCTCTTCCACTTCCACGGTGGTTTGGGTATCCACACACCGGCCGGTCACGGATACATCATAGATACCCGGCGCGTTGACCGTGGTCTGTGGGGTCGATGCGCCATTGCTCCATGCGTAGCTCAGGTCATTGAGCGGCCAGTTCGCCGGCACGAGTTCAGCGCTTAGCTGGGCCGTGGCCCCTGGACAGATCGGGCCTACCGCTTCCACGACCACTTGAGGCGCTTCGGGAAGCACTGTGACGGATATCGAATCGGTGTAGCTGCACAGCGGGGAAAAGGCGATATCGTCAAGAGCGAAATCGTTGCCGCTTTGAGTAATGTTCTGGTTCACGATGCAGATGTTGGCCGTGGTCGCCGACCCCGAGTTCCACAAAGCGTAGAATTCATCCCAAATGCACGTGACCGGACGCGCCAACAGATTCCCGCCCAAACTGACGCCATTGACGGAAAAGGTCATGACCGCTGGATTGGTCGGACTGGCGGACATGAGCCAAGCCGAGAACGCATAGGTCGTATTGGGCTGCACTGCGATCGTCTGGCACCACACGTTCTCGCCGGGTACCGCCGATCCATTTGCCAGCAACATGGATCCTCCACCGGTGTGATCACCACACGATGAAAAGTTGGAATGCAGCAGATTCGGGTTCGTCGTAACACCATAGGTCCCTTCCAGGCTCAATGGCCCCCACGTGCCACCCGTACCGACCTGCAGGTCAGTCGTGAAACCGGTAGTGCCTTGGTCGAAGTTCCCGTTCACCACAAGGTCCTCACCAGGGACCGGGAAGGAAGCGGTACACCAGTACACACCTGTCGTATCCGCTGTCAGGTATTGCACCGCCCATCCGTTCTGCCAAACGATGGATAGTGCGTCGCTCGGGCCTGCAAGAAGCACATTCTGTCCTGCACACAACAAGGTATCCTCCCCCAAGGTAAAGGAGCATTCTTGGGCGCGGACCGTCGTTGCGAACAACACGGCGGTGATGCCGATCGCGATGGGACCGGTCCCTCTAAAGCACTTCGTAACCATTGGAACAAAGATGGTGTTCCAACGGTTATGGTTGCCCAAGGTGCCACTGGCCCCGCACCCGCCCGGGTAGCAGGGCTAACTTTGCGCTCCTTCGATCGTTGAGGGAGTGCCAACACCACCACCTGTCAACGCTTGACCAGTTCCCAGAACCGAACGAATGCGCAGTTTTTCCATCCCCAGCCACTACCGCAGCGATCTGATCGGGCGATTGAAGGCCTTCCGCAAGGCGCAGGACCCCAAGAAGAAGGACCTGAGCCCCACCCTGCTGGACCTCGGCGCTGTGCGCTTCGTGTTCGCCCGGCACTTTGGCTTCTGTTACGGGGTGGAGAATGCCATCGAGATCAGTTACAAGGCCTTGGAGGAGAATCCGGGCAAACGGATCTTCCTCTTGAGCCAGATGATCCATAACCCCGAGGTGAACGCCGATCTCGAGAGCCACGGTCTGCGTTTCATTCAGGACACGCATGGCGAAATGCTGATGGACTGGAGCGAGATCACCAAGGACGACATCGTGATCATCCCTGCCTTCGGGACCACCTTGGAAACGGAGGACCGGTTGAAGGCGATCGGCATCGATCCGCTGAAGCACAACACCACTTGCCCCTTCGTGGAGAAGGTGTGGAAACGGAGTGCGCAGCTCGGGGAGAAGGAACACACCGTGGTGATCCATGGCAAGGCCGCGCACGAGGAAACGCGGGCCACCTTCAGCCATACCGCCAAAGGTGCTCCGGCGGTGATCGTGAAGGACATGACGGAGACCGAGGAACTGGGCCGCATCATCCTTGGTGAATTGCCGCTTCCCCGCTTTTCGGAACTGTTCGGCACCCGTTGCACACCGGGATTCGATCCGGAAAAGCACCTCCAGCGCATCGGCGTGGTGAACCAGACCACCATGTTGGCCACCGAGACCCAGGCCATCGCCGACCACTTGAAGCAGGTGATGCTGAAGAAGTACGGTGAAGCGGACCTGAAAGCCCACTTCGCCGACACGCGCGACACCCTCTGCTACGCCACCAACGACAACCAGGACGCCACCAACGAATTGTTGAAGGCCGATGCCGATCTGGCGCTGGTGGTGGGCGGCTACAACAGCAGCAACACCAGCCACCTCGTTGAACTTCTGGAGCAGAAGTTCCCGACCTATTTCATCAACGGGGAAAAGGAACTGCTCAGCGCCACGGAGATCGAGCATTACAACTACCCGCTGCACAAGCTGGAACGCTCCTCGAATTGGCTTCCATCGAAAAGGCCGCTAACGATCATCCTCACCAGCGGCGCGAGCTGCCCGGATACCCTGTTGGACCGCGTGATGCTGAAGGTATTGGGGATGGTGGATGGGGTGAAGGACCCGGTGGAGGTGATGGACGAATTGACAGTGAGGACATGACCATTACGATGCCGGGTCACGCTGGGAATCACGGCTCACGCTTCCGTCACCACCCCGATCGCGCGCACCACTTCGCCCAAGGCCAGATCGAACTGCTCCGATGAGGTGAGGTGGGTGCTATCGATCACGAAGGCATCGGGCGCCTGGGTCAAGGGATCGGCGGCACGGGTGGTGTCGTCCTCGTCCCTGCGTTCGATGTTCGCGGTGACCTCTTCGAGCGTGATCTCGGCGCCGCGCCCTTTCAGTTCCAGGTAACGCCGCTGTGCACGGATCTCCGGGCTGGCGGTCATGAAGAATTTCACTCGGCGTTGGGGAATACCACGGTCCCGATATCGCGACCATCCATGACCACACCGCCGCCCTGTCCCATTTCCTGTTGGAGTTGGACGAGCTTGGCCCGGACCTCGGGGATCGGACTGACCAGGGTGACGTGGTGGCTCACGTCCATTTCGCGAATGCGGTGTTCCACGTTGCGGCCGTCCAACCAGGTCTCGCTGCGTTGGGTGGCGTCATCATGCTTGAAGCCGATGTGGATGTGCCCCAGCACGCGCAACAAGGCCACCTTGTTCAATACACCTTCCACGACCAACCCGTTCTCGATCACGTACAGCGCGATGGCCCGGTACATGGCACCGCTGTCGATATAGGTGTAATGCAGGTGATGCGCCAACTGCTTGGCCAGCGTGCTCTTACCGCAGCTACTGAACCCGTCGATGGCGATGGTGATGCGTTTCACAGGACCGGAATGGAGCCGCCAAGGTAAAAGCTACGACCTGCCCCGGGCCTGCGCTGTACCGACATGACAATGGAACGACCCGGTCCTCAGCTTTGGACCCGCTTGAAATCGGCGAACCGGACACCCACGGTGATGGTGTTCGAAATGCCCGCCAAGTGGATCTGCGAATAGCCGTAACTGATGTGGAAGCGGCTCACCTTCAGGCCTAGCCCGAAACTCAAGCCGGTGATCGCCGGCTTCTCAGCGATGGCCATTTCCTGCCGCGTCCGGAAATTGTAGCCCAAGCGCAGCATGAAGTTCTGGCTCAGCAGGATCTCGGCACTCGGCACCAGATGCAGGATGGTCTTGTCGAAGGTCGTGACCTTCTCCTCGATGACCTCACCGGTGGAGGGATCGATCTCGACCGTAGCGTTCGGGTCGTCATAGGTCAGGTCCCACTGCTGCAACTGCTCGATCATCAAACCCAGCCGGAAAGGCGCATGCTTGAACTTGTAGGTCACGCCCACCTGGACCTGGAAAGGAAGCTTCTCGCGTTCTTCCGTGAAGGTGGATGTCTGCGTACCCATGTTCCGTAACATGGCCGCTACCGTGATCCCCTTGGAGGGCTTGGAGAACACCCCGCCGATATCCAACGCAAAGGCCGTTGAGTTGTACGACTCCAAACTGCTGAGGATCATCTTTACGTTGGCCCCGACACTGAACAAGCTGTCGATCGGGATACCTGCACCGGCCTGGATCACATACTCACCAGGCTTGAACTCGCCCATCTCATTGCCCAATTCATCCCGCCGTGTCATGGTACCGTAGTCCACGTACTGCATGGTTCCGCTCAGGGTGATCCCGGAGCTGTCCAGATGATGGCCATAGGACACGTATCCGATGGAGACGCCATCCATGTACGGCAGGTAGCTCAGCGCCAACTGTCGGTCCATGTCCTTGTTCAGCAGACCGGGGTTGAAAATGCCCAAGTTGAGATCCGCGTCCTTCACCGCGATATAGTTCCCGCCAAGTGCCGAAGCCCGCGCGGAACTTGGGATATCGAGGAGCCTGAAAGAGGTTTGACCACCGAGCTGGGCCACGGCCGGTAACGATGCGAAAACCAGGAACAGGATGAAGAGTGGACGTAGCCGTGGATACATGTGTGTCACTTGCGTGATGGGAACGCAAGATAACGGTGGGTATTATGCGGGAACGAATGCTCGGGATACCTTTCCGCCCGTGCAGCGTTCATTTCCCCTAATACTCTTGCTCATTGTCTTGCTGTGGACGGCTTGTTCCCCATCGCAGGATGTGGTGGGCCGGGGCCCGATACAGAAAAGGAAGTACCGCTCCGGCTGGAACATGGAGCTCCGTGGTTCCGCAAAGCACGGAACGATCAAGACCGCTGAAAAAGCCGACCGTTCCGTTCCGATGGATGTCATGTCGCCGGTACAAAGCTTGCCGGAGGTCCGGTTCGATCCGGCGGCACTGTTGAGCGCATCCAGCGGACCTGAAGTGTTCGTTGCTCCTGCCCCAACCGGTCCCAGCGAGCGGATCGCGGTTCCCGATGAATTCCATCCGAAGGTCGAAGACCCGACGTCCAACGCCGCGAGACCTCCAACTTCGGACGATCTCGATTGGCGACCCTGGGAACGGATGGCGATCATCGCAGGGATATTCATGGTACTGACCGCGGCGATCTTCGCTGCTTCGGGTTTCATCGGATTGGTGTACTACCTCCTCGGATTCGCGTTCATCACCGGCCTGGTGGGCCTGTGGATGGGGATGAAGCACAAGCGCAAAGGGAAGGGCCTTGCCATCGCCGCCATCCTGTTCTCCATCGTTATGCTGATCCTGGCCGCCAACGGGTACGAACCCGACCTCTGATCATTACGAGCGGAAGAGCAAAGAGGCATCGCCGTAACTGAGGAAGCGATAGTCGTTCGCCAAAGCGTGCGCATATATCGATCGCCAGGCAGGTCCTACGAAGGCCGCGACCAATAAGAGCAAGGTGCTGTTCGGCTGATGGAAGTTGGTGACCAGCGCATCCGCGAACCGGAAGGTGTATCCCGGTGCGATAAGGATGCCCGTGCTTCCGATCAGGCGATGCTCCGGATCCTGACGCACTCGATCGATCACCGCTTGCAAGGCCTCCGCCGGTGTCGGCAAGGATCCCGCTGCGTGACCATAAGGCTCCCATTGTCCGATATCCATTTGCGCTGCCTCTTCCCCATTGAGAAGCTTCACGCCATGCCAGTAAATGCTCTCCAAGGACCGCAGCGCCGTGGTGCCGACAGGTATCACAGCGCCGGTGCCCAGTTGATCCGCGAGGCGCTCCAATGCGGATAAGGGGATGCGGAGCTGTTCCCTGTGCATGGCATGTTCGGCCATGCGATCACTCTTGACCGGAAGGAAGGTGCCCGCACCAACGTGCAGCGTAAGTTCGGCGGTGGTGACCCCGCGAGACCGGATCTCGTTCAGAACTGCCGGCGTGAAATGAAGGCTTGCCGTCGGCGCAGCGACCGATCCTTCATGCCTTGCGAACACCGTGTTGTAGCGCTCCTTGTCCGCTTCCGCATCCGGGCGCTTCATGTACGGCGGTAGCGGTACATGCCCGGCTTTCTCCAGCACCTCCGCGAACGTGAATGCTTCCGGGGACCACGAAAATGCGATCCGCTCCGGTCCGTTGCGCTCGGCGCAAAGCACCAATTCGTTCGCCTTCAACTCCAACACCTCACCCTCCTTCCAACGCTTGGCATTGCCGACGAAACCATGCCACTCGCTCCGGCCGCGTTCCGCGAACGCCTGCTCCACCGGTTTTCCGTCCCACGGTTCCAAACAAAGCACTTCGATCCGTGCACCGGTGGTGCGATGCAATACCACGCGGGCGTTGACCACCCGTGTGTTGTTGAGGATCAGGAGCGCGCCTTCCGGCAGCACCGAGGGGAGTTCGGTGAATTGCCGATCGTGTATGGAACCATCGCGGTAAACCAAGAGCCGAGATCCGTCCCGGTCCGCCATCGGCTGTTGAGCGATGCGCGCTTCGGGCAACGCATAGGTGAAGTCGGCTATGGAAAGCTCACGCGGATCCATACACTGCGTTGTTCCGACCCGAAGTTCGTGGCATTAACGTATACGTGTTCAAGTCGCGGACCCCGTTCATTCATGACCCGATGCCACCTGTCCGAGGCCCGATCATTGTTTGATGAACTTGGCCATGGCGACATGCCCCTCCTGCTCCATACGGATGTGGTACATGCCCGCATTCCATTCCTTGGCATTCAGCGTGATGACACCGCTTCCGCCCTCGGTCGATGCATGAACAACACGACCCGAAACATCCGTTATGATCAACCGAACAACTCCGTCGAACAGCGGCATCACGTTCAACTCACCGGTCGTCGGATTCGGCCAAAGCTGGACCTCCGATCCGAGGACCTCATCCACCCCGACCGTGCCCAGCACCTGCATGACGGCGCGGTAGGCGTTCACCTTCCCCATGCCCCAACGGGTGCTCCCACCGGGCGGGATCACACCCGTATGGTTGTCGGTGCGTGCAGTAAGCTTGATGATCTCCTTGACCTCGGCCGGTGTGAGCGTGGGGTCCGCCTCGAGCATGAGCGCTACCACACCAGTGACCGCCGGACCGGACATGCTGGTGCCGGAGAATCGGGCAAAGGGATAGGTCCGGCCTTCGAAATCGACGGTGGTCAAGGTGGTATACGAATTGTCCGTGAACGAACTGATCGACGATCCGACGCTGACCCCTGGTGCCGCAATGTCCGGTTTGATGCGGTCATCCATGGTAGGCCCGTACGAAGAGAAGTTGGCGATAGGTCCTCCGGCGGGCGAACCACCACCGGTCAGGTAATCCGAACTGTGCGCGGCCACCGTGATCACGCTTTCTGTGCATGCCGGTTCACCGATCCCATAGGACCGATCCCCAGCGGTGAACCCCAATGGCCCGGCGCTGAAGGATTGGCCCCAATTCCCGACATCATTGGACAACTCGGTGACGTTCCAGAAATGGACGATACCACTCGCCGCGGTCGCCTTGAGATTGATCCGGTATTGCGTGTGGGGGTTGGATATGCGGAGCCGGAAATGGGGGCGACCGTTCTGCGGATGTGCGGCCTCCGCTGTCAGGTTGAAGAGGATCGTATCGTTCCCGAGCACCAGCATCGAGTCGAGGTAGGTGGCCTGCGTGGCGCTGTTGTACCAAGGTGCTTCGAGCAAGGTCTGATTGGAACTGTTCGCCACGACGAAGGTGGCGGAGAACTCCTCGCCGGGTGCTCCCCACATGCTCAGGCTCTGGCCCCACATGCTCGGATGCGCGGAATAGGGATAGAATTGGACACGCGTGGTGATCGTGTCACCTTCGAATTCTTTCTTGATGTGGAAGGAAACGTCGCCGTTGTTACCGCCTGAGTTCACGAAGACCACGCCCTCTTCGGAGAATTGATCGATGGCCTGGCTGATGAGCGAATTGCCGTCCAGTGTACCGATCCAATGCAATCCCCAGCTCATGTTCACCACCAAGCGCTTGTCATCCGCGGCGGCCACTTGCTGCATCCATGTGAACGCATCGAGCACTGCAGCAGCATCAACGAGGAAGGTGCAAAAGAGGTACTGCGCTTCGAAGGCGACACCGCGATAGACCGTGCCGGCTCCGCTCCCTCCTGCTATACCGGCCACGTGCGAACCGTGCGTTGCGAAGCTGTAGATGTTGGCCGTATCCGCCTGAGTTGCAAGCAAGGCTTCCGGGGTGCTCAGCTCCGTTCCATAACCGAAATCCGCGGGAGCTGGTCCTGCCTGTCGGTATTGGTCCCACGCGGCACGCACCCGCGTTTCCGTCAGGGTGGTGTCGTAGAACATCGGATGCGTGTAATCGAATCCCCAGTCCGTGATGCCGATCAGTACGTCCTTGCCCGTATATGGCTGTGGAAGGTTGTAGCCTGCGTGCACGCTGTCCGCACGGATGGACCAGATCACCTTGTCCAGCGTAGGCTTGGCCTTGCCTGCAAGCTCCACATATTCCAGACCCGAGATCCCTTGCAATGCATCAAGCTGGTAGGCATCCACCCGGAAGGAAACAATGTTCCCTTTCCTGGCCCCCTGCATCACCGCATCACCCGCTATGCTGCTGAAGGTCCCGTTCGCCTTGCCCAGGAATCCGACCATGCACTTCCCGTGGATCAATGCCGTTGGGAAACGACCTTGCGTCTCCTCGGTCAATTTGCCGGCATCATGATACCTCGCCGCCAATGCCTTCAACTCCTGCACATCGACCCATGTAGTGGCCGGCATGTTGATCTGCGCAAAAAGGGCAGTGGAAGAGAGCATTAAAGGAAGGAACAGGGATCGGATCATGGGGCGACGATTGAGCTACCGAAGTAAGTGATTTCGCAGCGTCCGTGTTGAACGTATCGACCCTGCTCGTGAACAGGTGGTACCGAGAAGGTCACGCCACCTTCAGCGCGTTCTCCACTTTCTCTTTCAACAAAGCGTGCTTCACCACCTCGATCATTTCGGTTACGTACGTGAAGCGCATGCCTTTGGTGTAGCGCGCATCGATGTCCTCTATGTCCTTGCGGTTGTCGCCGCTGAGGATGATCTCCTTGATCCCTGCACGCTTGGCAGCAAGGATCTTTTCCTTCACGCCGCCCACTGGCAATACCCGACCGCGCAAGGTGATCTCGCCCGTCATCGCCACGAACTTCCGCACCTTCTGTTGGGTAAAAGCACTTGCGATGCTGGTGAGCATGGTGATGCCCGCGCTCGGTCCGTCCTTCGGTGTGGCTCCTTCGGGAACGTGAACGTGCACGTTCCACCGTTTGAACACGTCCGGATCCAACCCGATGATCTCGCTGTGCGCCTTCAGGTACTCCAACGCGATGATGGCGCTTTCCTTCATCACGTCACCGAGGTTACCGGTCAAGGTGAGCTTGCCTTCGCCTTTGGTGATACTGGTCTCGATGAAGAGGATATCCCCGCCCGTGGGTGTCCATGCCAAGCCGGTTACCACACCGGCCACGTCGTTCCCTTGGTACTTGTCCCTAGCGTGGCTGGGGCCGTAGATCTTCACCATGTCGTCCACGGTGATCGTGACGGCATGTTTCTGCTTCAGTGCGATCTGTTTGGCCCGGTAGCGGACGAGTTTCGCGATGCGCTTCTCCAAGGTCCGTACACCGCTCTCATCGGTGTACTGATCGATGATCGCTTCGAGCAATCCCGCACCCAATTTCAATTGCTTCGGCCTGATCCCGTTCTCCGAGAACTGCTTCGGTAGCAAGTGGCGGATGGCGATCTCCAACTTCTCTTCCTGTGTGTAGCCGTTCACTTCGATGATCTCCATGCGATCCCGCAGCGCAGGATGGATCGCGGAGATGTTGTTCGCCGTCGCAACGAACATCACGCGGCTCAGGTCATAGTCGATCTCCACATAGTTGTCGTGGAAGGCATTGTTCTGTTCGGGATCGAGCACCTCGAGCAGTGCGCTTGCGGGGTCGCCGTGGAAGTCCTTGCCCACCTTGTCGATCTCGTCAAGCACGAACAGCGGGTTGCTGGTCCCGGCCTTCTTCAGACTTTGGATCAAGCGGCCGGGCATGGCTCCGATATAGGTCTTCCGATGACCGCGGATCTCGCTTTCGTCGTGCAGGCCGCCGAGGCTCATGCGAACGTACTTGCGTCCCAAAGCCTCCGCCATGCTCTTGCCCAAGCTGGTCTTACCGACACCCGGGGGGCCGTAGAGACAAATGATGGGCGCGCGCATGTCGCCCTTGAGCTTCAACACGGCGAGGTGCTCGATGATGCGTTCTTTCACTTTCTCCAGACCGAAGTGGTCCCGGTCGAGGATCTTCTGTGCATTGCGCAGGTCGAACTTATCGTTGGAGTACTCACCCCAAGGCAGTTCCAACAACAGCTGCACGTAGTTGTGCTGCACGCTGAACTCCGCACCGGCCGGGTTCATCCGTTGCAACTTGGAAAGCTCCTTCTCGAAGACCTCGGCGACCTTGGCGGACCATTTCTTCTTGGCCGCTTTCGCCCGCATCTCCTCCATCTCCTGCTCGATGGGATTGCCCCCGAGCTCGTCCTGGATGGTCTTCATCTGCTGGTGCAGGAAGTACTCGCGCTGCTGCCGATCCACTTCCGTGCGGACCTTGCTCTGGATCTCGTTCTTCATCTGGAGCATCTGCAGCTCCTTTGTCAAATGAGCGAGCAACAACGAAGCGCGCTCGCGTAGGTCGGCGACCTCGAGCATCTTTTGCTTCTCGACCACCTCGGCGTTCATGTTGCTGCTGATGAAGTTCACCAAGAAGCTCGGGCTATCGATGTTCTTCAATGCGAACTGCGCCTCGGACGGGATGTGCGGGCTCTGCTTGATGATATCGCCAGCGAGGTCCTTGAGCGAGCTTACCAAGGCGTGGAAGCTTTTGTCATCCTTCGCCGGGCGGATCTCTTCGAACTCCTTCACCTTCGCCGTGAAGTAGGGATCGACCTTCACCATTTCCAGCACTTCGAAGCGCTTCTTGCCTTGGATGATGGCCGTGGTGCTTCCGTCAGGCATGCGCAACATGCGAATGATCGTTGCGATGGTGCCGATCTTATGCAGGTCCTCGGCCCTTGGTTCTTCGATGTCGCCATCCTTCTGGCTCACAACACCCAAGGTCTTGTTGCCTTTGTACACATCCTGGATCAGGCGGATGCTGCGATCGCGACCTACGGTGATCGGGATCACCACCCCGGGGAACAGGACGGTGTTGCGCAATGGAAGGATCGGAAGTTCCGGAGGGGTCGTCTCCGCATTCATCAGTTCCTCATCCTCCGCGGTGATCAAGGGGATGAGTTCGGTCTCGTTCTCGAGGGCCTCGGAACTGAAAAGCAGGTCGTTGTTGTGCAAAAAGTCGGTCATTGACAGGATCGCCAAGGTGTCAGTCACAAAGATATCGCACCTGCCGATCGCTTCGTGGACGCGGTTTTCAACAAGTGCTCGAAGCTCCGGTCAAGCTTCGTGCCGGAGCTTGCGACCGTGACAGATGGTCAGGCGACCGGTGTAGGAAGGATGATCAAGGCTTGTCGCCGATCACCTGTTCAGCTTCGAAAAGATGGCGCAGAATGGACCGGTCGAGGAGGGTCAATGGGACGTGCCGGCGATCCATCACTTTTGCCGCAGTGGTCAAGGCGCGTTCCAAGTCATGGATATCGAAGCCTTCCGCCCCGCCCCACGCGAATCCGGGAATGTGCTTCGGCGGGAATCCGCTCCCGAATATGTTGGCCGAAACACCGACCACTGTTCCGGTATTGAACATGGTGTTGATCCCGCTCTTACTATGGTCGCCCATCAGCAGGCCACAGAACTGGAGCCCCGTGTTCACCACTTGGCGTTCAGCGGCGCTGTACACCTGCACGTCACCGTATGTGTTCTTCAGATTGCTGGTGTTCGTATCGGCGCCGAGATTGCACCATTCACCCAGCACGCTGTTCCCCAGGAAACCGTCGTGTCCCTTGTTGCTGTATCCCAGGATCACGCTGTTGCTCACTTCACCGCCTACCCGGCTTTCCGGTCCGAACGCTGAAGGACCATAGACCTTGGCGCCCATCTTCACTTGGGCATGGTCGCCGACCACGATCGGCCCGCGCAACATGCAGCCTTCCATCACCTCAGCATCCTTGCCGATGTAGATCGGACCGTTCTTCGTGTTCAGGATGGATGCTTCAACGACCGCTCCTTTCTCCAAGAAGATCAGGTCGGGGTCCCCGACCACGGTGTTCAAGGCGCTCAAGGGTTCGGAGCGCCGACCTTCGGTGAGCAGTGCGAAATCCTGTGCGATGGCCTGTCCACAATGTTGGAACAAATGCCATGGTCGTTCGAAGCGGATGACCTCTCCATTGAACTCCACGCAGCGGAGATAGCTCGGTGGGGCTTCCCAATCCGCCAAAGCGGGATGTCCTTCTCCCTCGGCGCCGAAGGCCAACGCACGGCCCTTCGAAACCAGGACCTGACCTGGCCGCAGGTCCATCACGGCCGCGACCAGTTCATCACTCGGGAACAAACTGCCGTCCACTTCGAAGTTGGCCACCTCTTTGGGCAGCGGGAACGCATCCTGCAGGTATGCCTCGGTCCGATACCCCACGCCCAGCCCACTGCGGACATACCACCCTTCGCCAAGCCTGAGTATCCCCGGGCGCAACTGGCCGATGGGCCGCGTACAGGTGAGCGGATACAGGTGCTTGTGAAGTCCTGCGTCAGAGAGGATGATGGACATGTCGGCGAAGTTAATGGCCGGGCACTGCAGCGGGTTCCAACCAGGCCAGCTGGACATCGGTGAATCGCTTCAGGGCCTCCCGGGTCCTGATCGCGACCGCCTGCTCCAGGACCGCAATGGCCCGAAGAACACCCATGAAGTGCTCCACCTCAAAGGTCGACGGTGCGCCGGAATGCCGAGCGACCCGATCGAACACGCGTATCTCTTCTTGATGGTCCTCTTCGGTCAAGGCTTCGCGATGGTCGTGGTTCTGGAGGTGTCCCAGCAACAGGACCTGCACATGTTCCGCATCATGCCCGATGCTCTTCCACTCATGCTCCTCGAAACGTTCCTTCGAGGCCAAACGAGCGTGGACCTCTTGGCCCTTCTCGAAGATCCCGGTGATCGCGACGGCCTGTTCGTTCCATTGGATGAAGGCCTGCATGCCCGCCCGTAGCGCTGCACTGTGACCGGACCTTTCGGCAGCGGCGAGATTCGCGGTCTGGATCCGCAGGTCCAATTCCCGCAGCCACGCTTCTTCTTCGTTCAACTCCTTCGCGATCCGCTCCGCACATGCGCTGGCTTCTTTCTTCGTGTACTTCTGTCCGTCCAGATCGAAGGATTCCACATCGATCGCGCCATCAGCGATGGCCTGGATCGTCATGAGATCGGATCGGCCTTGCAACCAGCGCTCTGTGCGTTCCGAATACTCCGGTTTCAGCAGCGACCGCGGGTCCTCCGCTTGGGCCAAACGTTCCGCGGTGAGGTTCTCCAAAGGCGTCAACACCGGTACACGCCCCTCGTAGAACTTGTTGAAGATCGGATGCAAGGCGAAACGATCGGCATTGCTCCGCAATTCATCGAGATACCGATCCGGATCGAGGGGTTTCGTTCCCTTCGGTCGTTCGCCGGCATTCTTGTACAGCAACTCGGTCATGTTCGAGCGTACACGGTCAGCATCGGTGAACAGCACCCATGACGATCGAGCATCCCTTGTATGTCCCTTGCTCAAGTTCAACGCGTGCTGCTCACGTTCCTCCAACGATGGATGCGAGGCCCACTGGTCCTTGATCACCAAGCGCCCTCGGTATTGGATCCGCTCGCGGCGGATGTCGTCCAGAACCTGATCGGCCGGCACCTCCGATCCCAATGAGCGCTGAAAGGTCACTTGCTTGCTATGGATACCGTACACGTCCGTTGCGATCGCCCCCTTGGAGAAACTGTGGCCCAGTCCATTCAACGCTCCATCCCACGCCAAGCCTGCATACTCCGCTTTGTACAAGGCCTCCACCAGATGGTCACCTCCGGCCACCGAAGCAGCGATCGCATCAGCATGGAATTCCATCTGCCGGGACAAGGACATGTGGCTCCGGTTCACCCAACCATAGGCCCACACCAATGCTTGGCGGACCGATCGAACGATGTAGAAGGTCGGTAGGGCGAACCAACCGAAGATGCCACCGGCCTCGGCCCAGCCTTGCAAGGCTCGATCCCACGAATCACGGTGTTGCACGAGATCGTGGATCGTCCGGTTCACCGTGTACACATAACTGCCCAGCTTCATGCTGCGCTGGGAGAAGTGCCCGAACTCGTGCGCGATCACGGCCCGCAATTCCGACACGTTCAACGCGTTCACAAGGCCCAAGCCTATCCGCAAGTTCTTACGGACCGGCAGGAACATGCTCCAGAAGGTACTATCGTAACTCACTGATGCATTCACGTCGGGGATCAAATAGATGTGCTTCGGACGCGGCGCCTGTACTTCATCGGCGATCGCATGGACCATGACGATCAGCTCCGGTTGATCCCGTTCCGTCACCTCGATCCGCACCGGGTCCTCGGTCCGCGTGCGTGAAAAGATGAACTTCACCAGGAACACGCAGATCATGACCCCGACCGACATGATCCCAAGCCCTGCGGCCAACGTGATGAACGAAGGGCGAAGCATGATCAGGCCGATGCCGAGGTAGAGACTGAGGACCAAGAGCACCAAGGCCCCCACTATCAAAAGCAGGTAGAACAAGGCGAATTTCACGATGGCGAACAGCACTTTCCGCACCTCAGCGCGGAACTCCGGCGATGCCTTTACAGGTCCAGTTGATGCTTCCATGATGGAAATTTATGTCCCGGCCCGGAAAGTCATGCTGACCCGGGCGTAATTGGCCCATGGGCCACGTGCACGAAAGCGGTTACAGTTGCTGGTGAAGCCTTTATCCGAAGGGATGATGGACATGGTGGCTTATCGACCTGGTAGCAAGCACTACGGTACCGGCCTCGGATCAGATGCCGAAAAGGCCACACGCCCAATAAGCGATCGCGGCCAATGCTGCACTCACCGGAATGGTGAGTATCCATGCCCATAACAAGCGCAAGGTGAGCCCCCAACGCACGGCACTGACCCGCTTCGTTACCCCCACACCGACGATGGCACCCGTAATGGTGTGCGTGGTGCTCACCGGTATCCCCATCTGTTCCGTCATGTACAAGGTCATGGCCCCTGCGCTCTCCGCACAAACGCCCTCCAAGGGTGTCACTTTTGTTATCCTGGAGCCCATCGTCTTCACGATCTTCCAACCGCCGCTCAAGGTGCCCAGACCGATCGCGGTGTAACAGGAAAGCGGCACCCACGCCGGCATGTCCGACAAGCTTTCGCGCTGACCGCCCGCCACCAGAGCGACCATGATGATACCCATGACCTTCTGCGCATCGTTACCGCCATGCCCGATACTGAAGGCCGCCGAACTCAACAATTGCAAACGTTTATACAGGTTCGCGGTACGCAAGGCGCTCGGCGTGCGGGTCATGTCCCACGCATAGGCGGCCATGAAAAACAATGCGAACACCCCCATGGCGATCCGCAGTTCGTTGTTCTTGAGGATGAAGACAGAGGTGACCCCAGCAGACAACGCAATGAGGCCCAAGCGGACCCAAAGCCGCTGGACCAGGGTAACCAATGTGATGAAGACCGAGATCAGCACGCCGACCAGTGGTGCCAAGAAGATGAAGAGTGCAATGACCCCGATCTTACCGAGATCGATGCTGGCGATATCAAAGTTCGCACCGGCCAAGGCCGCTCCGGCGAAGCCCCCGATCAAGGTATGTGAAGAACTGCTTGGGATACCATACCACCATGTGAGAAGGTTCCATGTGATCGCGGCCAAAAGGCCCGCAAGCACGACCCTCAAAGTGATGAAGTCCTCGTTCACCGTTTTCGCTACGGTGTTGGCCACATGGTGATCGCTGAAGATGAAATAGGCGATGAAGTTGAACGCCGCGGCCCAGATCACAGCTTGGAACGGGGTCAGCACCTTCGTACTGACGATCGTCGCAATGGAATTGGCCGCATCATGGAAGCCATTGATATAGTCGAAGATCAAGGCCAGCGCGATGACAACGATCAACAGGGTCATTTGATCACATTTGATCCATGACCACCATGGACCGGAACTTCGGTCCTACGCATCACGCATATTTCAACATGATGGATTCGAGCACATTGCCCACATCCTCGCACTTGTCAGTGGCCAGTTCCAGCGTGGCGTAGGTATCCCGCATCTTGATGAGCTGGATCGGATCCTTTTCATGGGCGAACAATCGTTGGATCGCGCGGTCGAAGACCTCGTCGGCTTCGTTCTCAATGCTATTGATGCGCACCACGAACTCGGTGTGGTTACCCACCTTGTGCATGCGTCTTAATTCCTGCACCGCTATTTGTACGATCAAACAGCCCTCGTTCACCAATCGAGCCAACTCCCTGCAGGTCTCGTCCGGCTCATTTATCCCGAACAGCTCGAGATTCTTCGCACTGGCCAGGATGAAGTCGGCGACATCGTCCAATGTCGTGGCCAAATAATGGATATCCTCCCGGTCGATCGGGGTGATGAAATTCCGCGCAAGGTCAGTGAAAATGGTGTGCGTCAGGTCATCGTTGGCGTGTTCGGCGATCTCCAATCGCTCCAACAAGGCCGTCCGCTGCGAACCCGGAAGCGTCTTCATTATCGCGATCAGGTCCTCGGACATCTTCAACACGTTCGCGGCCGATGCCTCGAAGTGGTAAAAGAACACGCGATCTCGTGGCTTGAAGAGCTGAAGGATCCTTTCCAGTGACATGGTCCCGATTTCGGATCCCGAAAGTACTGGTGCTCAGGGTCGACCGACCCAAGTGACCCTAAAGATTAACCCAAACTTAACTCTGGCCGAGGTCAAGAGGAACACCCGATAAGGACACACCATGCCGCGTTCCGACCTTTACGACCATTCCTGTCCGAAATGATCTACGAATTCCAAGGCTATCGACCGGTCGTGCACCCTTCCGCCTTCGTTCACCCACAAGCGGTGGTAACGGGCAATGTCATCATCGGTCAGAACGTGTACATCGGGCCAGGTGCAGCGATTCGTGGCGATTGGGGCGAGATCATCATCAGCGACGGCTGCAACGTACAGGAGAATTGCACCATTCATATGTTCCCGGGAGTCACGGTACGGTTGGAGGAAAGCGCGCACATCGGGCACGGGGCCATCATCCACGGCGCACATGTCGGCAGGAACTGCTTGGTAGGCATGAATGCCGTGCTGATGGACAATGTGGAGCTTGGCGAAGAATGCATCGTGGGTGCCTTGTCCTTCCTGCCCGCGGACAGCATCTGGGAAAAGCGGAAGGTGATCGTCGGCAATCCGGCCCGGGTGGTGAAGGATGTATCGGACGAGATGATCGCATGGAAGACCGAGGGTACCAAGCTCTACCAGCGGCTGCCCACTGACCTGCACGCGACGTTGAAGGAATGCGAGGCCCTGCGTGATGCACCGTCGGACCGCCCTTCGATCACCACCTACTATCGCACGTGGAACGACTCCCGGACCGAAAACTGAATCAGCCATGGCCTCGACAAGCAAGAAAGCACTGCTACAAGCGGAGAAGGACCAATTGGACCGGTTACGGGGGATCGTGGAAGCCTCGATCCGAGAAGAGGAATTGCTTGTCAACAACCTGCTCCACCCACCAAGCGAAACGCTTACTCGGGGGCAGCTCTTGTCCGATAAGATCGCCAGGTTCGGCGGAAGTTGGGCATTCATCCTGATCTTCCTCGCCGTCCTGCTGGTGTGGATCGTTTACAATGTGAGCGCTGCGACCCAGAAGCGGTTCGATCCGTACCCCTTCATCCTGATGAACCTTGTGCTTTCATGTATAGCGGCAATGCAAGCACCGGTGATCATGATGAGCCAGAACCGAAAGGAGGAAAAGGACCGAATGCGTGCGGAGAACGACTACCTCATCAACTTGAAGGCCGAACTCCAGATCCGCAGCCTGCATCAGAAAGTGGACCTTTTGTTGCAAGAACAGATCAAGACCTTGTTCGATATCCAGGCCAAGCAAATGGATATGCTGGAACGGATCCATAAGCAGGTATCGAACAAGGGGAGCTGATCACTCCCCGGTTATCGTTGTATCCTCCAGATGCAAGGCGTGTTGGAGGCGATGTAACAATGGTGCAAGTATCACCGCGACCGAGCTGAGCAGGGCGATCCCGCTATACAAAGCGTAGAATGACGCGAAATACTTGGCGCTCGCATCGGTGAGTTGGTCGACCGGTCCCATGCCACCAAGTATCATCGAAGCATTCAAAAAGGCATCCGTGAAGCCTTGGTGGGCGAAATGCATGTACCCCCAAACGCCGACCGCGAGCGATACCGTCACGATGATCATGGCGGCTCCCAAGAACTTCAGTTGGCGCAACACGAACTGGCGCCGACCGATCAAAGGGTGGGAGCGATGCTCGAACATGATGGCAAGCTACCACGGACCAGCGCATCATTGAAGCTCCTCAACGCCCCCCGGATCAATAGAACTTCTCCTCGATCACCTCGCGCAGCCGGTCCATCGTGATCAACGAGACCTGGGGCGGAAGATCCTCCTCCTTCATCAGTTCCAGGCCACCGACATGCATTATGGTATTGTACTCCCCGATCGCGTGGTCGAGCAGGAGGAACAACATGCCTTGCCATCGCTCATCCTCAACTGATGCATCCTCCACTACGAACCCGAGGTGGATCTTGTTCTCCGCCTCGTCGAAGGCGTAGGCAACGCGCGCTTCCTCCATGGCACATAACAGGCCTTGGTATTCGAAAACGGCCAAGGGGTCGTTGACCGGTTTACGGAAACGTTGTATCCGCCATCCGTCCAACACCGGGTACAACTCGGTGAAGCGCATGACCGGTCCCACCCCTTCGGGTCGTCCGTCCGCGGTCACTATCAGTACGTAACCGTTCTCATCCACGTCAAGCTCCGGATGCACGGCCGGGTGGAAGGCATGCATGCGCCGCGTCATTTCCGCGTAAAGCGGAAGTTGCTCGCGATCTCCTTGAGCCAGGAGTTCGATGCGCTTGCGGTTGCTCTTGAACCAGGTCCAGAATGCGGCCACTTGGGCCGGATCCTCCCCGGGTGCAACTCGTTTCCGTGCGGTATTCCGTGTAGCCATGCAGGTGAAGTTCAAATTCAACGCAACGAACGGCATCGGACACGTGTCCAACGATCGTAAGGGACCGACCGCCAATTCGTTCCTACGTACGGACCCGGTCAGGTGTTTCGTCATCAACACCAAGTCGTTGACCGACATGCGCTTCATCCACCGGAATACGGATGCACATGCTGGATCTTCGTTGCCGTGTTCCAACCATGGCGATGAGGGGTTCCTGGACGATCATCCTGCTCATACTCTCCAATGTCTTCATGACCCTGGCGTGGTACGGCCATTTGCGTTCGAAGGACTTCGCTTGGAGCAAGGGCCTTGGTCTCTTTGCCATCATTCTCATCAGCTGGGGCATCGCTTTCTTTGAATACCTCTTACAGGTGCCTGCCAACCGCATGGGACATATGAGCAATGGTGGTCCGTACACCTTGGTCCAACTGAAGGTCCTTCAGGAGGTGATCACACTCTCCGTTTTCACGGTGTTCACCTTAGTGGCCTTCAAGAACGAGGTGCTGCGTTGGAACCACTTGCTCGCGGCGCTGCTGCTGGTCGTGGCGGTCTGGCTCGTATTCAAGAAGTAGCCCATGCATTTCCCGCTGTTCGCCGAATTGATCGTGATCCTGGCCTTGGCCACCGGGATCCTGCTGTTGTTCCGACGGTTCAAGCTGCCGGGCATCCTCGGCTTCATCCTCACCGGTGTGATCGCGGGGCCGCACGGGCTTGGATGGGTGGAGGAGGTGGAGGAAGTGGAAGCTTTGGCCGAGATCGGTGTGGTGCTGCTGCTCTTCGTGATCGGAATGGAGTTCAGCCTGAAGAAACTCGCTGCATTGGGCCGCACGGTGTTCGTTGGTGGACTGCTCCAAGCCACGATCACCACGGTGATGGTGACCGGTGTACTGACCCTATTCGACATCCGCGTGGAAAGCGCCGTGTTCATCGGCTTCCTTGTGACGCTTTCGAGCACGGCCATCGTGCTGCGATTGCTGCAGGAGAAGGGAAAGATGGATGCCAGCTTCGGGCGGGTCTCCACGGCGATCCTGATCTTCCAGGATATCATCGTGGTGCCCATGATGCTGGTCACACCCTTGCTCGCTGGACAAAGCGATGACATCGGCGGCGACCTCCTTTGGCTGCTGGGCAAGATGTTGCTCTTGTTGGCGGCCGTGTTCGTGAGCGGTCGCTATGTGGTACCGAGGCTCTTGCACGCTGCATCGAAGGGCAAGGGGAACGAACTCTTCATCATCACCATTGTGTTCATCTGCTTCGCGGCGGCCTTCGCCACCCAAGCCTTGGGGCTCTCATTGGCCTTGGGTGCGTTCTTCGCCGGCTTGGTGATCAGCGAGACCGACCACGCCTATCACGCGACCGGTATCGTGCTCCCTTTCCACGAACTGTTCATGAGCTTCTTCTTCGTCAGCATCGGCATGCTGGTGGATGTGGAGCAATTCCTGGAAGCACCCTTCCTGATCATCGGGCTCGCCTTGGCTGTCATCCTCTTGAAGGTGTTCGCCACGGTGATCGCCGTATGGGTGTTGCGTTATCCACTTCGGACCGCACTGTACAGCGGCCTCGCCCTGTTCCAGTTGGGCGAATTCGGCTTCATTCTGGCCATCCCAGGTCTCGAAATGGACCTCTTGAGCCCGGAGCACTATCAGGTCTTCCTAGCAGTGTCGATCCTTACGATGGGTGCCACCCCGTTCATGCTGGAATTCTCCGACCGGATCGTGCGGAAGGTCTTCCTCAGCTTCCTGCCGGGCACGGTGGTCCAGCGCATGGAGCGTATGATGCGCGTGAAGCGCGAACAAGAGAAGTCGCTCGCGAAGGTGTTGAAGGACCATGTGGTCATCGTAGGATTCGGCTTGAACGGACAGAACGTCGCGAAGGCAGCAAGCAACTCGGGCATCCGCTGTACGCTGATCGAAGAGGATCCGGACCTGGCGGAAAAAGCCCGAGCGTCGGGGCTGCCGGTCATGGTAGGCGATGCCACGAACATCCACCTGCTGGAAGAGGCCCACGTTGAACGTGCGCGTGTAGTGGTGGTCGCCATCAGCGACGCGCCGGAGACCTTGAAGATCGTAGCCGGCGTGCGTTCCATGACCAGCGCTGCACACATCATCGTGCGCACCCGGTATGTGAGGGACCTGGAGGCCAACTTCAAGGCTGGCGCGAACGAGGTGATCCCCGAGGAGTTCGAGACGAGCATCGAGATCTTCCACCGGGTCCTGCGCAAATACCTGATCCCGGAGGCAAAGATCCAGGACCTGATCGCGGGCGTGCGGACCGACCACTACGGGATGCTTCGGGGCACCCCGGGGAACCGACCTCGACCGAAGCAAGCGCCATTGACCATCCCCGGTCTCGAGATCGCGACCATGCCCGTGACGATCGGACGCAGTAAGGTCGTGGGCCGTACGATAGCTGAAACAGCGCTGCGCGAGCAGTACGGGATCACCGTACTCGCCATCCGACGTGGTGAACGCTACATCACGAACGTGAAAGGTGACGCGAAGATCCTGACGGATGACCTCCTCTACTTGTTGGGCACTCCGGAGAATATCGTGAAGCTCGACCACGACCTCCGGTAACGAAAAGAGGGGAACTCCTGTCCCCCTTCCCTTCGGTCCTTGGTCGGATCAGGCGTAGGACGCATTCGCTCTGGAGCGCAGCATGTACGACCCGAGCAACAAGGCCAGCAGTCCAAGCACAAAGGCCATGGGACCGTTCGGACCGTTACCACCGTTACCGTTGCTCGGTATGTACGGCACATCGAGTCCGTTGCGTCGCGTCGGGTTCATCTTCCCCTTCACATCGTTCATGTAGTTCCGCTCCTTGGAGAGATCCCAGCCGGTGAGCGCGTACAACTCGTCCATCTCCCGTGTCCGTCGGTAGAAAAGGTCCTCCAGGTAGTCCTGTCCCGCGTTGCAGCTCAGGTCGCCGGTGGCAGGATGCGTAAGGATGTAGCGCGCTTGGAAGTGTTCCGTGTTCGGTGTCACTTGGAAGGCCAGGTCCTGTGGGAATTTGTCCCGGCCGTAGCGCACATGCATGCGTGTGAAGAACACCTGACCTCCACCATTATTGGCCCAGTCCACACCAGCTTGCGCGAACTCGTTCGGCATCGGTGGCGGACCTACACAGGGGTCGCACTTCATCCCGCCCCACGAGGGCGTCACGTTCCACGCATATTCCAAGGCCACGGCATTGCGACCTTCCTGCTTCCAGTTCTTGTCGAACAGGTCCTTGTAGAATTCACCGAAACGCGCCTTGGTGAACAAGGGAATGTGCTTGTCGGACGGCACCTTCACGGTACGATAGTTCACGCATTCCACCCGACCGGTTCGGGTGAAGGCGTACACGATCATATCCTGGACACCGCTGCTGTTCGCCATGCCCAAACGTATCGGCAGCATGAACTTCTCACTCTCGAAGCGCACTTGGATCGGGCGCAGGAAGTCGAATCCACTGGCCTGCATCCGCTGCAGGTCGACCTTGACGACGAAGAACTTCATACCGCTCCGGATGTACGGATCCAACACCTCGTGCGCACTTTCCGGGATCTTGTAACCATTGTCCAGCAACCAGGCCTTCAATCCATTGCTTTCCTTGGCGCCCAGGATCAGGATGTCGTATTCCCCGACCACGTATTGCGCTTCGATCGTCACGCCGTAGTCCTTTTCCTCCATTTCGCGCATCGCAGGAACCTTGGCATTCCCCGTGGAGGTGACCATGTCCATCATGACCTCCGATTCGGCGTACTCCCATCGTTGGCAGGGGTTCTCGTCCCAGTATTCCACCAAGCGTGGTGAACTGTAGGCATCGAGCGCGCTGAACACATTGCGCTCCACGATCCGGATATCGCTCTGCTGAAGGACGGTGGGCACCGGTACCACCATGGCGAAGTCCTTGACGCTTCCTTTGAAGTCGTTGCTCATGGTGATGATCGTACGTTGTCCATCGCGGACGAGGATCACCTCGCTGCGATCATTGAAGAGCGTGGCGTCCGCACGGGCCACGTAGAATCCGCAGAAGGCGGATGCGCTGCCAGCGGCAAGCATTGCGGCGATGGTGAAAAGATGATGCGTTCTCATGGTTCGTTCGTTTTCGTTGTTCTGTGATGATTCAGGATCGAGCAGGTGCAGGAACGCGCAATGAACCTCGGTCGGCCGAATCCCGATCACCGGCCAACCAGCTGAAGCGTTCCCCTTTGTAGATGGCATCGAGGAACGGTGTGACCCCGCACAGCGCGAACAGCGCCCAGACCGGGGCCGTATGCACATGAGCGAACGCGCCCATTCCGAAGGTGATCAGCGCGATCAGGACGCTCCACGCGATGCGTGCCTTGGGAGCGTTCGGCGTGGTCATCGGGTCGGTGATCATGAAGAAGCTGAACAGCAACAGGGAACCGTTCATCATCCGATGCGCCCAAACGTCCATGCCCCAGCCGAGGTACAGGACCGTTCGGCCGATATCTAGCAACGCGAACGTGAGCAGGAAGGCCACGCTCGTGTCGATCCGTCCGACACGGAGCAGCACCATCAACCCGGCCGCGCCCACCAGGAACACCAAGGCCGGGCCCGCCCCCCACTGTCCGGGGCTTACCCACGCATCGCCGGTCAGGAGTATCGCCGCAACGATCCCGATGTTGGCCGGATTGAAGATGTGCTTGCCTCGAACGCGGATCAGGAACTTGCTCGCGATCGCGATCGTCGCACCGAGGGCAACGGTCCATAAACTGCCAGCGTGCAACAACAAACACAGTCCAAGACCGGTGATCAGGGCGCTCTTCAACGCGCTCCAGGGCAGTTGTTTCCAACGGATGAAGACAGCCTGCACCCCAAGCGAAGTGGCCAACAACACGAGATAGCGCTCCCACTCAGCGTCCCACTGCAGGGACAGGATCCCGTATATCAGGAAGGTGGAGAGGAAGACGATCTGGAAGTGGCGCGCGTCTCTGCGCAGGAATTGCAGGGTACGGTCTATCGGATGTTCCATGGCCTTGATCTTCCACTCCCCGTACACGCTTGTGGTCGGCAGGTTCGATCGGCGGAACTTTTTCCTTCAGTAGCCGTTAAATGCGTCCGCTGGAACAACATGACCAAGGAAGCCCACACGCACATCGCTCATATCCTGATCGTGGACGATGAGGACGATTGCAACTTCGTCACCAAACTGGTGCTGAAGAAGGCCGGGCACACCGGTCGTCTGACCTGCTTCACATCGGCCGAAGAGGCGATAACCTACCTGCGCAACGGCGAAGCGTCCCCGGACATCATGTTCGTGGACATCAACATGCCACGCGTAACGGGTTTCGATATGCTCGAGACCTGCGAAGCGGAAGGCCTTTTGCCAAACGGCATCACCTCGGTCGTCATGTTCTCATCGAGCAACCGACCAGCGGACCACGACAAGGCGCTCTCCTTCCGATCGGTGATCGGCTATGTTGAAAAAGCCCTTACCGTGGAGAGCTACGAACGTGTAACAAGCGAACACGGTAGACTTCGGTCCGCCTAGTACTGGAATCACTCTCCCATGAAAAAGATATTGATCATCGAGGACGAAACGATCATCTCCTTCGGATACCGTTTGCAACTGGAGGGAATGGGGTTCGACGTGATCGGCACCGCACGAAGCTCGGAAGAAGCCGAGGCGCTATTGAAGGACATGGAACCCGACCTCATCATCATGGACATCTACCTGAAAGGGCAGAAGACCGGGCTGGAATTGGCCCAGGAGATCCATGCCGATCATCCGATCCCGATCCTGTTCCTTACGGCAAGCACGAAACCGGACATCATCAGCGCCATTCATGCCCTGAAGGACTGCCAGTACCTGAGCAAACCGATCAATTCGGACAGCTTGACGGACATGCTGCATCGTTTCGCACAGGCCAATTGACCGCTCATGAAGGCGACCAGTGAACAGGCCGAACGGCTCCATCGTTTCGCGCACGATCTGCGCAATCGCCTGATCGGTCTGCAACAGGTCCTCGAACAACTCGGTCAAGGCGATAAGGACCCGGAGCGTTCCGACATCATCACGTTCGGCGAACAACAGTACTTCAAAGCATTGCGTGAGGTGGAGGTCCTCCTGGACGACCTGGGCGTGGATCGCGGTTCGATCGAACCCACATTGGCGCCCACCCCTCTTGCGCCACTCGTGCGGCAGAACCTCGACATGATGCAGCACCGCTTCACAGGGAAGCAACAAACGCTCGTGATCGACCTGGACGAAAGCGCCGTGGTGATCGCCGATGGCCGGGTGACCGGCGATATCCTGAGCGCGCTATTCTCAAATGCCTCGAAATTCTCCCACCCGAAAGGAAAGATCGCCGTGCGGTCCATTACCAATGGTGGAGAGGCCATCCTTGAGGTGAAGGATGAAGGGACGGGGCTCGACCCGGATGATCTGCAGCAACTGTTCACCCGCTTCGCTTGGTTGGGGAACCGCCCAACCGGTAACGAATCCCAAGGCAGGGGCACCCTGGCACGCATGCGTGACTGGGCACGGGCTCAGCAAGGCGAACTCTCCGCAACGAGCAGCGGCGTTGGTCAAGGCTGCACGTTCACGCTGCGCCTCCCTTTGGCCTGATCACATCAAGCCATTTCTTCATCGGTCGCACCCACACGTCGGATGCTCTTGGCCACACGTTGCCCCCTGCTGTTCATGGCAACATGGAACTCGAGCTCATCACCGACCCGGAGATCGCTGAATTCAACGCCTTCAAGATCATCCTTCAGGAAGAACAGGTTGTTGTCCGGGTAGCGGATGAACCCATAGCCGTTCATCAAGCTCATCACGGCACTTCGCTGCCGATCGCTGGGATCCTCGTCCACCACCGCATTGCCCGGATCGTCAGGGTCTCGCGCGCCCGATGACTGGGACACGAACATCTCGCGCACCACCTCATCGTCGTCCCGCAGCCCTTCGTCCACGAGGTCATGCATCTGCAAGGGATAGCTCACTTCATTCCATAGGTCGGAGCTGACCCGGGTCGTCTGGGAAGTGCCCGTTTCGCTATCGATGAACTCGAAATCCCACCCGAGCAGCATGGTCTTGCATCCCAAGGCATGCAGTTTCCGAACGGTGGGCACGTGGTCCCCGTCGGATGCCACGAGCGCGACCACGTCATAGCGCTTCAACATGCACAGTTCATAGGTCTCCAAGGCCATCAATACATCGATGCCCTTCTCCTTCTTCCTGCCCATCGTGTCCTTCAGCGGCAGGTAATGCGTTTGCACATTGTTGTACATGAGCACATCATCGAAGACCCGGTCGTAGTACAGTTGATTGGGTTTCTCATTGGCTTCGCGGGCGGAAAATCGTCCGCGGAAGAAGTGCGCATCAATGATGTGGCACAGGTTCGGGCGCGTGCCTTCGCGCTCGGCCACCATGTGCTTCACGAAATCATGCAAGCCCCCGATGTGGATCCGTCGACGGTGCTCATGAACATAGTTGTAGTAGTTGCTGACATGGGTGAAATAGCTCCCATCATAGAATACGCCCACTTTCAGGGCTCTGTTCCCGTTGGCTATACTTGGCATGGATCATGGATAAGACCACGAAGTTAGCCCCTTGATGCAAGCCCCGGGACTAACTTGCGACCTCGAATGCGCCGACCCCTGCTCCACATAATCCTTATGGTGCTTACATGTGGGCCAGCGGCGGCCCAAGAACCTGAGACCGCCCTTCAGCCGCTCGGGATCACACGTTCAATGAGCATCCCGTTGAACGGTGTGCAACTCTACGATCAAGTGATGGAGGCTTGGACATGGACCTTCGGAAAAGAGCCGGGGGCCAAATTGATCCGTTCCAGCCGTGAGGAAGGCGTTGTGGAGGGCGCTGCCCGCGTGAACTTCCGTTCGAAAATGTTGACCGGGCGGGAGGAGACGATGGGAACGATCGGCTATACCATCCACATCCAAGTGCGGGCCGGTGAATGCCGCGTGGTGGTGTCGCAATTCATCCACACCGGGAACACCACCACCTCGCGTGGCGGTATCAGCATGGGCCGCTTGCTCCGCGATGAGTCATCGATCACGACCGTGCGTGGACTGGGGCATGGGAATACGGTCGCACTGCATGCCGATCTGCGGGAGAGCGCTACCGCTCGGATAGAGACCTTGCTGCGGACCATGGAGTCCCGCATTCGGGCCAATTTGGAACCGTAGCCACCAGCGTAACCCGGAGCGCCTCGGGCTCGTTGAAAGGGCACGTCCATGCCCACCTCGAAACGAACATTCTTCCGCTCTTGGCCCATGGTGGCCACCGTCCTCATGGCCGCCTTCATCGGCTATGGGCTCCTTCTCGTCTCGCGATCCCGCGACCTGCAGCGCACGATCGATAGGGAGGTGCACCTATTGGATGAATTGAACCAACTGAACGACGCCCTGCATCAGCTCGGACTGACCCATCGCATGGACGTGGGTACGCGACAGTACCTCTGGCACAATGAACTTGAAAAGGTGCATGAGCGCATTGCCAAGATCGACGACAAATATGCCAGGTCCCCAGGTATGGACGAGCTGCCCGGCACCCTCGATGTGCTGCTTCACCAGACCGACTCCTTGCACCGCGATGCCATGGCGCATCAGGGTGTTTGGAGCGCCAAGCGCCCGACCGAAGCGGTGTTCCAATTCATGTTGCAACGCGCGCAAAAGGCCGTTGATCGGACCTCGCGAAGCGTGCACGAACAAGGGCTCGGCGCGCATACCAGCAGCTTGTCCGGCAGTTGGGATGAAGCACAGTTCCTATTGATCGTATCCTGTCTGCTCGCGATCGTCTTTGCTTGGCTGGTCTATGTCAGCAATAACCTTCGCCAACAAAGTGAATTCCGGAGCCAACAGCTCGATCACGCCAAGATGAAGCTCGAGCGCACCAATCAAGAGTTGCGCGAGACCATGCTGAGCAAGGAAGAGAAAGAAGTCATGTTGAAGGAGATCCACCACCGGGTGAAGAACAATCTTCAGATCGTGAAGAGCTTGATCCGCTTCCAGATGGACCAGGTGAAGGACCCGGCGACCATGGAACTGTTCAATGAATGTGTGAACCGCGTGGCGGCGATGGCCCTTGTACACGAACAAACATACTTGAGCAAGGACCTGGCGAACATCGACGTGAACGCCTACCTCGCCCATCTGACGCGCGACCTGTGCTACGCCTACACCATCGACATCAAGCTGGACCTTGATATCCGGATCAACGTACCCACCTTGAGCGTGGACACCCTGATCCCCTTGGGATTGATCATCAACGAGGTCATCTCCAACTCGCTGAAATACGCCTTCAAAGGGCGGAGCAAGGGCACGATCATGGTGCACTTGGACGGCTCTGACGAAGGTGGCATCCACCTGCGCATCGGTGACGATGGCGTGGGACTACCGGACCGCACGAATTGGGATCGACCGAAGAGCTTGGGGATGGACCTGATCCGCACCTTGGCCGGTCAGTTGGACACCAGTATCGAACTCGTTCCCGGGCCCGGCACCGTGTACGAACTCGAGAGCATCCGCGAAGAACGGCGCAAGCGCGCTTGAACCGCCGATCGCCAAAGACCCCGTTCGGCCCACCTTTCATCGGCCCCGATCGATAGTCCGCTACTTTTGCGCCGTTCGCCCCAAGGCGCACGTCATGCATTATGAAGCGGACCTTCCCTTTGGCAGCACTGCTGCTCATCGTCGCTTGCGGAACCACCGAACCGACCGAAACGACCCGAATGGAATACCCAGAGACCCGCCGGGATACCCTGGCCGGAGACAGCTTGCACGGCACCTTCGTAGCTGACCCGTACCGCTGGCTGGAGAACGACACAAGTGCGGAGACGGCGGAATGGGTGAAGGCCCAGAACGCGGTGACCCAGACGTACCTGGAGAAGATCCCCTTCCGTGACGCGCTCGCCAAGCGCTATGAAGAACTCTACAACTTCCCGAAGGTGGGTGCACCCTACAAGGTCGGCGACCTGTACTTCATCAGCAAGAACAGCGGGCTGCAGAACCAGTTCGTGATCAACTACCGCAAGGGCTTGGACGGTGAGGACCAGGTCTTCATCGACCCGAACGCGATCGACCCGGAAGGCACCACCACCTTCGGTCTCATGGGTGCCAGTACCGACGACCGATACATGGCCGTAAGCGTGCAAAAGGCCGGCAGCGACTGGCAGGACATCACCGTGTGGGACCTGAGCACCATGAAACAACTGCCCGATGTGATGAAGTGGGCGAAGTTCAGCGGTGTGGCGTGGTACAAGGACGGCTTCTTCTACAGTCGCTACCCAGCGCCGACGAAAGGCACCGAATTGAGCGCTGCCAGCAAATTCCAAAAGGTCTACTACCACAAGTTGGGCGACCCACAGGACAAGGATGTGCTCGTGTGGGAGAACAAGGTGAACGGCGATCTCTACGTCGGTGCAGGCGTCACCGAAGGCGAGGAATACGCCACTCTGTACGTGAGCACCGGGACCGATGGCTTCGAGATGTATTTCCACGACCTACGCTCAGGCGGCATCCCCACCCCGACCACAAAATGGATCCCCTTGCAACAGGGCTTCGAGCACAAGACGAGCATCACGGACTACGTACCCGCCACCGGGAAATTCCTGGTGATGACCGAGGTGGATGCACCGAACTACCGCTTGGTGGAAGTGGACCCGAAGGCCCCGGCCAAAGAGAATTGGAAGGACGTGATACCCGAACGGAAAGAGCTTCTGGAAGGCGTAAGCTCGGGCGGCGGCAACCTCTTCGCCAGCTACCTGAAGGATGCAACGACGCGCATCATCCGCTTCAACATGGATGGTACCGGGGAACAGCTCATCGAGTTGCCCGGTGACGGTTTCGGAAGTGCCGGCGGCTTCGGCGGAAAGCGCGATGCAACATTCGGTTTCTACAGCTTCACAAGCTTCACCGATCCCGGCACGATCTTCAAGTACGACTACGCCACGGGTGCCAGTGAGGTCTTCTATCGTCCGGAGTTGAAGTTCGACCCGGAGCAGTACACGACCGAACAGGTGTTCTACCCGAGCAAGGACGGCACCAAGGTGCCCATGTTCATCGTACACCGGAAGGACGTTACCCCGAACGGCAAGAACCCGACGCTGCTGTATGCTTATGGTGGATTCAACGTCAGCCTCTCCCCCAGCTTCAGCACCAGCCGCATGCTGCTCCTGGAACAGGGTGGTGTGTTCGCATTGGCCAACCTGCGCGGAGGTGGTGAATACGGCGAGGACTGGCACCGTGCAGGCATGAAGGAGAAGAAACAGAACGTGTTCGACGATTTCATCGCAGCGGCGGAATACCTCGTCGCCATGAAATGGACCGACCGTGATCATCTCGGCGTGAACGGAGGCAGCAACGGCGGTCTATTGATCGGTGCGGTCATGACGCAGCGTCCGGAGCTGTTCGGCGTATGCTTCCCGGAGGTGGGCGTATTGGACATGCTGCGCTACCAGAAATTCACGGCCGGCTTCGGTTGGGTGCCCGAATATGGAAATGCCGACAACAGCAAGGAGGAACTCGACTACCTCATGGCCTACTCGCCCTTGCACAACATCAAGCCGGCGAAGTATCCGGCAACGATGGTGATGACCGCTGACCACGATGATCGGGTGGTGCCCGCGCATAGCTTCAAGTTCATCAGCACCCTGCAACCCGCACAACAAGGCGATGATCCGGTATTGATACGTGTTCAGACACAGGCCGGACACGGTGCGGGGATGCCGACCAGCATGATCATTGAGCAGCAGGCCGATAAGTGGGCCTTCTTCTTCCACAACGTGGGCTTCACACCGACCTATCCGGTGAAGTAGGCTGAGCTCAGCACCGACGGACCTGGACAGACCATGACCATTGGTCGATGCCAGGTTCCCGTGTTCGCTGGAACGCCGACCGCGCAGGCCCGGGCCACATCCTCGAACATTCTCCGCATCTTCGGCATCCGGACATGGATACCTATAGCATCCTCATCTTCCTCAGTGGGCTGGTCATCTTCAGCTACCTCTTCGACCTGTTCGCGAGGCGGACGAGCGTGCCGGCCGTGCTGCTGCTTCTCGGTCTCGGTATCGTCCTACGCGTGATCGCGGATGCATGGAGCTTCCGGGTCATGGACATGCAGTTGATCCTTCCGACACTAGGGAACGTGGGCCTGATCCTGATCGTGTTGGAAGGGGCCTTGGACCTGGAATACAGACCCGAGAAACGCACCATCATCGGTAAGGCTTTCCTATCCGCGTTGCTCATTCTGCTGATCACGAGCGCTGCCATCGCCGGCCTTTTGCACTACATCACAGGAACGGAGTGGATCATATGCGTGGCGAATGCCATACCTCTCAGCGTGATCAGCAGTGCCGTGGCGATCCCTTCGGTTTCCGGGCAACCCATGGAGCGGAAGGAGTTCGTCGTGTACGAGTCGTCATTCTCGGACATCCTCGGCATCGTGTTCTTCAATTTCATCGTAAGCAATGACAGCTTCGGTCTCGGGGCATTCAGCCGATTGGGCGGGGAGATCCTGAGCGTGTTGATCCTGAGCGCCCTCTTCTCCATGGCGCTGCTGTGGATCCTTGGGCGGATCAAGCACAAGGTGAAGTTCTTCCTGATCATGGCGATCCTTGTGCTCGTGTACGCGGTGGGCAAGCAGTTCCACCTTTCCTCACTGGTGGTGGTGTTGGCCTTCGGCATGTTCCTGGCCAACGCGGAACAGCTGCCGTTCGAATGGTTCAAGAAACGCTTCATTTATCCGGACTTCAAACGGGACCTGGAACAGTTCCATTCCCTTTCCGGTGAAAGTGCGTTCCTGATCCGCACCTTCTTCTTCGTGGTCTTCGGCTACACCGTGATCCTGATGCAACTCGCCGACCGGACCGTCATCCTTGTCGGTATGATCCTGCTCGCAGCGACCTATGTGGTGCGTGCGCTGTTCTTGAAGGCCGTCCTGCGCATGGACCTCCGACCGTTGGTGTACGTGACCCCGCGTGGGTTGATCAGTATCCTGCTCTACTTCTCACTACCCCCGGAACTGAAGATGCCGGGCGTCGGCCTTGGACTGTTGTTCCTGATGGTGCTGGGCACCTGCTTGATCATGGCTTTCGGCCTTCTCGGTGACAGGCCCTTGATAAAGGGTCCGGAGGAAGATGGACCGATCGACGTGGGCACCCTTCCACCCGAGCAGATCACGTGACCAGTTCGAGCCGGTAAAGATCCGGCCGCCTGTCCTTCAGGTTCTGTACGCTGCCGTTGTGGTGCAGGTCCTTCAAGAGGCTCAGGTCCACATCGACCACCAATACCATTTCCGTGTTCGTGGTCGCTTCGCCTTTGATACCGGTGGAAGGGAATGCATGGTCGCATGGTGTGAACACGGCGCTCTGCGCGAACTGGATGTCCATGTTGCTCACCCGAGGCAGGTTGCCCACGCTACCGGCGATCGCCACGAAGCATTCGTTCTCGATGGCGCGCGCCTGCGCACAGTGCCGCACGCGTGAGAAGGCCGTCTGTGTATCCGTATGGAAGGGCACGAAAAGGATCTGCATCCCTTTCAACGCCATGATCCGCACGAGTTCGGGAAATTCGCAATCGTAGCAGATCAGGACCCCGACGCGTCCGCAATCGGTGTCGAACACCTTCACCTCACGGCCACCTTGTATGCCCCATGCACCCCGCTCGTTCGGTGTGATGTGGATCTTCTCGTAACGCTCCCAAGTGCCATCCCGACGGCAGAGAAAGCCGACGTTGTACAGTTTCCCATCATCGATCATGGGCATGCTACCGGAAACAACGTTCACATTGTACTTCACGGCCCGGGCCACCAGGTGATCACGGATCGCATCGGTGTGTTCGGCCAAGCAACGAATGGCCTCTGCCTCGCTCCTATCATTGTACGCCGCCATCAAGGGCGCATTGAAGAACTCCGGCAGCACCGCGAAGTCGCTGTTGTAGCCGCTCACCACCTCCAGGAAGTAGTCCAATTGATCGAACAATTCGTCCCTGTCCTTGTAGGAACGCATTTGCCATTGGATCAGCCCAAGACGCACGTTCCGCTCCCAACTCCTGCCGTAGTTGTCCTCGTTGTGGTAGATGTTGTCCCACTCCATCAACGTGGCGTACTCCAATGACCCCGTGTCCTCCGGCATGTAGCCTTTCAGGAGCTTCATGACGTGGAATTCATTGGAGATCTGGAAGGACAGGACCGGATCATAGATCTCCTTCTCGCGCACCTTCCGGATGTATTCCTTCGGGCTCATCTTGGCCGCGTATTTGTGGTAGTTCGGTATCCGTCCGCCGAACATCACCGAACGCAAGTTCATCTGTTCGCACAGTTCCTTGCGTGCCTCGTACAAGCGCCGGCCCAAGCGCATGCCCCGGAACTCCGGGTGCACGAACACCTCGATGCCGTAAAGCGTATTTCCAGCCGGATCGTGGGTATTGAAGGAGTACGCGCCGGTGACCTTCATGTAGTCATGGTCCAGACCGATCTTCTCGATATCCACGATGATCGATAGCGCGCAACCCGCCAACTTACCACTGACGAACACCCCGAGTTGGCCTTCGGGGAACATGGCGATCAGCTTCTGGATCGTGGCCTTCCTCCACAGCACTCCGCTCATGTCCGGATAAGCCGCTTTCATCGCCTCAACGAAATCCTCGTAGGTGGCCATTTCCAATGGACGCACCTCCACCTTCTTCGCGGTCTCTTTCTTTTTCTTGCTCATGACAGGGTCCTCGATCAAGTGACCGCTTGCAAAGGTACCGTTGTTGGGATGCCGCCTTCAGCGGCGCTCGCGCGATGCGGTGACCTGCGGCTCTTCGCTGGTCACCGCAAGCGTGTGGCGGCTCCCGTCCAGCTTGACCAAGAGCCACCGCTCCAAGCGCCGCAGTTCTGCGCTGTCCGGCACACTCGTGAAATGTGCCGTCACTACCTTATCCAACGTATCGGCACCTAGGGCGTTACGCGGAAGATCATTGACCACCAGCCAATGCAGCCCCGGATGCTCGGCCCGAGCTTCATCCAAGAGCCTATCCCGTTGAAGCTTAGCGGAAGCGAGACTGTCGTTCAAGGAGGATAGGCGCGCCATGACCGCACGACCTTCATCCACTTGGCGCTGGAGGCCTTCGTTCACCATCCGTTGCTTGCTTCCCAATTCCGAGAGCGATAGTCCGGTCCGTATCTCCAACATCGCATTGGGAATGCTGTACGAAGCGAGGCGCGCTCGCATTTCCGCCTCCTTTTCGGCAGGTATACCATTGCCCATATACACCAATGTGATCTTTCGCACCGGTGCATCGATGGAATGGTCCACCAGAAAATTCTCGGGAACGGTGGTCTCGTTCGCCACGAACTTGCTGGCATTGTTCAAAAAGGCATTCTGGCGCACAAGCCGGTAGGCCATGAACACGCTGGGGGCCACGGTCACGAAAACGATCATCGTCGTGAATCTCCGGATCCGTGTTCTCATCCGTTCATCCTCCATGACCTTGGTCGGGTAGCCCAACCAACGAACCGTGAAAAGGGCCGAGATGCTGATGAACACCGAATTGATGAGGAAGAGGTATAGTGCACCGATGAAGAAGGACCAATTCAAATGGGCAAGGCCATAACCGGCAGTGCATAACGGTGGCATGAGCGCCGTAGCGATGGCCACACCGGGCACCACATTCCCTCTGGTCCGCTCCTTGCTCGCTGTGGCGATGATACCCGCGAAACCACCAGCTGTGGCGATGAGCACATCCCAGATCGTCGGTGACGTACGCGCCAAGATCTCCGAATAGGCATCGCCCAGAGGGCTGATGAGGAAGTACAAGGTGGAGGTGATCAAACTTGCGCCCACCGCGAAACCCAGGTTCTTCAATGCCCTTCGGACCAAGGAGAGGTCCATCACCCCCATGCCGGCACCGACACCCACGATGGGACCCATCAGCGGCGATATCAGCATGGCACCGATCACGACAGCGGTCGAATTGACATTCAGACCCACCGAGGCGATGAGGATGGCGAACACCAGGATCAGCAGATTGGTACCCCGGAACACCACCCCCTTCTCGATGGACTCCATGGCCAAGTGCGGATCCTCCGCATCCGGACCCAGGCGCAAGTAGTTCAGGATCTGATCCAGCGTCATGGTCTCGACGAGTAAGGGTACGAAGATGGGAAGGAACCGGCCTTAGCGATCCACGTTCATCATTCTTTGTCAACCGCCACGCGGGAACCACCTTCCACGTTGCTCACTGGTTCCCTTACCACAGTGCCCTAGCTTTACGACGTTCCCGCAGGGCCTACCCATACCTGTCCGGAATTGCTTCCATGCGTGCATTGCTCAACGAGACCCTGGTGAAACTGGGAGACCATACGGTCACCTTCGGAAGCGCGTTCTACGCCTTGCTGGTCCTGTTGGCGGCAATGATCCTCCTACGCGTTGTTCGAGGGATCCTGGACCACCGGGCGCGAGCGCATCCGGATCAAGCCTCCCGTCTGCACTCCGCATTCCTGCTCCTGAAGTACTGCGTGTGGGTGGGCGTGTTGGTGACCTGCCTGGAACTGCTCGGCTTCAACATCACTTTTCTCATCGCCGGGTCGGCCGCATTGCTCGTCGGTCTTGGCTTGGGTCTACAGCAGACCTTCAATGATGTGGTGTCGGGGATCATCATCCTTGCTGAAGGCACCATTCGCGTGGGCGACGTGCTGGAGGTCGAAGGTCTAGTGGGTCGCGTTACGACCATCAACCTGCGGACATCCACCGTGTATTCCCGCGATGGAATGAACGTGATCGTCCCCAATCATCGCTTCATCAACGAGAACGTGGTGAACTGGTCGCATAACTCATTGGAAACGCGGTTCCGGTTGAACGTGGGGGTGGCCTATGGATCGGATGAGCGCACCGTGCAGCGGATCCTCGATGCTTGCGCATTGTCCCACCCCATGGTGATCACCAACGACCCGGAACACCCCGTGGTCACACGGCTCATCAATTTCGGTGATAGCTCGCTGGACTTCGAGATCCTCTTCTGGAGCCGCAATATCTTCAGCATCGAACAGACCAAGAGCGAGATCCGCTTCGCCATCCGCGAACGCTTCCGCGAGGCAGGTATCCAGATACCCTACCCACAGCGCGATGTCCACATCATCCCTCAGCCCTCATAAGCACCACCCGAAGAAACTGGGACAGCTGGCCGCCACGGCCATCTGCGGTAATGACATCACCAGCAGCTGTCTCTATGTGAGCGCGCTCACCATCGGGTACGCCGGGCCTTGGGCTTTCGTCGCGCTTTTGCTCGTGGCCGGCGTGCTGTTCCTCTACCGGAAGATCTATGGCGAAGTGGTGGGCGCGCTCCCGTTGAACGGTGGTGCCTACAACGTGCTGCTGAACACAACGAACAAGACCAACGCCAGTGTAGCTGCCTGTCTTACCATCCTCAGCTACATGGCCACGGCGGTGATCAGTGGCAATGAGGCCATGCACTACCTGAACCACCTGGTGCCCTCGCTCCCTGTAATGATCGCCACGGTGGTGGTGCTCTCGCTCTTTCTCATGCTCACCATGGCGGGCATCGGCGAATCGTCCGTTGTGGCCGTGGTCATCTTCATCGTGCACCTTTCCAGCATGGCCATCCTGATCATCGGCGGGGGCCTGTACGTTGCCATGAACGGACTGGAGGTCGGTGCGCTGAACTTCTCCTCCCCACTGCCCGCTGGCGGAATGGCGGCGGCCATTTTCTTCGGCTTCAGTACGGCGATGCTCGGCGTGAGCGGCTTCGAGAGCTCGGCCAACTTCGTGGAGGAACAGGCACCCGGTGTCTTCCGCCTCACCCTCCGCAACATGTGGTTGGCCGTTACGATCATCAACCCGCTCATGGCCCTGCTGGCCATCATGGTGATCCCCATCGCGCAGGTGGGCGAACATCGCGAGGCATTGCTCTCCTTCATGGGCATGGAGGTCGGCGGGGCTTGGCTCGGCACACTGATCTCGGTGGATGCCGTGCTGGTGCTCTGCGGTGCCGTACTCACCAGTTTCGTGGGCGTCAGCGGCCTGATCAAGCGCATGACCCTGGACCGCGTGCTGCCGCAATTCCTGCTGAAAGAGAACAAGCGCGGAAGCTCGCCACGCATCCTCATCGTGTTCTATGCCTTGTGCATCTCGGTGTTGTTCATCACCGCCGGCGAACTCGGCGCACTGGCAGGGGTGTACACCATTTCCTTCCTCATCGTGATGGCCTTCTTCGCCTTCGGGAATTTCCTCCTGAAGATCAAACGGGCACGTCTGCCACGCCCCGAATCGGCCACACCCTTCGTGGTGTTCCTGGCCCTGGTGGCGGTGGTCACAGCCCTGTACGGCAATGTCAAGCTCCATCCCGAACACTTGGTCGTGTTCCTCCAGTATTTCATCCCCACGATCCTGGTGATCTACCTCTTCCTGAAACGCAATGTCATCCTCGAATACCTCGTGGTGGTGGTCTCGAGCTTCCTGGATTCCATGCAGGCGCTGGCCAAATTCAGCCGGATGCGCCTTTCGCGCGTGATCCGTCAGCTCAAGGAGCAGGAATTCATCTTCTTCACCAAAGGCGATGACATCGCCGTCCTGAACCAGGTCATGATCTACGTGACCGAGAACGAGATCACAGCGAAGTTGCGCATCGTCACCGTGCTGAAGGAAGGTGGATCCGTGTCAGCGAGCTTCCTTTCCGACCTGAACGTGCTGGACCGCGCGTACCCGGAGCTCCATGTGGAATTCATCCAACTGCAAGGGACATTCGGTCCTGAACTGGTGGAACGCCTGAGCGCGGAGTGGAGGATCCCCACCAACTTCATGTTCATCGGCTCGCCGGGCGATCGCTTCCCGTACCGCGTTGCGGACCTCGGCGGTGTGCGCTTGATCATTTGATCGACTTTCCGCTTCCTTTGCCACATGTCCTACGATAAGCCGGCCAAAGGCGACCTGCGGCAAGAGGTGTTCCGGATCATCTTCGGGACCACCACGCCCATGGGCAAGCTGTTCGATGTGATCCTGCTGTGGGCCATCGTCATCAGCGTGTTGCTGGTCATGCTGGAAAGCGTGTCGGAGATCAAGGCCGAATATGGCCGTGCGTTGTACTACGCTGAACTGGGCTTCACCACGTTGTTCACCATCGAGTATGGCCTACGCCTATGGAGCATCAGGCGTCCCATGCGTTATGCCTTGAGCTTCTTCGGTATCGTGGACCTGCTCTCCATCCTTCCCACCTACCTCGGGCTGATCTTCGGTGGTGCACATTCCCTCATGGTCATCCGATCGCTGCGCCTGTTGCGGATCTTCCGGATCCTGAAACTGGCCCGCTACGTCACCGAGGCCGGCGTGATCGGACGTGCGCTCATGGCCAGTCGCCAGAAGATCTCGGTGTTCCTGCTCGGCGTGTTCGCCATCACCATCGTGTTCGGCACCATCATGTACATGGTGGAGACCCCCGAGGCGGGTTTCACCAGCATACCGCGCAGCATCTATTGGGCGATCGTCACCCTTACCACTGTTGGTTATGGCGATATCGCCCCGCAAACAGTGGTCGGGCAGGCGCTGGCCTCCTTCATCATGATCCTCGGTTACGGCATCATCGCGGTACCCACCGGCATCGTGAGCGGCGAGATCGTGAAGAACGTGGACGCCGGCCAGGAGTGCATGAGCTGCCACGCCACCGGCCATTTGCCCGATGCCCGGTATTGCCGCCGTTGTGGTGCGGAAATGCCCGAGCCGCCAAAGCGAAGAGCAGCACCGCCCGACCCCTCGGAGCAGGAGCCATCGGGCCCCGCGGAGTGATCTGATAACTTTGGTCGTATGCGCGACCGATCGCTCCTCTTTCTTCTCGCTGCAACCACCAGCCTTGCCATGCAGGCCACCCAGTGGTCCGTCGGTCCCGGCGAAGCCTACACGGCGCCGAGCCAAGTGGCGGCCTTGGTGGGTAATGGCGATACGGTGAACATCGCCGCCGGCGTGTATCCATCCGATGTCACTAACTGGACCGCCGATGACCTGCTGCTGCGTGGCGTCGGTGGCAGAGCACACTTGGAGAGCAATGGCAACGCCTGGGGCAACAAGGGGATCTGGGTGATCCAAGGGGACCGCACCACGGTGGAATGGATCGAATTCAGCGAGTGCAGCGTGCCCGACCACAACGGTGCCGGCATCCGCATGGAAGGGAAGCACCTCACCGTGCGGCACTGCTACTTCCATTATAACGAGAACGGCATCCTGGCCGGCACGCCGAACGCCAGCCCGAGCAACATCACCATCGAGCACTGCGAGTTCGCGCACAACGGCTTCGGCGATGGCTTCTCGCACAACCTCTACATCAACCACACCGACACCTTGTGGTTCCGCTACAACTACAGCCACCACACCAATGTGGGCCACGAGCTCAAGAGCCGCGCGCATGTGAACGTCATCGAATACAACCGCTTCAGCAACGAACAGAACGGCAACGCCAGCCGCGAGATCGACCTGCCCGATGGCGGACAGGCCTACCTGATCGGCAACGTGCTGCACCAAGGCCAACAAGGGCAGAACAGCAATATGATCGGCTTTGGGCTGGAGAGCATGAGCAACCCCGGCCCGCACGAACTGTTCGCCATCAACAACACGCTGGTGAACGAACGCACGGTGGGCAGCTTCTTCAGCATGAACAGCGCGACGGCCTTCAAGGCCTACAGCAACATCCTGGCCGGCCAAGGACAGTTCGTGGCGAACTTCTTTCCGCTGCAAACCGACACCGCTGGCAATCTGAAGGAACCCGTCTTCGCCCTCATCGGCTTCGCCGACCCGAACAACTACGACTACCACATCGACAACGCCTCACCGGCCCACAACCGCGGGATCCCCGCCGGGTATTCGAACAGCGGCTATGCCTTGGTGGCATGGGACGAATACGTACACCCACGGGTCGCACCGTGCGCTGCCAGCATGCGCTGCTCGATGCCAGCGCCTTCGAGACCTGCACCACGAGCATGCCGGAAGGTCGGACAAGATATAGCGGATGCGGCCCAACCAGTGCAAGGTCTTGTCCACATCGCTGCACCTGCGGGAGCACTGATGAAGTTGTTCGACGCACAAGGGCGCTTGCTTCGTAGCGCACAAAGCACGGGTATCATCGCCTTCAGGCTCTTGGCGGCGGTATCGCACCCGGTGCGTATGCGATGCATGGCGCACGAAGGATCGCGCAGCGTGAAAAGCTGGTGATCGAATGACGCACTTCACGCTTCGCCCGTGGACCATGGCCGACCTGCCTGCACTGGTGGAACACGCCAGCGACGCCACGGTGGCCGATAATCTCGCGGATGCCTTTCCACACCCGTACACCGAGGAACACGGCAAAGCATTCCTCGCCCGCTTCGTAGCGCGGACCGCAGGTACCATTGCTGGCCATTGATGTGGACAGCGAAGCAGTGGGCGCCGTAGGCATCAGCTCCGCAAGGCGACGTCTATCGCCACCATTGCGAGGCTGGGCTACTGGATGGCAAGCAGCATCAGGGCAAGGGCATCATGGCACCTGCCATCCAGCAAGCGGTGGCACGTGGTTCAAGCTGCTGCCGGAGATGCCGGATGCTGCGACCATACGGCAGCAACACCGCTTCGCAGCGGGTGTTGGAAAAGGCAGGCTTCGTGCTGGAAGCGCGCATGCAGGCACGTTCTTCCAAGAACGGTCGTACGGAGGACGAGCTGATCTGCGCCATGCGGCGTTGAACCGCGGCACACAGCATCGTAACGGGAAGCCGTGCAGGCGCGTAGAAGGTCGCTCACATCCTGTCATGCTCCGATCCATCCTCTCCCTCTTCATCCTATCCCTGCTCCCCGGTCCGGTGTGCCAAGCGATGTGCTCCGTCAATTCCACCAACAGGTACACCGTGTTCCTGAACGTGCGGCCCGTGGCCATCACGTCCCTGCAACGGACAACTGCGGGCGGCTACAATTACGTGGTGCGCACATGGCTTATGACATCGCGTTCATCCGGACCGAACGCACCAGGCAGCATGTACCCTGTGCAGGGATACATTTCCTGGTCGAGCAGTATCTATTTCGACTTGCCCAACAACGGTGGATCGGGTACCGTGCTCACTTCCAATGCCTGGACCACCCGTACCGACTGTATACCACGGCCAGCCCCACCGCGTTGGGCGCAACACCGTCAACATCCGCATCAGCGGTCCATCGCTCACCGATCAGCACCATTCCCTGCACCATCTCCGTGTTGCCCATCGAACTGGTCTCCTTCACAGCAAGCCCCGGCACGAACGCCGTGGACCTGGAGTGGAGCACGGCAAGCGAAACGGACAACGACCATTTCACCGTGGAACGGAGTACCGATGGGACCACCTTCCAGGACCTGTTGCATGTGTGGCGAAGCCGTGGAGCATAGCTCCAGCCTGCCAACGCTACAACGTATCCGACACCGGGCCGATCGTCGGCACCACCTACTACCGTTTGCGGCAGACGGACCTGGACGGCAGGCTCCACCACTTCCCGCGTCGTGGCGGTCATGCTGGAAGCACCGGACACCTTCACCCATATGCCCGAACCCGGTGACCCACGATCAGGAGGTCCACTTGTCCGTGGATGCGAGCGGCTGCATGGTGCAACTCTTCTCCGGTTCGGGCCGTGTGGTCCATCAAGCCAGTACAAGGCCGATCCATCCAGCTCCCCCGCTTCCTCCGGGGTCTACGAAATGCGCTTGACCGATGGCCGCAACGGCACGGTCGCAGCAGTATCGTTGCTCATCGAGTGACGCCCCATCATCCGCACGCCCGGAGGCCGCTACGTTCAACGCATCCCAGCCACGAGCACTAGCGAAGTGATCCGTGACATCTGTGGATGGTCAAGGAAAAAGAAACGATCCGCAGGACCTGTCCCGAGAATCGGGATCACGCAGATGGCTTGCCTAACGGCAGCCTTTTCCTGATGAGTTGCCCGGCAACGCCACACGAGCGGTAGCGAGTACCTCTGCGTAATCCGCGGATGTATTCCCCAACCATCCCAGCACACGAGCGTTAGCGAAGTGATCCGTGACATCTGTGGATGTATTCCCGACCATCCCCACCCACGAGCGGTAGCGAGTGCATCAGCGTAATCGGCGGATCTACGACCCGACCATCCCAGCACACGAGCGTTGGCGAAGTGATCCGTGACATTTGTGGATGATCAAGGAAGAATAAGAACGATCCACAGATGACACAGATGGCTTGCCTAACGGCAGCCTTGTCCTGATGAGATGCCCTGCAATGCCACACGAGCGGTAGCGAGTGCATCAGCGCAATCGGCGGATCTACGACCCGACCATCCCAGCACACGAGCGTTAGTGATGCAATGACATCTGTGGATGTATTTACGACCATCCCCACCCACGAGCGGTAGCGAGTCTACTCTACGTAATCCGCGGATGTATTCCCTACCAGCCCAACACACGAAAGCGTTAGCGAAGTGATGCGTGACATCCGTGGATGTATTCCCGACCATCCCCACCCACGAGCAGTAGCGATACCTCTGCGTAATCCGCGGATGTATTCCCAACCATCCCAGCACACGGCGTTAGCGAAGTGATCTGTGTTATCTGTGGATGGTCAAGGAAAGAGACTGATCGCAGATTACGCGAATGGCTTGCTAACGGCAACCTTTGCTGATAAGAGATACCCTGCAATGCCACACGAGCGGTAGCGGTGCCTCCCACTAGGCAGGACAGGTCCTGCGTAATCCGCGGATATATTCCCTACCAACCCAACACACAAGCGTTAGCGAAGTGATGCGTGACATCTGTGGATGTATTCCCGACCATCCCCACCCACGAGCGGTAGCGAGTACCTCTGCGTAATCCGCGGATGTGTTCCCCAACCATCCCAGCACACGGGCGTTGGCGAAGTGATGCAGCGACATCTGTGGATGGTCAAGGAAAGAACTGATGCAGATTACGCAGATCGCTTGCCTAACGGCAGCCTTTCCTGATGAGTTGCCCGGCAACGCCGCACGGCAGTAGCGAGTGCATCAACATGTTGGCGGATCTACATTCAACTCATCCCAGCACACGAGCGTTAGCGAAGTGATGTGACATCTGTGGATGTATTCCCGACCATCCCCACCCACGAGCGGTAGCAGAATACCTACATCAACGTAATCGGCGGTCACGGCCGACCATCCAGCACCACGAGCGTTGGCAAGAGCGTCTGTGTCTATGGATGTATTCCCGACCATCCCCACCCACGAGCGGTAGCGAAGTGCTCTCTACGTGATCGCGGATGTATTCGCATTCCTCTGCCGTTCCCCGATTCCTCCCGACCTTAGCACCAATGCAGCTACAGAACTACATCGCCGGCCACTGGGTGCCGGCACCGGCAATAAAGTGAATTGGTGGACGCCTCCACCGGCAACTCATCGCCACAACGTCAAGCAGCGGCCTGGACTTCGGCGCCATGCTCACTTACGCCCGCGAAGTGGGCCGGTCCTCCCCTGCGCAAGATGACCTTCCCGGAGCGGCCGCATGTGAAGGCCCTCGCGCTCTACCTCATGGACCGCAAGGACGAGTTCTACAAGATGCGGCCTACCACCGGCGCCACCAAGGCCGACGAGTGCAGGTGGACATCGAGGGCGGCATCGGCAACGTGTTCGCCAACGCCAGCTTGCGCAAGCAGGCTCAGCATGCCCTTCTATGTGGATGGACCACCGGTGCTCACCAGCCGCCGGCGGGACGTTCATGGGCCACCATCATGGTGCCGAAGGAGGGCGTGGCCGTGCACATCAACGCGTTCGCTTCCCTATCTGGGGCATGCTGGAGAAGTGCGCCGTGAATTGGATGGCCGGGATGCCCGCCGTGGTGAAGCCCGCTACCGTGACGAGCTACCTCGCGAAGCGATGGCGAAGGCGATCGTCGAAAGCAGATCCCTTGCCCGAAGGGGCGTTGCAGCTGATGAAGTGGGTAGTGCGGTGATCTGCTCGATCGTGTCGAAAGCCAGGACGTCGTCACCTTTACCGGTAGTGCGAAGACCGGCCGCATGCTGAAAGCCACCCGCGCATCATCGCCGAGAGCGTGGCACCGGCATGGAGGCCGACAGTTTGAACAGCATCGTGCTCGGTCCCGATGCCACGCCGGATACCGAGGAGTTCACGCTCTTCATCAGAGGAGGTCGGCAAGGAGATGACGAAGTGCGGCCAGCGCTGCACCGGTGCGCGGCGCATCGCGGGTGCCCGAGAACCTGGTGGAGGATGTGCAGGTCGCTGGGCAAGCGCCTCGGCACGGTGATCGGTGACCCGCGTGCCGAAGGCGTGCGCCATGAGTGCCCTCGCCGGACAGACGCAACACTGCTGATGCGCGACAGCCTCGCCGAACTGATGAAGGGCGGCGGTACGGTGTACGGCGACCCGAAAAACGTAGAGTGACCGGTGCCGATGCGGCGAAGGTGCAGCCGCGAGCCCCATCCCTGCTGCTGAACAAGGACCCGTGGAAGAACCAGCGAAGCCACAACATCGAGGCCTTCGGTCGGTGAGCACCTTGATGCCCTACAAGGACATCGACGATGCCGTGGCCCTCACCAAGCTCGGCAAGAGCCTCTGTACCGGCATCGCGACCTACGACGACAGCATCGCACAGCAGTTCGTGTGGGGTGCTGCGAGCCACCACGGCCGCATGCTGGTGATCGACCGCGACATGGCGAAGGAGAACACCGGCCACGAAAGCTCACCCTTGGCCACGCTGGCCACGGCGGTCCTGGTCGCGCGGGTGGCGGCCAGGAGATGGGCGGCAAGCGCGGCGTGCTGCACTGCAACACCGCCATCGAGCAGCCCCACCACCATCACCGCGCTCACGCAACAGTACCAACAAGTGCCAAGCAAACGATTACACCGAAGCACACCTTCCGCATTGCACTTCGGTGCGGGTGGGCGATACCGTGATGGCGAGAAGCACACCGTGACGCTGGACGACATCAACAACTTCGCGGACCTCGTGCGCGACAAGTTCTACGCCCACATGGACGAGAACGCCTGGACGGCACCATCTTCACCGGACGTGTGGCGCACAGCACTTCATCCTCAGCCGCGCATGCTCTTCGTGGATGCGCCAAAGGGCCGGTGCTGCTGAACTACGGCGTCGAGGAAGCCCGCTTCGCAAGCCAGTATACCCCGGCGCCGTGATCAAGTGAAGTTCACGGTGAAAGAGAGGTGGATCGGGAGAAGAAGCCGAAGACCGAGGACAGCCCCTAAGGAGGTGCAGACATCGCGACAGGCATTGTGAAGTTCCTGGTGGATGTGTTGACGAAACTGGAAGACCGTTGCCATCGCCTTCTATTCTTACCATGGTCCGGAAGCTCGATCGGAGGGCGATGAGCAGTACGATACCAAGACTGTCCGGTGTCTATATACAAATCTGAGCCCCATGCTGGGCGCATAGGACATGGTACAGTCTTACGCTTACTGAGCCTTGTGCGCGGGCTTCTTCTTTTGTGGATGAGACCGGGAGACGGTGGCCATTGCGACGTCTTGACGACGGTGGGGAAGTTGGATCAGAACGGATGAGACCATGCGGGGATGACCTGGTCGGCTACTCGTCGGCTATCTATTGCTGAGGGCGGCAGTTTTCGCACTCGCCGCACGCAGCAGGAGTCGAAACAACCATCTTCCGCCATCTGGTCATCCTGGCACTGTACAATTAACTCCTCTTCTGTACGGACTGTTCGCTCTTTCGAGAGGCAATGCACTTGTGTGGTGGTTCTATTTGTTAATTGCCATCGGGACTCACTTCCTCGTGACCATGGTCCTGTTAGTGAGAAGTTCAACTATAAGACCAAGGGCTCATGAAGTGGCTGGTGGATGTGGTGGATGAAACAGGGAGACGGTTGCCATTGCCACTATTCTTACCATGGTCCGGAAACTCGATCGGCGCTGATGTTGTACGATGCAAAGACTGTCTGATGTCCTATGCAAATGCGAACCCCGTGGTGGGCTGCATAGGACATAGGACAGTCTTGCAAAAAGCGCGGGCCGCATGCGCGGAAGCATTCTTATGTGGATGAGACCGGGAGACGGTGGCGACAGCGACGATCTTGACCATGGTGAAAGCTCTATCCAAAACTGACTGCACGATATGGTGGGATGTCGTCGTCTTTAACCTCAAACGCAAGGTCCGCGAGCGTTGAGGAGATCGATGAGAAGCGTGCTCGTTGACATCGGAACCTATGCCCATTTCCGAAGCATTGCTCAAGCGACGATTCCTATGCTCCACAACGATGCCGGATGGCTGAAAACTGAACTCGCGGACTGCAGCCTCGAGACCAGTCAGCAAGGGGCAGCTGACAGGACCTTCGGCAACACCATCTTCCATCTCTACGGCGAGTATGCTCTTTACGAAGACTCATCGAGTTGTGCAAAGCGAACAGTTGGCGGCGTTTGATGCGGCGCTAGGCGGATGCTGGACTTGGAACACCCTGAAAGGAACGGCTATAAGGAGCACCTGCACTACTGGCAAGAACAGATTCCTGAATAAACGACTTTACAGCCGGCGAGACGGTGGCTATTGCTGCGATGCTGACGATGGTGCGGAAGGTATGGACCAAAATTGAAGTGACTGGACACGGGCAACATTTTAAAGGTTTGGGCGCGCCTAAATATACTGGACGCTTGCGGGATTTTCGCTGCGGTCGCTCACGCAACGACCAAATCCGGCTCGCCGTCAAGTCAAATAATCTGACGGTGTAGGAGATGCTCAGTAACCCGCTCGGGAGTGTCAGCGGACAGGCGTGGCACCACATCCAAGGAAAGAAGAGGAGTGGAGTCTGCTGCGCAGGCAGCGTCAGGTGATTTCCGCCAACACTTCACGTAGTCGAGACCAAGCGTTGAAATTATTGATGCGTGCTATCAAGAAGAAGTGAGGCATTGGGAGAAAGGCGTGCATGCGCCCTCTCGGCAGGTCGAACACTGATATACCCTGACCGGATCGTTCCATTAGCACTGACGCTACGAAGAGCGATGCCCCCCCTTGGTGGAGAAAGTTGATTGTGCGAAAAGCGATGCGACTAACCTTATGAGGCATGTTAGCCTCAGCGAATTTCTTCAAGATGAAATCGTGCAGGCCCATTGGATGCACATGCCATCCATTGACCCGTTCAGGGTTATCTCGTGTAGCGATAGAAAGAGTTCACTCAAAGCCCTTGAATGGTCTTGGTGCTTGGCTTGCGCAGGTGCTGAAGAAGCGAAGAGGACGAGCCTCTGGATGTGGGAAGCCGCATCAGCCGCTATGGGGTCCCAGGAAGTTGATGCGTAGCAACAACCGCAAAACCTGACGAACATCTCTACCAATGAACGCTGGCTATTGCGAAGAACCACAGAGAATGTACCCGCAGCCATATAACTTATGAACTCGACCGTCAGTACATGCTGAACGGTGAGGATTCTCTAACCGTAAAGGCGGTGGAAGTGTAGCCAAGGATGCAGCCGTACCTATGAGCATGCATGCCTCACACAAGAAGTTGTCTTCGCAATGAGGAACCGGGCCTTGGGAAAGAGCAAGGAGGGTATGAAATGCGAACAACCCCGCAGAAGAATCACGCAGGCAGGAAGGGAACTCAAACGCTTTGAGCAACTCCTTCATCAACTAGTCATTGAACAAGCCATTGCTGCTCCATAGAACCAGGCACCCAGATTGCCAGCACCGGAATGTCTGTGCTTGATCTCTGCCCCGTTCTGGGTCAATGTCAAGCGCCGCAATTGAATAGTCAATCTCTCTGCGTGAATTTCTCTGTCACCAAGGTAGTACTGCGGATCACCTTCCTGTCTATTCGAGCTGAAAAATGTTATCGATCTCCTGCTTGTCGTTAGCGGCATCGTGCACTATCGTCCGGTCAGATGATGTAGACATCGCATAGCTCATGCGGATGCTCTCTGAGGAACCTATCAATCTGGAAGGCACCCCGTACTTCTGATTCTCTTCAGGTTCGGAACGCCTCTGAGAAAAGAAGCTGCTCGCAAACGTCACTGAGCGCCAATCCAGCAACCCCATGTACCGCGTGGCAGCAGCACCGAAAGATCGCCGAGGTGGTTCCAGAAACTGTGCCGGTCGGTAAAAGTCGAATGCAATTCGGTTCGCCACACAAGTCCATAGATGCATGCGGAGCCTTCACCCAGAACCACCGGTCGCCGCCATCACGGAGATGGTCAACGAAAGAACGTTTCTCCGCGTGAGTTTGCAATCAGGAGAGACAGATGAACGCCCGCCGCCATTGCTTCAACGGCACTTGTCGCGTTCTGAGGTCATTCAATTCTTCGTATGCTCTCCTCGTGCTCCACGTAGTCAATGAAGGCATCTCGGACGCCAGCATCCAAGTACAGCCTGCAATACCCCAAATAGCTCCGTTTATAACCAAAGAAGCGAGCACGCTGTTGCAGCGTGTCAGCAGTTCCATAGACCCAAGTCCTCGCGGCATATGAGTCACCGTTAGACCTTCAATTGTGAAGCCGATCGAGTGTAGCCGCCAATGAGTATCCGCGCATAGTCTGATGTAATTGGTATCAGCCACCAAACGCGTGGTTGAGTTCACTTCCCCGCTATCGGTCTTTGCAATCGCCCGGCACAATGCATTGGAGACTTCCTCCCATGTCGGCAGTCCTCGGGAACAGTCTGGGCGATATCATCAAACGCCGACTTGAAGTCCTCGAGTAACTCCTATCGTCCTGGTGCCCTCCGGCTGAGAAAGAGTCCGCTTCCAGTGGCGCTTGAGATGCCTGACCCATTGTGCATAGTACCCCTGTGGATTGGTTTCTCGAGATGGATGTACCAACATGCTGCGGTTCTTGCCCTGACGCGCCTCACCCTTAATGTGCCGATAGCCACACCAGCGGGAAGAACACACGCATCGCTTCCATCAAGGTTTCAGGAACCTCAGGTGCAGGGTTGTTCCGCGCAGGTAGTTCGTTCACGGGTATATCGCGAACGAGACCTGGAGTCATCACCGAAAAACTCGATACCACCGGAGTAGTCTTCACCGGGTGTTGGCAACTCAACAAAGTCGGGAGAAAGGCTATCAAGGATGTTGATGAGTAGATTGGCTTGCGGCGTAGCAGTGTACTGCAGAAAGGTGCTTGACAGGGGAATAAACCTCGGAGCCCACGAATACGGGCGTAAGTAGCGCTCTCATCGTCATCGTTCACTCTAGTGTTCAAGCTCGCCTGATCCGCCTCGTCATCGATGATCAAAGCAGGAATTCCGTTCAGGTCGCATTGGCGCAGCAAAGTGATCAGCCTCCGTAGCACACTCCAGTTCTTCTTGATTGTAACAAAGTATCTGTCGATCAAGGAATTGGCACGCTAGGGTCCTCAATCTGGAGTATCCTGCTGATGCGGTCACCTTCGTTCTGTCTTGGTTCTTGCAGATGTTGCCACTTGCGGTCAAAGCGCGAATGAAGGCAGAGGTCTTGTTCAAGTCGCTGTGCGGACTGTCGATATAGGTCGTTGGACGTGCCAGTTATTACAATTACCACTGGATAGCCGTTGTCCACTGCCATCGCAGCCACGGTCGTAAAGGACATCGTCTTGCCGCTCTGAACATATCCAGCTACCAGACCGGTTGCTGTTGTCTGCAGGGCCAACTGTTAGAGCGCATTGGCCGAAATCCGAGTCGTTGATTCAATGAGGTTCTCGCTCCCTGCACTTCGTCCAACTTCCCCTTGAAGTGTTCAAGAAGATCTTCGGTCTCCTGCCCAATTGCAGGTACCCAGCCAACACCAGAAGATGCCATGTTTGGTTCAATCAAGTTGAATATCACTCATGCCACCTGTTAGTCGTTCGTCTCGCTCGGCGCATAAGGGCAACTTCTGGGCAACTCGTTTATGCTGTCTGATAGTACCCGCTTGTCGAACCCCAACATCGAGCAATAGTCTCTGCAATGGCTAACGCAGCCCGCAACGCGCAACATGAGCTCGATCTGTTCCCCGGATGCCCCACTGAACCGTTGCATGAACGGATGCGCGAAGGTTCACGCGAATTTTCAATTGGCGCTGCCTATCGCTCCTTTGGTTCTGCGATATATCCAGCCAGTCCTCTATTGCAGAATCGTTCGCCAGATCGATAGTGACGAGCCACTCCTGATACGAGAAAAGTCAATTTGAACTCTTTGGTTGCAGGTATCTCAACTGACAAAGGAAGCGATACTGGCAGTGGGCTAGGAACAGCTTTTGCTCATGTCGCTGGCCATCGATGATCGCTTGCGCCGCGCCAGAAGCTTGCGCCGTTGACGCTGCTGCAGATTGTGCTGCTCGGACAATGCTCGTGGTCCTTGTTCGTGCGCGGTATTCTTCCGCCATCTTCAAAATCGGCAACGGCTCTGCATCAATCACTTCCTGAGAACCAACGAAGTCCTCTTCGGGAATGTTCCCACTGGATAACATCCTTTGTATGGCTTACTCCAAAGCCTTCGACGTGTAGTTCTTGAATGCCGTTGATAGCGACTAACTGTTAGGTTGTCCGAACACGGAAGTGGAGTCGATAGCCATCCCCGCTCCCCAAGATCGACCGACCGCGACGGAACAAGGCCAATCCAAGCCTCCACGACAGCTTCGCTTCCTCGCGAATCGCTACGAACCCGTGTATGCGCTTGTTGCCTGCAAGTCGGACGTCCACTTGCTTCTTCAGACGACCACTTTGCCCGGGGTCTCTGGGATTAGCCGCTTCCAGAATTTTAAGTTCTTCATAGTGGAGCAACTCGCCGTCATAATATATCTCCAGCTTCCCCTCACATTGAGGAACTGGCGATGCTCGTGAGATGCTCCTTGAAATCTTTCCAATGGTCTCTTGACCATCTTAGCTGGCCGAAAGAAGTACCAACTCGATGATGCTCCTCCATTTTCGCGAGCTCCTCTTCCACCGGCAGAGTCTCAAGACCACCATCCATGATGCCCTGGCTAGATCAAATAAATCTTGCCTGCACGGTTCTCACCAATGGCTTTTGTGCGGACAGTCCATGTGTTGGTGAACCAGAAGCCAGCACTCTTCATCCCCATCCCGAACTCAGAGAAACCAGTACGATCAATTGGTATCTCTGCGGTCCGAAAAGCACGTTGGTAGTCGACAGAAGCGATGCCAGCAGCATTGTCGCAGATAACGATGCGACACACCGTCGTTCTTATCGTCTCAATGTCCACGCGCAGCTTGTAACCTTGACCATGCATCGATTGCAGTCGATTCCAATTGCGCTCTATGCCGCTGTTGACTGCATTGTCGACGAACTCGCCGAGCATACCAATGCTTATAGCTCAGGTATTAAGTACAGAAAGAATATTGACCCCTGGGCGGATATTGACGTCCATAGTAAAGAAGATACATATCAAGCGAGCAGTAAGTGGTGCTCTGCCTGATTGGCTTCGTAGCGGATGGTGCAGCATCCTGATGGGCATCAAGAAGTTCGCCAGCGTTGGCCACCAACCTTGCATTCACCGCATTGCCAAACGCCTTAAAGGCTTTCGTTCCAGTGGAGGGCAGATGCTTCAGCAGTCCAAACGATTGTAATTGAGCGCATTCATTAGTGGTCATGTAGCGTTCCCAGCCGATGATGAACCTGTGTAGTGATCATTGCGACCAATGAAGGACTCGTGTCAGGTCGTTGCACGCGCCTAGGCCGAAACTGGATCATACTTCAAACATCGCGCTCACCTCCCTTACAATTCCACTCGAACTTCTGCGGCGACGGTGGGAAGCGGAGGATCTCCAGCAACCACGATTTCAGTTCTCGTTTGTGTTTCTGATAGAACGCTCGGTTCGGCCTTATGAACGCTCGCTTCCCAAGCTGGGAACTGGTCGTCCTCAGTGCGCGCATAAGATAGCAGCGCCTCGAACGCATCTGGAATATCTCTTCTGTCAAGTCTCATACCTTGCGCCCCTCGATATGCCTAAGCCCTTCGCTGCCTAGAGAACAGCGTCTGCTCCTCGAAGGGTACGTCGCACCGAACTCCATCGACCATGACTGGAAAATGGGGCGTCCTTGGGTATTCGATTCAAGAAGTCCTGCCATACTTCCAGACAGTCTACAACTGGGGCTGAGTGGTCGGGCACCAATTGGCTCCTTGTCAAGAATGTTGCGCAACGACGACAGGTTCACAGGTCGCTTCGGCCAGCAGAACCCTTCGTCTCGCTTAGCAACGGGCGGCAGTCGCTTTCAGATCAGAATTATGCCAAACTCATGCGGCGAGTAGATACATTCTGCAACCGCGTATCCGAGCCTACTCAAGGCTCTGTTTGATTGATGCCCATGTACGCCCATCATCGTGAGTGCCGCAGATTCGGGACATTCTCAAGGATGACGTACTCAGGCTTACGGTATCGGATTACCCGATGAACTTCATCGAAGTGAGCCGTTCGTAGACAATCAGATCCAGCTTGTTCTCCCGCCTTAGAAAATGGTTGGCATGGAAGCATACATAGAATGTCGTGTTCGGGCACATCGCCCAGATTTCACCTTTCGAATATCACCTACTGGACGAATACCATGATTCTTTTCATAGACACGTCCTGTAACATCAGGTCCAACTCACTCGCGAAGACACACTCGTGTCCAAGTCGTTCGAGCCCAACGTGAGCCACTAGACCGGCGAATAAATCGACAAAGCGCATTGCGCTAAGATGGAGACAAATGTTCGCTAGTAATATCCCAAATACAAAGCCTTTCCACACAGTTACTGACAAGCCACTACAACACTACAACCGATAATGCTTCTTCTTGCATAAGCTTTTTGTAACGTCCATACAGGCATTCGTCACCAACAGACGCCCGGCGGGTTAAAGGCCATTGGCTACGGCAGGCTGGCGTGGGTATTGCAGCTAACGCAATAACCCCGCCACCTCCGCATTCCTCTTCGGTGCCGGGGCTGGCATGTCAGGACTGGGGTACCGAGCTATCTGGGGCAGCCCAGTGCCGTCAGCCAGTAGGCCTTCTGTCGATGCCCATGGCGATGATGCGGAATTAGAAGTAGCTGCCAGGCGTAGAGGACCGGAACGGTGAAACGCGCTGGCGGCTCACCCCTGCTACGTTGGCTGGGTGGTCTCGCCCAGGGTGGGGTCACTGGTGAAAGCCTGTTCGATGCGGAACATGCGCGCGGCCTGCGTGCAGCCCACCACAGCTTCACCCTCGCCGCTTACATCAGTGGCACTGGCGCTGCGTTCTTGGGGATGCCACACTCCGTGTACGTCTCGGGCTGTTTGGCCAGGGTAGCCGCCGGTGGTGAGCAGGCTCGGCGTCGCCGCTCGCATTCGGCGCGCGCATGATCCCCGCCGTGATGCGCAGCACGTCCTGCACCTCCTTCACCACGGCGTTGCGGTGGGCGCGGTCGGTGCTGTTGCCATCGATGGCGGCGGAGATGGCAGTCTGCGGCAACTTCCGGGTGGTCATATCCACTATGGACATGGGCGGATTGAGGAACGTCGCGATTGCCGGTGAGCTTCGCGATGATGTGGTTGAAGAAGGCCAGCAAGGCTGGGGGCAGCATGTTGGCAAGTCCGTCTTGATGTTCGCTCTCATGGCGTTCTTGGTTTTTCGGCCGCTGGTGAATTCCATGGCGTCCCTCGCGCGGCGCTCGTGCACAGGACATGCGGCCTATCGCCGTTGCCGATACGGTAACTGGAAAGTCCTATAATGCTATCGGAAACTACCATAAGCGGGGGCGTGCACGGCGGCATACAGGCCTAAGTGATGGACCACCCAGTGCTAAGTGATGGACCACCCCGGTGCTAAGTGGTCGACCACCAATACTGATGGTGGACCACCCAGTGCTAAGTGGTCCACCTGAGTGTAAGTGGTGGACCACCCAGTGCTAAGTGATGGACCACCCAGTGCTGAGTGGTGCATTGCCCAGTGCTAAGTGGTGGACACCCAGTCTTCAAGTGGTGGACCACCCAGTGTAGAGTGGTCCCTGACCACCTAGTGCTAAGTGGTGGACCACCCAGTGCTTAAGTGATGGACCACCCAGTGCTGCCTGATGGATGCAGTGTAAGTGATTGACCAACCAGTGCTAAGTGACGGAGCACCACGTGCTACGTGACGGACCCAACAGTGCTACGTGGCGGACCAAGCAGTGCGAAGTGACAGTGCATCCGCATGCTTGGTGATGGATGACAATGCTGTGTGGGCAATGCCTGCAGTTTGGTGTCCGCTATTGTCTTCACCTTTTGCTTCGCCGGCCCCGCATCAATTCTGCCAGGGCTTCCATCAAAAAAGGCGCCACCCCGGAGTCGGGCCCGGGGCAGGCTACCAAAGCCAGTCCAAGCTCGCACTGGCTCGCAGCACAAGACCCCGAGCCGGACGCGGCCGCGCTGATCGTGGACATCCCCGCTTTGCGGCCACCTGCCGACGACTGGCGCATGATGTAGCTGTGTATGTGCAATGCGTGATGCTACTTGCACATAGCGCACGACGGTTAGAACATGCGATAAGCGCGGTCGGTCTACGACGGCAGCAACGGCGCCTTATCCGCAACAAAGCCGCGTTCTCGTCCTTTGAAGGATCCGCACCGCCATGACCCGCACGGAACTGGAAGTATCGATTGCGCCTGATACAGCTGGCGGGACTTACCCAGGGCAAATGGGTACTCATCAAAATGACGGTCAGAATCGCGCCATGGAGAGGGTGAGCAGTGGCCCCTACGAGGACCTCGGCACGCTGGCCCTTGCGCTACACTTCGCTTGGACGCGCTGAACGCGGGCGAATTCGACCTGAGGCGTGCTTGCAGCAGCGGTGAAGAAGCTCAGGACGAGGTGAGCGGGACCAGTGGGGTGCATCGCGATGGGAGGTGTTGATGGGTTGTGTGCTGCAAGACTGTCACAGCCTATGCAAATGCGCGCTGTGGTCGGCTGCGCCGGGACATAGGTTGGTCTTGCAAAATGCGCTGGCCTTGTGCGTTGGCGCATTCCCTATCTGAGTGCTTGACGAGCTGCTGGGCCTCTATCAGGGTGTGAAGAAGCGCGACTAAGGCGTGGCCGCCCGCACAACCATCCTCCATTGCCCGTCTTGCACGTACAGGCTCCATGCACGCCAGACCCTCCTTACCCTCCTGCTCTGTTCCCTCTCATTTGCCGCCCTCGCAAACCCTGCTCGGCGGGCCTGTACCGAACACGGATGTGTACGCCATCGAGAAGGTCGGCAATACCGTTTACATCGGTGAGCAATTCAGCATGGTCGATGGCGTTCCGCGCTGGCCTGGCCCTTCCAGCGCCACCACCAACGAACTCGATGCCTGGAGCCCGACGGATATCACGAACACGGTCACCTCCATCAACGGGGTGGCGGACAAACTGATGGTCGGTGGAATCCATTCCAGACCGTGAACAGCCAGCCCAGACTGGGCATTTGCATGTTCGACCTGGCCACGGGCAACAGAACAGGTAGACGACAGTGCGAATTTCATTTCCTGGAGGCAAGGCGTTGGTGTGGAAGACAGCACCTTCTGTTACTGCAAGCTGAACCCTTCGAGGCTCGTTGCCGTGGATGCCACAGGCTTGGCCACCGGATGGCAGAGGCTCCCCGGATTTCAGTGCCGGCGGGCCGAACATCAATGCCGTGCATGTGGGCGATGACCATGTGTACGTGGGTGGGCAGTTCAGCTTGTACCAGCCTCGTGTACGGCGACCTCTGTCGTTTCGACAAGCTCACCGGGGCCTTGGACAGCCACCTGTCCGGACCATTGATGGCTCGCTTCAGGGTCACGGCCATCGTGCGCCACGAACGACCACCTCTGCGTGGGTGGCGATTTCGACATGGTCGGTGGGGTACCTCGTCAAGGCGTTGCGGCCTATGACCTCAGCGGCAACGTGACCCTTTCGCTCCGAACAACAGCAGCTTTGAAACACTGAGCCTCTACCGGATGGCGACTACATCTGGGTGGCGCTTAACTCCTACCTCCTGGGCGGACAAACGCTATGTGTACGCAGATCCAGGATCAGCAATGCGCGCAGGCCACCTGTTAGAACGCCTCGTGCGTCGAACGTGTGGAGCACCGTACAAGCGATCCATGTCGCCAGCGACACCGTGTACGTGGGCAATTTCCAACAGGGCCAACTTCAACGCCTTCTGGGCAGCGCTCCGCGACCTTCCATGATGATCGATGGCCCTGCCACTGTTGCGCAGTCAGTCGGCCACATACAGTGTTCCACTGGTCGCCAGCTACACCTATGCATGGATCGTTGACGGCGGAACGGGCTCCTCCTCCACCAACAGCATCGATGTCAACTGGGGTGCTGGTCCGATCGGCACTGTGAACGTGGTCGTGAACAACACCAATGCTTCGAACTGCTCCAACAACTTCTCCCAAGCGGTCACGATCAACACAAACACAACGCTGGGTCCGGACATGTCGGATGCGGAAGATGCCTTCGCGCTGTACCCGAACCCGGCCCAAGACCGCACGGTGCTGTACTACCCGCGCTTCAGCGGTATGACCCGACCAATGGTGCAAGTAGTGGACCTGCTCGGCAACGAACTGCGGTCCTTCGTGCTGCAACAGGATCGGGGGTCGATCGACCTTTCCGATCTGAAACATGGCATCTATTTCGTGCGGGTCAGTACGGACCATGGCTCCTTCGCGAAGAAGTTGATCGTTCAGTAGCAGGCCGCTCCGACCGCAGGGCCGTCCTCCTACTCCAACACGAAGCGTTTCACCACAGGCCCGCGCTCCGTTCGGATGCGGAACAGATAAACCCCGGTCCGAAGCTCACCCAGCGGTATGGTCGAGCTGTTGATGGCCCCGATGCTTCGGATGGTCCTCCCTTGCAGGTCCATCACCTCCAGCCCCTGCACCTCCTGGTAACGATCGATGATCAGGCTGCGCGAGAGCGGATCGACGCGGATCAGGCCCAGGTCCGGCCCCTCTTCGATCGCGGCGAACAACTGGCATTCCTCCACTTTCTGGTAGAGCTGTGTTTCCGTTTCGGAGGGGAACACACGCTCCAGGATCCGGTCCGGACAGATCTTGTAGATCACCGGGTAGTAGGTGACGTTGTAGTCCGTGAACACCCCGCGATCCGGATCCTCCACGTTGAAGATCGGGTATGGGGTACTTGTCAACCAATCCCCTGCCGTTACCCACGGTTCATGGTTCCCGGTGAAGGCGGTGGAGTCGTTCCAGGGATCGTGCTCCAAGGCCAGCACCATCAATTCATCCGTACCATCGGGGCCGTACTGCTCGTAGATGTTCTTCAGCCGGTGCGTCTGATGGTAGGCCCAGCACGTGGGGCAATGGGCAGCGAAGATCTCCACGAACACGGTCTTGTCCGCATCCAAGTAGGCATACAGGTTGTGCGTGGTGCCGTAGTAGTCGGTGAGGGTGAAGTCTGGTGCCGTGCTCCCGTTGGGGAGCTGTGCGAATGCACCCGAAGCGGGTAGAAACCCAAGAGGAAAAGGAGTTTGCTTCATCGATCGGATATCTTTCAGTGCGAGCCACCTTGCTCATGGCCTGCACCGTACACCACAATTTACGTCATACCTGAAGTTCGGAGCCACCAGATCTACGACTGTTCGTGCGATCCATGCTGGGGGCCTAGGAAGGGCATGGCTTGGCGATCTCCGAAATAACGCACCATATGTATTCCTCAAAGGAGCGCAGGTCCTCCGTGTGGCTCGTACGGTGCCGGATAATGGTGTCGAAACCCTCCTCCGTCCGCCGATCGATCAGCTTGGATCGGTACGCGGTCGCCCGATCTGCATTCTCGTGATCCAAGGCCTGATGAACGCCTTCATCCTGAACATCGAAATGCACGTCCATGCCCTGCCCGCCGGGTTGTGCGATGGCTTTATTGCTGAGAAGCGTTGATCGAACAAGGGTTGCAGGACGCATTTGCATGCGGTACACACGAACGACCACCCGGTCCTTAGCATCCTGGAACGGGTCCCCACTTCGGTATCAGCCTTGACAACAGGAACAAAACGGACCTAACTTGAGGGCATATGATCCAACGCTACGCGCTTTCCACCGCCCTTCTTCTGGCCACCACCTTCGCACATGCCCAGTGCAGTGTGGACCTTCCTGCGGACACCGTTACCATCTACTGGGGCTATGAACCGCTGGCCTGTGCCACCCTCAGTCCCTGATGTGACCGCTGCGCAACCCGCAGCGCTGCTCTGGAGCAACGGTTCCACAGGGGCTTCCATTACCGTGTGTGATACGACCAGTGGATGGTACGTGGTGACGCTGACGGACGACACCTTATGCATGGCCTCGGATTCCGTTTTCGTGAACGTAGTGGATGTGCATTGCGGCAACAACGGAAACAAGGTGGCGGTCTGTCACATACCACCCGGGAACCCCGCGAATGCGCATACGATCTGCATCAGCGCGAACGGTGTGCCGGCCCACTTGGCGCACGGTTGCCTATTGGGTGCTTGTGAGCCCGTTGCCGCGGACAGCATCGCCAGCGACGATGACCTGCAACTGGTGGTTTCGCCCAATCCGATGAGCGAGGTGGCGAGTGTGCGTGTACGCAGCACCACGGCACAACGTGTGCGCATCACCGTAGTGGATGCCTTGGGCCGTCGGTCCCACGTATTGATGGACGCCGACATGTCGGCTGGTGAGGAACGCATCATCCCGCTTGATGTGCAGCAGATCCCTGTTGGCACTTCGGTGGCATGGGTGGAGGCGATGGGCCGGAACAGTCGACGTATGCATCCGGTGATGCTGATGCGCTGATGATCCACTCCTATAAGTTCCTTGTTCACGTGTCTCGTGCAAGTGGCATGTTCCCGGTATTACAACGACATTGCCGCATGATCTGATCCGGGCCCGAAGTGGACTCCTGTCATGCGCGATGTATCGTACGTGGATGATGTGATCTCGCGGGAGTGTGTGCCGAACCGGGTGAAACCGCATCCACTCCCCTGCACATGGCGCTACCTTTGGAACATGGCGCAGTGCGGGCCATGAACCCCTTGGAGGCAATGCGACGACTTAAGTCGATCCAGGTCCTTGTCCTGTTGCCTTCGTTCATCGTGGCACAGGAGGAAGTACCTACCGTGCACCACACGCCCAGGGGCAATTACCTCTTTCCGCAGGAAACACAGCGAGAATACATCCTCCGAGGCGATGTGGCGATGCGCAGCGCACCCTTCGTCCAAGCCGGTCTCGTGGCCACACTGTCAGCCGGCACACCGGTCTCGATCGAGGAGCGTAGCCCGGAAGAACTCCGCCTCCACGGTTTGACCAGCGCGTGGTACCGCGTAATAGCGGGATCGAAGACAACGGTTGGGTATGGGGCGGTCATATCGCGCAGCGCAGCTTCGGCAGCACGGCCGATGCAACGGTGAAATTCGTCGGAGGCATTGACCACATCACCCCATCCGATACCGGGGTCACTGACCATGGATACCGGATCGTGGCCTTACAGAACGGAAAGGAACTGGACCGCATCGTGGTGCGGAGCTTCGCCCATGGCTTCGATGAAGTGAACAACCAGGGCGATCTTGGCGTGCCCTTGGTGGATGACATCATCACCCTGCGCGTTCCATGCATCGGTGGTTGCGGATGCACGACCGGCGAGGTCGTTGTGTTCTGGAGCGGTGGAAAGTTCCACCATGTGGCCGACCTGATGGGTTCGCCCGACGGTGCGTTCAGCACCAACGTGTCCTTCATCCATCCAAGCGACATGGAGGGCATCGCGAGCACCATCATCCGCGTGACCAGCGACTATCAGGACGCGCCTGAGGACGAGGACACGTCCTACATCACACGCTTCGTGCGGCGCGAATACCTGCGCTGGGATGGGAAGGCTTTGGTCCCCAGTGGACGTGCTACGGAGGAAGAGCGGTATCGCATGTCGGTTGACTGAGGATCCTCCCGTGGGCGATCGAACCTCCTGAGCGGTGGCGTGTACAGATGATCATGCGCATCGTTCCATTCCTCCTTCTTTGCCTTTTCGGCCACTTTCTCCCCGCACAGCATTGTGGGTATTGCGGTGCAGCGCTCCTCGTTGTGCGGCCACACGCTACCGGTGATGGTACGGTGCTCAAGGACCTGCGCATCACCTTGCTGGACAGCAACAATGTACCCATGACCTACGGTGGTCGTCCGTTCCCACCATTTTTCAGGAACAACGACCCGGATGCCTTCGACGCACTTGGTGTGAACCACCGCCCGCGGCACGGCGATAGGCTCTTCCCGATCGCTCAGGATAACTACGTACTGGTGATCGGCCTGGGCACGGACCTACGCGGCTGTTCCATTCTGGTACAGGATGAACGTAATTGGCGAAGCGGTACCGTATTCGTTCAGACGATCATGCCGATACCGATGGGCATCCCTTATTCGCTTTGCGGCAGATACGACCATGAAGCCTACCACATGGACGCGAACGAGGCGCCTTTTACCGTGATCGATATTCCATTGGCACGACGATGAGAACGACATTCCTCTTGATCGGATCCATCTGGTGTACACTGCTCTGTGCACAACCGGGCGACGATCTGTACCTCATGGATCCATGTGGCGTCCTTCCCTACCTCGAAGTCGACCTGACCGGTGACCATATCCCGGACCTGATCATCACCGGCCGATCGGAAGGCACGGATGATGTTCCGAGCAGTAGCGGGCATTGCAGCACGGTGGTACAATGCGCTGCCGGCACGCTGCTGATGCGTTCGGACAACAGCGGCGAGGCCGAAATCCCCGCGCAGCTCGGTGCACATGGCACACTGTTGCACAGTGCGCTGGAAGAGGACCCGCATCACACGGACCGGCGCTGGATCTTCGGCGAAGTGCTGGCAACATTCAGGGCCTATGGCGGTGCGGCCCGCGGGATACAGGCCCCGCCACCCGACCTGCGCTATTCGACCTTCATAGCCCGTACGGGAACGACGGAAGCGTACACCCTGACCGCGTTCAGGGTCGATGTGGACCCGCTCACGCAGTACGTTTCCGTGCACGTGATCGCCACCGCGCCCTACGGGTCGGACCTGGTCTGGTGATCCGGCGCAGGTGATCGATCGCAGCTAGATCCAAACGAAATCCTCGGAGCGCGGAAAGCGATCCATGGCATCAACCACTTGTTGCGGTGGTACGAAGACCTTCCGCGTACGGCTATCGAACCATGCGCCGTCCACCTCCACGATCGCACAGGTCTCACCGTTGCGCTCGAGCACGTGGCGCCATCCGAACTTCCGATGGTCCTTGCTCAACCCACGAATGGAGACGGTGATCTGTACACTGTCCTCCAGCTTCACCTCCTTGAGGAAGCGGCATTCCTCTCGGAAGAGCACCGGACCGTAACCGTTCAACTGCATGTCGCTCAAGGGCGCTCCAAGCTCACCCAACAACCGGATGCGTTGCTCCGACCCCAAGTCATAGAAGACCGTATGGCGCACATGGAAGTTCGCATCGATGTCCGCCCAGCGCAATGCGACCTTGCTGGTGAAGATCTCCGTATCAGTCGGCATGACAGCAAAATACGGACAGGGAAGCGAAAACGCATGGAGCCCTGAGCATGTCATCCCCTACAGCAAGTACTGATCGCCAATTGTCCATCTTCCAAGCCGATCTCGCATCTTGTGTTGCCCACCATGATCCGCTTCTTCCGATCCATCCGCCAGCGCTTGCTTTCCCGGAACACGTTCTCCCGATATCTGCTTTACGCGGTCGGTGAGATCGTGCTGGTCGTGATCGGGATATTGATCGCGCTGCAATTGAACAACTGGAACGCGGACCGACTGGCGCGGGCTGAGGAACGCGAATACATGACCGCGCTCTTGGAAGAAAGCCAACTCAATTCAAGGGTACTTGCAGGCTTGGCCGTTTCGAACCGCGAGGCGCTGAAGGCCGCGAACCGGATCATTGCCGAACTGGCAAAGGGACCAGGTGGCTCGAACATGGACACCATGCACTTCGACCTCGCGCGAACGATGACCATCGTCACTACCGTGCTGACGTCCAATATCTACAAGGAGATGGAGTCATCGGGCAACCTGAAGCTCCTGCGGAACGACTCCGTGAAAAGAGCGATCGTTGACTTCTACGCTTCGGTGGATCTGGTGAACAGCATCGAGGCCATCGGTGTCACGGACCAATGGACCGACCTCTACACGCCCTTCGTGAACACGCACTTGGACAACATCCGGATCCTGAGCGATTGGGCACCACCTTCGCTCACCGGCCTGCACGTGGTCAAACGTCCACCCCTACCGTTCTGGGACCTTCCGGCCTCGCACCCCTTGAAGATCGAACTGGGTAATCTATTGGCCACCTATTATGCTGGGGTGTGGTGGGTGGCGGAAGAGCAAGAAAAGCTCATCGAACGCTCCCGTAACATTCAACGCCTGCTCCGCAAGGACCTCGGCACGGTAGGTGATACCGGGGCCCAGACACCGCTGTCCACTTTCGACAGATGACCGCGGCGGATCAATGGAACATGCCGGATCGCTCACTCATGCCTTAGCGCCCGAACAGGATCGGTCCGCGCTGCTTGAACGGCCCGAAAGCTGACCGTGAATGCAGCGATCAAGAGCACGACCAAGGCCGCGCCGATGAATACCATTGGATCGATAGCCGTGCGGAATGCGAAATTCTCAAGCCAACGGCCTACACCGAACCAGGCCAGTGGAATGGCCAGCACCGCACCGATGAGAACGAGCAACAGGAAGTCCCGGGTCACCAGATAGGTGACCTGCAACGTGTCAGCGCCCATCACCTTGCGGATACCGATCTCTCGTGTCCGCTTTTCAGCCGTCCAACTCGCCAGGGCGAACAGTCCCAGGCATGCGATGAACACAGCCAGCAAAGAAAAGAGCCCGATGAGCTGCGCCAGCCGCCCTTGTGCGGCATACTGCATGTTCAATTGCTCATCCAAGAACTGGTACTCGAAGGGGAACTCGGTTGTACGTGCATTCCACTCTTCGCGTGCCGCAGCGATGACCGGTGTCGGGTCACCCGCCTCCAAGCGCAGATAGATGTAACGGATCCATTGACCACGATCGTTCGGCTGGCACATGTCGAACACGAAAGGTTGCACGGCCTTGAACAAGGGATCGAAGGCGAAGTCCCGCGCCACACCGATGATACGCTCTTCGCCATGCGGTGTATCCATGCGATCGCCGATGGCCTTGGCTGGATCGTCGGGGTGTGTCTGTCGCGCAAAGGTCTCATTCACGATCACGCTCAGGGAATCGTCACCGGGGTAGTCACGTGAGAACCAGCGGCCAGCCAGCAGGTCGATATGGGCCACATCATTGAAGTCCTCGTTCACGTAAAGCGCCGGCAGGTAGGTCCACTTGCCCTGCTCCATGACACCCCAATTGAATTCGTGCGTGTTGTGCTTCTTGCCGAGGATGTCGTTCGCCCAAGAGACCGCTTTGACACCGCTGATGTTCTTCAGTTCCGGGAAGATCGCTGTGTACACATTCGCCATGGGCGCGCGAACAGGGATCAGCATCACCTGCTCCTTGTCGAACCCCAGATCGACCTGCATCAAATGGTCGTGCTGCTTATGAACGAACACAGTTCCGATGATCAGCACCAGCGCAATGGCGAATTGCACCACGACCAACCCCCTGCGCAGCGCCTGCCCGCGCGTACTGCTTCCTGTGTTCCCCTTCAGCACCAAGGCCGGCCGGAACGAAGAAAGAAAGAAGGCCGGGTATACCCCGCTCAACACTCCCAGCACCAATGCGATGCCAAGCACGACCGGGACCACCATCGCAGGCCAGGTGATCGCTTCCCCGGCAAGGACATTGAATGCCGGCATCAGCAACTTGATCAACAGCAAAGCGACCACTGCGGCGATCACGCTCATAAACATGCTCTCCAGCAGGAATTGGGCGATCAGCTGCCCTCGCGTCGCTCCGGCCGCTTTGCGCACACCCACCTCGCGTGCACGGTAAGCGCTGCGCGCGGTGGCCAAGTTCATGAAATTCACGCCGGCAAGGATGAGGATGAAAAAGCCGATGGCCCAAAGGATGTTCACACTGCCTGCATCGCCGTTCTGGTGCATTTCAAAATCAAGCTTCGACGTGAGGTGGATATCCGTGATGGCTTGCAGTTGGTGACCGACCTGGTCCTTGAGGAAGTCCGGATAGTATTTCTGGATGAATGAAGGGAAGATGCGATCCACTTCCGCAACGCTGACGTTCTCCTGTAGGCGCACATAGGTCCAGCACGGGTTCCATACCCAGTTGTTCTTCTCTATGTTCTGCCAATACTGAAGAATGGTACCCATGCTGACAAGGCCTTCGAATCGGATGTGTGAATTGGTCGGGACCTCACCCAAGATGCCCGTGACCTGCACATCCATGGTGCCGTCCCATTTCATCAATTGCCCCATCGGATCCTCATCGCCGAAGTACTTCTTCGCGAGCGCTTCGCTAAGCACGATGCTCCCCGGTCGGGCAAGGGCACTGTTCGGGTCGCCGATCTTCAACGGGTAACCGAACAATTCGAATACGGTACTGTCCACCAGATACAGTCCGGTCTCGGTGAATAGCTTGTTCGTGCTGAGGCTATCACCCACTTTCAGGGAGTGTTGCGGATCCTGGAAATCGAACCAACGGCAGTACGTATCGATGAGTTCGGGATGGTCCAGTAGCAAGGTGGGCCCCAGGCCGAAGACCATGCTGCTACTGTGCTCCCCCTGCCCTTCCATCTCGATCTCGCCCACCACGCGATGCACCCGATCCGCATGCGGTACGAAGCGATCATAGCTCCGTTCATACCGGACATAAAGCCCGATGAGCACGAAACAGGCGATGCCCGTGGCCAGACCCAACAGGTTGATGAGCGTGTAGAGCTTGTTGCGCGCCAAGTTGCGCAGGCCTGTCAGGAGGATGTTCTTCAGCATGGCGACCAGGGATCATTCATGTCGAAGCGCTTTGACGGGGTCGGCGATCGCGGCCTTGTATGCTTGAATGGTGACGGTTACGACGGTGACCAACAAGGTGATCAGGAAGGCAGCGAGGTAGAGCAGCGGTGAGATCGTCGCGTGATAAGCGAAGCTCTCCAGCCAACGTCCGATCGCATACACCGCGAGAGGAAACGCGACGATGGTGGCCAGCACAAGAAGGACGACGAAATCCCGGTTCATCCGCCGCACGATGTCCAAGAGCGGCGCTCCCATGACCCGCCTGATGCCGATCTCCCGTGTGCGTTGTTCCGCCGTGAAGTAAGCAAGACCATAAAGGCCCATTACGGTGAGCAGTATGGTTAGCACGGCGAAGGCGGTGAACACACGGAACAACTTGTCCTCAGTTTCATACAACCTCGCGATGCTGTCCGTCAGGAACACGGCCTCCCAATCATCGTTCGGGAACAAACGCTTCCAGTCGGCTTGTAAAGTGGTCAACTGAGCTTGGACGTCCCCGGGACTTAGGCGCAGCACCAAATTCTGCGCACCATAGCGCTGACTGCTTTGGAACATCACCAATGGTTCGATCGGTGTGTGCAGGCTCGTGTAGTGGAAGTCCTTCACAACGCCGATCACGGCGAGTTCCTGCTCTGGTTGCGGTGGATCGGCTTCTTCGTCACCACCGACAAAGATCTTTTCGGCCAGCGGATCGATCCATCCGAAGGCTCGGACCGCGCTTTCATTCACCATCACGGCGTTGTTCGCGTCGCTCGGTATCGCGGGATCGAAGTACCGGCCGGTCACGAGTTCCACGTCGAGCAATGCGGGGAAGTCGGCATCAGTGCTCATGGTAGGCATGGGCTTGTCGATCCGACCCTCAGGAGTGTTGGCCTGCAACACCCATCGTCCTCCGCTCTGCCCGGGGAGGTTCTGCGTGAACGATGCGCCGATGACGAAACTCTCACGCATCAGTTCGGTCTTCACCGTACGCAACGCGTCCCAAGCAAGGGTATCCGGCCCCTGCGGCAGTGGCATTCTTATGTTGAGCAGATTCTCCTTGCGAAAGCCCATATCCGAGGTACGCAACCAATGCAACTGGGCGAAGACCGCCAGCGTGCCCACGACCATGAACAGCGCTATTCCGAATTGAACACCCATCAGGACCTTTCGGACCCTGCCCTTCCCGGCTCCACCGATCACCCCTTCCTTCAAGAGTATTTGCGGACTGAACCGGCTCAGGAAGAATGCCGGATAGCTACCCGCAAGCACACCGATCACCAGCACGATCAAGAGAACGACGCCAACGAAACCTCCACGCAACAGATGGTCCATGCCGACCTCCTTGCCTGTCAGACCATTGAAGGCCGGCAGTAGCAGCCACAGCAGCACCAGGGCGACAAGGATCGCGATCACGGCGATCATCACGCTGCCGCCGATGAACTGCGCGACGAGCTGTCCCCGCTGGGCGCCGCTCACCTTCCGCAAGGCCACTTCCTTGGCGCGACGTGTGGCATCGGCGGTGCTCATGTTGATGTAATTGATGCAAGCGATGGCAAGGATCAGGAATGCCACGATGGCAAAGAGGGTCACATACGCCTTGTTCCCCTTCTTCGGTGTATCGTAGATCAGGTCGTTGTTGAAGTGCACTTCACGCAGGGGCTCGAGGTTGAAGCGGATGTCACCATGGAAGTCCTCGCCACCCCATTGCGGCACGATGTACTTGCTCACGAACGCATCCATCTTGCCCTGGAAAGCGACCTCGTCCACACCGGCGCCCAGCACCAGGTAGTTGTAGCAACTGTTGTTGCCCCAGCTCTGGCCGAGTTGCTCCCTGGCCTCAGGGGACATGCCCAAGCGGCTCATGAACACACCCATGGGAATGTGCGTGTTCTCCGCCATCTCATCGATAACTCCGGCCACCTTCAAGCTACGACCGTTGCGCGTTACAAGTTTGCCGATCGGGTCTTCCGCGCCGAACATGCGCGTGGCCATCTCCTGCATGATCACGATGTTGTCCGGCTCGTCCAAGGCCTCTGGACCACCTTTCACCCAAGTAAAATCGAAGACCCGGAAAGTGCTCGTATCAGCATTGTATGCGTCCTCGGCGACATAAGGTTTTCCTTCATACTCCAAGGTGGTGTTACCAAGTTGCAGGAGGGACACGCCCTGTTCGATGTCCGGGTAATCCGCCAGCAGGGCTTCCATGATCGGGAAGGGCGTGATCCCGAAGTCATCCTCCGTATCACCGAACTTGTAATGCGCCTGAATACGGTATATGCGATCGGCTTTCGTGTGGTGCGCATCAAAGCTGAGTTCATCCTGCACATGGATATAGATGAGCATGCACGCCACGATACCGATCGCCAGCCCGATGATGTTGAGGGCCGCGAATAGCTTGTCACGCATCAGCGTGCGCCAAGCGATCAGGATGTAATTGCGAAGCATGATGTTCGGGTTCCGTTGCTAGCATCCATCGGGTTCCAATTCCCTCTTCTTCACAGCAGTGCGCTCGTGGGTACGGAAGCATCCACGATCCGTCCATCTAGCAGTTTGATCGTCCGCTGTGCGTAGCCGGCATCGCGCATGCTATGGGTCACGATCACGATGGTGGTGCCGGCCTTGTTCAGTTCAGCGAGCAGGTCCATCACCTCCTCGCCCATCGCACTGTCCAGATTACCGGTGGGCTCATCAGCAAGGATGAGCTTCGGACGGTTCACCACCGCTCGCGCGATGGCCACACGCTGCTGCTGGCCACCGCTGAGTTGCTGCGGGAAGTGTTTGGCACGTGCGGTGATGTTCATCCGCTGCATCACCTCCTCGGTCCGCAGTTTGCGTTCGGCCTTCGGTAGGTCCGTGTAGATCAATGGCAACTCGATGTTCTCCTCAACGGTCAGCTCATCGATCAGATTGAAGCTTTGGAACACGAAACCGATGGTGTTCTTCCTGAGCTCGGCCCGCCTACGCTCGTTGTATGCGCTGACATCCTCGCCGCTCACGAAGTAATTTCCACTGCTAGGGGCATCGAGCAATCCGATGATGTTCAGGAGCGTGGATTTGCCACAACCGCTGGGACCCATGATCGCCACGAACTCCCCTTGCGCGATCTCGATGTCCACGTTGTTCAGAGCGGTGGTCTCCACGGTATCCGTGCGGTAGACCTTGGAAAGCTGTTGCGTTCTCAGGAGGTTCATGGTTCTTGGTCTTGGTTCGTTCGATGCTGGGATAGGCCTTACTTGATGATGAGTTCGTCGGCGTTATTGTAAGCGGAGTATCGACCGGTCACCACGCGATCCCCTGGTCGCAGTCCTTCCAGCACCTCGTACATGTCAGGGTTCTGTCGTCCAAGCTTCACGTCGCGCTTCACGGCCGTGCCTTCCGCATCGATCACATATACCCATTGCCCCCCGGTGTCCTGGAAGAACGGCCCACGAGGCAGCATCACGGCCTTGAGGTCCTCGCTCAATTGCAAGCGCACCTGGAAGGACTGTCCCCTCCGGAAATCCGTGGGCATATCGCCGACGAACCGCAGGTCCACATCGAATTCCCCGTTGCTCACTTCGGGGAATACCTTGAATACCTCGATCACATGCTCCTTACCGGCATGTACGAACGTTCCACGCTGCCCGGTGCTTACACGACTTACGTAATGCTCCGGTATCCTGGCGCGCACCTTGAAACCGTCAAGCACATCGATCTGTCCGATCCGCTCCCCGCGTTGCTTGGTCTGGCCGATCTCTACGTTCAAGCCGCTGAGCTGGCCATCGATCGGTGCCTTTATCACCAGGTTCTGCAAGTTATCGCGCAGGAATTGCAGGTTCTGCTGGATCAGCTCCAAGGAACTACCGATCTGCCCCACCTGCGAAAGCCTGAAGATCGAATCGGTCCGTAGGTTCTGAGCCAGCAGTTTGCGCTTCTCGCGCATGTAGTGCAGGTGTTCCTGGTTGCTCAAGAAGGTGTTCTTCGCGATCAGCGAGTCCTTCATCAAGCGCGCGTCGATCCGCGCATCGCGTTCCAGTCGCACAAGGTCCTTGTCCAGGTCCAGTAATTCATCCTTCAGGCGGGTGGTCTGCTGATCCATCGCGAGACGCGTGTTGCGCAGATTGTTCTGTTGATCGAGCAATTGTGCCTCGCGGTTGATCGCGTCCATGTGGAGTTGTGGATTGCTCAATTCGAGGATCTGCTCCCCAGCCCGTACCATGTGCCCATCCTCAACGAAGCGGTGCTTCACCGTGCCACCCTCAGGCGCATCGAGGAACACGGTCTGGATCGGCTGCACTGTTCCGGTCACCGGGATGAACTCGCGGAACATGCCTTCTTCGACCGTGCCAACCTGCACTTTCGCTGCCTCGACCCGAACGCGACCCGTGCCTGATCCGCGCACGAACAACCAACTCAATATGACCATGAGGACGACGATGCCGGCATACCTGATCAGGTTCCGCCTCTTCGCGGGTCGGGGATCTATCGAACGGTCCATGAGATTCGAGGGGCGGGTCCAAAGTAGCTGGGCCCAGGCCCGGGGGGGATCGCGTCGGGGATGCGAAGTGGTGCCGGTGACGAACAGTTGTACCATTCCGACCACGACCATCCCACAGGTCCATCCGGGCCTCGTTCGGCCGATGTCCTTCGCAGCGATTACTTTGCAAGCACAGTGGCGCTCATGCAAGAGAGCCTGGATCATATCACCTGAAACACCACCATTTTGAACGCAGCCATCCGCGCACTCGAACCCACCGCCCTCTGGAACCACTTCGCCGACCTCAACGCCGTGCCACGGCCGAGCAAGAAAGAGGAGCGCGTGATCCGATTCATCAAGGAATTCGGCGAAGGGCTCGGACTATCAACGTACGTGGACCACGCCGGCAATGTGATCATCAAGAAGCCCGGTACCAAGGGCAAGGAGAAGGCCACAACGGTCGTACTGCAGAGCCACCTGGACATGGTGCACCAAAAGAACAACGACACGGTCTTCGACTTCGATGAAGAAGGCATCCGCATGAAGGTGGAAGGGGATTGGGTGAAGGCCGAAGGCACAACGCTCGGTGCGGACAATGGCATCGGAGTGGCCGCGATCATGGCACTGTTGTCCTCCACGGCGATCCCCCACCCACCGCTGGAGGCGCTCTTTACGATCGATGAAGAGACCGGGATGACCGGTGCGTTCGAACTGAAAGGTGGGCTCCTTGACGGCAGCATCATGCTGAACCTTGACACCGAGGATGATGATGAGTTGACGATCGGTTGCGCAGGTGGTGTGGATGTAACTGCCTCGGGCAAATACAAGGAGGAAGCCTCACCCAACGGCCTCAGGGCATTCAACTTGGTGGTCTCCGGATTGAATGGTGGCCATTCCGGCATGGATATCCACCGGGGGCTGGGGAATGCGAACAAGATCATGAACCGGATCCTGCTGAGCGGTGAGCACCACCGCCTGCGAGTGGCAGCGATCGAAGGCGGCAGCTTGCGGAACGCGATACCACGCGAGAGTGTCGCCACCATCCTTATACCGGAAGCCACGATGAACACCTTCAAAGCGGAACTGGAGGAATTGAAAGGTGTGATCCAGTCGGAATACCTCTCCACCGATCCGGAACTATCGATCGAACTCGGTCCAGCGGAGACGCCCGCCAAATGCATGGCCGCTGAAGATCAAGCTCGTTTCCTGCGTGCTGTGCAGGCCTGTCCGAACAGGATCTACCGCATGAGCCCGGATGTGGATGGTCTTACCCAAACATCGAACAACCTGGCACGCATTGAACTGAAGGATGGCAACTATACCGCCATGTGCCTGACACGGAGTTCGGTGGACAGCGAGAAGATGGACGAAGCGCTGGCGATCCGTGCGGTGTTCGAACTGATCTGGTGCAAAGGTGGAATTCTCAGGCTCCTATCCAGGCTGGACGCCTCGTCCAGGGGCCGGTATCGTGAAATTGATGTCCGAGATCTACCGGAAGCGCTTCAATGGTGAGCCTCACGTACTGGCATGTCACGCTGGATTGGAATGCGGAATTCTCGGCACCAACTACCCGCAAATGGAAATGATCTCCTTTGGGCCGAACATCAAGGGAGCACACTCCCCGATGAGCGCGTCCAGAATCCCTCTGTACAGAAGTTCTGGGGGTTCTTGCTGGAGACCTTGGATAAGATCTGATCCTCGATGCCCGAGAGATGGGAAGCTCGATCCGGACCAATGCCGAGATCAGCAGCGTCTTGCGGATCTTGATCATACCGCACGGAGCGATCCACAGGGGGCCGAAAGCTCGTTTCGGTATGAGAACAAGGCATTCGAGAGGCAATGAAGGTCTTCTCGGGCCCCGGATCTGACAACTTTGCGATCCTGAACGGATCGAACTAATTGGATCGCGATACCTTGACCAAGCGCGAAACCTGAGTATCATCACCAGCGCGCAGCAATAATGTGTACGTGCCATCAGGAAGCCCACTCAATAGGAGGATGGGCTCCTCCGATCGGATGTTCGCGGATCGCACCAAGCGCATGGATCCATCATGGACACCGACCTCGACCGCACGTGCCTCAGGGTCGCGGATCGTAAGCACCTCTTCCGCGGGGTTCGGATAGATGAAAAGTTCAGCACTCATCATATCCACAGGTACCATCGCGCTTTCATCGGTCGTCCCATCATTGTCGACCTGCACCAATCGATAGTAGCTGATGCCCATGTTCGGTCTTGGGTCGTGGATCGAATAGAAACGTGCAACATTCGAGTCGCCCGCACCCGGGATCCGTGCCACATCTTCAAAGACGAACCCATCACTGCTCCGCTGAACAATGAAGTGATCATTCTCACGCTCGGTAGCCGTCGCCCATTCCAAGCGGACCGAAGGGCCATCCGCTTCTGCATGGAAGTAAAGCAACTCAACTGGCAAGGTGCTGTAGTAGTACACCGTGACCCGCATGTGGTCCACCCGGGCGGTGCCGTTCGCAACTTTTGCTGCTAGCGCTGCCCCGAAATTGCTCGCATTGATTTCCGCCGTGGTCCAACTCCGTCCCCACAACTCCAGCGGACCACCATAGGTCGCGTAGGTATCCGTTGTTGGCCAAGGCGAGGTATTCGATAGGTCGAGACCACCGATCACACCTCCCTTTATCAATTGCACACGATGATCGAATTCGTTCGATCGTTGCAACGTGAACGCGATCATCGCCCACCGATTCACACTACCATTGAAGGTGCAGCTCGGCTGCTCGGTACCGTTCGAGGCGATCGCCTTGTGCGCGGTCTGAAAACAGGCGCCGGAAGTCGGCGCTACCGAGGTATTGGCAAAATAGAGGTCGGTGCCTTCCGTGTAACCTGAATTGATCGTATAGGTATTCGTTCCTCCGTCGGTGATAGCCGGTGTGGTATTGTTCCCTTCGGTGACAACACTGATCGCCATGCTTCCTGCCAAGGTCGTGATCGGAGTCCCCAATTGGTGGGGATTGGCCGAGCTGGGTGGGTTCGAAGCGCCCGTGCTGATCGCGCTCCCGACGGGCTGGGTCTGGTCCACGTTCTGGAAGACCGCAGAGCTGAAGGCCTCACAGTATTCCAAGGCCGTATACGAGCCGAAGGTGGGAACGATCGCGGTGGACGAGGCCAAGGACAGATCCGCCTCGAGCAACATCCAAACTTCCAAACGGGCCGAAAACCCTCCAGTTGTGCCCGCTGTTTGTTCAGCTATTTGCGTCATGGCCCGTCCCCCGTACGTCATCGCGGTGATGTCGCGCGTATTGATGCCGTTCTCCTGAACGTATGTGACGATCAGGCAACGATCGGTCCCAGCGGAAATGGTCTTGGTGGTCCCTGTGCTCCAACCATTCAACAGCGCCACGGCCGTTGGAGCATTGGTGCTACGCTCCACTTCCAATTGGATCCCGGCGATACCGGAAGGAGTTGGTATTGCGAACCCATAATTGGTGGTGGTCAAGTAGCGGGTGATGCCCTTGGTCGAAACCGTCGAATAGTTATTGTCGCTGGAAATGCTGTTACCGGTGCTGGCCCAATTCGTGGCACCAACACCGGAGTTGTTCCCTGTGGTGCCCGGATTGCGGGGACCAATGGTCTGGCCCATCCCGGCCGAAGCTGACAACAGGAAGGCAATAGCGAACATCCACGAGGAAGCGGCCGCAATTTTCATGGGCCTTGAACGCGCATTCAGCAATAGGGTTTCAACCTTTGGTCAATGCTGGCTGAGCGTCGATCGTCGAGAACAGGTCGGAGCCTTGAACCGCAGCTATGGACCCTCGAGGCCTACCAAGCGTTCCAAAAGGAACAGCATGCCGATCGCCACTACGAGCATTCCCCCGAACAACCACCACGTAAGCTCGAATCCGAATTGCGCCACGAGGTTCAGCCCCAAGGTGTGACCGATGATGTGTGCAACGCTCCACGAAATGGTGAACAGTGCCATGTACGCACCGGGTGGCCCGTGGTCGGAACGATCGTAGGCGAAACGGTTCATGAACGGGAAATTGAGCATTTCTCCCACGGTCATCAGCACCATGCCGATCCAGAGGAAGGCGATCGTCGGAAAGACGTTCAGCACCACGAAACTGAACACGAAGAGCAACACACTGAAGCGAAGGATCCGGAACCGGTCGATGGCCCGGTCCTCACAGAACTTGATCAAGGGCATCTCCACCAAGAAGATCAGCAGCCCGTTCATACCCAAGAGCACACCGATCTGAAATTCGCTGAGTCCGTGGACCTCGTTGTAGAACAGCGGCATCGTGCTGAAGTACTGCAGAAAAGGGATGGTGATCAGCACGGTGGTGAGCAGGAAGAAAAGGAACGGACCATCGCGGTATGGGGAGCGCTTGGCATCGGTCCGTGCCGCGTCGCCGTCCGATCGCGCTTTCTTGCGTGGCAGACCGCGGATCAACAAGAGAACGGCAATGAAGCAGGTAAGACCGTCCACCCAGAACAAGCCGCTATAACTCCACGTGGCGATGATGAGACCGCCGATGGCCGGACCGAGGCTGAAGCCCAAGTTGATCGCCAAACGGATCAAGGTGATCGCGCGCGTGCGGTTCTCCGGTTTGGCATAGGCCCTGATCGCCACAAAGATGGCCGGTCGGAAGGCATCGGACAGCAGCATGAGCACGAAAACGCCCGCGCAGAACGGAAGGAAGCCGTGCACGAACTGCAGAAGGATGAAGGCCGATCCCGAGGTGAGCAGCGCACCGATCATCACATCGTAGAACCCGAGCTTGTCGCTCAACCGTCCGCCCAACCATGAACCAAGCACGGAACCCGCGCCGAACGAGCTCATGACCCAACCTACCTGCTGAAGGCTCAAACCCATGTCCATCGTGAGGTAGAGCGAGAGGAAGGGGATCACCATCGTTCCCGCCCTGTTCACGAAGGTGATGCCCGCGAGGATCCATACCTCTCGGCTGAGGCCGTTGAAGGAGTCCAGGTAGTAGCGGTATGCCCGGGTCGCCGAGATCACGGGGTAAACCTAAGCCCCATCAACGATCGCACGCGAATGTCCTTCACGAGCGAACGAGGCCCGGCACCAGTCACCCACCATCACCGCCGATCGAACGATCTGGCGCGGGATCTGCTCTTTTGCCTTGCAGACCGCTCCAATGAGCAACTCACGTGCAATACCCTTCTTGTTCTTGCTCCTGTTGGCATGCACAGATGAACGAGGTGATCGGGTGCAGAGCGTGGTAGCGGAAACTCCAACGGTCGCTCTTCCCCCGGAACCGCACCCCTCGATGCAGGATCCTTTCGGAGAGCAGGATATCGACCGGATCGATGTGATGCGCCCAACATCGACCCCATCATCGGATCCTATTGTCCCTGAACCTGAGGGATGTTCCGAATTCACCCACACCAAGGATGGTTTGACCACCGTCACGCTCTACATCCCCCAACGCAAGCTCGAGGACAGCAACGAAGCAATACGTTCGCAAGTGATCAGCGCCTACCACGCGGCGGAGCAGGGAGCACCGCGTTCCATCTCCTGCAACTTCGAACAAGGGACCTCCATCGAGCACATCCATATGCCTGACACCTTAGCTGTTCTGGTCAAGATATTCGAACGTTGCAGTGCTGTTGAACCCCATACGATCCAGCACTACGGTGCGTGGCGCATCACCCCCGAGGAGCTGCACATCGCACTACGGTGATAGTCACTACTGGACCTCGGTCGGAACCGGCTCTGCAGGTACCTGTTCTTCTTCGCTTCCTCCCACCAAGGCAAAGAGCGCTAGAAGCACTGCGGCGATGACGATCAGCACAGCGAGGTTCTGTTTGGAACCCAAGCTGCCGATGCGTTTCACCGGCCGCACTCTTCCTGGATCGTGCTGGTAGACCGGGCTCAGCGGATCATTGGAACCATTCGTGTCGTTCATGATCGGTTCTTTGCACTGAAGGTAAGGTATCCATGTGAAGGTGGTCCGGACACTAACGGTCCAAGCGGGTGAGCGAGCGCTCAGATGGCGCTCATGCCTCCATCCACTCCGATGACCTGCCCGTGATCCACGAAGCTTGTGGGGAAAGCAGGAACCGCGCCATGGCAGCGACATCCTCCGGCTCACCCACGCGCTTCATCGGATGCCTGTCGCCAGCAGCCTTTTCCTTCTCCGGTGTGTTCAACAGCTTTTCCGCAAGTGTCGTGCGGGTGAGCCCCGGCGCGATGCAATTCACCCGGACCGTGGGGGCGAATTCTGCGGCCATCGCCCGTGCCATGCCTTCTACTGCACCTTTCACGGCGGCCACTCCCGTATGGAAAGGCAAGCCACGCTGGACCGCCACGGTACTGAACAACACGATGCCGGAGCCCGGGCTCCGTTTCAGTCGATCGGCGCACGCCCGAACAACGTTCAGCGCTCCGACCACGTTGAGGTCGAAGGCATCCCGTACCTCCTCTGCACGGACCGATCGCAGCGGCTTGAGGTCGATACTTCCTGGACAGTACACCAAGCCTGCTAGCGCGTCAGGCAGCAGACTTACGTCCAATTCAGCGCCCACGGAGTCGAATTGAATGTGCTTCAGGACCCCTTCCGGTGCCTGTACTCCCCTGCTGGCAGAGACCACATCATGACCATCTGCGATCAGACCTTGGGCGATCGCACGGCCAATGCCTCGTGTGGCGCCGATGATCAGAACTGGTGCTTGTTTCATGGAACTTGAACAGCCGCCCATGCCATCCTGTTCGCACAACTGCACGGCCCGATGAACCTTCCGCAAAGCGGGGTGTTCTGAGCGTGATGTTCATCGGGATCGACTACGGCGCACAGTATGCAGGTACCACGGTCATCTGCTACCGTGATCGTGGTCTGTTCCGCTTCGAGCGGTCCATGAAAGGTCAAGAGTCGGATAGCTGGATGATGGAACGGGTGAAGGGGATCGGACCTGCAGCCATTTACATGGATGCGCCATTGACGCTTCCGGCAGCCTACTACGGCAAGGGAAACGACCATTTCTTCAGACGTGCTGACCGCGAAACAGGCGGCATGAGCCCCATGTTCCTTGGAGGTCTTACGGCACGTGCCATACAGGCGGCGTCGCAATGGCGATCGTCTGGCATCGAAGTGTTCGAAGCCTATCCATCCGCATTGGTGCGGATCGAATGGGATTATCTGAAGATACCCGGCAGGCGGTCCATCCCACAGCATCACCTACGTTTGATGGCAGGTATGTTCCAACTCCTCCTCCAACACCCAAGGACCGACACGAGGCCGATGCCTGGCTGTGTTGGTTGGTGGGGCATCGCCATCAACTAGGTCTGGCCAAGGTATTCGGTGACCATGCCGAGGGTGCGATCCTGGCATGAACCCATCACCCCGGCCCGACCATTGAACGATAGTAGATGCGGATCCTCCTGACCGGTGCCACCGGATACATCGCCCAACGTCTTCTGCCCGCATTGGTCCAGGATGGGCATACAGTGGTCTGCTGTGTGCGCAATCGGGATCGATTCCATCCACCGGAAGCACTTCGTACGAGCTTAGAGGTCGTTGAAGCGGACTTTCTTGACGAGCGAACGCTTGGTGAACTTCCCGCGAGGATCGATGCGGCCTATTACCTCATCCACTCGATGTCCGCATCGGAGGATTTCAGGGAAATGGAACTGCGGTGCGCACGGAACTTCCGGAAGGCGATGCAAGGAAGAGGACTGCAGCAGGTCATCTACCTGAGCGGCATTGTCAATGAGCAAGGATTGAGCGAACACCTTGCCTCGAGAAAGGATGTGGAAACCGAATTGGCCTTGGGCGACCATCCGCTGACCACCTTGCGGGCGGGCATCATCATTGGTTCCGGCAGCGCCTCTTTCGAGATCATTCGCGATCTGGTCGAGAAGCTTCCTGTCATGATCGCCCCCCGATGGCTCGATACACTTTGCCAACCGATCGGGATCGCCGATGTGGTCCGCTTCCTCCGACACTCGTTACTGCGTGCAGAAACCTATGGTAGAAGCTTCGACATCGGTGGACCGGACGTTCTCTCGTACAAGGAGATGTTGCTCGGTTTCGCCAAGGTCCGAGGGCTGAAACGGTGGATCGGTGTGGTCCCGGTGATGACACCGAAGCTTTCCTCCTATTGGCTCTACTTCATCACCTCCACCTCCTACAAGCTTGCCTCATCGCTGGTGGACAGCATGAAGATCGAGGTGGTCTGTCGTGATCATGCACTGGCCGAACTGCTGAACATCACCCCCATCGGATATGAAGAAGCGCTCCACAGGACCTTGCAGAAGGTGGAGAGCAACGCTGTGATCTCCAGTTGGAAGGATTCGCGGATCAGCGGTCGATTCGAATCGGAGGTATCGGAATTCATCGAGGTGCCACGCTTCGGCTGCTTTGTGGACCAACGATCTCGAACCTTCAAGGATCGTGCGCAGTGTATCGAGCGCATCTGGCGGATCGGTGGCAATACCGGTTGGTACAGTGCCACTTGGCTCTGGCGCATAAGAGGTTTCATGGACAAGTTGATGGGTGGTGTGGGTCTGCGGCGTGGGCGCACACATGACGACCGACTGGATGTGGGCGACGCGGTGGACTTCTGGCGCGTTCTGTACGCGAACAAGGAAGAGGGTCGCTTGCTCCTTTTCGCTGAAATGAAACTACCCGGAGAGGCTTGGCTCGAATTCAAGCTCGTCGATGACCGATTGCAGCAAACGGCGACCTTTCGACCAAAGGGCCTCAGCGGCAGGATCTATTGGTATGCCGTATATCCCTTCCACGGGATGGTGTTCAGCGGCATGCTGAAGGCACTGACACGCTGAACAGGACCGGCCTTCACCCTTCCCCAGCAGCGCATATCACGATCACCCGTCAGCCTTCTTCAAGGACACCGCGTTCATGCAATAGCGTAATCCGCTCGGTGCGGGGCCATCAGGGAACACATGCCCCAAATGAGCATCGCAGGTATTGCATAAGGCCTCGATACGGACCATGCCATAACTACCGTCCTTCTTATAGGCGACCACGTTCTCCTTGATGGGAAGTGTGAATGATGGCCACCCGGTACCGCTCTCGAACTTCGTTGCAGCGTCGAACAGGGTGGTCCCGCAGCATACACAAGCATACTCGCCCGGTTCGAAAAGCGAGCACATTTGCGAACTGAATGCCCGCTCCGTGCCGTGCTCGCGGGTCACGCGGTAAGCTTCTGCCGACAAGAAGGAACGCCACTCCTCCTTTGTCCGTTCGACCCGTTCATCCGGCGCCGGATTTCCTTGTTCAGCATACCCTAACACTTTCGTCCAGTTCATTTTTCGAAGGTAGGCGGATCCATACAGATCCGAAAACCGGTATTTCTACGAGGTGACGGATCCTCCTGAAGGAACACCTTTGGACCGAACCCTGATCCGAACCAAAACCCCACCACATGAACACCACGAAGAAAGTACTTGCGATAGCACTCCCTGGTCTGCTGCTTTTCTCTTGTGCAGCACCCGAGCCTTGCCCACCTGTTCCCGAACACTATGAACATCCGCTATCCTCCATTCCCGAGGAGGCCGATGCGAACATAGCTGTGGTGGAATCGTACTTGAATGCACTGATCAAGGCCGATGAGGCTTCCATCCGCGCTGCCGTGGCCCCGGGATACTACGCCAACAACACGTTCACGCCACCGGATTCCTCGGATGTGGAAGGGGTCATCGAAGGCTGGATGAAGAACGACAGCACCCGCAGTGACCAGCGGATGGAGAGAGTATTCGCCGAATGTGTCACCGTGGCGGATGGCAACGAATACGCTGGCGATTGGGTACACTACTGGGGCACCTACTCAGCGACCGACAACGCCACCGGCAAGCCTTACAGGGTGCCCTTCTTCTACGATGCACGCGTCGAGGGCGGCAAGATCACCAAGAGCTATACCTACTTTGACCGCCTCTCCGTGTTCCATCAATTGGGCACCACCCCCCCTGCAGCTCCAGCGGTGAAGAAGTAAGGTCGAGTGGCCAAGGACCGACGTCCTATGAAAAGAAAGGGAGGTTCATGTTCGACCTCCCTTTCTCTTTGCCATCTTGGCGAACGCAAACACCATGATCAGGTTCTTCCGCACCATCCGCCAAAACCTGCTGGCCCAGGGCCGCATCACGCGGTACCTCGCGTATGCCATCGGCGAGATCGTGCTGGTGATGGTCGGCATCCTGCTCGCCTTGCAGGTGAACAACTGGAACGACAGCCGGAAAAGAGCGCGCCTGGAAGAAGCGACGCTCAAGGAACTAAGGACCAACCTCCTTGTGGACATCAAGGACTTCAAGGAGGACATGCGCATCTATGGCATCGTTTCTCGTTCCGCTGCCATCCTTATCGACTTCATCGACGGTGCCATCCCCTATCACGACTCCTTGAACGTGCATTTCGGGAATGTCCCTGCCCAGGGCGTTTTCACGCCGAACAAAGCCGCCTACGAGAACCTGAAAGCAACGGGCATCGACCTGATCTCCAATGACACGCTCAGAGCCGCGTTAAGCGACCTGTATGAAGGACGCTATCACTACATGCAGGGGTATATGGACACAGAATACCAGTTCGACCATCAAACTTTCGGAGACTACTACTTAAAGGAAATGAAGGAATACGATTTCTTCAGATCCGCCGTACCCGTTGACCCGGAACGCCTGATCGGGGACCAGCACTTGAGGAACCTGATCACACATCGGAAACAGAAGCTCGAAGGTTGGTTCAAAAGGCAGTTCGAGATCAGTATCCGGCAGGCGGAAAAGGTTATTGAAATGATCGACAAGGAACTGGCCCCATGATCAGGTTCTTCCGACATATCCGTCAACGTATGCTTAAAGAGAACCGCTTCACCCGCTACCTGCTCTACGCCATTGGTGAGATCGCCCTGGTGATGATCGGCATCCTGTTGGCCTTGCAGGTGAACAATTGGAACGAGGGCCGTAAGCGCAGCGTGCAGGAGCAAAAGATCCTGAAGGAGTTGCTCAGAAACCTTCACATGGACTCGTTGGACCATGCGGGCAACCGCGACTGGAGCCTGGACATCGGCGCCTCGGCCGATCACATCGTCAATGGACTGGAGGCCCGTAGACCCTGGCAGAACTCGATGTCGCTGCACTACGGGCGGATCCTCATCCATGGCGTAGCCACGCTGAACACATCGGCGTACGACAACCTGAAGAGCATCGGCTTCGACCTGATCCGGAACGACAGCATCCGCATCGCCATCACCAAGCTGTATTCCCTGGACATCACGCGCCTGCTCAAGCTGGAAAAGGAAATGCTGTCCGAGGACCAGGTGCACAACATCCTCCCCGTGGTGCTGAAACGCGTTCGCATCAACAGGCCTTGGTGGGATTCCACACCCCACGACTATGAAGGTCTTATGGACGACCTGGAGTTCCAGACGGCCGTGCGCTGGAAGGCGGTGACCAACAACCACATCGCCGGTGAATATGAGATAGCACGTAAGGAGACAAGCCGCCTCATGGCCATGATCGAACGTGAACTGGCCAAGACCGAAGACCCATGATCCGATTCCTCCGCAGCATCCGCCAGAGCCTGCTGGCCAAGGGCCGCATCACACGGTACCTCGCGTATGCCATCGGCGAGATCGTGCTGGTGGTCATCGGGATCGTCATCGCACTGCAGCTGAACAACTGGAACAACGAACAGCAGTTGAAGCAGGTGGAGATCAAGTACCTGAAGGAGATCGCCAACAACCTACAGGCGGATTCCGTGGACATCCAATTCAACATTGATTTCAACGAAGTGCGGCGGCGCGCTGCGGAAATGGTACTGAAAAGCTTGGAGGAGCATGAAGCATATTCCGATACCATGGACCAGTATTTCGGCAACCTCCTTTACACCACACGCTCGGTGATGAACTACAGCGCCTACGAAACGCTGAAGTCACGTGGGCTGGAGATCATCTCCAACGACTCCCTGCGTATGATGATCACTCAACTCTACTCATTCAGCTATCACAATGTGATCGATTTCGAGAAGCAGGACGACCATGCCTTGCAATATGCTGTGGTCATACCCGCAGTGATCGATAGGATGGTGATCGACCCGAGCGTGGACAAGCGCATGGCATTGAGTTCGGGGCGCCCAAAAGACTTCAGTGCACTGAAGACCGACGACTTGTTCAAGAACGCCGTGCTCATGAACCTTGATCTGCGCGTGTACATGCTGAGCAACTACCGGGGCCTTGCGGAGAAGGTGGCCGCGTGCAGGGAACGGATCCGCATTGAACTGGAACACCAGGAAAACTGAACCATGCCCCGCATTTTCAACACCATCCGGCAGCGCCTCTTGAAGGAGAATCGACTGACGCGCTACCTGGTCTATGCCATCGGCGAGATCGTGCTGGTGGTGATCGGGATCCTCATCGCACTGCAGGTCAATGATACCAGCGCACAGTGGAAACAGGAGCGCACCAATGTGCGCCTCATGGAACGCATGCAGGACGAACTCGCCATCAACATCGACCGACTGCACTACTTGGATACCATGTATTCATTCCAGAAGGTGCGAATGGGCTGGACACCCATGCTGGGCCGTATCGACACGGCCATTGCATATATCACGGAGGGCCTTGATGAGGAGCGCATGGTCTGGATGCTGGAAGCAGGCGAATTGTATGACGGCAGCCTGTATAACATGAGCAATGCCGTATACCGTGAGATGCTCAGTTCTGGCCGCTTCTATTCACTGGGTCCCGATAGCCTGATGAAACGCATCCAGAAGTATTATCAACTGCTGGACCGGGAAGAGCGCTACGTCATCGAGTGGAACGAAGAAGCCAACAACGCTTGGAAGGAATGCAAATACGGTTTCAACGACCTGGCCGACGACTACCGGGTTTACGGCCGTACCGCATTGAAGGATCATCCGTGGTACCTGGACCGCAGGTCCCGCGAATGCATCGACCTGAAGTCCGCACTTCACCGATCGCACCGTTCCACCGAGCGGAACCGCAGGCATGCCTACACGATGATACAGCATTCGGACACTTTGGTCCAGGCGCTGCAACACGAGATACAGTCACACCCATGACCCGCCTCTTCCGCCAGATCCGCCAAGGTCTACTGGCCAAGGGTCGCGTTACACGCTACCTCACATACGCCGTAGGCGAGATCCTACTGGTGGTGATCGGGATCTTCCTGGCCCTGCAGCTGAACAACTGGAACGCCGGGCGCAAGGAAGCCGCCAAGGAAATCGGGCTATTGGCCGAGATGCGCAGCAACCTGGAGGCGGACCTTCAGGATTGCCGGTACAACATCGGCATGAACCAACGCCTGTTGAATGGGAATGTGGCCGTGTTGAAGCATTTGGAGGACCGTACGCCCTTCCATGATTCGCTTGCGGGTCCACTACGGGAACCTGTTCGGGAGCACGGTGCTCACACCCAATACATCGGCCTCGACAACCTGAAGAGCATCGGCTTCGACCTGATCCGGAACGATAGTTTGCGACGCAGCATCACGACGCTGTATTCTGAACGCTACACCTACCTGAACAAGGTGGAACAAGGATTCGATTCGCATCTTCAGCCTGGTCGATCTGGGCCGCACATTTACGCCAAGGTGGTGATGGACACCGTTTGGAAGAGCGGCTACCCCATCGATCCCGTAGCTCATGGACGACAACCCGTTCAAAGGCGTGGTGCGCATGAACGTGTTCACGCGGGACATATGGTCCGGATCTATCAAGGCTTCGAGGAGCGGATCCTCGTGTTGATGGAACAGATCGAAGGAGAGTTGACAGCACGACGATGAAGAAGTGACATCAGCATTCGCAGAGCCGGAATTCCCGGATCTCCAAAGGCATCATATCCCCTTGTCCTCCATGAACTTTTCCAATACGGAAGCCAACTCAGCAACATGGGCTCGCGAATAATGCCAAGTGCTTCCCTTCCACCACCTCCACGTGCACCGGACCGGTCAACGATCATCCCAACCCATGAGTTCTTCGGCTCGTTGGGCGCTCCGTATGTATAGTACCTCACCGGCATAGGGCTTCGGACGGTAGGCCCACGGCCTTGCGGTAGGTGTTGATGATGTAAAAATTGCGAAGATCGAAAGGGATGGGCACGCCTTTGCGCAAGTACCGCTCACAGCGCGGACGCAGGTATTCGCCGCGTAGCATCGGCCAGTTTCGTTCGTGGCGAATAGCGCCACCAATTGAAGGTCGGGCCACGCGTGTCCAACATGACTAGCAGTGGGACCTTCTTTCCCATGGCAACCAGGCGTTGCGCCATCTCGAATGCCAGGATCCTCCCGTACTGAATCCGACAGGATATAGGGCCCTTCGGGTCGTGCCTCGAGCAATTCCGTTCACATAGTGCCGTGCCATGGAACGGATGGTCTTGTACCGCATACCCTTGCCATCCTCGCCTTGGTGCATGAACCCGATGAACGGACGATCGTCGCTGAAAAGCCGAGGCAGGTTGTAGTTCCCTTCATCGCCATGCACGCACACGAATGGCGTATACGGGCCTGAAAGCCGGATCGGGGTCAGGTTCAGCCAATGGTCCACCCGGTCACTGGAGGTCAGCGCACCGGCAAAATCGCGCAGGGAAGGTCGCCGGAACAACAGGGCCAGGTCAACCTTCGCCTCCAGCATTTCACTGATGCGGGCACAAGTACGCACGCCGGAAAGGCTATCCCCCCCGATCTGGAAAAAGTCATCATCCAAATAGATCCGATCACGCCGCAATTCCTGACCCCAGACCATGGCGATGGTCCGCTCTATGTACGTGGCCGGGAGCAGATCCGGGGCGCGATCCGCTTGCTCCGGTTTGGCCAGGACCGGTGCGCGGTCAGTGGCGTGCTCATACCCCTCCGTACTGTCAAGCGAATGGTCGTGCGTCAGCGCTCCGTTCAAACCTGATCGCAGGGTGCTGGCCAATTCCAAGCGTTTCAACTTGCCGGTTGCGGTGACCGGAAGCGCCTCCAACGCATGGAAGACCTTCGGTACCTTGTGCAACGAGATCCGCTCCTGCATCCAGTTGCGCAAGTCGTTGCTCGGTATCGGCACCCCGGAAGGCACGTATGCAATAGCCACATCCTCACCAAGCGTCGGGTGCGGAACAGCGAAGGCCGCGGCAGCTTGAACGCCGGGATGACCCATCAAGGCGTTCTCGACCTCCAAAGGGTCGATCTTCTCTCCGCCCCGATTGATCTCTTCCTTCAAGCGACCCGAAAGATGAACGAAGCCGTCTTCGTCGATCATTCCCAAGTCCCCGGTACGGAACCATTCACCGAACCATGAACGCGTGTTGACCTCGTCGCTCTCGGCATATGCAGGTATGACGCCGGTCCCCCGAAGCACGATCTCCCCAGTGGAGCCACCGGCCACGTCCTTTCCGTTCCCATCGACTATTCGGACCTCGGTGCGGAAAGGCTTGCCGATGGCACCTCGTTTCCGTTCACCACCCAATGGCCTGTTGGCAATCACTGGAGAAAGCGCTTCGGTCAGTCCATACTGTTCCACTAACGGAGCGCCGGTCACTTTCTCGATCTCCTCGATCAATGGTGCCGAAATGGCGGCGGACAAGGACCTGACGAACCGGAAGGGTGAACTGACCTTGAGATCGGGATGTTTCGCATGTATCCGTGCCATGTCCTGAAGAATGGCCGGGGATGCAGAGAACCAAGTTGGACGGAACGCTCGGCACCACTCCGGGTACTTTCTTCCATCGTGCCCCGGGGTACAGACCACTGTACCACCGCTCCATAACGTACCCGTAAGGTATCCGAAGCCGTGCATATGGAACAGCGGCATCACCTGTAGAATGCGATCATCAGCGGTTAAGAGCAGGCTTTCCGCCGTATTGCAAGCCTGCGCAGCGATGTTCACCATACGCAGTGGGACGCGCTTGCTCGTACCCGTGGTACCTGAGGTTCGATGCATCAACAGGATATGATCCTCAGCAGGTGGCATGAATCCCTTCGCTGGCCTATCCACACCGGCCAAACGACCCAAAGGGCCTTCGTGAAGAAATGGGATGACGTGAACTGGTATGGACAACGAACGCCCCACGGAACGGGCGACCTGTTCGTTGGTCGGGTCCGTGATCAAAGCCTTCGCCCCTACGTGACGAAGCACGGAACTCCATTCCAAGGGGACCTGTGCAGGATCCATCGGAGTAACAGTGGCATGCATGGCTGTACCAAGCAGAGCGATCGCCAGGTCCGGGCCATTGGACATGGCGATGCCAACATGGTCGCCAGCTTCGATCCCTCGATCCAGCAACCAGTCCCGGATCGCACTGAAGCTCCGTGGCAGCTCACCATACGTGAGTACTCCTGTCCGTTACCGAACGGACCGCGACATGGTCATTCAATGTAACGGCATGCGCGATCAGTCGTTCAACGAGCATTCCAACTGATCTTCTTAATCATTCTTCATCGGACGATACAAAGTGCATTGGATCCTTCGATCCTCAAACCCGATCCTGATATTGGACCGCACGTTCGGCATTCCCAAGGAAATGCACCGATCAACAGGACCATCCGGATAGCCTTAGCTTGCGCCCCTGAAACCCCCTATGCTCAGACTCCCCGTTATCACGGACCCTGTATACGACCCGAACGTTGAACACGGTTACATCGACCGGTTCTTCCTCCGTTTTCTTCGCGACAAAAGGGACCTTCCCTTCCCCTACCTCACGCTGCAGGTGGCCTTCTTCATGGTCCCCTTGGCCGTATTGCTGTACATGCCCTTCATTTCCGGCTGGGCGTGGGTGGGCATCGCAGCGGTCTACTTCTACTTGAACAATGTGTACTTCAAAGGCCCCTTCGGGTTGATGATGCACTGCAGCACCCATCGCCCCCTTTACAAGGAAGGCCATGGTGCGCTCAACGTGATCATCCCGTGGGTCCTGGCGCCGTTCTTCGGTCAAAGCCCGGAAACCTACCGGGCCCATCACGTGGGAATGCACCATACCGAGAACAACCTCGAAGCCGACGAGAGCAGTACCATGAGCTACCAGCGGGATTCGGTTCGGGGCTTTGCTCATTACTACATCCGTTTCCTGTTCACCGGGATCGCCACTTTGGCCATGTACCTGTTCCGTCGAAAACGAAAGAAGCTGTTCATCGGTGTCATTCGCGGTGAACTGCTCTTCATTTGCTTTTGCATCGCGATGAGCTTCGTGGACCTTCCTGCGACCTTAGCGGTGTTCATCATACCGTTCCTGATCTTTCGGCTCGTGGCCATGGCCGGAAATTGGGTGCAGCACACCTTCGTGGATGCAGAAGAACCCGGGCATCATTTCAAGAACAGCATCACCTGTATCAACGTGAAGTTCAACCACAGGTGCTGGAACGATGGCTACCACATCAGCCATCATGTGGACCCCACCATGCATTGGACCGAACATCCGGTCTACTTCCAAAAGCACGTGAATGATTTCGCGGAGAATGAAGCTGTCGTTTTCGCCGGGTTGAATTACATGGACGTGTTCTTTCGACTGATGCGTAAGCGCTACGACCTGTTGGCCGAACATTTCGTGGATATCGATGGTCGCTATCCAACGAACGACGACGTGATCGCATTCTTGAAAAGCCGGACAGCACCTATTCCGGAGCGCCCCCAACCCGTCGCTATCGCTGCCTGAACCGAGCGCTACCGTCCGAAGCATTCCTCCGGCCGTTCGAAAGGATACACGAACGGCCCCTTCAGCGGTCAGCATCAGAGGCCGTTCGATCACGGGCGTCCCGGAGCAATACTACTTGAATAGTTTTCCCAGCATGCCTTTCGCGGCATCGGCGATACCGCCGCCTCCAAGCAGGCCCTGAAGGTTCTTCGCGTCACCGCCAACATGCTTGGAGACCAGGTCCATGACCATGGGCATCAGCATGGCGGATACGCCGCTGGCTTTCCCGGCATCAAGTCCCACTTGACCGGTGAGTTTGCCCATGAGGACCTCTCCGATCTTGCCCATCATCCCATCGGCACCAGCGCTGTTCTTCGCACTGCTGAACAAGCTGAGCGCATCATCCATGCCGAAGCCATCTCCACCGGATACCACTTGCTTTACACTATCGGCGGCGGCCGTAACGGAACCGTTGGCTTGGTCGGCATTCAAGCCGAGCTTGTTCATGAGTTCTGGCGTTGCCTTGTCCTTCAGGGAGGAGAGTATCTGATCTAGCATCTTTTGTTAGGGTTTGTACTTGGGACGCCATTTCTTCAACAGGTCACATTAGGTGAAATGGATGTCATGACATTTGTACCCCGGCCGTGGCCGATCTTTGCGCCGAATACGGATCGATCCAACGCAACACCCATCATGTCTGACGGATATGTGAAAAGCGCCACCGTGAACGGTGTGGCCACTGTGACCTTCCACCACCCGAAGAGCAACAGCCTCCCTGGACATATCCTGCGTGACATGGCCAAGGCGATCGAAAATGCGGGGCTGGACAAGGCCGTGCGCGTGATCGTGCTACGCAGCGAGGGCGACCGTGCTTTCTGTGCAGGTGCCAGCTTTGACGAACTTGTATCGATCGAGAACGAGGAACAAGGTCTGGTGTTCTTCAGCGGCTTCGCCTTGGTGATCAACGCGATCCGGAAGGCACCCGTACTTGTCATCGGTCGGATACATGCGCACACGGTAGGCGGCGGCGTTGGGCTGGCCAGTGCGGTGGATATCGCCTATGCACACAGCAAGGCAAGCGCCCGCTTGAGCGAGCTGGCCATCGGCATCGGTCCGTTCGTGGTCGGTCCGGCGGTGGAGCGAAAGACCGGCTCCGGTACCTTCGGGCTACTTTCCGCAACGCCTGCCCTGAGGCGCGAAGCGGACTGGTGTGTACAGCGCGGCCTATACGCAGAGACCTTTCCCACCGTGGAAGCTTTGGACGAGCGGATCGACGCTCACACCAAGGAATTGGCGGCATACAGCCCCGAGGCCATGGCGGACCTGAAAAAAGTGCTATGGAGAGGGACCGAGGACTGGGATGAACTGCTCGCAGAGCGCGCTGCGATAAGCGGTCGATTGGTCCTCAGCCAATTCACCCGGGAGGCGATCGCGAAGTTCAAGGCCCAAGTGGCCAAAAGCTGATCAGCGCAAGCGGTCCACGCTTCTCACCAGATCCTCATCCTTACGGATACCGCGCTCCGCAAGGAAGGCGAGGACGAGGATCACCATTGGGAAGTAGAAGCTCGGCCCATAATGGCCCACCACTTCCCCGGAACGCTCCAGATAGGCCCGCATGGAATTATCCGTGATGAACAAAAAGGCGATCACGCCCAGCATCAGCAAATAGGTCCCTCGCACGAAGCGCATTTGACGTGGCCGGTTCTTGTACAGTGCGATCGTCAGTAGCAGCGCCAGGCCTAGAACGCTCAGGATGATGGAAAAGGGGATCTTCATGCCCACATCGACCAGTTCCATACCCCCGGCCCCGTACAAGCCTGTGGTCCGGAACTCATAGGCGGCTCCTCCTTGGTCGTAGGTGGCGACCGGGAAGGCCCAGGTCGCGAAGGACAGCGCTGCTGCCAAGAAAAGGAATAAGCTTTGTTTGCGTTGCCACATCTGGCCGCGAAAATAAGCTTGGTCGGCTTCCGCATGTTCCGGGCCTATCGGGAATTTACGGTTGGCACTTTCAACGGATCCCCGTAACATTGCATCGTTACACTTGGGACCGGGCGGACGTCGTAATGACGTTCCACGTCAAATAGGTCCTCTCTTGCGTCCCTACATCCAGGCATCCACAACGAAGCCATAACGGCTTTTACCGCTTAGGACCGATCGAACGGTCAATTCCGCGCCCAACACCATTCTCACGTACATGTACGACCAGAACGCACTGAGCGGCATGAAGCTCTCCGAGTTGAAGGAGCTTGCCCGCCAGATGAACCTGAAGAAAGCCGATACGCTGAAAAAGCAGGACCTGATCAACAAGATCCTGGAGAACCAGCCTGCGGATCCCGCTCCCAGTAAGCCGATCGGCCCCAAATTCGTTGAGGACGAGAATGCTATAACCGCCTTGGGCACCGCGGACGAAGTTGTTCCCGAGGAAGATCCAGAACCGGAATTGCCGTTGAACCTCGGGGACGGGGACGACGACGATGATGATGACGACGACGATGATAACGACGAGGATGGCGAGGATGACGACGACGCAGATGATGCGGACGCCGCGGGAGCAGTTCCGGCAAGTTCCGAAAAGAAGCCGGCAGAAAGCAGAGAGGTGAGGTCATCGAATGCCGACGGCCGCGAACGACCCCAGAGTGATCACCAGCAACGCAACGAACGGAGGGAGCGTGGTGAGGACCGTCAACAACCACAGGCAGAGGGCCAAGGATCCGGCGGTGATGCACGTGATCGTGGACGAAAGGACAGACGTGATCGGGACGGCCGTGAACCGCGTGGCCAACAGGATCGTCAGCGCGGGAATGATCGGGACCAGAACCGTGATCAGAACAAGGACCAACAGAAGGACCAGCCTCGGGACCAGAACCGTGACCAAGGCCGCGGCGATCGTGACCAGCGAGGTGAGCGGGACCAGCGAGGAGATCGTCGGGACAGGGACCAACGCCAAGGCCAGGACCGCGATCAACGCGGGGAGAACCGGCCGCAACGCGAGGTGTTCAACTTCGATGCCTTCGTGGAGACCGATGGCGTGCTGGAAGTGATGCCCGAGGGCTATGGATTCCTGCGCAGCAGCGATTACAACTACCTCGCATCACCGGATGATGTGTATGTGAACCAACAGCAGATCAAGCAGTACGGATTGAAGCTGGGGGATACGGTACACGGATACGTTCGCCCACCGCGTGAGGGCGATAAGTTCTTCCCGCTCATCAAGGTGGAAACGATCAACGGCCGCGATCCGGAATGGGTGCGCGACCGCGTTCCCTTCAAGTTCCTGACCCCGCTCTTCCCGGACGAGAAGTTCAACCTGTGTGCAAAGGATGCCAACGTGAGCATGCGTGTTCTGGACCTCTTCGCCCCCATCGGTAAAGGGCAGCGCGGATTGATCGTGGCCCAGCCCAAGACCGGTAAGACGGTATTGCTGAAGGACGTGGCGAACGCCATCGCCGCGAACCACCCGGAGGCCTACCTGATCGTCCTGTTGATCGATGAACGTCCGGAAGAAGTGACGGACATGGCCCGCAGTGTGAATGCAGAAGTGATCGCCAGCACCTTCGATGAACCCGCTGCGCGGCACGTGCAGGTGGCCGGCATCGTACTGGAAAAAGCCAAGGCCATGGTGGAATGCGGCCATGACGTGGTGATCCTGCTCGACTCGATCACCCGCTTGGCACGCGCGTACAACACCGTACAACCAGCAAGTGGAAAGATCCTGAGCGGCGGTGTGGACGCCAATGCCCTGCAGAAGCCCAAGCGCTTCTTCGGCGCCGCCCGGAAGATCGAGAACGGCGGAAGCCTCACGATCCTCGCCACGGCCTTGGTCGAGACCGGAAGTAAGATGGACGAGGTGATCTTCGAGGAATTCAAGGGGACCGGTAACATGGAACTCCAGCTCGATCGGAAGATCAGTAACCGCCGGATCTTCCCGGCCATCGACATCATGGCCAGTGGTACCCGTCGCGACGACCTGTTGCATCACAAGGACGTGCTACAGCGGACCTGGATCCTTCGGAAGCACTTGGCCGACATGAACTCGGTGGAGGCCATGGAGTTCGTGAAGAAGCACATGGAAGGCACCAAGAGCAACGAGGAGTTCCTCGTGTCCATGAACGGTTGATCACGGGTCCCGCAATGCGCAGGAGCAGTATTCCGGTCGACGCATGAAGCTCACGTTGATCACAGCAGCAGCGGTGATGGGTGTACGGCTCGTACTGTTCAACATGGGACGCCCGCCGGAAGGCACGGATTTCATGCTGGTGCACTTCTTGGCGCTCGTCACGATCATCTTCTTCACCGGCCAAAGCATGCTGCGAGCCGATAAGCGCACTCCCTTCCCCGATCTCTTACGGGACGGATTCCGGAACGGGGCGGTCTATGCTTTGCTCTTCGGTCTGTTCATTTTCACCTATTACAAGGTGATCGAACCGAACTACTTCGCTCATCGTATCGACCTGCTCGTGGCAGCTGGACAAGCAGCTGGCAATCCGGAAGAGATCATTCGACCACGGATGGAGAAATTCTTCACCCCCTTCAATTATGCCAGCATGACCTTTTTCGCATTGTTGCTCGTCGGGGCGTTCAATGCGATGTTGCTCGGGCTATTGCACCACAAAGTGTTGCGCAGGTACCTGTGACCCGGAGGTCGTTCAGGCGATGAAGGCCTCGCTCAAGGCCTGGATATCCAGTCCCCCGAAGTTTCCACTACTCATCATCAACAGCACGCTCTCCTCCTTTCGTCCTTCACGCACAGCGCCGATCACCGCGATCGGATCGTTCAGCACTTCGATATCCGCGCGCTGAAAGGCCGCTCGGATCCGCTCAGGTGGGATCGCCGGGAGGCGCTTCAATTGCACTGCATGCGGGTCGTAGAAGACGATGGCCCGGTCCGCCGCATCCATGCACCCGGCGTACTGGTCCAAGAACTCCTCGCTCAAACTGCTGAACGTGTGTAATTCCATGCATGCCACCAATTGGCGGTCGGGGTACTGGTCGCGAACAGCCTGCACCGTAGCCCGCAACTTGCTCGGTGAGTGGGCGAAATCCTTGAACACGATCCGATGATCGTTGCCCCCGAGGCGTTCCAAGCGCTTGGCCGCACCATGGAACGATGCGATCGCCTCGTGGAATTCGGTGTCACCGATCCCCAACAGGTGACACACATGCCTTGCCCCTTCCATGTTCTGCAAATTGTGGAGACCGAATACCTGCAACGGAACATCTCCCCCCCTCGTCTCCAATAGGGTCACTCCATCAACGATCCGGTGTGCGGGAACTCCGTATGGGATCCGTTGTGCCTCCACACCTTTTGCCTCGGACAAGCGCTTCACTTCGGGGTCCTCCTGACAATAGACCAACTTGCCGCCCGGTTCGATCGCCTCGATGAAGATCCGGAACTGGTCCACGTAACTCTCGAAGGTCTTGAAGACATTGATGTGGTCCCATGCGATGCCGCTGATCAAAGCGATATCCGGCTTGTAGAGGTGGAACTTCGGCACCGGTTGCAGGGCGGATGCCAAGTATTCATCGCCTTCGATGATCGCCACTTCGCTCGTTCCCCCGAGCTTGACCATGCAATCGAAGCCGTCCAACTGGGCGCCCACGAGGTAATCGAAGTCCACTCCAACGTGGCGCAGCACATGCACGATCATACTGGTGATCGTGGTCTTGCCATGGCTGCCACCGATGACCACGCGGGTCTTGCCCTTCGTTTGCTCGTAGAAGAAGCTCGGGTAGCTGTACACCGGAATTCCCAATTCCTTGGCCTTGATGAGTTCCGGATTGTCCGCACGGGCGTGCATGCCGAGTATCACCGCATCGAGGCCCGTATGGATGTTCCCCGGTCCCAACCCATGCGATCGGGCAGTAGCCCCAGATTGAACAACCGGCTCTTGCTCGGCTCGAAGATCTCATCATCACTACCGGATACCTCATAACCCTTGCGATGAAGCGCAATGGCCAGATTGTGCATCGCGCTACCTCCGATGGCGATGAAATGGACGTTCTTGACGGACATGGGCGAATGATGGCTGCACAAATTTGCCCTTCATCATCCGTGGTGTTGGTAGCGAACGGGCCGAAGTGTCCACGCCCCGCTGTGAGTCCGTGGCCGGATCCAGGTCCTTGGACACCGATGAATTCCGGAACTTCACACCCACGATGGAACTGCACGTCATAGAGACCGGTCTTTTCAAGTTGGATGGTGGGGCAATGTTCGGCGTGGTCCCGCGCACGATCTGGGAAAAACGCCACGCTCCGGACCCGAACAACCTATGTACCTGGGCCATGCGCTGCCTGCTCATACAGGACGGTCAACGCCTTATCCTCATCGACAACGGGATCGGCGACAAACAGGATGCGAAGTTCTTCGGCCACTATGACCTGCACGGCGATGATTCGCTCGATCGTTCACTGGGCCGACTCGGCTTTTCGAAGGACGATGTGACCGATGTGTTCCTCACGCATCTGCACTTCGATCATTGCGGCGGAAGTATTGTTCGTGAGGGCGACAAATTGGTCCCTGCCTTCCGCAAGGCCAACTACTGGAGCAACGCTGACCACTGGAAATGGGCGACCGAACCGAATCCACGGGAGAAGGCTTCGTTCCTGAAGGAGAACATCCTACCGATCGAGGAAAGTGGTCAGTTGAAGTTCGTCACCTCCGTACGATCCCATGGAACCGAGAACACCTTCGTGAAGGATGCCCTTCCCGGAATGGACGTGCTGACGGTGAACGGGCACACGGATGCCATGATGATACCGCACATCCCCTATAAAGGGCGGACACTGGTATTCATGGCCGACCTATTGCCCAGCGTTCATCACATTCCGTTGCCTTGGGTGATGGCCTACGACACACGACCGCTGCTTACGATGACGGAAAAGCAGGCCTTTTTGGAGCGCGCCGCCGCGGAGGAATTCGTGCTCTTCTTCGAACATGACCCAGCGAACCAATGCGCCACCGTGGAAATGACCGAGAAGGGTGTCCGACTGAAGGAGACCTTTCCGCTAAGCGCGCTGTAGGGACGGATGATCACTTCCTCACTTTCGGCCGAAAGCCCAGTTCCGTTCTTGCAGTGATCGAACGGCTACCCTTCCCTCTTATTTCTGCAGAACGAAGGCGCCTTCATCGCGGATGTCATGTACCGCGACCCCATGGTTCTCGCCCCATGTTCTGATCGAACCACGGGTCTTCCGACCAAGCTTTCCGGCGAGGACGATCTGCTCTACACCATTCGCTGCGAGCGCGAGGTCCTCCTCACCTAAGTAGCGCAGGTCGTGCACCACAAGCACATCAATGTCAGGACCGTGCGGCCGTGCAAGGGCAAGACTTCCTTCGTTGAGAAAGCGCACTCGGACATCGGGCGAGGACCAAATAGCACCGCCATGGACCGTCCCTCCTGATGAGCCGACCAACGACGCGAACACGTCACTTTCATTGATGTACACGGCCGGATCGGTGCACTGCGCGCGTTGATGGCGTTCCACTTTCTTTCGCATCCATGCGTCGTCGGTCCCCGTATCCTTGCTCAATACGACATGGGATCGCCCGACCGTGAAAGCGGCCTGCATCGCTTGTCGATCATCATAGACGGTGAATGTGGTCCGGTGGTTCGCGGCATGTGCTTTCAATGCCCAATTGACCATGAGCATGGAAGTGATCATGATCGCAACATTCACCGCCGGTCGCCATTTCCACATGGCACGGACCGCCACCGCGAGGACCAACAGGAACAGCAGGACCACATCGGACCGATCGATACGAACGGCCGGATAAGCCCCCGGGAGCCCAGCGAAGAAAGCAGTAACGACATCCACGACGCGCAATAGGAGCGTCAACAGAAAGACAACCACCGGACCAAGGAACGGGATGCGATGGACGACCAACAAGCCCACCGCGCCGTACACCGCGAAACCAGCGGCCGTGACCACGATGAGGTTCGCCGGAAGGAACCACAGTGGAAAGGCACCGAACAAGTACAGGGTAAGTGGCGTGGTCAACAGTTGGGCGGCAATGGACATGACGGTCAGGGTCCAAATGTGACCCACCCACTTGTTGTTCGGTATCCAAGCCCGCTCCATGGGCCCGTGGAAGAGAAGGATGCCCAATACGGCGAGGAACGAAAGCTGGAACCCGACCTCAACGATCATGTGCGGGTCCCATAGCAAGAGGATGAACGCCGCAGCGAACAGGCTGTTCAATGGATCGGCCCTGGACGATCGCATCCCGGCGACAGTGAAGAGACTGAACATGATCGTGGCCCGCAACACGCTGGGATGGGCCCCAGTAAGACCGGCATAGCACCATAGGGCTACGAGGACCAGGATACCCCTCCAAAAACGGGCGCGTCGGCCACCTCCCCACCACCCGAACATGAATACGAGCATGAGATAGATGAAACCCACATGCGTTCCTGAAACGGCCAGGATGTGGATGGTACCGCTTCGCACGAAGGCATCCCGTTGGTCCCCATCGAGTTCGTCACGCAAGCCCAGCACCAGGGCCTTCACCATGGCCCGTTGGCGAAGTGGAAGCCCGCTTTCCACCAGCCAGCGCGACACGCGTTGCCGTGCACCTTCGAACAGGTCGGTCCATTGCCACCCATGCCCTACCACGGTCCAGTTCTGCGGAACGGCGAAACACTCGTGATACATCCCACGCGAGGCCGCCCACGCCCGACGATCGAAGCCACCCGGGTCCGGAATGCGCGAGATAGGGGTCAATGATGTTCGGAGGAGGATCTCATCACCGGACGTCGGTAGTGCTTCATCCGGTCGGCGCATCAAGGTGATCATGACCTTGCCGGTCCGGGATCTCAGGCTGTCCCCAACTACCACAGCGAGCACATCGGCATCAGCCCGGAGGACCTTTTCGGTGATCCCGTTCAAGGCGGTGAGCCGCATGGCATATACGCGCTCCTCCTCACCCTCGATCGCAGCATGCCGCGGATGCGCCAATGGATCACGTACCACTTGCCAAAAAGCGCCGAAGAAGAAACACCAGATGATGACCAAAGGACCTCGGCGCCAACGGCGATCCTTGCTGAGCCTGCGAGCCAGCACCAGGAACACAAGAAAGCTCAACACTACGAGTGCCCCGAGTAGGACCTTGCCATTGGGGGAGCGCCATGTCGCGAACAAGATGCCAGCCACGAACGCGAGCGCAATTCGCAACATCGGAGCACGAACGAACGCACTCCATGCCCTGGATGAACCTTCGGAACCCATCTGAACCCCGGGAAAAGGTAATTCATCGACGGCATCCGTCGATACGTCTATTTCGTCGAAGATCCCGGCCTTAAGGGGGGTACCTTCACATCAAGCAAACCAACACCATGGCTCTCCTCATCATCTTCTTGGTACTGCTGGTGGCATCGTTAACTGCATTCTTGGCTGGACAACGCGGCTACGACATCATGACCTGGTATGTGGTGGGCTTGATCCTGGGCCCCTTTGGTCTCTTGGCCGGTCTGCTTCCGAAGCGGAACCACGAGCCTGAGGCGCTTTTCGGCCAAGGTGGTCAGCTCTGCTGAATCCCGGCCGTTCCCTTTAACACAGCTTAGAGTACCTCGAGCACGAGGCATTTGAGGTAGTGCGTCTCTGGCACACCCCAGAGGATCGGATGGTCCGGTGGCTGCGTTCCGTAATACACCTCCCGAAGCCTTCTTCCCGAATCCAAGCCAGCTTCGGCGACCATCTTCCGGAACAGGTCCGGGGACATGTGGTGCGAACAGGAACAAGTGACCAAGAACCCACCGCTGCGGATGCTCTTCATGGCCCGTAGGTTGATCTCCTTATAGCCACGATAGGCGTTGGCGATGGCCCCTTTGCTTTTGGCGAAAGCCGGAGGGTCCAGGACGATGACATCCCACTGCTTTCCCATACGACCGGCATCGGTCAAGTAGTCAAAGACGTTGGCTGCCTGGAACGTGCAGTTCCGGAGTTCGTTCAATTCGGCATTTCGGGTGGCTTGGGTCACGGCGTCAGCGCTGATATCCAGTCCCAGGACTTCGGACGCACCGTACCGCGCCGCGTGCAACCCGAAGCCCCCGGTGTGGGTGAAGCAGTCCAGTACGCGCATGTCCGCACTGATCCGTTCCATTGCGGCATGGTTCATCACCTGGTCCAGAAAGTGTCCCGTCTTTTGACCACCTGCGACATCCACCGCCAGCTTCAATCCATTCTCCTCGATCATGAGGTCGGTCTTGAAAGGCTTTCCATGAAACTCCTTGTACTGCTCCAATCCCTCCTTTTCCCGGATCGGCACGTCGTTGCGGATGTAGATCCCGTTCGGCTGCACAAATCTGGTCAAAGCCTCCAGCACGACATCCTTCCAGCGTTCCATGCCCAAGGTGAGGAACTGAACGGAAAGGACATCGTTGAACTTGTCGACCACGAGCCCGGGCAGCATGTCGGCCTCCCCGAAGACCACTCGACAAGAGGCCGAATACCCCATCCGGAGGCGGTAGTTCCATGCCTTTTGGATCCGTGCAGCGATGAATTCCGAATTGACCCGTTCGTCCACATGCGGCGTTAGCATGCGCACCCGGATCATCGATGCCGGGTTGATATATCCTTGCCCCAGTGGCCGCCGCTTTGCGTCGAAAACTTGGACCACGTCCCCTGGTCCATATTGCCCTTCCTCCTTCACCACCTGGTTGCCGAACACCCACGGATGTCCGTTATGGATCCGGTCCTGGGTGTCGTTGACATGGATGCGTGCTTGGGCCATGGCGGCGAAGGTAGCTGTGCGTTCCCGGCCTTTCCGATCGATCACGGTCGTGGACCTGCGGTAGCAGGAACCGCCTCTTCCTCGCGGAAGAATTCCAAGGTGGAAAGATCCACCAAATGCACGTCCGTGTAATAGTGGTGGAGTATGTCCAAGTACGAATGTCCTTCCCGGGCCATGCGCATCGACCCCTCTTGGCATAGACCTACGCCATGTCCGAAGCCTCGGCCCTGCAACACCACCTTGTCACCTGTGCTGTGCACACTGAAGAAGGTGGAATTCAGTTTCAGGTCCTCGCGCACATGTTTCAAAGGGATCAAGGGGTAGATGTTCCCCAGGTACAGGTCCCGGCAACCGGGCTCATAGTCCAGCAAGGCGGAGAGTCGGGCCTGATCCTTCACGCCCACCTTGAAGCGACGTTCCAAGTAGCCTAGCCATTCCGACCGTGTCAAGGTCCGCTCCCAGGTAGCATGCGGGGAACTGCGGCAATAGGTATCCACCGTTGCGCGCAAGTACGATTCGTTCTTGCTCCACAGGTCTTCTGCATTGATCGTCTCTCCACCACAATTGCTGTGGAACAGCGCATGGATCAACTTGATGTTCGCATCCACGAGCACCATACCACGTGTGGCCTCGGTGGCCATCAATATGCTATCGTCCTTGGTACGCCCTCGGAACACTTGGCAGTGAACGGCATCGCACAGGTCGAAGCCATCCGGGGCGTGCTTCCGTCGGTTGCACAGCGCGTAGGTACGGCAGCTGACACTTTGAAGCTTGTAGTACTCGGGGTGGTGTTCTTTCCCAGCTTCCGCCTGCACCACACCAGCGGTATAGGCCTCCAACGGAGCCGCATTGGTCAATTTAAGACCGGTCCCGACCAAGGCGACATCCATGGAACCCGGGTAGTTACGTTCCGCGATCTTGGTATCGGGTAGTCGCAACCGAACCCCACTTCCCGCCAGTTGTGGGACCACTTCGATCCGTGACTTGGCGGTAACGGTAAGCCCGAGGGACTTCGCTGTGAGCGTTCGTCCGGTGACCTCGATATGCAGGCCATCGTTCAGCCGGATCTCGCCTTTCCGCACCCCATCGGCGAACACCGTGCAATTGCCGCGGGCGCTCATGATGAGCACACTTTGGATCGTGCGTTCCCTGAGGATACCGATACGCAGCACCTGCTCTTGGGCTTGCGTCATGATGGACAGGAAAGCGAACAGAAGGATCGCGGAATGGCGCATTTCGCCGCCGAAGGTATCCGGACGGCTGGAGCGTTCAGGCGCGGCCGGAGACACTTTTCCACACCGCCTTGGCAACTGTGGCAGAAGCCCCGGGGCCACCCAACTTCTCCTGAAGCTCGGACAGGTCCTTGAGCATACGATCGCGATATGGACCATCGGCCATGAGCAACACCAACTCCTTCTCCAAACGTGCCACGCTCAGATCGCTTTGGATCAACTCGCGTACCACCTCGCGGTCCATGATCAGGTTCACCAAACTGATGAATTTGATGTCGACCAAGCGCCGTGCGATCCACACGTTCAAGGCCCCACCACTGTAACAAACGGCTTCCGGCACGCCGAACAAGGCAGTCTCCAACGTGGCCGTTCCGCTTGTGACCAACCCGGCGCGCGCTGTTCGAAGCACATCGTAGGACCGGCCCTTGACCAGCGTGATGGGAGCAGTACCGATAAGCTCGGTATAGACCTCGTCCGGTAAGGATGGCGCTGCCGCCAGCACGAAGTGGAAATGCGGGAACTTGAGTGAAACGGCCGCCATCAACGGAAGCATGCGCGCGATCTCCTGTCGTCTACTGCCTGGTAAAAGCGCCACGACCGGTCGCTCATCCGCGCCCGGCAGGGGCTCGAGCGGTGTTCGACCCTCCTGCTCGATCGCATCCAGCAAGGGGTGCCCAACGAATTCGACCTCCATGTCGTACCGCGCATACCACTCCTTCTCGAAGGGTAGGATCACATACATGCGGTCCACGACCTTCTTGATGGTGTGCACACGGCCTTTCTTCCAGGCCCACACCTGTGGACTGATGTAGTAATGGACCGGTATCCCCCGCTCGTGGGCCCATTCCGCGATCCGCAGGTTGAATCCCGGGTAATCGATCAGCACCAACGCGTCCGGCTTGAAGGCCGCGATGTCCTGCTTGCAGGTGTCGATATTGCGCAGGATGGTCCGCAGGTTGAAGATCACCTGCGTGAAGCCCATGAAGGCCAGTTCCCGATAATGCTTCACCACCTCGGCACCAGCAGCGGCCATGCGGTCACCACCCCAAGCGCGCACCTTGAGGTCGCCGCCCTCCTCCTGCGCGCAGCGGAAAAGTTCACGAACGAGATTGCCACCATGAAGGTCCCCACTGGCCTCGCCGGCGATGATGTACAAGCGCTTGCCCATTCAGAACCAGAGGATCACGATGGCCGCTCCGTGGATGAAGGTCGCGGTGATCACACCACGCATGGCCAATGGCATTTCCTTGCGATCGTACCAGAAGAACAAGGCCAGGTTCGCGAGCAAGGACAAGGAAAGGATCGGGGCCTGGTAGGTGTGCGTACCGAGGAAAAGGTCATTGATGAACCACTTGAGGTCCAGGTGCGGCCGGATACCGGTGACGTAGATCGTTGCATAGCCCAAGAAGCCGAATATCGGAGCCAGCAGACCGGTGATCACACCCAAGCGCTGGCTATCCGAGGGCATGGTCCCAGGTGTTCAGGTCGGCGATGGCATGATGCGCGGTCATATCGAATTGTGTAGGCACGATGCTCACGAAGCGGTTGTTCACGGCGTACACATCGGTGTCTTGCCCGTGGTCCTCGCTCTTGAACTCACCACGCAGCCAGAAGTACTCCTTGTTGCCGGGGTCCAAGCGCGTTTCGAATTCATCCTCCCAATTCGCCTTGGCTTGGCGGCATACGCGCATGCCTTTCAAGGGCGTGCCATCGTTACGCGGAACATTCACGTTCAAGCAAGTGCCGGGTGTCATCCCATGCTTCAGGGTGTTGCCCACCACGCTCCGGATCACGGGGCGCACTTGCGAGAAGTCCGCTTCGATGCCGTGGTCCATCAAACTGAACCCGATGCTCGGGATCCCTTCCATGGCCCCCTCCACAGCAGCGCTCATGGTACCACTGTACAGCACATTGATGCTGATGTTGGCACCGTGGTTCACACCGCTCACGAGCAGGTCGGGCTTGTTGCCCCCCAATAGCTTGTAGATGGCGAGCTTCACACAATCCACGGGGGTACCGCTGCAACTCCAGGCTTCCACACCATCCATCAAAGGCACGCTCTGCAAGCGTAAAAAGCTGTGTATGGTGATCGCATGACCCATGGCGCTCTGCGGTTTGTCGGGTGCCACCACCATCACTCTGCCAAGCGCTTTCATCTCCTCCGCCAAGGTGCGGATCCCGGGCGCGAAAATGCCATCGTCGTTCGTCACCAGGATCAAAGGCTTTTCCTTCATGGCGGTAAAAGTACCGATGCCCGTGGGCTCTTACGTTCTTGTGCTCACCTGTCGGCCACCAAGACGGAGCGATCGATCCTCCCACTTACGGGGCGGTTCCGCATCTTCGCGGTGTACAGACCCCGATCGAGAGCATGTCCTGATGCTCACATGACCGAACGCACACATGAAAAAGGCCATCTTCCCACCGAACGCAGCCAAACCGCTCGCGCCCTATACACCTGCCATTGAAGCTGGTGGTTTCGTTTTCCTGAGCGGCCAGATCGCATTGGACGAACAAGGCCAACTTCACACATCCGACATCACAACAGAAACCCGCAAGGTGATGGAGAACGTTGGCAATTTGCTGAAGGCTGCGGGCTTGGACCACGGCCACCTCGTGAAAGTGACCATCTTTTTGAGCGACATGGCACACTACGCGGCGGTGAACGAAGTGTACGGTACCTACTTCGGCGATGTACCTCCTGCGCGCGAAGCTGTCGCGGTGAAGGGACTCCCCCGTGGCGTGAATGTGGAGATCAGCGGGGTGGCTTGGCGCGCTTGAACGGCCTGGAACGCTGATCCGTGCTCCCAGCCCACCGAAACCCTTCCATCACGGCCCCATGGAGCGGGTCGGCATGGCCGTATTCCGGGAAGTACCGGAAACCGACGCGAACAACACCCTGCTTACGCACGATGGCCGCCAAGTCCTTTGCGGGCCCCACCATTCCTTTCCCCTCCTTGCCCACGGCGATGAACACCGAACGTGGCGCTTTCTCCTTGTTAGTCATGAATGCCGGCTCCACCTTCAACAGTGACCCATCGTCCCACCAGAGGCTGGGGCTTACGATCATGTAGCGTGTGAATAGTTCCGGCCGTTTCAACAGCACTTCGGTCGCGAACAAGCCACCCAGCGATTGACCGATCAGTGTGCGACCGGGTCCGGTGCAATAGTGCCCCTCCACGAACGGGATCAGTTCATCGGCCAAGAAGTGCATGAACGCCGCTGAACCACCGGTGGTCGGGAACTGCGCCTTGTCGTCGCCATTGTTCGTCGGGAAGGTCAGGTCGCGCTTGCGATCCACGTTCGCGATACCCACGACGATGCTCGGCTCCAGCCATTCGATCCATGGAAAGGAGGCGAACTGCACAGCACCGGAAATATGGATGAAGTCCTCGTCCGCCGAGCCGTCGACCAGGTAGATCACCGGGTACGTGGCTGCGCTGTCCGCTGCGTAACCATGCGGCAGGTGGATGTTCAATACCCTGTCCTCACCCAATACTTCGGACCGTATGCTTTCGATCACGCCAAGCACGAACGGCTCCGGCTCTTGGGTGCGCTGCGCGGACAAGGGTGCGGAACCATGGGCTGCCCACAGCAGAAGGCAAACCGCAGCGAGCCTGATCTTCACGACATCCGTTTCAACTGGCTGCCATAGGCGGCGGTCATACCAACTGTCATCAGCGGTCCGAAGATCCCCAAGAAGGACCACGGTAGTATGATGTGAGGAAGGAAGAGCCCGACCAATTGTGCGACCGCGTAGATGTGGAACCCGACCTTCCGCCCGCGCCACATTCCAACTGCCCCGATAAGGCGCGCGATCGTCCGCACCAAGTAGATGAGCATCAGGGTAACGCCACTGCTGTGAAGAATTCTTGCGAGTTCGTCCAGCATATCCAATTGTTCAGCTTCCAGATACTTCCCGGCACCATCGTACATGACGGCAATGAATTCATCCACGGGCATTTGGGCCACCGCCATCATGCCGAACAGCCCGAAGGCGTAGATGATGATGAACATACCCGAATTGATGAACGTAAGGATCCCCAAGCCGGAGATGATATCCGGTCGTTTCGTACTGCCGCTTGCGTCCGGCAGGAAGTGTGTTTCGGCCATGGTGGCGAAGGTAATGTTGGCGAGGGATGGACGCCTTTCACGCTGATCCAAATGGTCTTCCACTCCTGCGCGCCCCGAATGAAGTTCGCGGGAGTATCCCTCGGATGGGTAGTTTTGCCGCCCAACCTGAACCCGAAACAACCCGATGAGCTACGATGTCATCGTTCTCGGCAGTGGCCCCGGCGGCTACGTAGCCGCTATCCGCGCCAGCCAACTCGGTCTGAAGACCGCTATCATTGAAAAGGAGGCCTTAGGCGGTATCTGCCTCAACTGGGGCTGTATCCCTACGAAGGCCTTGCTGAAAAGTGCACAGGTGTTCGAGTACATCAACCACGCGAAGGATTACGGCATCACCGTAGGGGCCCCGAAGGCCGATTTCCCGGGGATCGTGGCACGCAGCCGTGAAGTGGCCAAGGGCATGAGCAACGGCGTGCAGTTCTTGATGAAGAAGAACAAGATCGATGTGATCATGGGCACCGGCAAGGTGCAGCCCGGTAAGAAGGTCGAAGTGACCGGCGCCGACGGCAAGAAGCAGATCGTCGAAGGCAAGAACATCATCATCGCCACTGGCGCTCGTAGCCGTGAATTGCCCGCACTGAAGCAGGATGGCAAGAAGATCATCGGCTACCGCGATGCCATGGTGCTGCCCACCCAGCCCAAGAGCATGGTGGTGGTCGGCAGTGGTGCCATCGGTAGTGAGTTCGCCTATTTCTACAACGCCCTCGGCACCAAAGTGACCTTGGTCGAGTTCCTACCGAACGTGGTGCCGGTGGAGGACGAGGACGTGAGCAAGGCGCTGGAAAAGAGCTTCAAGAAGCAGGGCATCGAAGTGATGACCGGCAGCGAGGTGACCAAGGTGGACACCAGCGGAAAAGGCTGTAAGGTCACCGTCAAAACTCCGAAGGGCGAGCAGAGCATCGAATGCGATATCGTGCTCAGCGCAGTCGGTATCGCGGCCAACATCGAAGGCATCGGCTTGGAAGAGGTCGGTATCGTTACCGACAAGGGCAAGATCAAGGTGGACGGACACTACGCGACCAACATCCCCGGCTACTATGCGATCGGTGATGCCACTCCTGGACAGGCCTTGGCACACGTTGCCAGCGCCGAAGGCATCATCTGCGTGGAGAAGATCGCCGGACAGAACCCGCACACCTTGGACTATAACAACATTCCGGGTTGCACCTACTGCAGCCCGGAGGTGGCCAGCGTGGGCTACACCGAAAAGCAGTGCAAGGAGAAGGGCATGGAGATCAAGGTTGGTAAGTTCCCCTTCACCGCAAGTGGCAAGGCCAGCGCGGCAGGTGCCAAGGACGGCTTCGTGAAACTGATCTTCGATGCCAAGTACGGTGAATTGCTTGGCGCGCATATGATCGGTATGAACGTGACCGAAATGATCGCCGAGTGCGTGAGCATCCGGAAGCTCGAGACCACGGGCCACGAGATCATCAAGACCGTGCACCCGCATCCGACCATGAGCGAAGCCATCATGGAAGCCGCTGCAGCCGCCTATGGCGAAGTGATCCACCTGTGATGGCATCAGTACCTACGCACGGTGAGGGTAGCAACCCTCGCTAAAGCTTCGGCGGAACCGTGTGCGGGATAGCTGGTTCATATCAGATCGACGCGGGGCTTTCGCCTGATCAGGATCCACTGTCGGAAGCACTGCAATGCATCGCGCACCGCGGCCCCGATGACGAGGGGGTCTACGCGAACGGTAGAGCACTGCTCGGTCAACGAAGACTGAGCATCATCGACACTTCGCCCCGGGGGCACCAACCCTTCACGGACGAGGGCGGTCGATACACCATCACCTTCAATGGCGAGGTGTTCAACTTCCAGCAGTTGCGGGCCGACCTCGAGGCACAAGGCCATCGTTTCCGAAGTCACACGGACACCGAGGTGGTGTTGCGCTTGTTCACAGTGAAGGGACCTGCGTTCCTGCATGAATTGAACGGATTCTTCGCCTTTGCGATCCACGATGTGGAGAACGACAGCCTTTTCTTGGCTCGGGACCGCTTCGGGGTGAAGCCATTGCTGTGGTCCGAGGTCGATGGTCGCTTCCTCTTCGCCAGCGAACTACGCGCCCTTTTGGCCCTGGGCGCCGGCCGAACACTGGACCGACTCTCGGCCGAGCAATACTTCACATACCACTATATCCCGGCCCCGTTCACGGTCTTCGAGGGATCGCAGAAGCTGGAGCCCGGCCACAGCATCACGGTCAGTCCCAAGGGGGTCAAGGTTGAGCGCTGGTATGATGTGGTCGCGGCCAGCGAACGGGTGGGACCGCGCCAGGACCCGAAAAGGACCTTGTTCGAACTATTGGATAGTGCCGTGGCGCTCCGCTTGATCGCGGACGTTCCTGTTGGCACGTTCCTGAGCGGAGGCGTCGACAGCAGCATCGTGAGTGCATTGGCGGCCCGGCACCACAAGCACTTGCATACATTCAGTGTCGGCTATGCCGATGATCCTTTCTACGACGAGTCGCAGTACGCTGAGGAGGTGGCCCGGCACATCAAGAGCGAGCACAGCACGTTCAGACTGACCCGCGAGGAACTGGCGGAAAATTACGCGCGTCTTCTTGCCGCTACGGACGAGCCATTTGCGGATAGTTCAGCCCTCCCATCCTTCATCCTGTGCGAACGGACCCGGAAACAAGTTACCGTTGCTCTGAGCGGAGATGGTGCCGATGAGGTGTTCGGGGGGTACCGCAAACACCAAGCTGAACTGAGGTGGCGCTCCCCAGGTGCCGCGGAAAAAGCAGTACGAGCCCTTGGTCCGTTATGGAAAGCCCTGCCCCGCTCACGAAATAGCGCGATGCAGGACCGATTCCGCCAATTCGACCGCTTTGCGCGGCTCTCGCGCAGCAGCCCCGAGCGTCGATTCCTTGAACTGGCCTCCTTCACCGAAGCGGCAACAGCACATGCATTGGTCACGGACAACGGACCTGGATCGGCGATGACCGAACGCGAGGCCCGCTTCACCTCCCCCTTGAAGCGCATGTCCGGATTGAACGGGCTGCTCCTTGCCGATGTGGCCTCCACCCTGCCCAATGATATGCTGCACAAAGTGGACCTGACCAGTATGGCCCACGCCTTGGAAGTACGAACCCCGTTCCTTGACTTTCGGGTGGTCGAGTTCGCGTTCAGCCTACCGGCGGAGGCCAAGCTGCATAGAGGGTCGGGAAAACACATCTTGCGGGAGTCCTTCGGCCATTTGCTGCCTTCCACCGTGATGAACCGTGGTAAGAAGGGCTTTGAGGTTCCGCTCCTCGATCTCCTGCGAGGCCCGATCTCACCGTTGATCGATGAACTTGTGAACAAGGACAGCGTGGAAGCCGCTGGCCTTGACTGGCGTGCCATTGGCGATGTGCTGGGGGTATTTCGATCGAATTCACCGGGCACTTCGCAGGCAACCGTGCACGCCTTGCTCGTCTATTTATCGTGGTACAGGAACCACGGTCGGTGATCATGATCACCCTTTTGGCCGTAAGGTTACCTTAGTCACCGCTCCGACCTATGCCCCGTATCCTTCGCATCATCAACAGGTTCAACCTCGGTGGACCGACCCACAACGCAGCGTACCTCACCCGGTACCTACCGGATGACTATGAAACATTGCTCGTGGGCGGGAGCCAAGAAGCCACAGAGGAGGGCAGTCAGCATATCCTCAGCTCCATGGGCGTCAAGCCTCTGATCCTTCCGGAACTGCAGCGGGAAGTGGCCCCTTGGCGCGACCGCGGTGCCTATACGAGGATCAAGCAACTGATCAAGGAATTCAAGCCGGACATCGTGCATACACATGCCGCGAAGGCCGGTGCGGTCGGGCGCATGGCAGCAGCCGACCAGAACGTGAAAGCGATCGTGCACACCTTCCACGGGCATGTGTTCCACAGCTACTTCGGGCCTGTTCGTACCGCCTTGTATAAGAATATCGAACGCTTCCTTGCACGTCGATCATCGCGGATCGTTGCGATCAGCGATAAACAGAAGAGCGAACTGGTGGATGAACACCGGATCACCACGGAGGAAAAAGTGAGCGTGATACCCTTGGGATTCGACCTGAGCCGTTTCCAAGAGGACCAGGCGGCCAAAAGGGCTTTGTTCCGTCGTGTTTACGGCGTTGCGGAGGACGAGATCGCGATCGGGATCGTGGGTCGCTTGGTCCCTATCAAGAACCATGACCTGTTCTTGGATGTGATCGCCCGCGTGAGCCAGCGAACAGGAAGACGGATAAGGGCCTTCATTGTAGGCGATGGGGAGGAGCGTGAACGGCTTCAACAGCGCGTTAATGAACTGGGTATGAGCCAGGTGCAGGGCCCATACTTCAATGGTCATGGCTTCGGGCACGGCGTGAACGGAAAGCCCATGGTCGCGAATGCCACGATCACCTTCACCTCGTGGATCAAGGAAGTGGATATCGTGAATGCCGGTGTGGACATCATCATGTTGACCAGCCTTAACGAAGGAACCCCGGTAAGCTTGATCGAAGCCCAAGCAGCGAACCGACCCGTCATAACCACACGCGTTGGCGGCATTGAGAACGTGGTGCTACAGGACCGCACTGCCCTGCTGAGCGCCAGTGGTGATGCGGAAGGCCTCGAAATGCACTTGATACGACTTATCGAGAACGATGCCCTTCGGGAGTCCTTCGGTGCGGGCGGATGGAACCACGTGCGCGATCGATTCCACTACACACGATTGGTGGAGGACACCGATATGCTCTACCGTTCGCTATTGAACTAGTGGAAGCGGCGTCGGGATGGCTACTTTTGCGCGCACATGAGGCGAAAGAAAGATCGTATCGGGCTTATCGCACTGTTCGGGATAATGCTCTTGACAGGATGTTCCATCAACCGGGACATCATGTTCAAGACCGATCGCACGTACGAGTTCGCGCAGTACGTGGATACTGCGCGGAAGGCACTGAGGCTGCAGCCGAACGACAACATCCAGTTCCGCTTGTTCGCGAACGACGGCTTCAAGATGATCGACCTAGTTTCCGAAGGTGGTGCCCGGGAAGCTTCGATCCTGCAGCGAAGCGGGACATTCATGTACTACATCGAAGCTGATGGATTGGTGAAACTTCCCCTTTTGGGCCGTGTCAAATTGGCGGGCATGACACTCAGAGAAGCGGAAACCTTCCTGGAGGAACGGTACACCGCCTTCTACAATGACCCCTATGTCCAAGTTGTGGTGCTCAATCGCAAGGTGGTGGTGTTCCCCGGTGCTGGCGGCGATGCAAGGGCCATAACGCTGGAGAACAACAACACCACGCTGCTGGAGGTGATCGGAATGGCCGGTGGCCTTAGCAAAAGAGGAAACGCACATAAGGTGAAGGTTTTCCGGTATGCATCTGATGGAACCCGACTGGTCTATCAATTCGACCTCAGTGTGATTGAAGGCCTGAAATACGCCGACATGGTCATGCAGGGCGATGACGTGGTGTATGTGCAACCGAACCCCGAGATCGCTCGTGGTATCGTTAGTGATCTTGCTCCTTACATCACCTTGCTGACCACGATCGTACTGGTCGTTTCTCTCTCGCGAAACCTGTGATCGCTGACGCATGCTCAACGAGGACATCAGCGAACGGAACCTCAATTTCGAGAGCTACAAGGAACGGATAACGAACTTCAGCCAGGAGTTCGAGCTGGGGCTTTTCATTTTTATCCTCAAACGCAGCCTGATCTGGATCACGCTTTGCGTGCTCACGGCCTTGGCCTCTGCCTTCCTGTACTTGCGCTATACCGCCCCCACCTACGAGGCGAGGACTTTGCTGCAGTTGCGCGAAAGCAATACGGCCAAGCAGGTCTTAAGCATGACCACCTTCGTGGAGGACAACAACATGCAGGCCGATGTGGAATTGATGCGATCCAAGATCTTCATCGATCGTGCGCTGCGCAAGCTGCCGCTCGAGGTCAGCTACTTCAATCGCGGACAGGTTCTGACCGAGGAGTATTACACATGGTCCTTCTTCCACGTGGTCGACCTGGACATACTTGATACCACGGTAAAAGACATCCCCATCTTCTTGGACATCGCCGTTCCGAACGAATTACGGATCGCGTACAGCGTTGACGGAAAACCGTTCGAAGGGGTGTTCCAGCGGAACGAGTTGATACGCACCCCCCACTTCACCTGTCGTATCGTCATCCAGGACCATCCGTCGCTGAAGGATCCGGATGCCAAGTTCAATCTCTACTTCAAGATCAACTCGCGAGAATATCTGGTTTCGCGATATTCCCAGCAGCTCACCATCAAGACGATGGACGGTAATGCGAAGACCGTTGATATCACATGCAAGGACCAGAATCCGGCCTTGGCCAGGGACCTTGCTCAGTCCATGGCAGAGACCTTCATAACCTCCGATGTGGAGCGACAAAGCGAAAGCGCCGAAAGCGTGATCAGCTTCATTCGGTCCCAAAAGGATACCGTCTTCAACCAATTGCGTGAATCCGAGTTCCGCTTGCAGAATTTCCGTTTGGACAACAAGGTGGCCGACCTGAGCCAGTTGACCCCGATGTTCCTGGAACGGACCAAGCAATACGAGGATGAAGTGATCCGCTTGACCTTGGATATCGAACTGCTCAAGGCCATCGCGAAAGCCACCGAGAAGCCGTTCGTCGAGATCAACTCATATGACCTGCTCCCCTTATTGACCGGGACCGAGTATGAGACGATGCTCAACAAAACGATCTCCGTTCTTCTTGACTTACTGCAGCAGCGCGAGGAGCTGTATTTGGAGGCCACTCCGGAGAACTTGACCGTCCGATCATTGGAACATCAGATCGAGGTCCAAAAGCGGGTCGTACTTGAGAGCATTCAAGGGCTTTTGAGCAGAGCGGAGGAACGACGTCGGGAGATCGATACCATCCAAAAGGAATTCGTGGACCGCTACCGCACACTGCCAGAAAAGGAGCTGGAATACGCGCGGATCGAAAGGGTCTTCGCCATCAACGAGAAGTACTACACGCTGCTTCTCGAAAAGGATATCGAATACCGTATCAGCAAAGCGGGCTTCGTTCCGGAGAACAGGATCCTCGAGAACGCATCGCTCCCCACCGCGCCGATCTCCCCGAAACGCAACGTTGTGCTGGTCTCGTACCTGATGACCGGGATCATTCTCAGCTTCCTGATCGTAATGGGGCGCTATATCCTGCACGATAACATCACCTCGTTGCACGATATCGCGAAGCTCTCCCACTCGAGCATTTCGATCTTGGGCATGGTCCCCAAATACAAGAAGGAGATACCGATCTCCCAACTGCTTATCGACAAGAACCCGAAGTCCTTGATCGCTGAGTCATTCCGCACGGTTCGGACCAATCTGCAGTTCGTGGACAATACCCCCGGACCGAAGACCATCGCCATCACGAGCACGATCTCCGGTGAAGGAAAGACCTTTGTCGCCATCAACCTTGCGGGCATCATTTCATTCAGCGGTAAGCGCGTGATCATTCTGGACCTCGACATGCGTAAACCGAAGATCCACCTCGGATTCGGTGTAGAGAACATCCGGGGAATGAGCACTCTTCTGATCGGCCGGGACGACCTTGAAAGCTGTATCCAACAGAGCACATTGGAGGGCCTGGATTTCATCACCGCCGGCCCGATCCCGCCGAATCCATCCGAGCTTATCCTCAGCGCGAGCATGACCAACTTGATGGAAAAACTGAAGAAGGAGTACGACGTGGTGCTCGTGGACAACCCGCCGGTCGGCCTCGTGACCGATGGTATCCCCATGATCCAAAAGGCCGATTATCCGATCTACATCTTCCGATCGGACTACAGCAAGAAACAGTTCGTGCAGAACGTTGACCGCTTGATCAACGAGAACAACATCACTCGGTTGAGCGCCGTCCTGAACGGGGTGGACATCGAACGGAACAAGTATGGCTACAATTACGGTTATGGCTACGGCTACGGTTACGGCTATGGCCAAGGCTATGGAGGTGGGTATTACGAGGAACGGACCAGCGGTTCAACAGGTCTTCTCGGATGGCTCTTCGGTAGATCATGATGGAACGTATCGACACACCGCTCGACGGCCTTGTGCTGCTTCGCCCTCGCATATTCGGCGATGATCGCGGGCATTTCCTGGAGACCTTCAATCAACGGGCATTCAATTCACTTATTGGCGAAGAGATCACCTTCGTGCAGGACAACGAAAGTGTCTCCACGAAGGATGTTCTGCGAGGGCTGCACCTTCAAACAGCCCCCCATCAGCAAGGGAAGCTTGTTCACGTTGTCAGTGGAGCGGTTTTGGATGTATGCTTGGACATCAGGCCTTCCAGTGCCACCTTCGGACAACATTACAAGGTCCGTCTGGATGGCAGCACCAAGGAATTGCTGTGGATCCCACCTGGATTTGCACATGGATTCGTTGCACTGGAGGACAGGACGATCTTCGCGTACAAGTGCACTGCCTATTACCAGCCATCAGCGGAACGGACCATACTCTGGAACGACCCTGAACTCGGGATCGAATGGGGCGTCGAACGACCGCTCATCAGCCCGAAGGACTTGATCGGCGGGACCTTCCGGCACATCATGGAATTGTCCTAAGCCCAACAAGCCCATGTACAGTCCCACCCAGCAGTTTCTTATCTACTCCGGTTTGTTCTTCGCTGCTTTGGTGTTCAGCTTGGTCATCAATTCGGTGTTCATGCGCTTTGCTCGTACCCTGGGCATGCGTGACCAGAACCAGGCACTTGTCCGTTGGAGCAGCACCGATAAACCATCGCTGGGCGGTATCGGCTTCTATATCCTGTTCCTTGCTTCCTTTTCACTGTACGGGGTGATCTTCCCGGGACAAGGTGCTGAGGCCTTGCGCCCTGACCTGCTCGGACTGCTTGCGGCCACCTCGCTCGGCTTCCTTATGGGATTGGCGGATGATGCGTACAACACCAAGCCACTGCTGAAATTCCTGGTACAGTTGGCCTGTGGAGGCATCCTCATCGCCTCAGGCACTTGTATCGACCTCTTCGCGGCGCAATGGGCGAACGTTGCACTCACGTTGTTCTGGGTGGTCGGCATGATGAACTCGATCAACATGCTCGACAACATGGACGGGATCACGACCTCCGTATCCATCGCCATTCTTGCTGCCGGCCTGATGGCCATGTTGGTGATCGGGCCGGTGGATCCGGTCTACATGGTCCTGTTGGTGGGATCGATGGCTTCGCTTTCCGGCTTCCTTTTCTTCAACTGGAACCCATCGCGCATGTTCATGGGCGATACCGGCAGTCAGTTCCTCGGGGTATTTCTCGCGTTCGTGGGCATCCGCTTCTTTTGGAACACACCCAATATCGAAGGTCACTGGGAACCCGCCCGGCAAGTGATCGCTGCCGTTACCGTATTCCTTCTTCCGATCGTGGACACCACCGTTGTCACGATCACCCGTGTCGGTCGCGGACGATCACCTTTCATCGGGGGACGGGACCATACCACGCACCATCTGAGCTATGCCGGTCTGAGCGATGGACAGGTCGCCTTGGTCTACATCGGCCTATCCGCGCTGCACGTGTTCCTTACCTTCGTGATGTTCCGCTACATCCCTGTGTGGAAGAACTTTCACTCCACGATCTTCGTTTCATACGCGGCACTCCTTTTGCTGTCCATGTTCATACTCACCCGCAGAACGAACCCGCCCAAAGCATGAAAAAGCCCACGAACCTGATGCACACCTTGCTGCGCACCTCGGCCTGGGCTCTTCTACTTGTAGGGGGATCGCTGGGTCTGCACTTGTTCACGTACTCCTCCTTCGTGGTGGACAGCGACCTTGACCATCAACGGAACTTCAACGACAATTACAAAGTATTCTCGCTCACCATTCCCAATGAACTGAGCTTCTGTGGTGAAAAAGTACCACTGGAGCGATTGGATGTGCGTGAGCGGTTGGATCGCGAGCTTCTTGTGAACACATACTGGCAAAGCAACACATTGCTCGCCCACAAGCGAGCAGCGCGTTGGTTCCCCATGATCGAGGAGATCATGCGCCAAGAAGGTGTGCCGGAGGACCTCAAGTACATCGCCGTGATCGAGAGCGGCCTTACCAACGTCGTCTCTCCTGCCGGTGCAACAGGCTATTGGCAGTTCATGAAGGAGACCGCAAGCCAATACGGATTGGAGGTGAACGCTGAAGTGGATGAGCGGTACAATGTGGAAATGAGCACGCGGGCCGCATGCAAATACCTGAAAAAAGCCCACGCCCATTACGGAAAATGGGCCTTGGCCGCAGCTTCCTACAACCTTGGCCAGGGTGGGGTCGACAAGCAGTTGGGGCGCCAGAAACAGGACAACTACTTCGACCTTCTGCTGAACGAGGAGACGGCCCGTTACGTCTATCGCATCCTGGCCATGAAAGAGATCATCAACAACCCGGAGCGCTATGGATTCCACCTGCGCGAAAAGGACCTTTACGCACCCTACCGCACCCGGACCATCGAGGTGAACGGTCCGGTGGCCGATCTAGCGGACCTCGCAATAGCCCAAGGCACGGATTACAAGACCTTGAAACTCCTGAACCCATGGTTGCGGGACAATAAGCTGAGCAACCGAGAGGGCCGAGCTTACAAGGTGCTGTTGCCAACCGCCGATTTCGACGACGCCACTCCCAGCCAGGAGTGAGCCATTCCAGTGAGCACTTGAAGCCCGACGTGAAGATGGAGACCAACGCACCGGAACCACCGGTCGCGGGAGACGAGTACATCGAGGTGCTCGGTGCTCGGGAGCACAACCTCAAGAACATCGACGTCCGGATCCCACGAGATCAACTTGTGGTCATTACCGGACTCAGCGGTAGCGGGAAAAGCTCGCTCGCATTCGACACGATCCATGCTGAAGGACAACGTCGTTACATCGAAACCTTCAATGCCTATGCACGGCAATTCCTTGGTGGGGTCGAACGCCCCGACGTGGACCTGATCAACGGGCTGAGCCCAGTTATCGCGATCGAGCAAAAGACGATCAGCCGTAATCCGCGAAGTACCGTTGGCACGATCACTGAAGTGTACGACCTCTTACGCTTGCTCTATGCGCGGGTCGCCGATGCGTTCAGCTATGTCACCGGCGAACCGATGGTGCGTTACAGTGATGTTCAGATCGTGGACCGGATCCTCCAAGAGGACGACGGTCAGGAGATCCTGGTGCTCGCACCCTTGATCCGTGGACGTAAAGGACACTACCGCGAGCTTTTTGAACAACTGCTGCGCCAAGGATTCCTGCGAGCACGTGTCGATGGCAAAGTGATCGACCTGACCACCAGGCCGCGGTTGGACCGTTACAAGGTGCATGACATCGAACTGGTCATCGACCGACTGAAAGTGCGCGGGACGGACCGGAAGCGCCTCTCCGAGACCTGTGCCACGGCTATGAAATACGGCAAGGGGAACCTGATGGTGGTGAACCTGTCCACGGATCGGGCGCGTTACTTGAGCCGGCATCTGATGTGCCCCACAAGCGGCGTGGCCTATGAAGAACCGGAACCGAACCTCTTTAGCTTCAACAGCCCCTATGGTGCGTGCCCGAAGTGCAATGGATTGGGGCAAGTGACCGAGGTTGCACCGGACAAGATCGTGCCCGATCGTAGCAAAAGCGTGAAGCGTGGCGGGATAGTGCCTTTGGGTAGCTACAAGAATACCTGGGTGTTCAAGCAGATCGAAGCGGTCCTTGGGTCCTTCGGCCATGACCTGAACACGCCGATCGAGGATATGGACGACGACGTAATGGTCGCCCTGCTGAACGGTCGGGATGAACCTTTGAAGGTCTCGAGTTCCATCGGCCTGAACGACCGTAAAGTGCAGTTCGACGGGATCATCCCGTTCATTCTCGAGCAGGCCGAAGAGGGTTCCAAGTCCATACAGAAATGGGCGGCGAGCTTCACCCACATGGTCACCTGCCCGGAGTGCGAGGGCAGCCGTTTGAAGAAGACGGCCATGCATTTCCGCTTGGCAGGGAAGAACATCTTCGAACTTGCCAGCATGAGCATCGCCGAATTCCACGAATTCATGTCGGTTGTGCTCGACCTCTTGGACAAAAAGAAGGCCATGATCGCCCACGAGGCGGTGAAGGAGATATCAGCACGTACAGGATTCCTGCTCGATGTCGGATTGGACTATTTGATGTTGGACCGCAGCGCTCGCTCGCTCTCGGGTGGTGAGGCACAGCGGATCCGATTGGCCACGCAGATCGGCAGCCAGCTCACCGGTGTGCTGTACATCTTGGACGAACCCAGCATCGGACTGCATCAGCGGGACGACCAGCGCTTGATCGGAAGCCTGCGGAACCTGCGTGATGGTGGCAATAGTGTGATCGTGGTGGAGCACGACAAGGAGATGATGATGAGCGCCGATCACCTCATCGACATCGGTCCTGGGGCCGGTGAGCATGGTGGACGGATCGTAGCGCAGGGTCACCCGAAGGACCTTGTGCGTGGTGAAAGCAGCACGGCACGCTACCTGCGGAACGAACTGCGGATCGAAGTACCGAAGGAACGGCGTCAAGGGAACGGAAAGCGCATCTCCTTGATCGGTGCCAAGGGTAATAACCTGAAGTCCGTGGATGTCGACTTCCCGCTCGGAAAATTCATTTGTGTGACCGGAGTGAGCGGCAGCGGAAAGAGCACCTTGATCGGCGATACCCTCTACCCCATTCTGAGCAAACATTTCTACCGCAGCGAGAGCCACCCACTGGGATACGAGAAGATCGAAGGGCTGGAGCACATCGACAAAGTGATCGAGGTGGACCAAAGCCCGATCGGCAGGACTCCGCGGAGCAACCCGGCGACCTATACCGGCCTCTTCGATCACATTCGCGAACTGTATGCGCAATTGCCAAGCGCCAAGATCCGCGGGTACAAAGCGGGTCGCTTCAGCTTCAACACCGCAGGCGGCCGTTGCGAGACCTGTAAGGGTGCCGGGGTCCGCGTGATCGAGATGAACTTCCTCCCGGACGTCAGTGTACCATGCGAAACGTGCCGCGGGAAACGCTATGATCGCGAGACCCTGGAGGTCCGCTTCAAGGGGAAGAGCATCGCGGACGCTTTGGCCATGCCCGTGGAAGAGGCGCTGGAGGTGTTCGGCGACATTCCGCAGATCGCCATGAAACTCCGCACCTTGGTCGAGGTCGGCCTCGGCTATGTCACACTGGGCCAAAGCAGCACCACACTGAGCGGCGGTGAGGCGCAACGGGTGAAACTGGCCACCGAACTGAGCAAACGTGACACCGGTAGCACGTTCTATATCCTTGACGAGCCCACGACCGGCCTCCATTTCGAGGATGTCAAGCAACTCATCAATGTCCTGGACAGGCTCGTGGACCATGGCAATACAGTGCTTGTGATCGAGCACAACCTGGACATCATCAAAGTGGCAGACCACGTCATCGATATCGGGCCCGAAGGCGGGGCCGGTGGTGGTCAGGTCGTGGCCCGAGGCACGCCGGAGGAGGTGGTGCTCATGGGCCGCGGACATACTTACCCGTATCTACGGAACGAACTCAATTGACAATTGGCCCGTCGAACGAACGGGATCTCCATCAACGCATACCCGACATGGCAAAGACACCACAGGCAGCGCACGAGAGCGAGCGCCGTATCAAGAAGGCCTTCAAACGCAAGGGCTGGAGCGAGGTGAAAGCGAACGACAGCTGGGCGATCTTCAAGATCATGAGCGAATTCGTTGAAGGCTTCGAGGCCATGCAACGGATCCGCCCCTGTGTCAGCATCTTCGGTAGCGCGCGCACTTCTCCGGATCACGAAGCCTACAAACTTGCCGAGGAGATCGCTTTCCAACTCACCGGGAACGGATATGGGGTGATAACGGGTGGTGGACCCGGGATCATGGAGGCGGCCAATAAGGGTGCCCAGCGAGGTGGCGGCACCAGTGTGGGGCTCAATATCGATCTGCCCTTTGAACAGGAGCCCAATCCTTACATCGACAAGGAGAAGAGCATCAACTTCGACTACTTCTTCGTCCGTAAGGTGATGTTCATCAAGTACAGCCAGGGTTTCATCGTATTGCCCGGTGGGTTCGGCACATTGGATGAGCTATTCGAGGCCCTAACATTGATCCAGACCCAGAAGATCGGCCGTTTCCCCATCATCTTGGTCGGAAAGAAGTATTGGCAGGGGCTCTATGACTGGATCAAGACCACCATGGGCGAACAGCACCAGAACATCAACATGGTCGATCTGGAGCTATTCAGCATTGTTGACAAGCCAGACGATGCGGTGAAGGCGATCAATGCCTTCTACAGCAAATACATGCTGAAACCGAACTTCTAAGGGCGGATCAAGTGCTGGCCCTAAGTCTCGGGGCTCGGACCCGGCGCCCGGGGACCCCTGGCCCGTATTTCCCTATGTCGAGCGATCGGCTCGATCTTGCGGTCGCCTTCAACACGTTCCTGTTGGTATTGGTATGTTAGCGGTCGCTTAGCACCCTGTCACGGCCGATACTTTTGGTCGCTACCGGATGTGGAGCATCCACCCAGCGAACCACCGCCATGGCAAACCAATTGGTCCTGTTGATCAACCTGATCGGGCTCCTGCTCATCGATCCCTTCTTTGCTGCCGATATCAGCATCACCCAGAACATCCCTACCACGATGGAGCCCGGCACCGAAGCCAGGGTCACCGTTACGGTGAACAAAGGCGACCTGAGCGGTTTCGCCAAGTTGCAACTGGACCTTCCTCCCGGTATGACGGCCACGGCCATCGAGACCAAAGGAGCGTCTTTCACCTTCGCCGATCAAAAGGCCAAGTTCATTTGGATGGCCTTGCCGAGCAGCCCTTCCTTCAAGATCAGTTACACCCTCAGCACCGATGCCACCCTGAGCGGAAACCACGCTATCCAGGGCCGGCTCTCCTACATCGAGGACAACGAGCGCAAGACCTTTGACCTTCCTACCTCCACCATCGACTTCGGCGCAGCTGGGGCAGTGGCGGTTTCGACCACTACTTCAACAGAGGAACCGAATGCCAGCGATCTTGTCTCCGCCGCTGGTGGTGCACCTGTTGGTGGCACCATGGTGGCCGTGATCGACCAAGCTAGCGGTGTTGCTCCGATCCAGGGCATGGGCGGCGTGACGGGTACGCGTACCATCACCCCTGTCACCGAGAAAGAAATGCTCGTGGAGGTGATCATCAAGAAAGGTGATATCCGTGGTTTCGGAAAATTGCAGGAGACCATCCCCCAAGGGTTCACCGCGCTGGAGAAGAACAGCAGCGAAGCCATTTTCACCGCGCAGGACCGCATTGCCAAATTCGTTTGGTTGAACTTACCGAGCAGCGCAGAGATCAAAGTGGTCTACAAGCTCCGCGCCAACGAAAGGCCTGAGGGTGAATACAGTATCGATGGCGAGTTCGGTTACTTGTTGAATGACGAGACCCAGCGCGCCGTGATTGGCACGTCCAAGTTCTTCGTAGGGCCACAAGCCATGTTGAACATGGAACCGCTGGCCAACGACCCGAGCAATGTCAATGCCATGAACAACGCCGATGCGGACCTCGCATTGCGCGAGCGCTTGGCCAGAGAGGCTGCCGAACGTGAGGCCGAGGCTAAGCGCCAGGAGCAAGAACGTGCCCGCCAGCAAGAGGCCATGGCCAACAAGACCACACCACCGGTCACCCAACCCAAGCGTACGGTCCCAGCACCTGAGAATGGGATCGTCTACAAAGTGCAGATCTCGGCCGGTCACCGCGAAGTGGGCCGGACCTATTTCAGCAGTCGGCATCGTTATAACGGCACGTACGATATCGAGCGCCATCAAGGCTGGATCAAGTACGTCACCGGCCGCTTCGGATCCTACGCCGAGGCACGTGACCAACGCGTCGCCTATGTGAGCGCTGGACACAACTTCCCGGGTCCTTTTGTCACCGCCTACAACAATGGTGCTCGTATCACCGTACAAGAGGCCCTTCTCCTGAGCAATCAGAAATGGGTCCAATGATGCGGGCCTGAACACGGAACGGATCGAATGCCACAGCCAACCGGCCTCTATATCCTATCGCTCCGTTCGCTTCTTGGCGTTACAGCCATCGTTGGTATTTCCCTCTCATCCTTATTCGGCCAGGCCGATAGCACGGCACTGCCTCCAGGCATAGTTGAGCCCACGCCCAATGAGCCGGCCCAGTTGAGGCCGAGCATCGGGATCGGTCCTGGCATGTTCGCGTTCTATGGCGATGTTGGGCACGATCATTCAGGGTACAGCCCCTTAGTGACCCGTGTGGGCTATGAACTCCGTGCCAGCGTGCCCTTGACCCCATGGCTCGAGGGCGGCATCTATGCGCTCCATGGTCGGCTCGGTGTGAACGAACGTGGACTGGAGCGCAGTCTCAATTTCGAGTCCCGCATCACCACCGGGGGGATACAGTTCCGCTACAACTTCCTGCAGTTGCTCAACCCCAAGCGCGTGGTGGAACCATACATCACAGCTGGTTTCGAATCGGTTGAATTCCTGACCAAGACGGACCTTTATGATAGCCAGGGTCGCGCCTACAACTATTGGAGTGATGGAACCATTCGGGATATTGCGGAGAACGCGGCCAACGCGGGCGACGCAGTGCTGATCGAGCGTGACTACACATATGAAAGTGACGTTCGCGAGACTGATCTGGATGGTTTCGGAAAGTATTTGGAACGGACATGGGCGGTGCCCGTTGGGATCGGCGCACGAATGGATATCGGTCATGGCTTCGACTTCCGTATCGGCACCACGATGCATTTCACCTTGACGGATCTTGTGGATGGTGTTACGGACAACAGTGTGGACAACCGGAAAGGAACCGCGGGGAACGACCGCTTCCTTTTCTCATCCTTCTCCGTAGGCTATACCATCCCGATGAAGCAGTCGGCCAAGAAGGCGAAGATGACCCCGCTGAAGAGCGAGGAGATCGATCTGTTGGCATGGATGGGTGATGAGGACGGTGACGGCGTGCAGGACGTGAACGACAAATGTCCATACACCCCTGCTGGTGCGATCGTCGATGCGTTCGGTTGCCCCTTGGACGGTGATAATGACGGCGTTCCTGATCATGCGGACGATGAACTGGACTCAGCCCCGGGTGCCGCCGTTGATGCACAAGGCGTAACGATCTCCGACGAAGCGCTGCTGAAAGCCTGGTTGGCCTATCGTGACTCGGGCAATGTGAACATCGTGGCCTCCCGCGTTGAATCGTTCGGTCCGATGAAGCCGGCTTTCGTGCCTGTCAAACGTGTTTACGTGGTGAAGGTCGGCACGCAGGTGGAGGGCATAAGTGAAGACCTGATCCAGAAGATCCTCAGCATACCTGATGTGCGCACGGTGGAGCATGGGGACACAACTTTCTACGTCGTGGGTAGCTACGACGCGATCCCCGAAGCGCTGCGTCGTGAACTTGAGCTGCGCGGGATCGGATTGGAGACGGTCGTGATGGCGGAAGTGAATGGCAAATTGGAACCTGTGGATGGTGAGATCGCTGCAGAACGGGCCAAGAACGAGGAACCGACGACCGCACCAACAGGCCCCAATGGCGAGATCATCATCCGTGTGCAGTTGGGCGCCTTCCGTTATCCTTTGTCAAAGAACATCTTCTCGGAAATAACGGACCTCGTCACCATCAAAGGGGATGATGGGCTTACGCGGTACTACACCGGTTCCTTCCGGGAGGTCAACCCTGCTGCGGCCCATAAGGTGCAGATGTTGCTGAAAGGCTTCAATGGCGCCTTCCTTGTGGCTTTCCGCGATGGAAAGCGCATCGGTATGCAGGAGGCCGGCGCCAAGCTTACCGGACCTGAGGACCTGCGGAACGTACCGAGCGGAAGCATCGACAAGAGCAAGGTCCGGTATCGCGTACAGATCGGACGATTCGTGGGTAACGTGCCAATGGAGACCATGGACAAGATGATCGAAATGGGCGAAGTTGAAGCCGTTACCGGTACGGATGCCGTTCGCTACTTCTATGGGACCTTCAAGGATCGGAAGACCTCTGAGGAGGCCAAAAGGACGATCCAAACGAAGGGATTCGAGGATGCGTTCGTTGTAGGTCAGATGGGCGGCTATGTGATCCCCGCTGACGAGGCTGATGAGTTGATGAAGCAGCCGTAGCGCTTTCATCAACAGGACAGAGCCACTTCTTCCCTTTTCATGCTCGCACCTGCAATAGCAGCGGACACTGGCGCGTTCTCCGGAGGCCCGGTACCTTGTCGGGCCATCCATCCACCGCCATGACATCAACTCTGCTTCGGTCGCGTTCCTTGTTCGTTCCACTTTGCATTTCACTGATCCTGATCGGCTGCCGAACACAAGAGGAGCCGTTCGCACCGGATGCCGCGTTCACTCCCTACATCCCGGCATTTACGGCCGGCCACATCAGCGCACGGGCGCCGATCATGGTCCGGATCGCGCCCGATCAACGTTGGCGGGATACGAGCGATGCCGTGATCCAAGGCTTATTCGACCTGGACCCCGAGGTGAAGGGTACTGTTAAATGGCAGGATGAACGTACCCTCGCCTTTCACCCCAATGAGCGCCTGAAGCAGGAACAACGCTACACGGTCCATTTCGACCTCGGTAAGCTCATCGAAGTACCGAAGGGAATGGAGGAATTCAAGTTCCAGGTGACCACCGTGCGGCAGGGGGTCGACGTGCGATTAACGGATATGCAGTCGCTATCGCAGAGCGATCTCACATGGCAACGCGTGGTATTCACCGTATCCACGTCCGACGATGCCACAGGCCAGGACCTCGATGGTTGTTTCACCGCAACACAAGGCGATCGTTCAATTCCGCTCACTTGGGAACATGAACCCAATGGAAGGTACCACCGGTTCACCGCGGATAGCGTGCGGCGCGGAGAGACGGGAAGTGTGTTGGAATTGAGCTGGAATGCAGAGCGGATCGGCTCGTCCGATATCGGTGGAATACCCTTTGATGTTCCGGCGATCGGGGACATCGCCTTGATCTCCGCCACCACGGATTCCGAAGGGGAACAAGTGGCCACCCTCCTCTTCAGCGACCCGTTGGACACCCAGCAGGACATGACCGGCCTGGTCGGGATCGCCGGCTTGGAGGATATGCGGATCACGGTTGAAGGCAACAAGATCATGATGTATCCGCAGGAGCGATTGAGCGGCGATCATCAAGGCTATGTGTCGGCGGGAGTGCGGAACATCAGCGGGAAACGGCTCGGAAAGGATGTCAACGTCGATCTCACGTTCGAGGAGTTGAAGCCGGCCGTTCGCTTCGTTGGGAAGGGCAACATCCTCCCCTCTTCGGACGGTCTGGTGATGCCATTCGAAGCGGTGAACCTGAGCGCCGTGGAAGTACGCGTGGTCCGTATCCACGCGAACAACGTAGCGCAATTCCTGCAGGTGAACGACCTTGGCGGCGAACGTGAATTGGCACGGGTCGGCCGCTTGATCACCCGGAAGACCGTAGTGTTGAAGACGGCCGATTCACCGGACCTTGGCCGTTGGAACCGCTATCACCTCGACCTCGCTGAACACTTCCGAGCAGATCCCGGTGCGATCTATCGGGTGGAGCTTTCGTTCGACAAGCGACACTCCGTATACCCCTGTGGCGACGCAACGGTCGAAGCGGAAGGCTTGACCCGGGAGCGCACATGGGAGGAAGAACAGGCCGCTTATGATCGGATCCAGGACTATTGGTACTACGATGAATACTATGACGACTATTACGAGGAAGAGTATAACTACCGGGAGCGTGAGGACCCCTGCACCGCTTCGTACTTCGCCCGTCGTTCGGCCGTTTCCCGGAACGTGCTTGCATCGGACCTCGGCCTGATCGCCAAGGGTGGCAATGATGGTTCCTTGCTCGTGACCGCGAGCGACCTACGCACGGCGCAACCATTGGCCGGCGTGAAGGTGCAGGTCCTCGATCTGCAGCGGAAGAGCATGGTGGAACTTGTGACCGATAAGAACGGCATGGCCACGGCGACTTCCACCGCCCACAAACCTTTCCTGCTTGTCGCCAGCAAGGGAATCAACGGGGCTACCTCAAATTGATGATGGCTCTTCGCTCTCCGTCAGCGAATTCGACGTGCACGGAGATGCTGTCGATCGTGGCCTGAAAGGCATGATATATGGCGAACGTGGCGTTTGGCGTCCTGGTGATTCGCTCTACCTGAGTTTCATGTTGCAGGATATCCAGAAGAAGCTACCAAAGGACCACCCGGTGGTGCTTGAGCTCACCGATCCACGCGGTCGACTGGACCAGAAGCATGTGCGCAACGCAGCGGAGAACGGGGTGTACGCGTTCCGTTGTGCCACCGCGCCCGATGCGCCCACTGGGTTCTGGAACGCCCGCGTCATCGTTGGCGGCACCACTTTTCACAAGAGCATCCGCATTGAGACCGTGAAGCCGAATCGACTGAAGATCGAGCTGGGTATCGGCGATCGGTTGATGCGCGGAGAGAACGATATCATCTCCCTGCGGTCCAATTGGCTCCACGGCGCTCCTGCGCGCTCCCTGAAAGCCCGCGTCACCGTCACCATGACAACAGGATCGCCTGATTTCAAAGGATACGATAAGTTCAACTTCAACGACCTGCGGACCTGGGTTCCGAGCGATGAACAGGTGGCCTTCGACGGACAACTGAACGAACAAGGCCAGACCCGCTTCGAGTTGAAGATGGAGACCGGCCGTAGTGCACCCGCCGTGGTGAACACCAATATCGTTACCCGCGTGTTCGAAGCCGGAGGCGATGCCAGTATGGACCGTGTATCCGTCCCCTATTATCCGTACCGGACCTATGCCGGCATACAAGCTCCGCAAGTGCGCTCCGCATGGGGAAATCTCGTTACTGACACCACCTACAATTACGTCGTGGTCGCCTTGGATGCGAAAGGGAAACCGCTGGCCGGCCGTCGTTTGAAGGCCCAGATCTACAAGATGAAGCGCAACTGGTGGTGGGACGGCAACATGAGCGGTACGGCCAACTACATCAGTTCGCCCAGCGTGGATCTCCGCCAGGACCTCGATCTGGTCACCGACGCCAAAGGACACGCGGTGGTGAAATTCCGAATGGACCGACCGGAATGGGGGCGCTTCGTGGTGCGCGTGACCGATCCGGAGAGCGGCCATGCATCCGCGGTCCAGGCCTATGTGGATTGGCCGGGCTGGGAAGGTCGTTCACGCCGCGAGGACCCGACCAGGCCGCAATGTTGAGCTTCAATACGGACAAGGACAAATACAACGTCGGTGACAAAGCGACCGTGATCATCCCTTCTTCAGGAACGGGACGGGCGCTGATCAGCATCGAGAACGGAAGCCGGGTGCTGAAAGCCGAATGGGTGGAGCTGAAGGCGAAAGAAACACCTTACTCATTCACGATCGCCGCGGACATGGCCCCCAATGTGTACGCGCAAGTGACCGTCGTTCAGCCGCACGAAGAAACGGCGAACGACCTACCGATCCGTCTTTACGGCGTGGTACCCATCCTGGTCGAGGATGCACAAAGCCATTTGACGCCGACCATCACGATGGCCAAGGAAGTGCGCACCGATGTGCCGTTCAACGTGGAGGTCAATGAGTCCAGTGGGAAGGCCATGACCTACACCCTGGCCATCGTGGACGAAGGATTGCTGGACTTGACACGCTTCAAGACGCCCGATCCATGGTCCCACTTCTATGCGCGTGAAGCCTTGGGTGTGCGCACATGGGACCTCTATGACGATGTGATCGGGGCCTTTGGTCGGCAGATCGCCCGAGTGCTCGCGCTGGGTGGAAGTGATGACGCTGGTCCCGCGAAAGAAGCCAAGGCGAACCGTTTCAAACCCGTGGTGCGCTTCGTGGGTCCCTTCACCCTTGCCAAGGGGAAGAAGGCCAAGCACACCTTCACCATCGACAACTACGTCGGTTCGGTCCGGGTCATGGTGGTGGCCTCCGACGGGAACAAAGCCTATGGCAACGCGGAAAAAGCAGTGCCCGTTCGCAAACCCTTGATGGTACTGGCCACCATGCCGCGCGTGCTCGCTCCAGGCGAGGTCGTCGATCTACCGGTCACCGTTTTTGCCATGGACCCCAAAGTGAAGGACGTCATGGTGAAAATGGAGCCGAACGCGCTCCTGATCGCCGAGGGCCCGTCACAAGAACAGATCCATTTCAGCGCGGTCGGTGATCAAGTGGTCCGCTTCAAGGTGCGCGTCAAGGAAGGGATCGGAGTGGCCAAGGTGAAGGTCAGCGTTGAAGGTGCCGGAGAAAAGGCATCCGAAGCCATTGAACTCCAAGTGCGGCAACCGAACCTCCCCTCCACGGAAGTCCTTGAGGCCATTGTGGAAGGCGGCCAGGAATGGGCGCACACTCCGCTCCCACTGGGCGTTGGAGGTACGAACAGCGCGTACCTGGAGGTCAGCTCCATTCCACCGGTGGACATGACCCGGCGCTTGCGTTACCTGATCGATTACCCGCATGGCTGTTTGGAGCAGACCACCTCCAAAGCCTTTCCACAGCTGTACCTCGCCAGCGTGATGGAATTGCCCGATCGGATGGAGCACGAAATGCGTGCGAATGTCGAATCCGGCTTGCAACGGTTGAGCCGCTTCCAGCGACGCGATGGCAGCTTCAACTATTGGCCCAGTGGAGATCAATACGATCAATGGACCTCCATCTACGTCGGCCACTTCATGGTCGAGGCCGAGCGAAAGGGCTACCACGCGCCTCCTGGTCTGAAGGCCGGATGGTTGGCCTTCCAAAAACGCACGGCGCGGGACTGGAACACACACGTAGCGGATGGCTGGACCTTGCATCACCCAATTCACCCAAGCGTACAGGCTGTATGTGTTGGCCTTGGCCGGTGGTCAGAGCTGTCCGCAATGAACCGCTTACGCGAACGCACCGACCTGGATGGTCGCACACGATGGGTCCTTGCCGCGGCATATGGCTTGATCGGGCGGAAGGATGTGGCCATGCAATTGACCAAGGAACTGGACACCACCGTTCCCGTCTACACGGAAATGGCGTACACATACGGCAGCCGATCTGCGCGACGAGGCCTTGATCACGGAAGCCCTATTGACCATGGACCGAACGGCCGAGGCTGCGGGTCTCATCCAGCGTATCGCCAAGAGCTTGAGCAACGACGGCTGGTACAGCACACAGAGCACTGCCTTCGGGTTGATGGCCGTGGCACGCTTGGCAGAGAAATCGCCTCTGGGCAAAGGCATGAACTATAAGCTCACCGTCGCTGGGAAGGCGCAGGACCGTTTCAGCGAGAAGGCCGTGGCTCGCGCGGACCTACCGATCCCGGACGGAAAGGGTGTGGTCAGCGTGAAGAACACGGGCAAAAACATGCTGTATGTCCGTTTGGTGCGAACCGGAACACCGCTCGCTGGCGAGGAACGGGCAAGCGCCAACGGCATTGGCATGAGCGTTTCGTACCAGCGGATGGACGGTAGCTCAGTGGACCCTACCCGGATCGCACAGGGCACCGACTTCATGGCCGTGGTGACCATCAGGCACGGAGGCGTTCCGCGTGGTTACCAGCAACTTGCCCTCACACAGATCTTCCCGAGCGGATGGGAGATCCGGAACGCGCGCATGGAAGGCACGGAAAGCGCGGTCGACCGCTCCTACTACAACTATCAGGATGTGCGTGATGATCGCGTGATGACCTACTTCGACCTGTGGCGGAACCAAAGCGTGACGTACCGGGTCATGTTGAACGCGGCGTACACAGGCCGATACTATCTGCCAGGCGCGCACTGCGAAGCCATGTACGACCACACGGTGAACGCACGGTCCATGGGGACGTGGGTGGAGGTCGTGAACGCCACTCCTGGCCCGACGGCGCAAGAATGAAGCGCAATTGAACCAAGGACGGAGCACTCTTCGGCCAGGAACATGAAACGCTGGTGGTCGGTGATCGGAGCTTTCGTGCTCCTTTTGGCATGGGCCAAGTGGGCGCCGATGGACCCGCTCTTCGATGACCCTCGAAGCACTGTGCTTCTGGATCGACATGGTGGGCTTCTGGCCGCTTCCGTCGCAGCGGACCACCAATGGAGAATGCCCGCCGGTGACAGTCTTCCATTGCGTTTCGAACAATGCCTGCTCGAGTTCGAAGATCGTCACTTCCGTTCGCATTGGGGCATACATCTTCCATCACTCGTGCGTGCTGCGGAACAGAATCGGTCGGCTGGTAGGGTCGTGAGCGGTGGAAGCACGCTGACCATGCAACTGGCCCGAATGGCCGGTGGTGCACGCTCCCGCTCCGTTTGGAACAAGCTGCGCGAAATGCTCTTCGCGTTGCGTTTGGAGTTGCGCTACACCAAGGATGAACTTCTTTCACTGTACGCCGCCAATGCCCCATTCGGAGGGAATGTTGTCGGCTTGGAAGCTGCTGCATGGCGGTGGTTCGGTCGGCCTCCGTCACAACTGAGCTGGGCGGAGTCCGCCACGCTCGCCGTACTACCAAATGCGCCGTCACAACTGCATCCCGGAAAAGGTCGTCAAGGCTTGAAGGCCAAACGGGATCGTTTGCTCGATCGACTGTTGGCGACCATGCTGATCGACACAACGACATGGTCCTTGGCCAAGGAGGTACCGCTGCCCGAAAGACCGCATCAACTACCTGACCACGCCGTTCACCTGTTGAGCACCGTACAACTATGGGGCCTCGGTGGCACGAAG
>JAWKNF010000007.1:0-203325 GCA_041391825.1 Flavobacteriales bacterium | reverse complement strand
CGGTCCCAAGTCCGTTGGCACCCTTGAGCGCGAGGATCTCCGGGTTGTTCGTGTTGCTGCTTTCGTAGTAGCAGGTGATGTTCGCCGTGGACTGGATCCTCAGACCCGTGTTCACGATCGTATTCGTCGGCCTCGTTTCCAACTGGACCTTCAAAGCCGTCATGTTGTAACGCACGGCACTATTGGCCGCAACGTTCAGCACGATGGGTGCACCTCCGTTGAAAGCAGGGTTGGCCGGCTGGGAGACCGTTACAACGGCCGCCGCATTACCTGTGGTGACGTTCAGGAAGATCGGTTCGTCACCGGGGCTATTATGCCGCACCGTCACATCGGGCGGGGCGACCCAGAACTCCGTTCCGGTCTGTGCGTGGAGCAGCCCGGTCAAGAGCAACCCCAGCACGAAGAGTAGTGCCTTTTTCATTCCAGTAAGATCAATCCGGCCCATGAGTAGTGGACCGGTGCCGTTCTACGCGGGATATGTCATCAAGGTTCGCAACCACCCTTGATGGGGCCCCAGGACACCCCGCACGCGTTACTTTGGCTCGGCCCTTGCGGCACCCCCGGCCAGATGTCCCGCCCGCTCCTCTTCCTTCTGCTCAGTGCCGTGTTCGCCCTGCTCGCCTGGACGGTGCAGGAACCGGACGCAGAGTCTCAGCTTCAGAAAGAGGCCACCCGCCTTCAGCAAGCCCTTGACCAACAGGCCGTGCGGTTGGCGGCCGGCGCTGCTTTCTGGGCGCATGAGTTGGCCGAGTCGGGGCCGGAAGAGTGGATGCGGCGCTATTCAGGGGTGCTTGAAGAGGAGCGCTCCCGCAGAGGAACACAATACCTGGGGTACAGTGGCGATAGCTTGGTCTGTTGGTCGGGGCAACTCCCTTCAGATGCGAACCTCGACCAGGACAGCCCTAACGCACATTTGGTGTTGCTCGATGCCATCCATCAGCACGCGAGCGTTTCCATCGGCCGCTTGCGCGTGCATGCGCTGGCACCGGTATGGAACACGCCGCCGATCGAGAACCGCTACCTCAAACGAGGCTTTCACCCGGCCTTGGACACTCCACCCGGGCTCAGCGCCAGACCAGTGGACGGTTCGGGACCACCTTTGAGCGATGCCAACGGGGAACCCATGTTCCGCTTGGCTTGGCGTGATGGGGCTATGGAAGTGGGCACTTGGATCCAGCTCAAGCTGCTGTTGGTGCTGTTGGGTGCCATTTGTCTCGTGGTGGCCCTGTGGTATTGGGGCCGCCAGCTTGTTACGGCCGGTCGACCCTTGTCCGGGGTCGTCCTGTTCACTGGGACCCTCTTGGTATTGCGCTGGGGCATGCTCACCCTACTTCCTTCCTCCCCGTTCGACCGCCTGCCGCTTTTCGACCCCGCCACCTACGCTGCTTCCTTCGCCTTCCCTTCCCTGGGCGACCTGCTGATCAATTCCCTCTTGCTGGTGATCACCGCGTGGTTCGTCCGCCTCGCTCTGCGTCAGCGCACAGAGGGGGTGATCGGCCCGATCCCGATCGGCCTGTGCTGGGCCTTCCTGCTGGCCAGCGCCGCTTGGGTGACGAACGCGATGATCGGGCTGGTGAACGATAGCAGCGTGGACCTGGACCTCTACCACGTGCAACGCTTGAACATGGCCAGCGCTGTTGCGGTGATCAGCATCGCGCTCATTTTCACGGCCTGGTTGCTGCTGGCCGATGCCTGCATCCAAGCGTTCCGCGATGTCCGCCCCGCATGGCGGCCGCTGCTGATCGGCACCATGGTGCTCACCGTTTCGATCGTGATCCACCACCTCCAAAGCGTGCGCGACACGGTGCTCTTTCTCTGGCCCGTTCCGCTGCTGTTGCTGATGGTACACGCGAACAGGACGCGGTTCCGTTTCGTGCATGTGGTGATCGGCCTAGGTGCACTGGCCGCGTTCTCCTCGCACATCCTTACCAAGTACACCCAAGCGCGCGAGCAACGCGAGCGCCTGGTGCTGGCCGACCGACTTAGCGTTCGGGAGGACCCGGTGGTGGAACTGCTCTTCCGTGAAGTGGCACCGGACCTTCGCAAGGACCCGGTGTTGTACGCCCTGCTCACCTCCCCTAAGCCCTGCGCGGCCGGCGACCTTGACCTGAGCGTGCGCCAGGTCTATTTCGGTGGATATTGGGACCGCTACGATGTGCGCGTTTATGCCTTCGGCGCCGACGGCGAACCGCGCTGTTCGACCGGCGGTTCGGCACCCCGAAGCTTGGATGCCGATTCCACGGCCTTCAGCGACTTCAAGGCGGCAGCGGACATGCCCGACCTGTTCTTCGACCAAGGCGGTACCGAAGGCCCGTACTACCACGCCCGCATGGCAGTGATGCCCATGGAAACGGCCACGCCGGCGCAGCTCATCATCGAGTTGCACCCACGGTCTGCGGAACAGAGCCTCGGTTTCCCCGAGCTGCTGCTTTCCGGCGATGATCAATTGAGCCGCCGGACCGAACGCTACGCTTTGGCGCGCTACGAGCAGGGGCTGCTGGTGGACCAATCGAGCAATACCGCCGTTCCCCTGCACTGGGATCGCCAACTCGGGGCTGATGGTCTCTTGTGGTATGTCGAGAACGACATGGCCTACCTCGCGAAAGGCTCCTCCACCGGCACGGTGCTCACCCTCGGCACAGCGCTACCCGGCCCGATCGACCTGGCCACCACCTTCAGCTACCTCTTCACCCTGTTCAGCGTGCTCTTGGCCTTGGCGGTCCTTTTCCACACGATCTGGAAGGCCCGCGGCATCCCGTCCATGGGCATCGGGGCCAAGGTCCGCCTTGCGCTGATCCTCTTCGCGGTGATCGGCCTGTTCTTCTTCGGCTATGGTGCGCAGCAACTGCTCACGCGGCAGTATACCCAGCGGATCGAGGCCAACAGCTTGGAGAAGGCGCGCTCGGCCCACATGGAACTGCAACAGAAGCTGGACGGGCAACCCGACCTGGACCATGATCGATCGCGTTACCTGGAGCACCTCTTGGCGCAGCTGAGCAACGTGTTGTTCTCGGACATCACCGTGTACGATCGCCTGGGGCGCCTGTTGGCCTCTTCCCGACCACAGGTCTTCTCCTCCGGCTTGCTCGGCAAACGCATGGATGCCGTGGCCTACACCCGGCTGGTGATCGAAAAGAACAGCTCCTTCGTTCACGAGGAATCCATCGGTACGGCACAGTACCTCAGCGCCTACCTGCCATTGCGGGACAGGCATGGGGCCGTGCTCGGCTACATCGAGCTTCCCTCCTTCGCGGACCAGCATCAACAAGAGCAGGAACGATCCGGCGTCCTCGTGGCCGTGGTGAACCTGTTCGTTCTCTTCTTCGCCCTTAGCGTGCTCGTCGCCGTGTTCATCAGCAACTGGACCACGCGCCCGCTGGATGTCCTGAAACGCGCCTTGGCCGGTGTTGCCCTTGGTGGCGCGAACGAACCGATCAAATACGGTGGTCAGGACGAGGTGGGCCAACTCGTGGAGGTCTACAACAAGAAGGTGGAGGAACTGCGCGAGAGTGCAGAGCGCTTGGCCCGTAGCGAGCGCGAAAGTGCATGGCGGGAAATGGCCCGGCAAGTGGCCCATGAGATCAAGAACCCCTTGACGCCCATGAAGCTCGGGATCCAACATTTCCAGCGCACCTGGAACCCGGCATCGGCCGATGCGAAGGAGCGCTTGGAGAAGTTCAGCAACAGCTTGGTCCAGCAGATCGATGTGCTGAACGGAGTGGCCACAGCCTTCTCCCAGTTCGCGCAGATGCCGATCGCGCAGCCACAGCCGCTGGAGCTGACGGACGTGGTGCACGACGCCGTCCAAGTGTTCAACGCCACCCCCGGTGTGAAGGTCACCATGGAAGAAGGGCCATGCCTACCCGTGCAGGCGGATCGCGAGCAACTCCTGCGCGTGCTGAACAACCTGTTGAAGAACGCCGTGCAGGCCATACCCGAGGACCGCGAAGGTCGCATCACGGTCCGGCTTCGTAGCGTGAACAACTTCGCCGAGGTGGAGGTGGAGGACAACGGCGAAGGAATACCGGAGGACGCGCGCGAGCGGATCTTCTCGCCCAGCTTCACCACAAAAACAAGGGGCATGGGCCTTGGCTTGGCCATGGTGAAACGCATCGTGGAGAATGCAGGGGGTACAGTCCGCTTCGCCACCACCGAGGGTGAGCGCACCAGCTTCTTCGTGTCGCTCCCTCTCCGTTCGTAGCGGATACATTTGTGCTTGTCGTCCCGGCCCGATCCGGGATCCCACTTACATCGATCCATGAGCTATACGAACCTCCTCATCGCCGACGACGGTGCCATCCGCGTCCTCACCATCAACCGACCGGACCAACTGAACGCCCTGAACCGCGACACGATCGATGAACTCGACCGTGCGTTGAACGATGCCGCGGCGGATGTGAACATCCGTGTCATCGTCATTACCGGCAGTGGTACGAAGGCCTTCGTTGCGGGTGCCGACATTAAGGAGTTCGCGCACTTCAGCGTGGCCGACGGAAAGGCCCTGAGCGCCGATGGGCACGCCAAGCTCTTCACCCACGTGGAGCGCATGAACAAGCCGGTGATCGCCGCGGTGAACGGATTCGCGCTCGGCGGCGGATTGGAACTGGCCATGAGCTGTCACTTCCGCGTGGCGAGCGAAACCGCCAAGTTGGGCTTGCCCGAAGTGGGCCTCGGCGTGATCCCCGGCTACGGCGGCACCCAGCGCTTGGCGCAATTGGTGGGCAAGGGCAAGGCCATGGAGATGATCCTGCTCGGTAGTGCCGGCATGATCCCCGCGGCAGAGGCCCTGCAATGGGGGCTCGTGAATCACGTTGTACCCCCGGACCAATTGCTCAGCACCACCATGGAACTCGCCAGCAAGGTCGCCCGCAACAGCCCGACCGCGTTGGGTGCGGCCATCCGCGCAGTGAACGCGGGTTACGAGCCGGGTGTAGATGGCATGCAACTCGAGATCGAAGAGTTCGGAAAGTGCTTCGGCACGGCGGACTTCAAGGAGGGCACCGGGGCGTTCATGGAGAAGCGGAAGGCGAACTTCACGGGCGTGTGATGCTCCGCATCGGACCGAATTACCTAGGCCTTGCCTCCTCGGCCACCTTCGGCCTGATCGTAGCATTGTGCGCCTTGGCCGCTTTCTTCACTTGCATCATCGGGCCCACGAATCAACTGCCGGTCGTACAGGACATCGTGAGCCGACTTCTCCTGTTCTTGATGGGAACTCTTGCTCTCTGGACGTGTTCCGTGTTCATAGTGCCTCTACTCTTCTGGCCCACCACGGTGCGTTACCATGATGATCCAGGCGCCTTCTATTTGCAGTTCTTGATGCGCAAAGGCATCGTAATCCTGACCTTCGGACTTGATCGGCTATAGCCGCACGATGGCATACGTTGGTATTTGGCGAATCGGCGGCTGAAAGGACTGGTTCTTATGGTGCTTCCGGCGAGGACTGGCCCATGGGCAACAGCAATCCTTGTGGTACGGCGGCTGGTTCCACTGCTCAGACAACAAGGCCTGCGGTCCTTCGGGCACCAAGTGGTTCGCTGGCGCCTTTGGAACATGAGGCGTCGCAAAAACCCATGAGCGCCCTACGCAACCTCGCCGGCCAAACGGCCATTTACGGGCTTAGCAGCATCGGTGCGCGCTTCCTGAACTACTTGTTGGTGCCCTTGTACACGAGCAAGGGTGTGTTCGAGCCTGCGGAGTATGGTGTGATCACCTCGCTCTATGCATGGACGGCCTTCTGAACGTGGTGCTCACCTTCGGCATGGAGACCACCTTCTTCCGCTTCACGAATGGACAATGCATCCTTGGCGGAAGGCGAAAAAGGCGCGGTGTTCACCACGGCATCCTACGCCCTGCTCTTCTCGTCCTTGGCTTTCATGCTGCTGGGTGCTGGCTTCTCCGGCAACATCGCCAACGGCATCGGTTTCCCGGCGCACAGCATCTCCGTGCTGATGCTGCTCATCATCGGCATCGATAAGCTCTACGCCGTGCCTGACCCGCCTGCGTCAACAGGGCCGCGGCAGCGTTTAACGACGATCAACATCCTAGAGCGTGGTGGTGAACGTGGTGTTCAACCTCTTCATCTTCCTCTGTGCGCCAAGAAGTTCAACGCGTTGAAAGCGGCAACACATTGATCGATGCTGTGGCCTGACCCTTCCTTCTGCGTGGGCTACGTGTTCTTGATCAATCTGGTCGACCTTCGGCGCTCAGCGTTGTCCGCTCCTGCCCGAATGGCCACCTTCAAGGCCTTCAGTAAGCCCCTGTTGCGCACCATGTTGGCCTTCGGGGCACCGTTGATGATCGCTGGCCTGGTAGGCATGGTGAACGAAACGGCCGACCGCATCATCCTGAAGTACCTCTTGCCTGCGGACATCGCCGATACGGGTCGGGATCTACGGTGCCTGCTACAAGCTGGCCGTGCTCATCACGCTCTTCATCCAGGCTTTCCGCATGGGTGCCGAGCCCTTCTTCTTCAGCCACGCCAAGGAAGAACAGCCGCGAGACCTTCGCCCGCATCATGAACATCTTCATTGGCGGTGTGCATGAGCGCCTTCCTGGTGGTGATGCTCTTCCTGAATCTTTCAAATGGTTCATCCCGAACCCGGCCTTTCTGAAGGACTGCGTGTGGTGCTGATCCTGATGCTCGCCAACGTCTTCTCGGCATCTATTACAACCAGAGCGTGTGGTACAAGCTCACCGACCGCACCAAGACCGGCGGCACCATCGCGATCATCGGTGCTGCCATCACCATCGCTTTCAACTTCGCACTGATCCCTAATGTGCTCGGCTACATGGGAAGCGCCTGGGCCACGCTGGCGTGCTATGCAGGAATGGCCATCATCAGCTACATATGGGGACAGAAGCACTACCCTATTCCCTACAACGTGAGCCGCGTGCTGCTGTACATGGCCGGGGCGGTGGTGTTGTGGTGGGGGTGTGAACAACTCGGCTTGAGCGGTGCGATAGACTATACGGTGCGAGCCTCGGCGCTGCTCACCTTTCTGGTCATCGCTTTCCGCTGCGAACGAACAACGCTACGACCTTTGTCTGCAGCCACCGCAGCAACAGCACATCAAGTCCATTGTCAACAAGGGCAAGCATCCGCTCCCGGAGGCCGCCACTGCCCACAGCGCTGGCATGGACCTTCGCGCCAACCTCGACGCACCTATAACGCTAGCCTCGGGTGAGTATCGCCTGATCCCCACCGGCCTCTACATCGAGCTGCCCGAAGGCACTGAGGCGCAGGTTCGGCCGCGCAGCGGTTTGGCGTTCAAGCACGGCGTTACGGTACTCAACTCACCAGGCACGATCGATGCCGATTACCGGGGCGAAGTGGGCGTGCTGCTCATCAACCACGGCGCTGCGGCCTTCGAAGTGAAGGACGGTGAACGGATCGCGCAATTGGTCATCGCGCAATACGTCCGGGTGAGTTTCGAGGAAGTTCCGGACCTTCGCGCGCGCCTGCGAGACGCGGCGCAGGGGGGCTTCGGCCATACCGGCGTGCGCTGAGAACAAAGCTGAATGAAGATAAATCGTCCCCATGGCGGGGAATGGGCAAGCAGATGCGTCCGCACACCCACACCACCGCCAAGCCCTTGCTGCCCATTGCGGGCAAGCCCATCGTACAACATATCGTGGAGGACCTGGCCGCTGTGGCCGGTGAGCCCGTGGAGGAGGTCGCCTTCGTGACCAACCCCGCTTTTGGTAAGAAGGTGGAGGATGAGCTGATCGCCATCGCCAAAGGCATCGGCGCAAAAGGCACCATCCGTACCAAGAGACCGCGCTCGGCACCTGCCCGCGGTATCCTTTGTGCCCAAAGCGCCTTGAACGGACGTGTGATCGTGGCCTTCGCCGATACGCTCTTCGCCGGCTGGAACTGGACAAGGACTGCGACGGCGTGATCACGGTGAACAGGAGTGGGACCCGAAGCCCTTCGGCGTGTGAAACTCGACAAAGGCATCATCACGGAGTTCATCGAGAAGCAGACCTTCGTGAGCGACCTGGCCATCATCGGCATCTACTACTTCGCTGATGGCGAATACCTGCGCAAGGAGATGCAGTACTTGATCGATAACGACATCAAGGACAAGGGCGAATACCAGCTCACCAACGCCATGGAGAACATGAAGCAGAAGGGAGCGCGCTTGAGAGAGTAGGCAGCGTGGACGTGTGGATGGACTGTGGCAACAAGAACGCCATGGTGGACACCAACACCAAGGTGCTCGGTTTCCTGAAGGACAGCAAGGATCTGGTGAGCAAGAGCTTGAAGAGCACCAACAGCGTGGTGATCCCGCCCTGTTTCATCGGCGAGGACGTGACCCTGACGAACAGCATCGTCGGCCCGAACGTTTCCATCGAGAAAGGAGCTATGATGCTCCAACAGCGTCGTGCGCAATTCGATTCCTCCGCGGGGCTACGCGTGTACGGATTATTGTGATGGACAACAGCATGATCGGCGAACGCGCCGTGGTAAGCGGCGGCACGGCCTTGGATGTGAGCATGAGCGACGATAGTACCTTAGGCTAAGCCCACAGCATCATGATCGACCATCGCCTTTCGTTCATCGCCGCTTGCGCCCTGCTCCTTTTCGGGGCCTGCGGTGGGTCGAAGGCCGTAATGGAAACCCCTGCGAAGGGCGACCCGGATACCGAGGCCACTGCGGACATCTCTGCGGACAAACGCGCGCACCATGCGCGCGCTTCATGGAGGCCACGCAGGCCCGCTTGTCAGGTCAGGTCCCAGGCTGTGCAACTGTACGAGCGGTGCCTGAAGGTGGACCCGAGCAATAGTGCCGCGCACATTTCGAGCTGAGCAAGTTGTACCACCAGGCAGGAACTTCCCGCGGCGCCCAGCCCACGCGAAAAAGGCGGTGGCCGGTGATAAGGAGAACATCTGGTATCGCTTCCTGCTCGCCGATGCTGTACCAACAGAACGGACAGTTGGACGATGCGGTGGCCGTGTACAAGGAAGTGGTGGCCAAATGGCCCGGTAACTCACGAGGTGTACTTGGACATGGCCAACATGATGGCATACAGCGGCAAGGTGGATGATGCGATCGAGGTGTATGCCGAGGTGGAATCCCGCTTCGGACTGAGCGAAGAGGTGGCGATCCAACAGTTCGGCCTGCTCATGGAGAACAGGCGTCCGAAGGAGGCCGAGGCCTTGGTGAAACGAGCGATAGCCGCCAACCCGGAGGACCCGCGCTACGAAGCACTGCTGGCCGAGTTGTACGACCAACAAGGCGATCATGAAGAAGGCACTGGTACAGTACCAGAAGGCCTTGGCCTTGGATCCCAGACAGCATGTTGCGCATCGCCCTTACTGACATTGCAGCACCGGCAAGATGGACGAGGCCTACCTACGAGTTGGGCGGGCCTTTCTGGACCCGGACCTCGACATCGATGCCAAGATGCAGGTGCTCATCGGCTTCTTTTGAAGTGACCGAGCACGAGGGCGAAAAGCCCAGCGACCGGCCGGACCTGATCGACGCTCTACGAACTGATCGAGGCCTTGGAAAAGGCGCATCCGGAAAGCGGCAGCCCGCACCATACACGGCGACTTCCTCATGCGCGACGGCAAGGTCGCCGAAGCCCGCGACCAGTTCCGGGAGGCCCTACGCACGGAGAAGGAGCGCTTCCCGATACATGCAGCTCTTGCAATTGGACCTGCAACTGGAGCAGCACGAGGCCCTGCATGCCCATGCCGAACAGACCATCGATGTCCCCACGTACCGGAGCCTACCTGTACAACGGCATCGCACTCTCTCCAGCTCGGCAAGCACGACGGAAGCCATGAGACCTTGATCGCTGGTCGTGATGTGGTGGTGGACAATATTGCCAAGCGCACAGTTCTGGAGCAGCTTGGGCGATGCCTACAACGGGCGAAGCGGTACAGCGATTCCGACAAGGCCTATGACAAGGCGCTTGCGTCGAACCGGACAACGTAAGCACGCTGAACAACTACGCCTACTACCTGAGCCTGCGCAACGAGCAGCTGGAAAAGGCCGAGCGCATGAGCAAACGCTCGCGGAACTGGCTCCTGCCCGGCGGCCTCCCCGTGAACCACTACGCATGGGTGCTCTTCCGCAACGCCAAGTACGCCGAAGCGCGCGTCTCTGGATCGAAGGCCCTCGCAGCCGGTCCACCGGACAGCGTGGTGGTGGAACACTACGGCGACATCCTCTTCGAACTTGGTGACATCCCCGTAAAGATTGTGGGAACGCGCCCGCACCTCGGTGGTGGTAGCGCCTTGTTGGAACGCAAGATGCGACGAAGGGGTGCGCGTGGGGTGGACGCAACGGCATAGCCGTGCTGCTGCTGAGCGTCGTGCTCCTTTCCTCCGCTTACGCAAGACCCGCGCACGATGCGATCGTGACTCAGCCCCGAGCTGTAAGCCCCGCTCGCCGGAGGAGAAGCTCTTGGAGCGGATACGGACCACCCGCGCGACAGCGTCCGCTACTATTCCGCCAAGGCCTCGGTGGAACTGGAACTGCCAGACGGCAGCAAGAGCTTCAAGGCCCAGATGGAGTCGGTGCGCGACAGTGCGGCGTGGATCGGCGTCATCCGGCACTGGGCATCAAAATGGCGCGCATCCTGCTCACTTCGGACAGTTTGAAAATGCTGGACAAGCTGCACGACCAGTACTACATCGGCGATACCGCGGCCGCCAACCAAGTTCGGCCTGGAACCCAGCCTCTCCTTGTTCCAACAAGCGCTCTTGAGCCTGCCCGTGGGTCTGGACCCGAAGGAGAAGTACCGTTCCGGTCGCGGGGACGGCCACTATGTGCTGACCAGCAGGAAAAGCGCATGCCATCCGCGCAGCGGAGGACATCAGTCCGGGGGACACCTTGGTGAAGGACAAGGACATGACCGAGCGACGTTTGGAACGCACCCTGCGCAAGGCCGAAGAGCAAGAAGCGATCGTGCTGCGCTACTGGATCGAGCCGGACAGCTTCCACCTAACGCGGGTACAAATTGCCGACCTCATACGCGATGCAGTTACGGTCAGATATCATTGGAAGCGCGGGGTGAAGGGATTCAGTTCTGCCCACGCGCATCACCATCACCTTGAGCGAACCCACACGACAGGCCACGGGGATACTGGAGCTATCGCGGATCCAACTGGAGGGGCCTTTGAACTTGAGCTTCAGGGTGCCGGAGAAGTACCAACCCATGCCGTAAGTTGGCAGCCGCACAGGAAGAACCATGAGCAGCCGAGACCTCCACCGAGCGATCGTCTCCAGGTCCATCGGAACAGCTTCGCGCTTGTTCTTGCGGTGCTTGCGGCCCTCGTGCTGAGCGGCACCCAGGCCCAGGACCGGAAAGCGCTGGAGAAGAAACGCTCGGCGCTGGACCAACAGATCCGCACCACCACGGCATGATCGAACAGGCGAAGAAGGACCAGAACGTGACCCAACAGGCGCAACTGCGCTTGCTCGACCAGATCCAGGCCCGCAGGCGCAACTCATACATACCATGAACAGCGAGCTGTACCGGGTGGACGAACGCATCAAGAAGGAGGATGTGGAGATGGTGGCCTCCTTGAACGATGAGCCTGAACTGAAGAATACGGGCGCATGCTGCAGTTCGCTTACCGCAAACCGCGGTTCCTATGATCGCGCTGAGCTACCTCTTCGCGTCGGCCAGCTTCCAGCAGGCATCACCGCCGTTCCCGCTACCTCTCGCAGATCGCTGAGCAGCGCACCCGCCAGGCCGCCTTGATCAGCCGAAACGCGCAACACCATCGATGCCCGCTTCGGACCCCGAAGGTGCAACACGAAAGAAGAGCAAGCTCGTGAAGACCAACAACAGGCCGAGCGCCAAGAAGTTGAATCGCCGATGCGTGGCGGACAGCAGAGCGCGCTGAACACCCTGAAGAAAGAAGAAGGAAGGCTGCGCGACACCCAGCGCAAACAGGAATCGCAGCGCAAGGAACTGGATGCCGCCATCCGCAAAGCCATTGAAAAGGGAACTGAAGCCCAAGCCGAAACCCGGTGCCAGCCAAACAAGCAGCAGTGGCAAACTGGACCTCACACCTTGACGCCCGAAGGCAAAGAGCTGAACGCCGACTTCGAGAAGAACAAGGGCAAGCTGCCATGGCCCGTGGAGAAGGGCGTGATGTAGCCGCTTCGGGAAACAAGCGCACCCGGTATTGCCCGGCATCGTGATCGAGAACAACGGCATCGGCATCACGGAGAAAGGGGCGAACGTGCGGGCGCTCTTCCGCGGGGAAGTGAGCAGCGTGATCATCATACCCGGCGCGGGCAAGGCCGTGATCCTGAGCCACGGTGCGTACCGCACGGTGTCAACAACCTGCGGGATGTTAATGAGCCAAGGGCAGAAGGTGGACTGAGCCACGGTAGGCACAGTACTCACGGATGACAACGGCTCGGTGGCCCACGTGGAATGCGGAAGATGCGCGGGCTGGTGAAGGTGGTCCAAGGGCCATGGTTGTTCAGGTGGTGCTGGTTGATGGGGTTGGGGTTGAGTTGGGTTGAGGGTTGCCCCGAACCGGGCGCACCCAAGCACCCCGAATGCACGAATGCCGCGCACAACCCCCAACAGGCCAAGCTTCAGCCTCAACATCCAACACCCAACGAACAACTACCTTTGCCACCTCAACTCCGCATGGCCATGTCCACACTTCCTATCCATCCCTTCTCCGGCGTCGTCGGCCCATGGCAGATGGTGCTGGTCGTTGTGGTGCTCCCTGCTCCTGTTCGGCGAGAAGATGCAGGCTCATACGCGGCCTCGGCCAAGGCATGAAAGAGTTCAAGGACGCCACCAAGAACGACGATAAGCCGCGCGACGAGGGCAAGTGATCGAACGTTCGGCGTGAGTTCCACCAAGACCTTTACCGAGGCCCGTGCTGCGCTTTCCAGCGGTGCCAGCGTACTTTCCGCCACCGAGCAAGCGCTCGCCGTGGCCGAACGGCATGCTGACCTGAACGCCTTTCTGGAGCTCTTCTCCGAGACCGCCTTGGCGCAAGCCGCCGCAGTGGATGCCCGGGTGAAGGCCGGGAACGCCGGACCCTTGGCCGGCATGGTCCTCGCCACTCGGGATGATATCTGTTACAAGGACCACAGGGTCGGCGCAGCGTCGAAGATCCTGGAGGGCTTCACCTCGCTGTACAGCAGCACCGTGGTGGAACGTCTCTTGGCGGCTGATGCCGTGATCCTGGGCCGCACCAACTGCGACGAGTTCGCCATGGGTAGCAGCGAACAGCGCCTACGGCAAGGTGCGGAAGAACCGCTGGACCCTACCAAGGTGCTTGATGGCAACGATGGCGGTGCTGCGGCCAGCGTGGCGGCGGGCATCGTGCACGTGGCTAGGCGGCGATACTGGTGGCGGCATACGCCAACCTGCGTCGTTCACCGGCACCGTCGGCTTCAAACCGACCTATGGGCGCGTGAGCCGCTATGGCCTGATCGCCCTTGCCAGCAGCTTCGACCAGATCGACCCCTTCGCGCACTGCATCAAGAAGACACCGCTGCGGTGTACCAGGCCATGGCCGGGCAGGACCCCAAGGACAGCACCACCAGCCATAAGCCGGGCAGGCCATCGTGTGACCGGTAAGCTGCGGATCGGCTACTACCGCGAAGGCTTGGAGCGCGCTGGCGCCGGACGTGGTAGCGCATCTTCGGCCTGGTCGATAAGCCTCAAGGCCGAAGGGCACACCGTGGAACCCATCGAAGTGCCGCTCTTGGACCACCAGGTGCCCACCTACTACATCCTGGCCACGGCCGAGGCCAGCAACAAATGGCCCGTTTCGATGGCATCCGCTTCGGCCGCCCGCAGCAAAGTGGCGCAGGGCGACGGACGAGACCTACCGCCTCAGCCGTACGGAAGCACCGGACCCGAGGTGAAGCGCCGCATCCTGCTGGGCGCCTTGGTGCGTCGGCGCCGAATTCCTACGATGCCTACTACGGCCAAGCGCAACGCGTTCGCCGCATCATTCGCAGCCACACTGGCGGCCTTCGAGCAAGCGACCTGATCGCGAGCCCCACCTGCCCCACCGCCTTGGAAGCGCCGGGCCATTACCGACCCAGTGGCCATGTACCTGCAGGACATCTTTACGGTACGGGCAGGCCAACTTGGCCGGGGTGCCGGCGATCAGCCTGCCCACGGGCACGCACAGCAACGGGCTGCCCTTCGGTGTCCAGTTGACCGCCAAGCCTTTCGATGAGGCACGGTTGTTGGGCGCTTCCAAGCACATCTTCGGATGCTGAGCGTGCTTGGGCAGGAATTCGTCCCACACTATCTCCCTTCCGTCGATCGTTCACACAGTGTGCTGTGGACATAACAAAGCGTTGTTCCGGACGTATTAGAGATAATTTCGTGCCCATGTTGCTCCGTTCCGCATACCTCCTTCTGATCGCCGCGCTGCCAGCGGCCCTCTGTGCACAGCCCGGAGAACCGCTCCCCTTGCTGCATGATGATCCCATGGTGGCCCGGCTGGACGACCTCGCGGCCTTGCCTTGGGTGAAGAACTCGCCCGTGAACGTCGATACCGTGGCCTTGAACATACACGGCTACCCACCGGCCTACATTCCCGCTTTTCCGGAGGCCACCTACCAGAGCCGACTGCAATACCTCGATGGCCAATCGCCTTTCGACCTGATCTACAACTCGAGCGTGCAGGCCTATATCGACCTGTACGCCGTGCGCAAGCGCGAAATGACCTCGCGCATGTTGGGCTTGGCAGATCTCTACTTCCCGGTGTTCGAGGAATACCTGGACCGCCACGGCATGCCCATGGAGATGAAGTACCTGGCCGTGGTGGAAAGCGCATTGAACCCAAGTGCCCGCAGCCGGGCCGGTGCCGTAGGCCTATGGCAGTTCATGCTGCCCACCGGCAAGATGTTCGGCCTGAAGGCCGATAGCTATGTGGACGAGCGCCACGACCTGCACAAGAGCACCGAGGCGGCCTGCAAGTACTTGAAGCACCTCTACAACATCTACGGCAACTGGGAAATGGCCTTGGCCGCGTACAACTGCGGGCCGGGCAACGTGAACAAGGCGATCCGCCGCAGTGGTGGCCACAAGGATTATTGGAAGATCTACGACCATCTGCCGAGGGAAACACGCGGCTACGTGCCCGCCTTCATCGCGGTGAACTACGTGTTCGCGCACGCTGCAGACCACAACCTGTACCCTGTGGTGCCCACCTACTGCGCGCACCAAGTGGACACCGTGCAGGTGTGTTACCCGGTGGACCTGAGCAACGTGGCTGCGCTGATGGGCAGCACGGCCGAGGAGCTGAAGGAGCTGAACCCCACTTTCAAGCTGGGCGTGATACCGGATGTGGACCAACCCGTCACACTGTACCTGCCGACGAAGACGGCCGGGATATACGTGAACAATGAGGACAGTCTGCGCTACGCGGCCCTGACTGCAGCGGCTACACCGGCCACCGCGGAGAAAGCGGCGGAGGCGACAGCGGCCGTGGAGAGCGGTGGCACCACCACGGTGCCGCGCTACCACACGGTGCGCAGGGGCGAATCCTTGGGTGTGATCTCGCAGAAATACGGGATCTCCATTACCGAGCTGAAGCGGATGAACCATATCAGCGGCACCGTGATCCACACCGGCGACAAGCTGAAGGTGGGCCAGGTAACGAAACAGGCCACCGCACAACAGCCCGCCACCCCGAAGGCGGAGGTGGATGCCGCCTTCATCTACTACGTGGTGCAACCCGGCGACACCCTGTGGGACATTGCACAGCGCCACCCCGGCGTTTCCGTGGATGACCTGAAGCGGATGAACACCGAGCTGGAGAAGGAAGGCTTGAAGCCCGGCAAGAAGATCAAAGTGGGCACCCAGGAAGGATGAGGAAGAGCATCCCCGTTCTGCTCATCGCCACGCTTTTCGTTGCTTGCGGAACGGAGACCACCCGCATACCGAACGCATCGGGAGCGCAGGGCGAAGTGCTGGTGGTGATGGACAAGGGGCACTGGGAGAGCAACCCCGGCGCCTTGGTCCGCTCGATCCTGGAGCAGCCGATCAGCACCTTGCCGCAGCGCGAGCCACGGTTCAAGGTGGTACAGTGCACGCCGCACAACTTCGGATCCTTGCTGCGCACGCACCACACCGTGCTCTACGCGGCCATCGGCACCAACGATACGGCCACCACGCGGCCGCTCATCGTAAGCTTTGCGCGTGGGCAGGTGGTGATGCAAGTGGCCGCGGCGGACGACGCTGCGTGGAACCGTGCATTCGCGAACGAAGCGGACGGCACGGTGATGCTCTTCGAACAGCATCAGCTGGCGCGCGTGGTGAAGCGCATGAAGCAGGAACGCGATGCATCGGTATCGGAGCAGGTGCGCGCCTACCACGGCATTACCTTGGATGTGCCCGGCGGATACAAGCTGATGAAGCAGGAGAACGGCAGCACCTGGCTGCAACGCGATCGAATGGTCTCGGGCTCAGGACTGCAGCACAACGTGATCGAAGGGCTCCTGATCCATCACCACGCTTACCGCAGCGATTCGATCTTCAACGTGCTCGACCTGGTGAACATGCGCGACTCGGTGACGCGTGCCTTGGTGCCCGGCCCTTCGCCGGGTTCGTACATGATCGTGCAACGGCGTTTCGATACCATGGACCTGATGCCGCAAGGCCGTGCTGTGGAGATCGAAGGGCGCTATGGCTATTTGATGGAAGGGCTCTTCGGCATGGAGGGCGCCAAGATGGGCGGGCCTTTCGCGAGTTTGAGCACCGTATGCGAGAGCGAAGGGCGCTTGATCACAGTGGAAGGCTTCGTGTATGCGCCCCAGTTCAACAAGCGCGAGTACGTGCGCGAGATCGAAGGGATACTTTTTTCACTGCGCTTGGACCCGAGCTGCATCCCGCTGAGCGCCAAGGAATAGCCGCGTGCCTTGGGCGCTCTTATCCACCGGAACGGGCCCCTGTGTTGATATCTAGATCCGCCATTTGGGTCCCGATCCTACTAATTTGCGTGTAGGATGTTCGACGATATGCTTGTCGATCACCGGAAACGATGGACCTCTCGCGCATTCGACCATACGCCCACAAGCACTGCCGTTTCAAGCTGCGCAACGGACGCGAAGTGTTCGGCGTGATCTGGGAAGTGGCCACCGGCGATGTGCCTGCGGTGGACGATAGCGACAAGCATTTGTTCTTCGCCAGCGTGCGCGATTACGAGCGCCTACAGGACGACCCAACCAAGCCGGTGAGCGTGATCGACATGCCGCCGGAGGAGATCCTGCACGTGGAGAGCTTGGCGAGCTGAGCTGCGCGGTCCGTCACCTTCGATCGATCCCCGCCCGCCACAGAAGGAACGCGTAATTGCGTGCCACGTCCTTGAGCGCTTCGAAGCGTCCAGAGGAACCGCCGTGCCCGGCATCCATGTTCACGTGCAGCAGGATCGGCTCCGCACCGCGCTGATGTTCGCGCAGGCGCTGTACCCATTTCGCCGGTTCCCAATATTGCACCTGGCTATCGTGGAAGCCGGAACCCACGAGCATGGCGGGATAGGCCTGGTCCTTCACATTGTCGTACGGCGAATAGCTCAGCATGCGCTCGTAGGCCTTCTTCTGCTTCGGATCACCCCACTCCTCGAACTCGCCGGTGGTGAGCGGGATGCTCTCGTCGAGCATGGTGGTCACCACATCAACAAAAGGCACCTCGGCGATGATCGCGTTCCACAGTTCGGGCCGCATGTTCACCACGGCGCCCATCAATAGGCCACCAGCACTTCCGCCATAGGCAAAGAGGCGGGCCGGGTCCGCATAGCCCTTTTCCACCAGGCCATCGGCGCAATCGATGAAGTCCGTGAAGGTGTTCATCTTGTGCTCCATCTTCCCCTCTTCGTACCACTCACGACCAAGTTCCTCTCCCCCGCGTATGTGCGCTATGGCGAAGATGAACCCGCGGTCCAAGAGCGAAAGCCGCGAGCTGCTGAAGGTCGGTTCAATGGAAACGCCATAGCTCCCGTAGCCATAGAGCAGGAGTGGTGCTTGGCCGCCCAGCGGTGTGTGCTTGTGCCGCACCAAGGAGATCGGGACCTGCGTGCCGTCCTGTGCATCCACCCAGATCCGTTCGCTCACATAATCAGCCGCCGAGAATGTTCCGATGACCTCTTGTTGTTTCAGTAGGATGTCGGTCTTGACGTTGAGGTCGTGCTCGTACACACTGCTCGGCGTGGTGAGCGACATGTAGCCGTAGCGGAGCTTATCGGTGTCCCACTCCGGGTTCGTACCGGCATAACAGATGTAGGCCGGATCGTTGAACCGGATCGCGTGTTCACGGCCATCGCTCAAGCGCCGTACCCGCAAGTGGGCCAGACCGTCACGCCGTTCGGTCAAGACCAAGTGGTCGCGGAACACCTCCACATCCTCCAACAGCACATCGGCACGGTGCGGCACCACCTCCTTCCAGTTGCGCTTGTCCGTGGTGGCACCTTCGGCGCATTCCATCAGCCGGAAGTTCAAGGCCTTCCAATTGGTCAGGATATACCATTTCCCCGGCGCATGCATTACCGAATGTTCGTGCTCCTCCTCGCGCGGAAGCAGCACCGCGAATGCGCCGGTCGGTTCTTCCACAGGCAGGAACCAATGCTCACTAGAGGTGTGGCTCTCGCTGTTGATGATCACGTACCGATCACTGCGGCTTCGGTATACATCGCAATTGAAAGCACCGTCCTTCTCCTCGAATACGAGCACGTCATCGGCCGGGTCGGTACCGAGCGCATGCCGGTAGATCCTGTGGTTGCGCAAGGTCTCGTCCATGCGAGCATAGAACACCGTGCGATCATCCGCCCAGGCGCAACCACCGGCGGTGTTCTCGATCACGTCGGGCAGGTCCGCCCCGGTATCCAGGTCACGGAAACGAAGCTCGTACTGCCGCCGTCCGACGGTATCCAAGCTATAAGCCGCCAGCCTGTTGTTAGGGCTGATCTCGAAATCGCCGAGGTCGAAATACGGCTTGCCCTCGGCCATCTCGTTCTCGTTCAGGAAGTCCACTTCCTCGGTCCCCACGGCATCGATCCTGCGCACATGGATCGGGTATTCCTTCCCCTCCTCGTAGCGGTGGTGGTACCAGTAGCCGTTCTCGCGATAGGGCACGCTGTTATCATCCTCCTTGATGCGGGCGCGCAGTTCGATGAAGAGTTCATCGCGCAATTGCCGCACGGGTTCCAGCACGGCCTCGCAGTAGGCGTTCTCCGCATCGAGGTGTGCGATCACCTCCTTGGTGTGCGCATCGGGTTCTGCGGCCTGTCGCTGCTCCTCGCTCAATTGCAGCCAGTAGTAGGGGTCTACACGGGTGTGGCCATGGGCCGTGATCGCGTGGGGGCGCTGGTCGGCCTTGGGGGCCGTTCGTAGTTCGGTTCCGAGCATCGGAGCGGGGTCGTTCGAAGGACCGGATCTTCGTGCTTCGGCGACCGCAGGGCCGCAGAGCGGGAAGGACCGGTGGGGATGGTCCGCAAGGTAGCCACCGCAGCAGCGATCCCCTTAACCCAACACCTGATGCAGCACCGCTGGCGATCGCAGCTCGCCCAGTCCTTCGATGTGCATGCGGTAGTAGAGCAGCAGGTGGTCCAGCAGGTCACGGCGTTCGGCGGCAGGGATCATGGGGCCCGGCAGATGGGCGAGGTCCACGGCCAATAAGGCCGCCAGGTGTGCGCTCAGCACGGTGCCAAGGGTGTGGCCGTGCGGCGCCGCACCGCGGATGAACTCGCCTTCGCGCAGATCGAAGCGGTCCTCGCCGGGAGCCGGGAAGGCGGGCTGGAACCCGAGTTGCCCTGATAACTGCACCAGGAACACGAGGGGGAAATTGCGCACGTCCGTAGCCGTATCCATGGCTTCCAGGGCCTCGTCCAGGAAAGCGAAGATCTCGGGGTCGGCGGATTCGCCGCGAAGCACCTTGTACAGCACCTCCTGCACGAAGAGCACCAAGGTGCCCCGCACGGGGTCGAAGGGTATGCGTGCATAGGGGCGTTGCACGCGCACCTCGCGAATGGTCTGCAGGTCGCGCTCCGGGTGTTCGTTCACCACCAATTCCAAGCGGTTCAAGGCTTGAAGGGCTGCGGTGGCCACGCCACCCTTTCCACCGGCGCGCACCATGTAGGAACGCAGACCGAAGTCCTCGGTAAAGGCCTTCAGCACCACGGTGCGATCACCATGGCGAATGGTCTTGAGCACGATGGCCCTGGTGGTATGGAGCATGCGCAGTGACGTGCCCGTGTGCCTACAGTATCAGCAGGCCCGGCGGAACAACGAAGTTCGTCAACGGACCAGCAGCACCTTGGTGTTGCACTTGAACTCGCCGCTCTGGTCGCTCACCAGCACGAGGTACACTCCCGTTGCCACGCGGTTGCCGCTCATGTCATTGCCGTACCAGATCGCTTGTCCGCCTTCGGAGGTGGTGCGGTACACGAGGTTACCACTGATGTCGGTGATCTTCACTTCGCTGTTGCGCACCAGGCCATTGATCGCGATCGGGCCGAAGTAGTTCTCGCGCACCGGGTTGGGGAACACCTGTGCGCAGGTGTTCTCGTCGGCACCCTCGGTGGCATCGCTGCGGTAGCTCATGATGCCTTGATCGGTGGACATGTACACTTCGCCATAGGTGCCATCCACCACGATGTTCGTGATGGTGTTGCTGGGCAAGGGGCTGTTCTCCGCGGTGAAATGCTGGATCTCCTCGCGGCCGTCGGCCGATATCAGGTACACACCACTGCTTTGTGTGCCGATCCACTTCCGGTTCGCACCGTCGATGGCGATGGAGTTCACCGCCTCGGTCTCCAACAGGATCTGAACATTGCCGTCCTGCTCGATCAGGATCTGCTGGGCATCGTAGTCATCGCTGTTGAAGACGGCCTCGGGCGAATAGTAGACCGCCACGCCACGCGCCGTACCCACCCAGATCTGTTGGTCCAGGTCCTCGGCAATGGAATACACGTCCGGCGAAGGAAGGCCCCCCGTGCCCGTCTGGTTGTTCAGCAGCTTGTACTGGTCATCATCGGTCGCACTGATCGAGTTGCCGCTATCGTACACCAGCAGGCCGTTGCCACGTGGCCTGATGAACCACTTGTAGCCGTTGCGGCCAACTACCACATCAGAGATGAGCAGGTTGCCGTTGAGCATGGGCCCCGGGGAGAAATTGTGCCACTCCCCGCTCTTTGTGCGCACCACGATGGGTCTCTCGGACCAAGGGTTGGACATCCACAGATTGCCTTGCCGATCATGACGGATGCCACCCACGTACAGGCGCCCTTCGAAGCCGTTGATATCCAGACCAAGCGCGCTGTTCGCGTTGTTGTAGATCTGCACGGGCGCTCCGTTGCGGACCTCCAGCAGTCCGTCGTCCCAGCTCCCCGCCCATGCGTGGTGGGGATCATCCGGATCCACTTCGATCGCCACCATGTCGTTCATGGACCCCGCATAAACGTTGGCCCCATCCATCAGAGGGAACTCGCTCCGATCGATCGTGCTCCAACGTCCATCGATGAAGCTGTGGATCCCGTCCTTCAGATACTGGTTGTTCCAGGTCCCTGTAACGGCCCCGGTGGCCACATACATGGCCCCGCCACCGGTGGCCAAGCGCCACGAGGTGGCCGTGCGCGGACCGTTGGGCAGGATCGAGGTACCGACATCACCACCGCCGGAGCGAACGAGTCCCTTGAAGCGATCGGCCACCCATGTGATGCCGAGCACCGAGCGGATCGCTTGCGAGGGTGCAGCGCTCACGCCTTCGTACGCATAGATCAGGGTGATCTCATCCAAGGCGAGGTTGTACGCATGTACGCTGTTGTCGTGCGTCACCACCAGGATCTCTTGGTCGGCCGAGACGCTCAAATAGGAGTTGCGCAGGCCGAACAGGGGTTGAAAGCGGGACCAGGTGTTATCGGTACCAAGCACGATCAGCGAATCACCGCCATCGCCGGGTCGTTTGGCATTGAGGAACAGGCGATCGCCGAACCAGGCCACGGTATTGTAGTTCCCATTGCTCAGCGAAGCACCCATGTCCGTGCGCTTCCTCCAGCTATCGAAGCTGGCGAGGTTGGCCGCCGTTCGCGAGGCCGTGAACAGCCCGGTTCCGGTCGCCGCGTAAATGGAATCGGGGCTCATGGTGAGGCCGTTCACACGCACTTGCGAACCCGATGGCCCGATGAACCAGGTCTCTCGGACCTCCTTGTTCTGCAGGTCCAATACCACGATCCCGAAACCGCAACCCAGGTACGCCGTGGTACCTACCATGTACACGCTGTACACGCCTTTGTTGCCGATGATGGAGCTGCGCTTGATATCGCCGATGTTGGTGCTGCGCGAGCCTTCGATCAGGTCGAGGTTGCCGTTGGTGTAGTACACGAGCAAGGCTTGGAGCGGCTCGTTCCAGGCCAGTCCGGAAATACCCACATCGCTAAGGGCATTGGTCTTGTTCAGGCGATCGATCTCGCCGGTCGAGGGGTCATACCGGAACAGGCCTGTGGTGGAAGCCGCATAGGCATGTCCCCCGCCTTCGGCCACCGCCACCAGGTTGGTATAGGGGAAATGGTCCCGCCACTGCCCGATGGCACTTTGGTCCTGCGCCTTGCTGGTATGGGCCCAAACGACGGAAAAGAGGACGAAAAGAGAGGGTAATGAACGCATGGAACTGGGGTCAGCTTCGCCTACAACGCGGAAAGGCCGCGATCGGTATGGGCCAAGGTACGGGCGAGCGGGAAATCGGTCGTGGTGATCGGCAGGGAACCGGGTCAGGACCGGGTACGTACCCGAATACCATTGCCGCATGGTCAAGCTTTCACCACGCTCGGACCATGCCACTTGCAGCGATCGGACCCCTTTAAATGAGCGATGCCCCGAGGTCCGGGGCATCAGCTGGTGGAGGTCGCGTGCGGATTCGAACCGCAGTAGCAGCTTTTGCAGAGCTGTGCCTAGCCACTCGGCCACGCGACCGTCAAGTGGGCTGCGAAGATAGGATGTTCGATCAAGCCGGGATCAGGACCACTTATCCTTCCACCGTATAAACGGCTTGTTCCACGTCGCCCTGTACCGGTGGCCGTTCCTTCACCAAGCGGACGTTCCAGCGGTAAGCAGCGTCCCATTCGGCGCGCAGGGCGTTCAGGATACGGCGGGCGACATGCTCGATGAGGTCACTGCGTTGGGCCATTTGCTCCTTCACGATCGCCGTCACACGACCGTAATCGACCGTCAGGTCCAGGCGATCGGTCCGCTCGGCCTCGCTGAAATCACCTTCAACGCGCACATCCACGTGGTAATGACCGCCGATCTGCGCTTCCTCCGCCAAGCAACCATGGTAGGCGAACACGCGGATGCCGCGGATCTCGATCAGCCCCATGCGGCGCAGTGTTCCAGGCCGGCGCGCAGGCGTCCGACCAGCTCCACTCGACCAAGCAGAGCGCTCACGTCGAACATGCCGGGGCCTTGCATGCGTCCTGCCACGAAGAGGCGATAGAGCGGCATCACTTGGCCGATCTTCATGCCCTTCTCGGTCAACACCGCGTTGAAGGCCGTCTCGAATTGCACGGCCTCGCTGGCCTGTGCGGCTTCGATGGCCGCGATGAAGGCTTCGATGGCCGGGGCGGCCTCCGGTTTCCAGCGCTTCTTCAGTTCGGCTTCAGCTTCGGCATTGCCCCTGAGCGGCGAACCGGTTGTGAAGAGATAGGTGCCTTCGAGCATGTCCGCAGGGAATGTGGCGCGCTCCTTCAACAAAGCGGCCGCATGGGTGGCACGTTCCACCCTGGTATCGACCCCTTGGGCCTTCAATAGTGCCTGCAGCTGGGCGCCCAACTCGGCATCGGGACGCATGCGCAGGTACTGCTGGTTGAACCAATTGGTCTTGTCCGGATCGAACTTGGCGCCACCCTTGTGTACGCGCTCCAATTCGAAGAGCTGTGTCAGCTCTTGCAGGCTCATGATCTCCTGATCGGTTCCCGGGTTCCAGCCGAGCAAGGCCAGCATGTTGATGAAGGCCTCCGGGTAGTATCCCTTTTCGCGGTAACCGCTGCTCTTTTCGCCGCTGGTGGGATCCACCCAATCCAAGGAGAACACCGGGAATCCGAGGCGATCGCCATCGCGCTTGCTCAGTTTTCCGTTGCCATCGGGTTTCAGGATCAAGGGCAGGTGTGCGAAGGCCGGGCGCTCCCATCCGAAGGCTTCATAGATCAGCACATGCAAGGGTGCACTGGGCAACCACTCCTCACCCCGGATCACATGCGTGATGCGCATCAAGTGGTCGTCCACGATGTTGGCCAAATGATAGGTGGGCATGCCGTCGCTCTTGAAGAGCACCTTGTCATCGATGTTCGCGCTGTGCACCACCACCCAACCGCGGATGATATCCTCGAAACGCACCTCCACCTGGCGCGGGACCTTCAAGCGGATCACGTGTTCATCGCCCCGTGCCAAGCGCTCCTTCACCTCATCGGCACTGAGGGTAAGGCTGTTCTTCATGTGCTCCCGCGTTACCGCATTGTAAGCGGGTGCGGCAACACCGGCGGCCTTGAGGCGTTCGCGCATGGCCTCCAGTTCCTCCGAAGTATCGAAAGCATAGTAGGCCTTATCGTTCGTCACCAGTTCCTCGGCGTACTGCTTGTACAGGTCCTTGCGGTCGCTTTGGCGGTAGGGGCCGTCCGGGCCACCATGCCATGGGCTTTCATCGGGAATGAGCCCGCACCACTCCAAGGACTCCTTGATGTACTCCTCTGCACCGGACACGAAGCGCGTGCGGTCGGTATCCTCAATGCGAAGCAGGAACTGCCCGCCGTGTTTCTTGGCGAACAGGTAATTGTACAAGGCCGTGCGGACGCCCCCCATGTGGAGCGGGCCGGTGGGGCTGGGTGCGAAGCGGACTCTTACGGACATGTAGCAAGGTTGAACGGAACGGGGCTCCCGGTCCGTGGTAGGAACGAAGGTCGGTCAGCGCATCGTGCCATCAACGCCTTCCAGGACAGCATCGAGTTGTTCGGCCGCAGCTCAGATCTCCACGCCCTTTACGAGCAAGCGCTGCCATGCGGTGTTGCGGCGCAGATAGGTCTTCACATAAGGGCAGTACGGCACCACCTTCATGTTGTTCTCCTCCGCCCACACCAAGGACTTCTCCGTAAGAGCAGCGGAAAGCTGCTCCTCATCCAACGCTGGTGGCACATGCAGGTTGGTAAGGAAGATGCGATCCCCGCTGCGATCATACTCCATGCGGGCCCGATGGCCATCCACCACTAGAACGAATTGGCGAGATTCCTCTTCGTCGATCAACTCGATGTTGCTGAAGTCCATGGTGACCGGGGTATCGTTTGCTGCCATGCCGCAAAGGTATTGCAATGCGTGCGATCCAGTGCCCTCGATCCACTCCGGGACGGCTAACTTCAACCCGGAAAAGGAACCGACCATGCCCCACGACCCGCTTCTTGAACAACGCATCGCCGAGGCCTTGATGGCCCGTGCCGTGAACGCAGAACCGAAGAAGATGTTCGGCGGCGTGGCCTTCATGGTACGCGGGCACATGACCGTGGGCATCACGAATAAGGGCGACCTGATGGCACGGTTCAATGGGGAGCGACATGCCGAAGTGTCGGAATGGCCCGGCGCGAAGCCAATGACCTACGGCAAGGGTGAGATGAAGGGCTTCGTGTTCGTGGAACCTGCCGCTGTGAGCAATGCGAAGGGCTTGGCCAAATGGCTGGACCTTGCCTTGGCGCACAATGCCACGCTGCCTGCGAAGAAGTCAGTGGCGAAAGCAGCGAAGAAAGCGGCCAAGAAGAAGACCTGAAGGGTCTTCAGAAATTCAACGTCGCGCTCAGGAACGGCAAGCCCACCGGCGTGACCTTGGTGGTGACCTCGTCGTCGTACGCAAGGCCGATATCGATCGCGAGGTCGTCACCCAAAATGCGCACACCGAGGCTGTGCGTAAGGAAGGGCTCGTTGGGGTCGGTGAAGATCCAATGTTCGGTCACGAGCATGACATTGCTGAAGATACGAAGGGCGCCGCCGATATTGAGCACAGGGCCTTCCCCGGCATTCTCGCCATCGTGGGTCCAACCGCCGGCCACAGTGAGCTGGTTGTTCATGTTGCCATAGGTCACCATCGCCATGCCCATGAATATGCCAGGCGGCATTTCGGTCCCCTCGGGCATATCCGCTCCCACCGGCACGCGGACATTCAGGTACTGCACATATCCACCAATATGGAACAGTTCAGAGGGTGATGCCGAGGCTTGCATCCGTATGCTGTACACCGGTCCTCCTTCGCGGGATCGGATCAGCGTGACCAGATCCAGGAACCACCGACCGAGAGGTTGTTGGTTAGGCCGTAGTTCACGGTGTTCAAGGAAACCAGCGTGTTCTTATAGAAACCTGAATGCTTCTTGAGCGCGATGGCGGTCGGACTGAGGAAATAGTGCGAGCCGTAGGTGTTATTGGCGCGCTTGACCCGCGAAGTGCGGTGCTTGGGGCCGCCGAGCAGACCGAAATTCACGTGTTCCCCTCCCGCATACGCACCAGCCTCCGCTGCCAGCAAGCAACAAACCAGGACCAAGGCCGCAGCGCGGAGCCGGGAGCGAACAGGTATGTGGATCATCCGGGTATAGACGTTGGTGGGGCTGGTTGGATGCCTATGGGGTCAGGTGGCAGGTGGCAGCAGGCTGGGCGAAGCGAAGTCCCGCGCTATGGAATGGCAGGTAGCAGGGCTTCTTACCGACAGCCCCGTGGTTCTGTGGGTCGGTTCGCGCCTTGTGCCTAGCTTTCACCCAAATGGAAGCGCTGATATTCCTGCTCGTACTGGTACCGGTGGCTTTGCTGGTATTGATGATCGTGCTGATGGGCAAGATAGGTGCCCTGAACAAGGAACTGCGCTCGACCAACGAGCAACTGGCGAAATGGATGCGGCAAGAGCCGCCAACGCCACCTTCCGAAGCAGAGCCGGTGCCGGACATTCCAGAGGAAAGAACACCGGAGCCTCCTCCGATCATCACGCCACCGCCCGTTGTGGAGCCGATAACTCCGACGGTGGAGGAAGAAACACGGGAACGGATGCACGAATTGTTCCCCGAACAAGCGCCGAGTGCGCCCGAGGAGGACATCCCCGGACCGCTGCATGCAGCAGCGCGCGCACCCATCGCGGTGGAAGCACCTGTGCTGCATCCGCCTCCTCCGCCACGCCCGTCGTTCTTTGAGCGGCACCCGGACCTGGAGAAGTTCATCGGCGAGAACCTGATGAACAAGATCGGCATCACGGTGCTGGTGATCGGGATCGGCCTGTTGTTGCAATATGCGATCGGCAAAGGCTGGATCAGCGAGACCGGCCGGACCTTGATCGGGCTGAGCGCTGGTGGCATCTTGGTGTTCCTTGCGCATCGTTCGCGCACCAACTTCCGGGCCTTCAGCTCGGTGCTGGTGGCCGGTGGGATCTCGGTGTTCTATTTCACCATCGCGATCGCCTACCACCAATACCACCTCATCGGACAGGTACCGGCCTTCGCGATCATGGTGGTGATCACAGCGTTGGCGGTGCTGCTCACCTTGGCGTACGACCGAAAGGAGTTGGCGGTGATCGCGCTGCTTGGTGGCTTCGCCACACCCTTCATGGTCAGCTCGGGCGAAGGCAACTTCCGCGTGCTCTTCACCTACTTGCTGATCCTGAACATGGGCATGCTGGTGCTCAGCAACTACAAGAAATGGCATGTGATCAATGTGCTCTCCTTCGGCCTTACGCTCCTGATCTTCGGCGCTTGGGCCTTGATGGACTATCCGGGAATGGACCCCCGTCCGTCGCTCCTGGGCTTTGCATTCGCCACGGCCTTCTTCCTGGTCTTCTTCGGCATGAACCTTCGCTACAACCTGCGCCACAAGCAGGCCTTCGAAGCGCTGGACCACATGCTGTTGCTGCTGAACACGGCGGCGTACTATGGCGTGGGCATCCTGTTGTTGAGCGATCTTGAGGTGAAGGTGACCGGCCTGTTCACGGTGTTGATCGGCCTGTTCTACCTCGTCTTCGCACTGTACTTCCACCGCAAAGAGGGCATCCCGCGCAGCCTGAAACTATTGCTGATCGGACTGGTGCTCACCTTCATCAGCTTGGCAGCTCCGGTGCAGTTGGACGGCAACCACATCACCGTGTTCTGGGCCGTGGAGGCGGTGCTCCTGCTCTGGTTCGGACAACGCAGTGATCTGCGCTTGGTGCAGCGCGCCAGCTTCGTGGTGCTCGCTCTGATGCTCGTTAGTCTATGGATGGACCTGAGCGGGATCTATGCCGGATACCGGAACGCCTACATGACCCCGCTCCTGAACCGCGGTTGGATCACGGGCATGGTGGCGGCGATCGCGCTTGGTGCGATGACCGTGCTGCTGCGGCGCCGTGATCCGGAAGAGGACCTGCTCTTCGGTATCCGCGCTGGTGTGCTGATGCCAGCGACCGCCATTGCGGGTGTCGTGGTCCTGTATGTGACCAACTTCTTGGAGCAGGACTACCAGCTCGGTCGTGCGTTGGACCACGCGGTGGTCGAAATGGCACTGATGGCCTACACCCTGCTCTTCGTACTCCTGCTGGAGCTTGCCACGCAGCGCTTGGCCAAATTGTACCGAATGGCCATAGCAGCGCTTCTTGCCATTTGTGGGGTGTTGTACATCACCACCTTCTATGCCAGCAGCAGCTTTGCCATGCTCTTGGTCCGCAGCGGGAATGAAGGCTTGCATTTCACTCCCTTCCACTACATCGCTTTTGCTCTGATGGTGATCGCCGTGATCCGATTCGTGGTGCTGGCCAGGAGCTGGATGGACCGCACCGCCAAAGGCTGGACCATCTACCTGTGGAGCATCTGCACCTTCCTCGTGATCCTTGCGAGCCAAGAGCTGGACCACGCGCTGTTGTTGGGAAGCAGCACCGAGCTCTCCAACTCGGACACCCTGCGTGCCGCACGCCGCGTGGGCTACCCGATCCTCTGGGGCGTGGGCTCGTTCCTGTTCATGTGGTACGGCATGCGTCGCCGTTTGCGCATGGTACGCGTGATCGCTCTTTGCCTCTTCGCCATCACCCTGATCAAACTCTTCCTCTTCGACCTCGGCGCCTTGAGCGAGGGTGGTCGCGTGGCCGCGTTCATCTTCTTGGGTGCTCTGCTTCTGGTGATCTCCTTCATGTACCAGAAACTGAAGGGTTTGTTGTTGGAGGATGGCCCCAAAACACGACCGGACGATGCACTTGCGGAGTAGCGCGCTCATTGTTCCATTGCTCCTCAGCGCAATGGGGTACACCCAAGGTCCGCAATGGCAGGCGGCGGTCCCTTCGGTCGCGCAAGCGGGATTGCATGCGATCGTGCTATCACCGGAGCTGGTGGGATTGAGCGCGAACGACGCGCGTGATCTGCGCCTGGTGGACAGCACCGGACAAGAGGTCCCCTATGTGCTGCGCATAGCCACCGCAGGTCCGGTGCGCACGCGATTCCTGCCCTACCCCTTGCTGCGGAACGAGGCCTTGCCACAACGGACCGAAGTCGAGTTCGAGCGCCCCGGCGACCATCAGCCGGATGAATTGCAGATATGGATCCGACCGGTGGAGGTGCGGAAGAAAGTGCGCATCACCGGCAGCGATGACCGCGTGAACTGGTACATGTTGAAGGACGAACACGTGGTGGCCCAAGGCGCGCGTGGCAACCCACCGCATCAGGTCCTTGATGTGCGGATCCCCCGCAGCGACTACCGCTATTTCCGCATCACGCTGAACGATTCCTTGACGCCGCCATTGCGCATCCTTGGCGTGGGTCGCTTCACGGAAATGGCCTTGGCCGCGCGCTACACCGAAGCAAGGGTGCAATGGACACAACAGGACACGGCGAACGGGACAGTGTTGCATGTACGCTCCGGCCATCCCGTCCCGGTGGAACGCATCACCTATGTGGTGAAGGACACGCTCCCCTTCCAGCGCCGCGGCCAACTGGTCGTCACGCGGAGCATCACCACGCGAAAGGGCCGCAAGGAGACCACCCGACAGCGCGACGAACCGATCGACGGTTTCATCATGGGCTCGACACTACCCACCGAGATCATATTTCCCGGCACGCACGAGAACGAATTCCGGTTGATGATCGACAACGGCGATGACCGGCCACTGCGATTCAGCGACCTGCGCGTGTACCAGATGGAGCGGACCTTGCTCGCGCATCTTGAACCGGGCATGGCTTATCGCTTCACCACCGGCGACGCCGCTGAGCGCTCCCCGACCTATGACCTCGCCCGGTTCAACGACCTACTGATCATACCCGTCGACACGCTCGCGCATGGAGCAGTTGCAGCAATCCCGCAAGCCCCAACGAAAGGCCCTGTTTTCGATCCTTCCAAGTGGTGGATCTGGGCCTTGATCATCCTGCTGATGGCCGGCATGGGCTGGATGGCGGTCCGCATGATGCGGAACGTGGGTTGAGTCTCCTGTACGTCCACAGAGGCCATAGGACAGAAGCATAAGGCACGGTTCTCCGCATCCACATTACCTTCCCGGCACAATAAGCTTCCCCATGCGCCGAACCTTGGCCGTTCTTTCCTTGATCCCAGCCCTCGGGATCGCATCCACCGTTGCTATTGCGCAAGGCTGCGATCAACCAACGTCGAGCATGACCACGGCCCTCGGCGACCCGGCCATGATCTGCCAAGGTGCCACGATCCAACTGAACGGGGCGGCCAGTATACCGGCTCCGGGGCACAGCTTGAACCTTTGGACATGGGACCTTGGGATACAAGGCATAAGATTCACCACCGGCCCTACGACCAACGTGACCTTCAACACCGGTGGGGTACACACAATCCTATTGACCGTGCGCGATGAGAGCGGCTGCAGCAGCGAAATACCCGACACCTTGCATGTTCTGGTGAGCGCCACGCCCGATCTCTCGGGAACATTCGTACCGGATATCTTCTGTGCGGGTGATATCCAACAGTTGCTTGGCTCGGCCGAAGGCTTCCCCATGATCACGAACACGGGTGGCTGTACCGCTCCGAACAATGGCGCGCCCTTAGTGGACAACGCGACCACCACCAGCCTCCTGACCATCACCGGGAACCCGAACACGACCATTTCAAACCTGGGCGAATTGGGCGACATCTGTATGGACATCGAGCATTCGTTCATGGGTGACCTCGCCATCACCGTGACCTGTCCGAACGGCCAAAGTGTTGTGCTTCATCAGCAAGGTGGTGGCAGCACCTACCTGGGCGATGCGAACGACAATGATGGTGGCACGATCGTTCCGGGCACCTGTTTCCGCTACTGCTTCGGTGATAACCCCGACTTCGGCACACTGTTGGAATCCGCCGTTGGAAGCACGTCGCCCAATGTCGTACCGGTGAGCCAAGGCACGGCGATCGCCCCGGGGCGCTACACGCCGATCACGCCATTGTCACAATTGATCGGATGCCCGGTGAACGGCACGTGGACCTTCTCCTCGGCCGACCTATGGGCTGCGGACAACGGCTACCTCTGTGGCTGGTGCATCACCTTGGGCGAAGGCGCCGATAGCACTTTCTATTCGCTCGGACCCGTGTTGGGCACCAGCTCCGATTCCACCTTCTGGACCGGTCCCGGCGTGATCAACGACCCACTGGAACCGGGCAATGCGCTGATCGTTCCCGAAGCGGGCATGGCCGATCTCACCTACACCGTGCTGGACAGCTATGGCTGCGTGCACCAAATGGTCTATCCGATCGATGTCGGGGTCGACCCCGAGCCATTGATCGTGGAGAACACCGACCTCGGGCTATTGTGTGTGCAGGTTGCAGGCAACCCGACCCTTCAATGGAACTACAACGGCGTTCCGGTGAGCGGTGCTGCCGGTACCTGTTACACCCCGCCAGGCCCAGGAGTGGTGAGCGTGACCGCCACGACACCACAAGGCTGCAGTGGATCCGATACGTTCTTGACCACAGCCGTCACGGAAGGCAGCGAGCAAGTTGAATTCGTTGTGTTCCCCGTCCCGAACAACGGCGACTTCACGGTCCAGCTTGCCGGCCTCGCCGCCCCGATGGCCGAACTGCGGGTCTTGGACATGACCGGCCGGGTCGTTCAGGGGCGGTCCGTCGCTCTCTCTGCCGGCACCACCAGCATCCAAATGAGCACGGAGCTTGCACCTGGAGCGTACTTCGTGGAGCTGCTTGCCGGTGATCTTGAGCGGGTGCGGCGGATCGTGGTGCGCTGAGCCGTTCCTGAACCGAACGGCACCATTGGGTGTACACCAAAGCGGGCGCACCGCTGTTAACGTAGCTTTGTTCTGCAACAAGCATCGCGGCACGCCCGTTGATGCACTGGAAACATGCGCTCCGACCACGACCTGCTGATCGCCAAACTGGATGCCTTCATCCGGAAGTTCTACAAGGACCGGTTGATCCGTGGGGTACTGTACAGCATCGGCCTGTTGGTGGCCTTCTTCCTGGTGGCAGCGCTGCTGGAATCCGTTGGTCATTTCGGTACCGGAGCACGTACGGCCCTGTTCTGGGGAACCTTGACAGCGGCGCTTGCGGTCGTCGTGCGCTTCATTGCCGTTCCGCTTTTCAAGCTGTTCCACTTGGGCCAGGTGATCTCGCATGCCGAAGCTGCACGTATCATCGGCACGCACTTCGCCGAGGTGAAGGACAAACTGCTCAACACCTTGCAGTTGCGGGAGATGGCGGGTACTCAAGTGCCACAACGAGACCTGATCGAGGCCGCGATCGCCCAGCGCAGCCGCGAACTCGGCCCAGTGCCCTTCGTGAACGCGATCGACCTGCGCCGCAACCGTCGGTACTTACCCTATGCGCTGCCCCCTTTGCTGGTGTTGGCCGTATTGCTCTTCGCTGCGCCCAGCCTCATCACCGGTCCGACCAAGCGCTTGATCGCGCATCGGAGCGAGTTCATCCCCGATGCTCCCTTCCGGTTCGTGCTGCTGAACGACAGCCTGCAAGTGCCCGAGGACCAGGACTTCGAGGTGACGGTCCAGATCGAAGGACAGGCGATCCCACAACAAGTGGACCTCGAGGTGGATGGACAACGCATACCCTTGGTGAAGAAGGATGCCGTGCGATTCACGCACCGCTTCCGCAACGTGCGCGAGGCCATCGACTTCCGCTTCAGCGCCGAAGGCTTCAACTCCAAGACCTACACCCTCAGCACTACGCCGGACCCGCTCCTACTGGACTTCGACCTCGCGCTGGAGTATCCGACCTACCTCGGCCGTCCGAACGAAACGGTGCACAACACCGGCGACCTGACCGTACCGGCCGGAACGCGGATCACATGGAACGTGAACGCGCGAAGCGCCGATGCCTTGGACATCGCCTTCGACGACAGCACATACACCCTCGCACCCGCCGCCAGTGGCGATGGCCGGGGCAACTTCCGCAGTGCGCGCCGCTTCCTGCATAGTCATACCTACCGGATGACACCGCGTTCCGGGGAACGTAGCGCCCGCGACCCTTTGCAGTACCGCGTGGAGGTCGTGCCCGACCTGTACCCGACGATACAGGTAGAGACCAAGACCGATAGCACGGCGCTGAAACGCCTTTTCTACCGCGGCGAACTCGGCGATGACCATGGCTTCAAACGACTGCTCTTCCACTACCGCTTCGTGGCCGGTGGCGACAGCGTACCCGCTGAACAACGCAGCGGTGTGAAAGAGCTTCCGATCGACCGGAACAGTACCCGTCAAGAATTCTTCCACAGCTGGGACCTATATGGCTTCACGATAAGCCCGGGCGACAAGGTGGAGCACTGGTTCGAGGTGTGGGACAACGATGCAGTGAACGGCAGCAAGAGCGCACGCAGCGCCCCGCAAGTGTTCGCCGCACCTACGCTGAAAGAGCTTTCCAAGCAGGAAGAAGAACAGAGCAAGGCCATCAAGGACAAGCTGAAGGACAACATCAAAGAGGCCCAGGACCTGCAACGGGAACTGGACAAACTGCGCCGCGAACTGCTGGAGAAGAAGGAGATGAACTGGCAGGACAAGCAGAAGCTGGAGAACGTGATGCAGCGTCAGCAGCAGTTGCAACAGGAGATCCAGAAAAGCACCGAACAGTTACGCGAGAGCCAGCAACAACAGCAGGAATTCCGCCCGAACGACGAGCGCCTTCTGGACAAACAGAAGCAGATCCAGGAGCTCTTCGAGAACGTGTTGAGCGAAGAGATGAAGGAGCTCTACAAGCAGGTGCAGGAGCTGATGGAGAAGCTCGACAAGGACAAGTTGCAAGAGCAGTTGCAGGAAATGAAGATGGACCAGGAGGACGTGGAGAAGGAGCTGGACCGCGCCTTGGAGATGTTCAAGCGGATGGAGGTGGAGCAGAAGGCCGAGGACATCGCCAAGCAATTGGAGGACCTGGCCAAAAAGCAGGAAGAGCTGAGCGAGGAGACCAAGGAAGGCAAGACCGATCAAGAGGAGCTGAAGAAGGAGCAGGACGCGCTGAACAAGGAAATGGAGGAGCTGCGGAAGGAGATGGATGAATTGGAGAAGAAGAACGAAGCCTTGGAAGAGCCCATGGACCTGCCCAAGACGGACGAGCAGGAGGAAAGCATCCAGAACGAGCAGGAAAAGAGCAGCGAACAGCTGGACAAGAAGCAGAACAGCAAGGCCAGCGATTCGCAAAAGAAGGCCGCCGAACAAATGGAGCAGCTCGCTTTCCAGATGCAGAGCGCCATGCAGAGCAACGCCCAAGAGCAACAGGAGGAGGACATGGACGCCCTGCGCCAGTTGTTGGAGAACATCGTGCAGTTGAGCTTCGACCAGGAAGGCCTGATGGAGGACCTGTTCACCACATCCACCAAGGACCCGCGCTTCATCGAACAGGGGCGCACCCAACGGAAATTGCGCGACGACGCGAAGGTGATCGAGGACTCCCTCTTCGCCTTGAGCAAGCGGGTGCCACAGCTACAAAGCATCGTGAACCGCGAGATGAACGCGGTGAACGGCAACATGGACGAAGCGACACGCCTCTTGGGCGAGGCGCGTGCCAACGAGCGCTACAAGCCAATGGCATCGGACAAGCAGCAGCACGCCATGACCAGCCTGAACAATTTGGCCCTGTTGCTGGACGAGGCCTTGCAGCAAATGATGGCGCAGATGAACGCGCAAGGCAAGCCCGGCAGCGGCAGTTGCAACAAACCCGGTGGTGCTGGCGCCAAGCCCGGGGACAAGGCCAAGATGGCCAAGATGAAGGCCAATCAACAAGGCTTGCAGAAGCAACTGGAAGAGATGCGCAAGGCCTTGGAGAAAGGGAAAAAGCCAGGCGAAAAGCCAGGCGACCAGAACCCGGGCAGCCAAGGCATGCCGGGCATGAGCCAGCAACTCGCCCAGTTGGCCGCACAACAAGCGGCGATCCGCAAGGAGATGCAGAAGCTGGCGCAGGAGCTGAACAAGGACGGAAGCGGTGCCGGCAACCCATTGAACAAGTTGGCCGAGCAAATGGAGCAGAACGAAAAGGACATCGTGAACAAGAACATCACGCCGGAGACCTTGCGCCGTCAACAGGACATCATGACACGCTTGCTCGAGCATGAAAAGGCCGAGCGTGAGCGCGAGCTGGACCAGCAACGAACCAGCAACGAGGGACAACAGACGCCGGCCGCGGATCCGGCCCGCTATTTCGACTATCAACGGCGCAAAGCACGGGAGGCTGAACTCTTACGAACAGTGCCCCCGGGATTGAAGCCCTACTATCGGGATCGGGTGAACGCCTATTTCGATACTTTTGACCGACCCTGAACCGCCCATGGGAGCCTTGACAGAAGAGATGGAATTCACCCAACGCATCGACTTCCCCGCGAAGGCCGAGAACATCGCTCTGGCCGAAAAGATGATCGATGAGGCCTGCTCCAAGCACAACGTGCACGAGAGCCATTATGGCAACATCCTGATCGCGTTGACCGAAGCGGTGAACAACGCGATCCACCACGGCAACGCGCTGGACCCCAGCAAGAACGTGACCCTTGGCTACGAGGTGAAAGGGGATAGGATCATCTTCCTGGTCCAGGACCAAGGGCCCGGTTTCGACTTCGAGCACCTGCCCGACCCCACCGACCCGCAGAACTTGGAGAAGCCGCACGGACGTGGCGTCTTCCTGATGCGCGCCTTGGCGGACGAGGTGAGTTTCGCCGACAACGGTGCGGCCGTCACCTTGGCCTTCGGACTCAAACCAGTTCAGGAATAAGGTCATGTTCCACATCGCGTACAAGGCCAAGGATGTTCCGAACGCCTTTCGCGACCGCCCCCTGCTTACCCGCTGGCTGAGCGGCGTTGCCCGCGACCACGGCCATAGCATCGGCGAACTGACGTACGTACTGTTGACCGACAAGGCGCTGCTGGAGTACAACCGGCGTTACTTGGACCATGACGAGTACACCGATGTGATCACATTTGACGGACAGACCGGCACGGGCGTTTCGGGCGATGTATTGATCAGCTACGAACGTGTGAAGGAGAACGCCGCCACCTTCGGCGTAAGCGCCCAACACGAGCTGCGTCGCGTAATGGTGCATGGCCTGTTGCACCTCTTGGGCCACAAGGACAAGACCAAGGCCCAGCGCGCGGATATGCGCGTGCTTGAGGACAAGTACCTCGCCAAGTTCAAGTAGACCTGCTACACGTATTCGACCCTGCCGCATGGAATGTTCCGTGCGGCCTTTCCATGACCCGTACCAACAAGAACGGGCCACGGTCCTTCGACCTTGGCCCGTCCCCATATCGATACCGGAATTACTTGCTCTCGGGCATCAGCTCGGACTTGAGCTGCTCAAGCATCTTCATGCTGCTTCCGTTCACTTCCGTTGCCTTGGCGAAGGTCTCTTTGCTGTCCTTCTCCGTGGCCTTGTTCACAAGGTTCAACTGGTCGGTCACATCGCTCTGGATGGACTTCACGCTTTCCACCACCTTGTTGATGCGGGCTGCATCGTCCTCAGAGGCCGCGGAGGCGATCTTGTTCGCATTCGCCAGTAGGCCATCGGCCATACCCAAGGTGTTCTTGAGCTCACCGGAGAGCGTACGCTTCTGAGCGGTAAGGTCGTCCACTTGAGCAGGCGATTGCACCGTAGGTGTGATCTTGGTCGGGGTGGCCGTGTTCGTCTTCTCCTGTGCAAGGGCAGGGATCGTGAGGATCAAGGTTGCGGCGGCACTGAGTATGAGGTTACGCATATCGGGTATGGTGTGTTTGGTTGATGACGTATGGAGTTCGTTCTCGGTTGGCCCAAGAGCCAATACCGTGCCGTGAAGGTAATTCCAAGAGGCTTCTCGCGTATACCGGGGGCGATACGCTTCGCCGAACGATCCGGTATCTTCGACCAAAGCATCCATCCCATGCGCCCAGCCACCCTTATCCTTCTTTTAATGACAGCGATCGGCCTCCAGGCACAGTCCAAGACCTTCACGCTCAACAGTTCCGATGTGGGCGGACAAGCCACCTTGCAACAGGTATTCAATGGCTTCGGGTGCACCGGAGAGAACCTTAGCCCGGCACTGAACTGGAGCAATGCACCGGAGGGCACCAAAAGCTTCGCGATCACCATGTACGACCCCGATGCACCCACCGGCAGCGGTTGGTGGCATTGGGTGGTGTTCGACATCCCCGCCTCGGTGAGCGCACTGCCCACCGGTGCCGGCACGCCAGGTAAGGACGGCTTGCCCAAAGGGGCGATCCAAGGCCTAACCGATTACGGGGTTCCGGGATACGGCGGTCCCTGTCCGCCAGAAGGCCACGGCCTGCATCGCTATATCGTAACGGTACACGCACTGGATGTGGGAACATTGGGACTGGATGCCAAGACCAGCGCTCCGATGGCCGGGTTCAACATCAATGCGCACAGCTTGGCCAAGGCGAGCATCATCTTCTACTGCGAGCGATAGCCAGGCGGAAGCTCCACGAATGCTCCATCGCTGACCTTCCTCATCTCAGGTCCAAGAGGTTTCATGAACTTCCGCCCTTGACCCGACCAACAACATCATCATGTTCTCCCGCATCCTGTTCCCTACCGCACTGCAACCCGAGGAGAATGCCGCCTTTCGTACGGCCTTGCGTTTGGCCTTGACGGAACATGGTGCGATCACGTTATTGCATGTGGGCGACGAGGACCGGGAGCATGTGCCCTGGGAGCGCTACCCACCTGTGCGAAAGACCTTGGAGCGGTGGGGTGTTCTGGCCAAGGACAGCGCCATGAGCGATGTGTACGACAAACTCGGTATCGAGGTGCGTAAGCTGGCTTTCCATGCCAGCGATGTGGCGACGAGTGTACAGGAACACATGGAGCGGCACCGCTATGACCTGGTGGTCATGGGGACCGAAGCGCGCTCCTCTTGGAGCCGCTGGTTAAGGCCATCCAAGGCCGAACCGATCGCCGAGGCGGCCCACAAGCCCGCGTTGTTCCTGCCCGTTTCGGGGCGATCGCCGCTACAGGGTGAAAAGGACCAGCTCGTCTTCAAGCGTTTACTCCTTCCGGTTGGCTCCTTGGCCGATGTGACCACTGCTGTCCCCGCAGCGCTCGCCATGGCCGAACGCTCCACGACACGGCCTGTCGACATCACCTTACTGCATGTCGGTGCGGGTACTGCGGTACTCGACCAGGCCGAACTTCCTGATCGCGACGGCGTGGTCTGGCACAGGGAGCTGCGTGATGGTCAGGTGCAGGACCGCGTGGTCGAACTCGTGCAGCAACTGGACATCGATCTGGTGGTGATGGCCACCAATGGCACGGACAGTTTGAAGGACGATCTGTTCGGGACCACGACCGAACGGATACTGCGCGCCATCGAGCGACCCTTGCTCGCGGTGCCGCACGCAGCGACTTAAGGGCCCGCTATCGGGAAAGCACGAAGTGGCCGGCTGCCAACGCACCGTCCGTGGCGCTCAAACGCCAGAGGTAGAGCCCCGGTGCACCGTTCATCGGAATTCGCAGAACATGGCCGACCGGATCGACACGATCAAGGACCACCGAACCGCGTGCATCCATGACCGTGAGTCGTGCACCGATCAAGCGCGGATCGGTGATCATCAAGTTCATCAAACCATCATCGCCGATCACGCATCGTGCGCCTTGTGGGGCTTCCTGCTCATCGATACCGACCGATAACTGGCCCGAGGAGAAGCCCACGAGCACGGGGTCGTGGTCGCTGCAACGGAACACATTAGGCTGGTAGCGGGAGAAGTTCTGGTCCGCGTAGTTGAACTGTGCCGGTTCGTCGCTATTGATGTGCCACACCACTGCGTCAGCAATGGCATCGGACAAGAGCGGCGTTGCGAACGCGTGGTCAAGTGCGCCGAAGCTTCCTTGGTAATAATAGCTGTAGCTATCATCCGACAACACGCGTTCCAGTCCATCGGCACGAAGGATGTCCAAGGGGTCCTCTTGGGTGTAGGCATTGAAGTCGCCCATGATGAGCTGTGCCTGGATCCCGGTGGAGGCGCGTAGCTCGCTCCAGTGCTGCACGAGCGCATTGGCCTGATCGCGTCGGTTCTGATTGTAGCAGCTCTGTCCGTCGTTCTGGTCCATATTGGCACCGGTCGCATTGTCGCACAACTTGCTGCGGAGATGGACGGTGCTGAACAGGAATCGGCCACCATCCGCGTTCACGGCGAAGCCTTGGGTGATATGCGGGCGTTGGAAGGGGCTCCCATTCCTGCTGAACAGCTCGGTGACCGGCGTGAGCGAGGTCGTCCTGTAATAGATGACGCTCTTGGTTCCACCCGAACCGGATGCGTCCACCTCCATGCCCGCATAGGTCCCCGCTCCCACCAAAACGTTCAGGGCATCAAGCAGGTCCACCCAAGCCACGTCGTTGTTCTCCAATTCATGCAAGGCGAACACATCGGCATCCATGGCCTGCAGTGCCGCAAGCAACTTGGTCCGTTGGCGTCCGAGTTCGCCGCTGTTCTGCGCGCCCCATTCACCCAGTGTGGTCCAATAGTTCAGGACGTTGAGCGATGCGGCGCGTATGCTACCACCGACCTCGGGCACGGCAGGCCGCGGGGCGTGCGAAATATTCACGGTACCCACGGGTTCCAAGCGATAGTCACCATAGCTGTAGTGCAAGGCACCGCGCAGGTCGGTGATCGTGCTTCCTGGGCGAACGGTTCCCTCGGGTCCTACCCACGGCAGAGGGGTCGGAAAACTCGAGGTGCGCCCATCGTCCAGCAGGATCGTATTGTGCCATTGCAGGTCGTATTCCGCGTTCACGGCAGCAGCGTTGCTGGCACCCGTGCTCGTTGTTCCGCCAGGCACCGCATCATTCGGATCGATGAAATTCGTGGGCGCCATGTTCCGCTGTGGAGCCAACGTCAACTCGCCGTACTGGACCCAACTTTGGTTCTTCGTTACGGTAAGCACGCCGGGAAAACGCAGCAACATGCCCTCGTATCGTTCCCACTCCGAATAGGAGGCGAGCGGCAAGGTGATGTCCGTGGGTTCCACATTACCGGAGCCGAGAACGGTGGCCGAAGCATTGGTGATCTCGGTGACCCCGTTGAACTCCACCACTTGCCCGGTAACCTGGACCAGCAGGCCCACCGCCGCCGGGGAGGGTGAAGTGTCGTAGACGAAGATCCCGTTGCTGGTGCTGGGGTCACTGTCACAATCCGATTGCTCGATGAAATAGCCTCCGATGGACCCGAAGCCCGTGAAGAGCGCCGTTACAATGCCCTGCGTCGTTACCGTTTGCCCATTGTACGGACTGGCCGCACCCGACCCTTGGATCTGACAGATCGATTGCGCTTCTGCGGATCCGATCACAAGGGAAAGCAGGAGGGCCAAGTGGGCGCGGTATGATCTGAGCATGGCGAAGTGAGGGCGCCGAAGGTACGCCGAGCGACAGACCGTTCCGGATCCTGAACATAACCGGCTTGCCGCTACCAGTCGTCCCCTTTCGCCATTTCTGCCGCAAGGCTGGCCAGTATCCGGGTGCAGATCGCGTTGATCTCTTCCAGGTCGCTGCGCTTGTTCGTGGCCATTTTGTCCTCCAACGGGTACTTGCCCACCGCGACGAACTCCAGGTGGGAGAGGTTATACCGATAGCGGCCATCCTTCATATCCACGGTGAGGTCGTATTCGACGAACTTCCGTGCCTTGCCGGGTAACGCTTCGCGGTCATGAAGTGTATGCGAATCGCCGTCCACCACAACCGATGCATACTGTCTTTCCACAGGGTTGTAATGCTGCTTCTCCCACTTCTCCAGCCGCTTGGTCAGTTCGGGCAAACTAGCGCCCTCGACAGGAACAACGTCCATGTAGGCGTACTTGTCGGTGATACTATCACGGGGAATGATCTCCCGTTTGTTCTGAGCTGCTGCCCACTGCGTCGTGGACAAGAGGAGCCCCACGAATAGGATGCGCTCGATCATGTCTGAACGATTTGTACCGGACAAGTTACGACCTTTTGAAAGCCGGTATTTTCGCGCTCCTCGCATATGACCGTGATCCGTCGCATATGGAGGCCCTTACGCTGGGCCGTGTTGGTCGTGATCGTGCTGTTGGTCACGTTCGTGTTCGTGCACCCGCCGATCGCGCGTTGGGCCATTCGCGAATACAGCCCGGAATACACGGGTCGACAGATCACGGTGGAGCATTTCCGCGTGAATCCGCTGAACGGTGTGGTACGGGTCGATGGGTTCAGGATGATGGAGGCCGGGAGCGACAGTGTATTCATATCCATGGACCATTTCCTGGTGGACGTCACACTCTACAAGATGTTGTCCGGGTACTACGAGATCACGGCATTGCAACTCCAGCACCCGTACGTGCGGATCGTTCAGAACGGGAGCCGCTTCAACTTCAGTGACCTTCGGGACCGTTTTCTTTCCGAGGATGACGAGCCGGTTACCGCGGAGTCGGGACCGCTTGAATTCGCGTTGTTCGATGTGCGCGTGGACAGCGCCAACTTGGATTACAAAAGCCCCTTGTTGCCCTATCCGGTGCATGTTTCCCGTGCCCACATGAACTGCCCCAGGGTGGTCTGGAACGAACCCATGATCGTCATGGCCATGAACATCCTGTTGGACAACGGTACCGAACTGGACCTCGACCTCGACTTCGATCAGGTGAAGATGCGTTATGCCGCTGATGCGAAGTTGATCAACGCACCATGTAGGATGATGGCGCCGTACGTGGAACCGTACATGCACATCGGTGGGTTGGAAGGAAGCTTCCACGCGGACCTCTTCATGCGCGGTGACGCGAACGACCCCATGGCCTTTTCCATGAAAGGAAGCATGGGCTTGAAGGGCTTTGCTTTGAACGACCCGAACGGTGTGAAGCTGACCGGCCTGGGCGCCATGGACATCGTGGTGGACACCTTGGATGTCGGGAACGAATTGTATCGCGTGCGACGCTTCGTGCTGACCGAACCATACGTATTGGCCGAGCTCTATGATGATGGCGACAACTTCACGAAGTGGCTTGTTCCCGATAGCACGGAAACGCCGAGCGCGGAAGAGGAGGCCTTGGGTTACGACCCCGAGAACCCCTTCAGCATATTGACGCATTATGTGGAAGAGGTGGCGAAGAGCTACACCACGATGAACTACCGGATGGACTCCTTGGGCGTAGTGAACGGCACGGTCCTATTGAACGACTTCACCTTGCAGGAGCCGTTCCGCTACGCTTTCACGGAGCTCTCCATCCGAGCGGACAACATCAACTCCAAAGCGGAGATGATCGAGCTCTTCGCACACGCCGTATTGAACACCGATGGCTCCTTTGATGGCATGTTGGGCCTTGATCCGACAACGCTACGGAACATGCGTGTGGAATACACCGTGGAGAATTTGGGCATGCCCGCATTTGCACCCTATACCGTCCACTACGTTGCACATCCGATCCTGAGCGGTCGAACCAGATACACGTGCACCACGACGATCATCGACAACAAACTGAAAAGCACGAACGAGCTTTTCGTGGAGGACTTCAATTTCGGCAAGAAGCGGAAAGTGGCCGATGCCATGAACCTCCCCATGCGCTTGGCCGTGTCGTTGATGAAGGACAAGAACGGCAACATCGATCTCACGGTGCCCGTGGAAGGCGATCTGGATGATCCCGAATACAAGGTGTGGCCGATCATTTGGCAAGTGATCAAGAACCTGTTCATCAAAGCCGTGAACGCTCCGGTGGCGCTGCTCTCTCGTGCATTCGACGCCGACGAGGACGACCTGCGGGCGGTGCGCTTCCTTCCGTTGCAGGCTGAGTTGACCAACCAGCAGAAGAAGCCATTGAACACGCTGGCGCGGGTCGTTCTTCAAAAGCCCGAGATCGCGGTGACACTTGTTCGCACTGGCGATCATGTGGCGGAAGCAGAGGCCTACGCCATACGTGCTGCGAAAGCCGCTTATTTGGCCGATAGTATCGGAACCGCTGTGCGGGCAACGGGTGCGGATGAGATCGCGAGGATCGATGCGATAGACATCCGGTCCTCCGGATTCCTGGCATGGCTGGACCGTACTTCGGGACCCAGTACGGAGCCGGTGCAATCACGCTGCATGGCCGTGGTGGGCAAGGACAATGCACTGGCCGAGGTGGACCGGCTCGCCGCTGTGCGCAATACCTTGATCACCGACTACCTGACCCTGGAGAAAGCGTTACCGCAAGGCCGTATCGTTCTACGTGATCGCCTCGCGACCGATAGCATCCCCTCCGGTGGGCAACCCAGCTATCATGTGCTGTTCGGCGAACAGGACGTCGCGTCTCCCGCCTCTGCAAAAGCCCCGTGAGCTTCGGCGATGAACGAGCCGATCGCCCATGTCCACGCGGCTCGTCGGGCGGACCATAGCGCTCCATAAAAGGAGACCCCGAAAGCGATCATACCCGTGATGACCGGGCCGATCCATCGCTTAGCTTGCACGCTCCACACAAGCCACCGTGTCCATCAGCACCTACCTCCGTAGCTCATATAGCGGATCACTGCTGGACCGGGGCGTGATCCTGCTCGTTGTCATCTGGACATGCGCACTTCCTGTGATCGCGCAGCATACCGATGTGGACAGCACGTACGATCATGAAGTACTGATCACGCAAATGCGCAACGCCAAGGACCTGATGTACAGGGAGGCCTTGCACCGCTATGACACGTATTTGGCAGCACACCCGGACGACCTTCCCATGCGCTTGGAGCGATGTGCGTTCATCGGCAATGCACTATACGACGAATACGAAGAATACAACCCGAACGAAGAGGCGCATGATAGTTGCCTGACCGCACTTGGAGAACGGTACCCCGATGAGCCCTCCGTGATCCTGGCACGCGCCGACCAACAATGGTCGGACGCCAAAGTTGAATTACTCTCCAGTGCGCTCGAACGGATGCGTGGTTCTGGTGTGGCATGGACCGATGAACAACGCGCCGAACTGCACCGTGGGTTGGCCAGCAGCTTGTACTACGACGACCGTGCTGTTGAGGCATTGGAACACATCGAGCAAGCCGCCCGATACAGTGAAGCGGATCGCGGCAGTTTGCTCCGTGCGGAGATCCTCATGGCCACGGATGCAAAGGAGGAGGCCTTGGAAGCACTGAACATGCGCACTGACACCAGCGAAGGTGCCTGGACACTGCAGCAACGGGCCGAGTTGTTGCTCCAGTTGAAGGATCACAAGAACGCTTTGCGCGTATACCGAGAGGTGGAGCGCTTGGACAGCAATGCGCTCGACCTGGGCGATCTGGCCCTCACCTTGGAAGGAGCAGGTGAGATCGAAGTGTCCCGCAGCTATTTCGTTCGGGATACCATCCGATCGTGGGGTGTCGAAGCAGCTGCGCTCGCCTTGTTCGAGCACGACCTGCGTCATCAGCCGAGCGATACGTGCACAGCGAGCTACAACGCGTTCCGCGATCACGGATACGAACAGGACCCCTTGGCGATCCATCGCTTGCGCCTTTTCTTCCATGCTCCTCTCCAGCCGTGGAAAGCGCGCGATCTGTTGGGCGTGTTCGCCTTCCTCAGTCTGTTCGTGTTCATGCTGTTGCTGCCCTATGTATGGGTGCTTCCGGTGCAGTTCATCGGAACACGATGGCCCCGCATGAACGGCAAGGCCCTCGGGGTGATGCCATGGGGCTTGAAGGACTTCTGGTGGATCACGGCAGGTTACTTGATCGCAACGCTGGTGGCCCTGATGGCGTGTCCCTCCTGTGTACAGTCCTATTTCTCCGATCAGTGGACAGATGAAGCAACCGACCCTGATCTCGACGCACGCATCATGCTCGTGTTCCTGTGCACGTGGGCCGCATGGACGGTCCCGATGCTGATCCGTTCGGGGCTTGGCGTGTTCCGGTCCCCGCATTGGAGCATGGCACGCAGCCTTGGCCAAGGCGTCCTGTACCTCTTGGGATTCCGTTTTCTGGGCAGCATCTACCTCAAAGGCGCAGCGCGCCTATTCGACAAGGACCTTGGGGAACTGATGGGGTGGCTCTCCGCACCATTGGCAGTGACCCGCGCTGAAATGCTCGCATTCATGTCCAGCTATGGCTTGGGCACCTCATACTTGATGATGGCCTTGCTCGTACCCTTGTATGAGGAGATCGTGTTCCGCGGCGTGATCCTGAACAGTGTAACGCGTTACCTCGGTTTCGGAAAGGCCAACCTCCTGCAGGCCCTTCTGTTCGCCGCTGTGCATGGAGACCTGTTCCTGGCCCCGTACTTCTTCGGCTTCGGACTATTCACGGGCCTGCTGGTAAAACGATCCGAGAGCTTGACCAGCGGAGTGGTCTTCCACGTGCTGAACAACCTGTTGGCGGTGGCGGTCGTGGCGGCATCACGCTGAAGGGCACATGGCCGGATCGACCGGACCATACCTTGCATGCATGAACCAAGCGCTTTTCCTCGGTCTATTTGCAACGCTCTCGATCCCGACATTGAGCACCGCGCAAACATGGAGCCCGGTCGGCAGCGGCGCGGCTTCCGCCGTATATGCCTTGGAGGCCTTCAATGGTGAACTGATCGCCGGTGGCACCTTCACTGAGATCGGCGGTGTGAGCACGAACTACATAGCACGTTGGAATGGTAGCACATGGAGCGCGATGGGCAACTTGATCGTGTTCATGGCCGCGGATGGTCTCTACGCCAACGACACGGCCTTGTTCATCGGCGACGGCGGCAGGGTGCGTTGGTGGAACGGTGGCGCGATCCAACTCCTCACCGGGAACGCAAGTTCATCCTTCAACAGCACGGCGTACAGCATTGCGCACTTCCGGGACACCTTGTACGCGGGAGGCTTCTTCTCCACCCCCTTCGCCCGCATCGCACGATGGAACGGCACCCAATACGAGAGCCTTACGTCCGGTTGTAACGCACAGGTATCTGCCCTGATACCCTTCGCTGACCACCTTTTCGTGGGCGGCAACTTCACCGTGGCAGGCGATTCCTTGGTGAACCATACAGCGCTTTGGGATGGCAGCGCTTGGCATAAGATGGGCGCCGGCGTAAATAACGATGTCTTTACGCATTGCATCTTTCAGGACACGCTCCATATCGGTGGTCGCTTCACCATGGCGAACGGACAAGCGGTCAGCCGCGTTGCAAAATGGAACGGCAGCCAATGGGTACGCGTAGGCGGAACGCTGAATGACTACGTGACCGCGATGACCGTTTATCGCGATCAGTTGTACATCGGTGGTGCGTTCACGACCCCGAGCCACATCGCCCGGTTGGAGGGGAATGCATGGGTACCTGTTGGTGCCGGATGCAACGACAATGTGCGTACGATGGAGGTGTACCACGACAGTCTCTTCGTGGGCGGAAGCTTCACCCTGGCGGGTGGGATACCAGCTCTGCGGATCGCGAAGTGGCACACACCAGCGGCGCCACAAGCAGCGTTCAGCGTGGAATTCCCGCTCCTATGTCCGGAGGGATGCACCGGGTTCTTGGACGCCTCAACGAACGAACCGCTGACCTATACATGGGCCTTCCCCGGAGGGGTTCCGACCAGCAGCGATGTGCCGACCCCTTTCGTTTGCTATCCCTCTCCGGGAACCTACCCTGTGTCACTCACCGTCTCCAATGAAGCCGGCACCAGCAGCACCGTCATTCAGGATGCAGTGGTCGTGGAGGTGTGCAGCGGAACAATGGGATACGATCGGTCGATCGGGATCAGCGTGCACCTGGATCCAACGAACGGAACCATTCGCATCGAGCGCACCGATGCGATCGGCGCAGCGACCTATTGTCTGATGGATGCGCTTGGACGCCCGGTCCTGTACGGATCCTTCACCGGCACCAACGACATGCTTGACGTGCACAGATGTCCTACAGGCACGTATGTGATCATCGTCGAAAGCGAGCACGAGATGCATCGACAACGCTTGTTGATCCAATAGGCGTCGCGGTCCGATCAACACACCTCCGGCCTTTGGTCCACCGTTCTGCACCGACCCGGAATTCGGCTCGGAATGGCAGGACCGTCCGCGTGTTTTGAGGACGTGGAAGCCGACCTGAACAGGGAACGCCCCCTCGACCAAGTCGAAGGGGCGCTTCCATTCAATTGGACGTCCGCACTATTTCTGGATCACCAGACGCTCGGTATAAGCCTTGTCGCCGGCCGTGATACTGACCACGTAAACGCCGGATGCCACGTCGTCGTTGAGGCTCAGTGCCGTGTTCAGGAAGCCATCCTGCACCGCGATCGTGCGTGCCGTGATACGCTTACCTGTGAGGTCATGGATATCCACGCTCACGGTACTGACCTCCGGTGTCAATTCGGTCAGGGAGATGAACAGCTGCTCGCCGTTGTTCGGGTTCGGGTACATGGCAAGTGTGCCGTTGTTGTCCGCGGCGATATCGCTACCACCAGCATCAAGCATCGCGACACCACTGATCGTCACGTTGCAGACCTTACCCCAAGTGGTCACCGGGTTCGGGTCGCAGGCAGGGCTTGCCGCATCAACACACCAACTGGCGCCTTGGTCCTTGCTCACACGGACCTCCACCTCATAGGTCTTCCCGGCCTCCAAAACGGGCGCGGAATCGGTGTTCCAATTGAGGAAGAGCCTTGGGCTGGTCTGCGGTGGGCGCACGACGCAGAAGCCTTCACTTGGCAACCGGAAGCGGAACTGGTAACGCACACCGGTGCCACCTGCCAGCGGCGCGGGTTGGAACTGGGGTGGCTTCGCGGTCAGCTTGTTCGCATTGCGGTTGCTACCACCGAACTCGCGTGTGACCCCGCAACTGTAGTCGCCGGAGAAGGCCGGGTCATCCTGCAAATGGACGCGGGGACAGGCGGCAGCCACAGGATCGATCTTCATGGTGCAGGTCGCACCCCACTCACCAAGGCTACCCATCACGACCGGACGAACGCGGACGTTCATCAGGACATCAGCCGGGATATGCGGGGTAAGTGCTGTATTGTTCCACCCGTTGATCTTCAAGTGCGCGGCGCGGGTGGCTGAGGCGGGAGAGAAACCATCACTGGTATTGTGTGCGTGGAAGCGTCGGAAGCTGTAGCTACCGTTCGGGTCGAAGATCCAGAAGGCATAGCCGGTACCGCCGTTCTGCACATTATTGCTCCCATTCGGCACCCACACAGCACTGACAGCGGCATCAGCGTGGCACACCAAATACTGGTAGTTCACCCAGTCCTGCTTATCGCAGTTGCTGCTGATCAGATCGATATCACCGATCGGCAGGCAGAAGGTGCCTCCGTTGGCGATCGCGCTGGTACCGGCAATGGAGTTACCGGTGTTATCGATGATGCGTCGTCCGTTCATACCACTCTCGCGCAACTCGTAACCCGTCAGGCCATCACCAGCGGCATCCGTAATGCGCAACCGGTAGCAACCATCGGCCAAGCAGATCGGCTGGGCGGCAGTGGTGTTCGCAGGAAACACATCCGTACCGCTATCCACCGTGATCGTGCCGCCTTCATCCAGCACTTCCCAAGTCACTTGGCCGGGGTTGGTCGCGTTCTGGAACTCCAGCAAGATCTCGTTATCACAACCACCGATCGGCGTGCCTGCGCATGTGCAGTTGGCTTGTATCACATCACCAACGGTATTGGCGTTGCCATCATCACAACTGGCGCCGGGCTCTGGGTTGCCGCAACCGCAGTTGCCTGGTGCGACCTTGTTCGGGTCGTTCGGGCAGCCGTCGTTCGCGTCACACGTGCCGTCGTTGTCCGCATCGGCGAAGGTGCCGGCGCAACCACAGTTCGGGAAGGCGCCAGTGTACACGTCGTTCACCGTGCATGCGTCCAGGTCATCGCAAGGGGTTCCCGGTTGTGCCGGGCCACCGATGACGCCGTTGCAGTCCGTAGCACCAATTGGTGTGCCTTGGCACGTGCAGTTCGCTAGGATCACATCACCGGTGGTGTTCGCGTTACCATCGTCGCAGTTGGCGCCAGGCTCGGGGTTGCCGCAACCACAGTTGCCGGGCGCGGTCTTGTTCGGATCGTTGGGGCAGCCATCGTTGCAATCGGCGGTGAGGTCTCCATCGCTGTCCATGTCGGCCACGCCACAACCACAGATGCCGGGTGCGATCTTGTTCGGATCGTTCGGGCAGCCATCGTTGCAATCGGCGGTGAGGTCACCGTCACTGTCCACGTCGCTCACACCGCAGCCGCAGATGCCAGGAGCGATCTTGTTCGGATCGTTCGGGCAGCCATCGTTGCAATCAGCGGTGAGGTCACCGTCACTGTCCGTATCGGCCACGCCGCAACCGCACTGTCCGGGTGCGACCTTGTTCGGATCGTTCGGGCAGCCGTCGTTCGCATCGCAGGTCAGGTCGTTGTCCGCATCCTGGAAGGTGTGTGTCACATCGCCGTTCAGGCACTCATCCAGTGTGCAGACATCACCGTCATCGATCACCACTTGCGAGCAGGAGCAGCCGTTGGTGTTCACGCCTTCGCCGGTGGGGGTGTTCGCGCAGAGGTCGTAGTAGTTGCACACACCATCCCCGTCGGCATCATCGCAGTTGAAGGCGTACGACATTCCGCAGGGCGTATTCAGCACCTCGACGTAGTATGTCGCTGCCGGACGCGTACCAAAGTCGATCGTTGCTGCCAAGGGCGCGGAACTTCCTCCTGCCGAGCGGACCTCGGTCTGCAACGTGGCCGTGCTCACGGCGCGGAGAACGACCGTATAGTTCGCTGCCGACGCACCAGCATGCTCCGCCAGAGCGGAAAGAACGAGGGGGCCCCCTTGGTGGTAGACCCGATAGTACGCATTGGCCTGGCCGTAGAAGAAGTTCAGTTGGCCTTGCATCGATGCGGAATCCACACGCATCACCGCGGCAGTTGCTGTTCCCGTGCCCGTTGGGGGGTCGATCGCGTAGATCGGCGGGGTGACGGTATAGCTCAAGCGGTAGGAGATCCCACAACTGACCCCCACAACGGAGAGGTAGTAGAAGTTCTGGTTCCCCCGGCAGTTCATGCTCAGCGCCTCGCTCACCGGGATGGAGTTTGCCCCAACAGCTACTGTCCATGATTGCAGAGCAGCTGTACTGTTCGCGCGCAGCGTGATGGTGGCGGTGCCGGGTGTGGCTGATGCGTGCTCCGCCTGCCAATTGATGTTCAGGATCCCGTTGCTCGGTAGGTCCAGTCGATAGTAGTCCGAGTTCTCCACATAGGTGGAGAAGTTGATCTGGCCGTCCGTGGGTGTGCTGTGCGGCAACACGATGGCCGTGGTGCTGCCATCGTTGGGCTCAGCGTCGTTGGCAAATATCGGTGGCGTCACGGTATAGCTGAGGCGGTAGGAAATACCGCAACTCACCCCCACCACCGAGAGGTAGTAGAAATTGGTGTTGCTCCTGCAATTGATGCTCACCGTCTGGTTGGAGGGGTCGAGCTTGCCCCGACCGGTAGGTTCCAAGATTGGATCGTCGCTGTGCTGCTCGAGTGCAGGGTGACGATCGCCGTACCAGGTGTGGCAGAGGCGTGTTCAGCCTGCCAGCTGATATTCAGGATACCGTTGGTAGGCAGATCAATGCGGTAGTAGTCCGAATTCTCCGTGTAGGTGGAGAAGTTGATCGACCCTCGGCAGGTGACTGTGAGGCAGCACGATGGCCGTGGTACTGCCGTCGTTGGGCTCTACGTCATTGGCGAATACCGGCGGCGTTACCGTGTAGCTGAAACGGTAGGAGACACCGCAATTGCTGGAGACCATGCTCAAATAGTAGAAACCGGTGTTGCTTCGGCAATCAATGCTCACCGTTTGCGATGCTGGTACAGAACCGGTCCCCACAGGCAGGTTCCAGGTCTGGATGGCTGAGGTGAAGGAATTGCGCAAGGTCACTGCGACCGTCCCGCTTGCGCCAACGTTCTCGGCTTCCCACTGGATGTTCAACACACCGTGCGTTGGTAGGTCGAGTCTGTAATAGTCGCTGTTGTCCCCGTAGTGGAAATTGATCTGTCCTACTTGCTGGGTGTTCACCGGCACGGTCACCGCGGTCGTGTTACCGTCGTTCGGCTCGGGGTCGTTCCCGAATACCGGAGCGACGAAGTCGTAACTGAACGAGTAGTTCGTACAGACGGTGGTACTCGGGTTTTCCAGCGTGATGTAGTACGTGCCCGTACCTCCTTGACAGGGGAATTGAAACGAATCACTTACGGGCACTCCGTTCGCTCCGGCCGTGAGCGTATACGTGGCAAGAACGGCCGTTGAGGAATGACGGACGCGGAATGTCACCTCCAGGTCGGTGGTGCCGGTATTGGACATCGAGCTCTGCACGCGCAGCTGGCCTTGTTGTGTGACATCGGCTCTGAAGTAATCGCCGGAATTGTCAGTGGGGCTGCATGCACCCATGCTGCCGCTCATTGCCGTGTTATAGGTGAGCATGTTGGCGGTTGTGCTCCCATCGTTCGGCTCGATCTCCGTTTGCGCCCTCGTACACAAGGGCACCACGAGGGCCATTGCCAGGGTGAGTAGTTTGTTCAGGGTTCTCATGGTTGTGGGGTTTTGGTTTCCTTCAGTAGGGCTATGGGCTGTAGATGGATCACTGATACCGTTCTATCGAGATGGGTCATCGGATGTGAACGATCGCACGAACGAGCTCAGGGTTTCACGAAGCGTGTGCTCCAGGACCCACCTCCGTCACTCATGCGCAGCAGGTACGTACCGCTGGCCAGGTCGCTTATGTCCCAGTTGCGGTAGGTGGTGCCGACAACGCTCCAGGTGGACAGGTCGCGAACAATCGCCCCGCTCACATCGAGTATTTGGAGCTTCAGCGTGCTTGCCTCTGCCGCGTTCAGGCGTAGGCCCAACTCGTTGGTCACCGGGTTCGGGAAAAGAAGCAGGTCGTTCACACCTGTGAGCTCCTCCACGCTGTTGAAGAAGTCGAATTGCGTGGTGAGGGGTACGCTCCAGCCGCCATTCGCGGAGGAGAAGCGGATGGTGAAGAAGTGCGTTCCTCCGGTGGTACCGGTAGGCAGGTCGGCGATGAGGTTGACCGTATTGTTCGGCCCGATGGTGCCACTGGTGCTGTTCCCGATCGCATCATCGATCCAATACTGATAGCCGTTCACAGCCCCGCTGTTCTTGGTGAACCAGGCGGTCTGTGGTGCGCTGTACTCGCCGTTGCTGTCCTTGAACTGGATCGTGATAGTATTGAAGTCCTTGGTCAAGGCGGGAAGTGCAAGGATCGCGTTCAACTGCACAGCTGCAGCGGGTCCGATACTGGCTGTTGCGAGGGTGGCTTGATCGTCGTTGATCCAGTAGCGATATTCCGTTATGGTCTGTGCGCGCAGAAAGCCCGAGGCCGTGAGCGCGGCAAGGAGGATGAAGTGTCTCATGGCTCAGTTGGTTTGTGCGGCTACGCGGATGTTCACCGGCAGATCTCCGTTCGCATTCGTCGCAGGGGCGATCACGGCACTGCGGAAGTGCGGATTGTAAGGCACCGCGCCGGGCTTGTAAGGCGTCCCGCTTCCATAGATGCCGATGTCGGTGCCGTCGTCAGCGCCACCGATACCACCGCTTCCCGGCGTCAGGTGCAAGTCATCGGTGAACTGGTAGTTCAGGTCGGTCTCGTTGATGAAGATGCTGGCCACTGGGACGTTCAGCGCGCAGTTCACGACCACTGCTCCGCTTGAGTTCCCGGTGTACGTGGTTCCGCTGAAGATGCAGTTCGTGAGCGTGATGTTGTTGCTCTGGTAGACCGGATAGTTCGTATCCGTGCAGATGCTGTTCTCCATGGTCGCGTTCGGCGAGTTGCGGAAGGCCTCCACGTCAAGGAACACGCAATGATCGATGGACAGGATGCCGAAGCCGTTGATGGCGCTGGACGTGCCGGTCTGATAGTCGAGGATACACCGGGTGAACGTTCCGGAACCACCGATATACCCGTTGATATGACGGTTGAAGATGCACTCATCGAACACGGTGCTCGATGCGCTTGGGACCGTCACGTTGAAATATGTGATCGTACGGGACAGGAACCGACAGCGCTGGAAGAGCAGGTCCGTCGGGTCATCATCGGCGAGACCGGTACCGTATTGGATGTAGTAGTAAGGTGCGAGGACAAGGCCGGTGAAGGTGCTGCCGCTGGCACCCGAAGTGATGACAATATCTCCCGTGGTACCAACAGGATCGACCGTGATGGTTGTGGTGCTCGTCACCGACGAACTGTCCGGATGAATGCCGGCGCCGATGAAGTGCAACGGCCTGTCGATCACGAGGTTTCCCGTTACCTGGAAGTTGCCGCCACTGAGGTAGAGCTTATCGTTCGGCTGTGAGGCGGCCAGTGCCGCGCTGAGGTCTGTGAATATCTGCGGTGTACCCGCGCCCTGCAGCACAATGCGTTGTAGTTGGGCATCGGTAGTGCCGGTAAATAAGCCAATACCGATGCAGAGAGAAAGTATGCGTTGGTTCATGGTCGTTTGGGTTGGTCGATCGATCCGGTTCGGTGGATGATCCGGCAGTACATCGGGATCGCGAGATGGATGTGAACACCCTTCGTGAGAGGCTCCATCCTGTTCACATTCGGCGTGATCGCCGATAAGTGAGTGATAACCGCTACAAAAACCCATGAACACCTTGTCAGGAATGGACTTTCATCGCATTTCGCTGTATTATCGTACTCCACAACGCTGTGGACCAAGCGGCATTCGCGTTGGAAAAGACCGCACCCCATATCCTCTCCACACCCGCTTGGCTGAGCGGCCTTCAGCGGAACGATCAGGTCACGCTCCGGGCGCTGTACACGGCCCACTTTCCCGCCGTACGCGGCTACGTGTTGCAGAACAGCGGGACCGTCAGCGATGCGCAGGATATGTTCCAAGAGGCCATCACCGTGTTGTGGATGCAAGCGAAAGAGGGGCGATTCAACAGCAACGCGGAGAGCGATCCAGGTGGCTTCCTATTTCGGGTGGCCAAGAACAAGTGGCTGGATGTTGTCCGGTCCGCAGCACACAGGCACATGAAGGTGGTGCATGATGAGCGGGTCGATCAGGTGGATACCGAGCTCCATGACGATGTTGAAGAACGCATCGTGCGCCTGCGTGGTGTGTACGACAAGCTCGATGAGAAGTGCCGTACCGTATTGGACCAATTCTACTTCGAACGCAAGGACCTCGCCACCATCGCGGCCAACATGGGGGTGGAAGAGGAAAGTATCCGCACCATAAAGTACCGCTGCATGATGAAGTTGCGTGCATTTCGCAGGAAGATCAGCGGTGAAGACCAACAAGAAGCATGAGCCAGGGCGCATTGGATAGGACCCGTTTCGAAATGATCGAAGCGTACGTGCTGGATCGCTTGACCGCGGACGAACGATCGGCGTTCGAGCGCGAGTTGCAGAACGATGTCACGCTTCAGAAGGAATTGGCCCTGCAACGCGAGAACATCCAGGCCGTCGAACTGGGCGGTATTACGCGGATACTGCGGTCGATCGCCCAGGAGGATACAGGCAATGTGCCGGTTTCCCATCCCGATCGCATGCGCTACCTGAAGTATGCCGCAGCCATCGCGCTGCTCATTGTCGGCGCACTTTGGTGGCTGGGTCGTGACACCGAAGGGGAGCGCCAGTTCGCCGCACATTTCGTTCCGGATCCGGGCTTACCAGTGGAGATGGGCACTAGCGATAACGCGGCCTTCCTAGATGCCATGGTCGCGTACAAGTTGGGCGATCTCAAAGAGGCCGAGACCAAATGGAACGCGTTGCTGGAGAAGGACCCCACGAATGACACCCTGCGCTTTTTCATGGCCAGTGCCGCGCTTGCCCAGGGTGATGTGACCTCGGCCATTCCCTTGCTGAAGGAAGTGAACAGTACCAACGGATCCGTCTTTCAAGAACGCTCACGCTGGTACCTCTTCCTTGCATACGTGCGCTTGGGTGAAATGGCGCAAGCGAAGGAAATGGACCTGGAGAACGACCCGGTGTATGGCGAACGTGTGCGGACCATCACGAGCCACATGGAGTGATGCGCGCGTACCTGCTGCTTTTCCTTTACGGCTGTTCCATTATAGGCATATATGCACAAGCGGAGCAGCGCTTATCCGAAAGGCATACGCGGATCAACGAGCTGTACGAAGCGGAGAACTATCCCGCCACGATCCGCGCGATCGATGCGCAGTTGAAGGAAGCACCCGGCACGGTCTGGAAGGACTCGATCCACCTGTATCTGTACAAGTACGCCCGTGCCCATCGCAAAGTGGCCGATGTGAACGCAAGCATTGCGGCGGGTGAGCGGATCCTCGCCATGGTGAAACAACGCAGCAATGCCTTGCACGAACTGGAGGCCTTGTTCGACCTCAGTTGGATATACTACGAAGCGGGGCTACCGAAGCAATGCGTGCGTGTCGATTCCTTGGCCATGGTGGTCGCCGACAGGCCCCCGGGTCTACCAGCAGCGCAACGGGGTCGTGCCCGGCATTATGTGGCATTCGACTGCAGTTTGATCGGCGATCATCAGCGTTCGGCGAAGTATGCACTGGCCGCACTCGAGGTCTACGAAAGCAGTGATTCCATTCCGCCCACTCAGCTTTCGGAGACGCTCAACGCCATTGGCGTGGCCTACTGGCACTTGGGCCGGATCCGCGAGGCGGAGGTGTACTACGAGCGTGCCTTGGATGTATTGAAGGACGAACGGGATGATGCGAGCGTGGCCCGGAAGGCGAGTGCCTACGGGAATCTCGGTATCATGTGGCAAAGCGCTGGGGACCTCGCCCGGAGCAAGATGTACTACCAACGCAGCATGGCCATCTGCACGGAACTGATCGACTCCACCAAGGACCCCTTCCAACGCGACGAAATGATCGTGACGCGGTCTCGTGCCTATGTCAACATGGCCACCGTGTATTACGAACTTGGTGATCTGGGACGATCACGCGAACTGCTCGATCTGGCCTGGAAGGACCGTTCGTCGGTGCTGGAGCCGGATGACCCACAACTGCACGGCATCAAAGAACGGATGGCGGACCTGGAGCTTAGCGCCGGTGCTTACGATCGTGCCGGGGAAATGCTGAGGAACTACCTCTCCGTGGCTAACGTTCGCTATGGACCGCGCAGCGAGGAGTCCGTGCGAACGACGTACAAGCTCGGGGAGATCGCCTACATGGAAGGCGATACGCTACGGGCCGATTCACTCTACACCCGCAGCTTGGAATTGGGCAGCATGAATGGCGAAGCGAAGGACATCAACACCCTGATCGCCTTGCAGAAGCGTGCCGAACTGCGTTTGAGCACGGGCCGCTACCACGAGGCGATGGCCGACCTACAGCGGGCGCGTGCGATGCGCGTGGAGATGAATGGCCCCAAGCACCACAAAGTGGCCTTGGCCGATGTGCTGTTGGCCGCCGCAGCATACGGTCACGACGACCACGAGGCGGCACTCGGGTATGCGACCTCCGCCGTTGAGTTGTTGCGCGAACGTGTGGAGGCCTTCCGAAGCTCATCCATCCCACGCGCCTTCTCGGAACCACAACTACTGCCCGATGCCGTGTATTGGAAAGTGATGGCCGAACGCGCTCTGGGAAAAGGAAGCGCCATCAACCGGTGGAACGAAGAGCTGGACCTCGCCATTACCGCGCTGGACCGTAACCGCGCAGCCTTGGGCGATGATGATTCCAAACTACAACTGATCGGCGCCCAGAAACGGCTGTTCGATCTGGCCATCGACCTGGCCTTTGAAGCCTACGAAAAGGACCCTTCCATCGCATCAGCGGATCGGTTCCTCTCGCTTTCCGAGGCCGACCGTTCCATACTTCTCAAGAGCCGCTTGAACGCATTCACCGGCTTACGCTTCGCCGAGGTCCCGGACTCGATCATTGAACAAGAACAAGCGCTGGTCAATGCGCTCGACATCGATCAGGACGACCGGATCTCCATTGCCGAGATCGTCAAGAAAGAGCAGGCCTACGCCGAGTTGCTCGCCTATATGGAGCGCACCTATCCGCGCTATTTCGCGCTGCGCTTCGGTGCCACCGGGATCCGCGTTCAGGATGTGCGGAAGCGCTTGCTCACACCGGACCGTAAGCTCCTCGCATACGTCCGTACCAAGAACCACCTTTATGCACTGATCATCGGCACTGAAGTGCTTTTCATCCAACGTCTTCCGGGAGCCGACCTTGCAGAGAAGGTGGCCACCCTGAACCGAAGCATCGCTCTCCGTGACCGGAACGCATATGCGAACGCCGCATACGACCTGCATCAATTGGTTTTCGCACCGCTGGACGGATCGCTCGGATGCAAGGAGTTGCTCATCATTCCGGACGGAGCCTTGCACACCGTGAATTTCGAAACGCTACTTGCCTCCCCCGACCCGGATCAAGTGCGATCGAGTTCGTTGCTTCAACGCTACAGTATCGCCTACCTGCTAAGTGCCACCACGGCGCTGCAGTTCGCGGATCTGGCGCGTGACCGAAAGTCGGGCACCTTGGCCTTGGCCCCGGGGTTCAGTGATGAAATGAAACAGCGATACCGAACGGAGGTCGCCGATAGTGCCTTGATCGATCGACAATTCCTTGGTCTCGTGCGGCAGCCGTTCGCCGTGAGCACCGCACGGACATTGGGCACATTGCTCGCTGCGAACGTGATGGTGGGCGACGCAGCAAGCGAGCCTGCGTTCAGGCTTTCGGCGCACGAATATGGCATTCTGCACCTCGGTACACATGCGGAAATGAACGCGACATCGCCGATGTATTCGCGCCTTGTGCTAAGTAGAACAGGTAGCGCTGTGGACGCCGAGGCCGATGGCTACCTCCATGCCTACGAGATCTATGAATTGGACCTGCGCGCCCAACTCGCTGTGCTCACCGCCTGCGAAACCGGTACGGGAAAGAACGACGAAGCCGAAGGTGTGCGCTCCCTTGGCTACAGTTTCGCGTACGCTGGTTGTCCCAGCTTGGTCATGTCCCTTTGGGGCATCGATGAACAAGTGTCATCGACCATCATAACCAGCTTTTACGAATACTTGGCCGATGGCATGCCGAAACATGAGGCCTTGCGGCAAGCAAAGCTGGATCATCTGGCCAACGCGCCGGATGAATTGACACTGCCGTATTACTGGGCCGGTCTTGTGTTGGTCGGGGATCCCTCGCCGATCGCCGACATGAAGAATGGCATCGCCTGGTGGATCTGGATGCTCATTGCTTCGGCGGCCTTGTTGGCCGTGGTACTGATCCGCAGAAAGGTCCGGTCGCACCCGGCGAGGCCAGTGATCAGGGCGCGGGAGGGTTCTTCAACTTTGCCTTGATCAACAGGGCGGCTGCAATGACCATCATTGCGATAAGGAGAAGATCTCCTTGATCTCCGGATACTTCTCCTGAGATCGGCATGTAGGTCACAGCGCATTTTACGATGCCCGTCCCTCCTGCCGGTGAGCGCGTTGCGGAAGCTCCCCTCGTATCCGCATGGAAAGTGAGCCGGACAGCGAGCCCACGCATCATCCTGATCGCACCGTTCCGACCCGATGCCTGCAACGCTTTGAACACCCTGACCATCCGGTTCGTGCGTTCCACGGAAGGATCAATACGTGTCAGGTCGGTCGCGTCCGTGACCTCCTCCGTGATCATGCACCTCGCCGCTGCCGACCACCTCTCGTGTCAGCCTGCCGGAACAATTCACGTATGCATCACCGGAACCGGTCACCTTCACTTCGCAGCTTCCCGAGCGTAGTTCGCTGGCATCCACATCACCGGAGCCCACAACGCTCACCTCCATGGTACCCGTTCGACCTGCCAAGCGCACATCACCACTACCGGCCAAAGTGATCCGCGTCACGCCCGATACCTCGGCATCCTCACCGATGATATCACCCGAGCCCGCCAAGGCCACGGCCAAGGTGCCAAGGCCTCGGAAGGTGGCGAAGCGCATGTCGCCCGAGCCCCGAAGATCCAGTTCCATGGATCGCATGTTCGTGAACTCGGTCATCTGCACATCGCCAGAGCCGACCAGTTCCACACGTTGCAGTTCGGGCATGCTCACCAATACCGTTACCGACCGGTTGCAACTGTTACCATTACCTGAGTTCTTTCATTTTCGTGTGTTAACAAACAATGTCCTGTCGCTCACTGTCAGTTCGAGTTGATCGGCAAGTTCAGCATCCCCTTCCGCAAAGACAGCGAACGGGCCTTGGGCGATCACCACCTCCATCGAACCCATGACCTTCACACCGGTGAACCCGTTCAACGGGAACTCCCTTCTGCCCCGATCCACGAAGACCCCACTGCTGACAACAGGTGCCGATGGCCCCGATGACACCTGCGCGAGCGCCGCTCGTTCCAGCGGTGGTTCGGGCACGGGGATCGGCTCATGGTCCATCTCCTCCTGCGTTTCCATAGGCTCCAGGACCACAACATGCGCTACTTCCTTGGGTGCTTCTGGGGGCGCGGACCAGACCACTGCTTCTTCGACCAGCTCGAGCGGCTCCTCGACCATTTCCACGGCCGGCTCCACGGCCTTCGCCATTGGCGGTTCCGGGATGGGTGCGGCGGTGTTCATGAGGTAGATGCTGCTGCCGATGAGAAGGGTGCCTGCGGTCGTCATGAGAATGGAATTGAGGTTGATGTTGCTGAACCAGGATCCCGTGGGTTGCAGCAGCGGAAAGGTGGCCACCATGGCTCCCACGTCCTCGATGCTCACTTCAACGGGGATCTCCCGTAGCAGCTCGAAGGCCTTGTCGGTGGCGTCCTGCGGGTTCATAGCAGTAGGGTCTTCATTACGTTCAACACTTCCGGCGATCCGCTGGCCGCTTTTCCTTCGAGGAGCTTGCGCACCTTGGCCCGAGCCCGGCTCACACGGGTCTTCACGGAACCTTCGGAGCAGTTCTGGATGTCGGCGATCTCGGCCATCGAAAGCCCCGAGATCTCGAAAAGCACCAAGGCTTCGCGTTGGTCGTTGGGCAGGCGATCGAGGGCGCCATAAACGATGCCCACATCAACAAGCATTTCCGCTGTTGCACCACGCTCCATCAGCCGAGCTGCCTGCTTCTCACAGATCGCTTCGTTCCGCCGCCGGACCCGCCAGATGCTGATGGCCCGGTTGCGCGCCGCTCGCACCAAGTAGTGCAGCAGTTCATCCTTCTTCTCGATCGCATCGAACTTGTGGTAAGCCGATAACAGCACATCCTGCACGAGGTCGTCCGCCGCCATCTTGCCATATGCCAATGCCGAACAATAGCGAACGAAGGGCTCGTGGCACTTCGCGTAGGCTTGCATGAAGGCGGTCTGTTTGACGTTGGACACGGCGCGGCGCTTGGCTTCTGAAGGGATAGTCGCAGAAGTTAGGGAAAGGTTACAGCAGGCCCCCGGCATGCAAGCCCGTTCGGACGCCCGAAGGGCCGACCCTACACAGGATCGGCCCTTCGTACAATGGTGATATCGGTCAGGGGATCTGCTCCGTGCGCGAGCTCGTCGGGATCACGCCTCCGATGGTCTGGAGGATGATATCACGATCATTCCCACCACCGGTGTAGATCGCTTGTCCATCCAGGTTGACATCCGCTGGCAGGTAGCCCGGTACGATGTTCGTGGCCACACTGCCGCCGATCGCTTGCAGGATGATGTCACGGTCGTTGCCACCTCCGGTATAGAGTACCTCGTGGTCGAACGAGACATCGCCGGGCCACAGTGCATTGGTCGGGAAGCTGCCCAGGACCATTTTTCGCGCATCGCTGCCCCACGTGTTGGTAGCCCCTGAAGTGAAGTCCACGGTGGTCGGGGTCGAAGTGAGGGCTACACCACCGAGCGTCATGCACCCCAAGTGGTTCCGGTGCCTGATCGCCACGTGGTAATTACCCGGACTTACATCGAAGGACACCGGTGATACACCGTCCACATTCACCACATCGCCATCGCGCTGCAGCAATGCCGGCTTGCTCGCTATAACCGCGGCCGGCGTGGCCGTGCTTCGCAATTCAACGACCACCCAATCCACGATCGCGTTGCTGCCACTTACAGCAAGCACCGCAGGCTGGATCGTGGTCGTGCCCCCTCCGACATAAGCATAGCCCAAAGCGCTGTATGGCTCGATCGTCGGGATCAGGGAGTTGGTGCGCAGTGCATCGTTCATCAAGCCGGTCGTCGGTTGGTATGGGCCGTCCAAGTGCACACGAAGCGCCACCTCAACCTCTGATGGGACATCGAAGTATACGGTATATTCCTCCACCTGGCCGTACTGCAACGGCGAGGTACACGCACCTGGGGTCGTGTTCACGAAGTCGGTGATCACACGCATACGAAGCAAGGACCCGGTCGTGGGGGATGCGGGTGTGGTGAAGTTGCCACTGCGAAGACCGGTTCCGTTCGCAGGTGCGAACACGAGCTCTCCAGCGCTGAAGGTCCCACTGTTGTCGTAATCGATATACACCCTTACCCACTGGGAGTTTGCGCTTCCTACCCGAACAGTGATCGGGTAGTTGGTCGATGGTTCCAGGGTCGCGATCGCAACGCACGCGTAGTCGTTCATGACGGCTCCATCATACGGTGAGTCATTGTCGATCGCTCCCAATGTCACGTTCGTGATGCCGATCCCGGCAACAGGGGTGTTCGATCGCGTAACGGAACAGGCTGCTGGTGGCACAGCGCTGATGGTGATCAGGTCCGTGTATGTAGCAGTGGTTCCTGTGCCGGAGCCGTTCGATGCGATAAGCGTGACGGTGTAGGTTCCTGGCGCGGCATAGACCACTACCGGGTTCTGCGCATTCGAGGTCGAAGGCGTGCCACCGGGGAAACTCCAGGACCAAGAGGTGGGTGAAAGCAACGAGACGTCCGTGAACGTGAGGCTGGAACCCGCACATCCGAAAAGCTGGGATGCAGTGAAGTCCGAAAGCGGAGGCCCCGTCACGGTCATGGAGATCGTGTTCGAAAGGGCCGGGGACCCGATCACGCCGGTAAGGTTCGAAGCCATTTCACAGTGGATCGACTCGCCCGGCAATAGGTCGCTTGCTTGATAGGTTGTGCCGCTTCCGACCACCACGCCGTTCCTGAACCATGTATAGCCCGGTGCAGCACCACCATTCACTGGTGTGGGGGTGAAGGTGACCAGCGTTCCGTAGGTTATCGTGCTGCCCGGTGACGCCGCGATGGACACGGCTGCAGTGCTGTTAGAGATGTACACACCGTAGTCCTCCACATCACCGACAAAAAGGGGCTCTGCACAGTTGCGTCCACTCGCGCTAAGAGGGCCGGTTTCGCCGTAGACCCGCAAGCGCAGCAGGGTATTGGTCACCGCCCCGCCCGGGATGGTGACGTTGGCGTTCACCGTGCCGCTGCTGTTCACGGGTTGTGAACCGCTGAGCACCAGCTCGCTGGGATCCTCGAACACACCGTTGTTGTTGTAGTCGATGTATGCATTCACCGTTTCCGCATCCGTGCCACCGGCCCGCAAGGCGATGCTCAAGGCATACGTTCCACCCACGGCCACCACGGTGTTGTGGGAGCAGCTGAAGTCCGTGTAGTCCGTGTTCGTGACGGTACTGGTGGAGTTGTCGATCGTGTTGAACGACACGTTGTTCACCGTCTGCGCATAGTTCCCGGCGTTATCGGTGGTGGGTGTGCAGGCGGAGGCCGGCGCTGCCGCCACCAGCACGATCCCTTGTTCGGTCCGGCTGAAGGTGCCGTTCGCCGTGGTGATGGCAAGGGTTGCGTTGTAAACCCCCGTCTGCCCCAAGGTGAAGGTAGGATTATGGTCCGTTGAAGTATAGGTGACCACACCATTGGTGACGGTCCAGTTGAAGGTGATGCCCGGAAAAGCGGTGTTCCCCAGGAAGGTGTTCGGAATGCAGGTGGAGTAATCGTAAAAAGCGACCTCCTGTCCAACGCCACAAAGCAACGTGCTACTGGAGTGGATGTCCATGATGGGAGCGGATCCAGAGGGCGGCACGAGCGATAGATTTCCGTTCACTGCAAGCAGGGAGGCGCGCTGCACGGTGAGCGCGGGTGCAGTTCGAGCGGCCTGCCCACTCGTGAACCCATCGCTGCAGCTGGAATAATCCATGTAATTGTATACGAAAAGGGTATTGGAGGAACCGCCATCGCATGCGTTCGTGCCGCCTGCGGGACAGGTGGACGGGCTACGGATGTGCGGCGGGGTATCGCATACCCGGTCACCGTCCGTGGTGCAATCCGCGTTCGGCGGACAGGACGTGCCGTCGTTGTCCCCTTCGAAAGTGTGGAACAGGTTCAACGCATGGCCCAACTCATGGGTCAACACAATGCTCGTATGGTCCTTGAGGCTGTTGGCCAGGACCACCATGCCATCGTAAGGCTCTCCATGGGCCGAGGCGAAGTAGGCATATCCCTGGGTCCCGCTCCCACCGTTGTTATCGTCGATCTCCGACACCACCCAGATGTTGTAATAGCGCAAGGGGTCCCAACGGTCCAAGTCCTTCAGGTCGAAATCGGAAATACCATTGCCCCCATCGGCCACCCCGTACTGTGCATAGTCCGGGTTTCCGCTCAGGTCGTACCTCGTTATGCCGTTCGTGCAATTGCCATTGGGGTCGCGCGCGGCCAAGGCGAACTCCACTCCGAGGTCCACCCCACTGCCGTCACCGATCGTACCCGGGACATTGCGGAAACGTTGGTTCAGGGCTTCGATCGCCGAACGTACCTGATCATCGGACAACTCCGTGAGCGCGGTGCCATCGGACATGATGTGCACCACCACAGGGACAACAAAGGGGCCACTACCACGGGTCCAGTCCTCGCCCGGTGCGAGCACCAACCCTTCAAAGACCTGAGTTCTGTGAGCATAGCGGGGGTCCGTCAGTAGTCGCTGTTCATGTACCCGGTCGAACCCGCAACCAGCGGAATGGGCCGGAACAAGCGTTTGGGCGGCAGTGAAGAGCGGCGAAAGTGCCACCCAGAGAAGTGTCGACCGGAGGTACCCGGTCTTGGTTCGTGAATTCATTCCTATAAGGATACAGTGGCCCGAAACAATTCGGGTTCGGAGGCGCAAACTACTTAGGCCTGACCGATCCATATATGACGGAAGTCGGAAAAGCATATCAACCCATAATGACCGCTATCATCCTTTGTGGGTATTGCATACCGCCTTGAGGATGATCAACTTGCAATCTCGATCGGAACATTAACCCTGTAACATCTTAATCATCATGGCACTAAGCACGATCCAAGGACAAACACCACTGGGTACCACGAAGCCCTCGAACCTGAAAGCAAGCATCGGCGTGGACATGACCAGCCCAAAATCCCTTCCATTGGGCTATGCGGTAGAGGTGGCAGGCATGTTGACCAACTCGAACCCCGGCATGTATGGCATGGTGCTCGGTATCACCACCCCGGCCGGAGTGAAAGTGGATGTCGGCGCCTCGGGCAGCTGGAAGACCAAGGGCGCTTCGAACTACGACATGATGTTGATCAAGACCGCAGCCGACGGCTCCCTGAAATCATCCACCACCGAATATTGGGAGGTCTGGTACAAGCAGAGCGATGTGGACAGCGACGGTTGGAGCACCGAGGTCGACCTCGTGATCGGGAACGATACGCACCAATACACCTTCGTCAAGAAACGCACCGGCGATGGCCTTGACGAAGAGCTTACGGATGCGACGCTCGAGCCGAGCGGATACGAGCGGCCTGCGAAATAGCACGTTCCACGCAAGGGTCCACGCCCTTGTCCTCCACCACAGCAACGATGTGCGCCCTGATACGGCGCACATTGTTCGTTCTACTGGCCTTCGTGTAGGTCACGGTGACCATTTCATCCCCGTTGAAGAGACGGACCGGACGGTCCTCGATCAGGTCCAGCATTTGGATCCCCTCGCTGGCCGAGGTGTCCCTCACCATGAGCAGGACCCGGTCGCTTTCCGGGTCGTGCTGTGCCAGACCCAAGGTGAGGCTTCTCACATTCGCTGTTGAGCCGGGGCTGAGCTTTGCTTTCAGTCGCCTACCGCTGGTGGCCTTATCGACCGCTTCATCGAACACGACAGGCTCCTCGGGTGCTGGCATCGGATCCCGGGCAACATAGGCCTCGGTCACGTGGCAATCGAACACATCGTAGCGCAGTCGGCAGTATCCTCCTTCACCCCATGCCGTTCCCCAGGAGTTCATGATCAGAAAGCTGCTGTCGGCGTCGTCGTAGCCCACAGCGAGCATCGCATGGCTACCGGGCATGGGAGCGGCACATTCCGGTCGCCAAGAGAAGGGAACTCCAGAAACAGCAGCTCGCTTCCCACCATACTTGAACGCCGTATCGATGCCCATTGCGAAGGATACCGGTGTGCCTTGGGCCAAGTGGAAACGCAACTGATCCAACTCCCACGGGGACACGCGCAACGGTGTTGCCATCGTGTGTCGCAATGCAACTGCACTGCTCCTCGCCGGTACCGCTTGGAAACAGCCTTTCGGATCCGGATCATAAGGCATGTCGGACCAGGTACAACAACCCTGCTCCACCAGCACGCTGAACACCCTGTCGAAGTGGCTGCCCAAGCATTTGACATCCGCTGTATCGAAATCCTTCTTCGTCAGGTTGTACGGATAGGCGGGGCTGAATGTGCGCGTGGGGTCCATACGCCCGGTCGTGTCCACCGGCGCCAGTCCTGTCCTCTTTGCTTGAAGATAGCTCTTCGTGCCATACGCCAAGGCCCATGCGATGCACGAGTTCTGGCGCCCTTGGTCGCCTGGTGGCGGAAGATCCGCGCGCAGGTCCACATGGCCCGGAAGGCGATAGCTCTTCGGCAGACCGGTCCATTTCTCACTGGCGATCTGTAACAAGGTGGTCCGCGTCGGTAACAAGGCGCCATCGATCGGATGCTCCTGGCCCCCCTGTGCCGTAGCCCAATCAGGCGCTACGAAAAACAAGGACAGGATCAGGATCGGACCGCTCCCGTTCACGAACTGAAGTAATTGGTCGAACCACTTCAATGCAGTACCGATCGAAGCTCCGTTCATTCCTTTCACGTTCGATCGCCCCCTGGCGTAAACACGCGTTCAACGAAGAACATCTCCATTTCCCCTTTGCCCTTGGCTTGCACTTTGCCGCGCGGGGTGAACACCAAACCCGACCCTTCCTTCACCAATTCGTAAGTCGCCCCACTGATGTTCACATTTCCCGGTTCACCGGAAGATTCCATGCGGCTTGCCGTATTCACCGTATCGCCCCAGATGTCGTACTGGAATTTCTTCACCCCGACAATGCCCGCCACGACGGGGCCACTGTGGATCCCGATGCGGACCTCGAAGAATGGCAAGCCCTGCGCCTGTTTCCGGGCCTTGCCCGCCGCTACGAAATCGCGCATTTCCAGCGCAGCCTGCACGGCGTCCATGGCGTGGGAGGAATTGGGCACGGGCAATCCGCCGGCCGCCATGTACGCATCGCCGATGGTCTTGATCTTTTCCAGTCCGTGCTTTTCCATGATGGCGTCGAATGCGCTGAAACACTCGTGCAGGTCCTTCACCAATTCCTTTGGTGTCAGCACTTCGCTCAATGCGGTGAAGCCTTTGAAGTCGGTAAAGAGCACAGTGACCTCATCGATCAACTTTGCTTCCGCTTCGCCTTTGGCCTTCAACTCGGCGGCCACCTCCTCCGGCAGAATGTTGAGCAAGAGGCCTTCACTGATATCCTTCTCGTGCTGGATGGCGGCGCGTGAGCGGTGCACGTACCGCAAGCGGCTCCATAATCCGCCGGCCAGGCCGATCACGGCTATACCTGCGAAGAGGTAGATGTTGCGCGTGCGCTTGAGACGCGCCTGTTGCAGTTCGGCATCCAAGTTCTCCACCTCCAGTTCCTTGATCTGCCTGAGCCGCTTTTCCGTTTGGTACTTCTCGCGGACATCGCTGATGGCATGCACTTTCTCCACGTTGAGCAAACTGTCGCGCAGCGTGTTGTACAACTCCTGCTCGGTCCACACGCGTTCGTGATCACCGAGCTCGTGGGCGTATAGGGCACGCATACCGACCGCTTTGACCTGCAGCTGCAAGTCCCCTTTGGCCCGTGACAATGAAAAGGAACTGTCCAGCATGACCAATGCGTCCTCGAATTGCCCGAGTTCAGCGAGCGTGGCGGCCAAATTCTGTAGAATGATGTTCCTTGTGGGACAGTCGACGGCTTTACACCGGACCAGGGCCTGCTCCAGGATGGAGCGGGCGCCGATGTAATCCTTCTGCATACCACGCAAAGCACCGCGGTTCAGCATGGCATCGATCTCGTCATTGACCAACCCGCGCTCACGGGCGACGCGTTCCAAGGAGCCGAACACAGCGTCCGCTCCATCCAGATCGCCTTGACTGGCCAATGCCACCGCCCGATTGAACATCAGATCCGTCTGGTGGGCGCTCGTGCGCCCTCTCTGTAGCTCCTCCAGGGCCAAGCGACAGATCGAATCCGCACGTTGGAATTCACCAAGGGACAGGTAGACCGAAGAGAGGTTCAACGCGACCCGAAAGGGCAGTTCGACCGCACAACCCCGTTCGGTCCAGGAATTCGCTCGCAACAGTACGAACAAGGCGGAATCCAAGGTTCCCATGGCATCGTAGCACGAGCCGAGGGCCACGCTCACCTCTGCCATTCTACACGTGTCGGCTCGCCCCCGGTAGTGCTGGTAGAGCGCGCGCGCAATGGGCAAGGTGCTCTCATAATCCTCGATCGCATGGCCCGATAAGCGTTCCGCAAGACTATCCGCTTCGGATGGAGCGAAGTGTTGGGCCCGGGCCGGGTTGGCCACATGGACTACGGCGAGCGCACCAAGTATGAGAAGTTGCACCACGCGCATGAGCAAGCAAGATAGGACTTGCCCCTTGCGATCGGCAGGGTCTCAGTATGGAAAAGGGGCTACGCCAGCTTCTCGCTGAGCAGTCGCATCTCGATCATCGGCGCCATCTTCTCGTAGAGCATACGGTAGGTCGCCTCGGAGATGGGCATGTCGACATTCAACTTCTGATTGATCTCGTGCACGCACTTCACCGCGTAGTAGCCCTCGGCCACCATGTTCATCTCCATCTGAGCGGCCTTCACACTATATCCTTTACCTACCATATTCCCGAACTCGCGGTTACGGCTGAAGGCGGAATAGGCCGTTACCAAGAGGTCGCCGAGGTAGGCCGGTTCGTTGATGTCGCGATCGATCGGATGCACGGCCGCCACGAAGCGCTCGATCTCCTGGATCGCCCGGCTCACCAGCACCGCACGGAAGTTGTCGCCATAACCGAGCCCGACGCTGATGCCGGAACACACGGCGATGACGTTCTTCAGGATCGCGGCGTATTCAGTACCGTAGATGTCGTCGCTCAAGGTGGTCTTCAGGAAACGGCCGCTCAATGCATCGCCCATGATGTTGGTCAGCTCCGGGTCACGACCAGCGATGGTGAGGTAGCTCAGTCGCTCCATGGCCACCTCTTCCGCATGACAAGGACCACAGATCACACCGAAGGCATCCTCCTTCACACCCCAATGCTCGAAGAGGTATTCACCCACGATCTGGTTGGTCTCGGGCACGATGCCCTTCACAGCGCTGAAAACGCGCTTGCCGCTCAACTCACCGGACTCGAGTTGATCGAGCGTGCGCTTTACAAAGGCGCTGGGAACGGCGATCACCAGGATATCGGCATTGCGGACCACGGCATGCAGGTCGTGGTGCATGGAGAGCTTGTCCACATCGAACTGGGCCGCGCTGATGTAATCCGGATTATGGCCGTATTTCATGATGTGGGCGATGGTGGCCTCCTTGCGCACCCACCAACCCACCTGTTCCTGCGATCCGCTCAGGAGCTTCACCAGTGCCGTGCCCCATGAGCCCGCACCGATCACGGCTATGCGTTGTGCGCCCATCAGAAAGTGACCTCTGTGCGGTGTTCCTTGCCATCGCGCAACACCACGATCGGCGCGGTGGCGCCTTTCTCGAACGCGGCCAAGGCCTTCATGTAGCCCATCATGTCGTTGACCTCGAGAGCACCGAGCTTCACGACGACATCGCCCACCTTCAGCCCCGCGTTCGCGGCGGGCTTGCCCTCGGTGATGCCATCGATCCGCATGCCCTTACCGTCGAACATATAATCCGGCACCACACCCAGCGTCACCTTGAAGCGTGGGGCATCTTCGGTGTTGACATCCTCTGTTTTGGTGAATTCGAGCTTGCCATCATCGTTCAGCGAAACGATCAAGGATTCGATATAGCGTGTGATGCGCAACATCCCATCGTAGTTGATCTTCTCCTCATCGTCGGTGGGCTTATGGTAATCGGCGTGCGTGCCGGTGAAGAAATGTATCGCAGGCACACCCTGCAGGTAGAAGCTCGTATGATCGCTCGGGCCGATCCCGCTCTGCGTCGTCTTGGTCTTGAGGTCGCCGACGAGCACATGGTCCACCGCGCTCCATGCCGGTGAAGTGCCGACACCATTGATGCCGATGCTACCCGCACTATCCAATCGGCCGACCATGTCCATGTTGATCATGTAGTTCAACTGCTCGATCGGAACGGTCGGGTGCTTGGTCCAATAGTTCGAGCCGTACAAGCCTTTTTCTTCGCCGGTAAAGGCGATGAAGAGGTAGTCGTTCTTCCGCGCTTCGTCCATTTCCAGAAGGTCGCGCGTCAGTTGCAAGAGCACCGCGATGCCGCTGGCGTTGTCATCGGCACCGTTGTGGATCGCCGGTTCACCGCGATGCAAGGAACCTTCATCGCCCCAGCCGAGGTGATCGAAATGTGCACCGATGACCACGACGTTGTCCTGCCCATTATCAAGCATGCCGACCACGTTGTACGCGGTACGTTCGGCGCGTTGGATGTCGGTGCGCAACACCACCGGATTGTTGTCGATCGCGAGCTGGTAATGCGACTCCCCGGTCAAATACACCACTGGAATGGAAGCACTCTTGACCCGTGGCGAGAACTCGAACTCAGGCTCCTCGGCGGTCGGATCATCGTTGTAATAGATCACGGCGATGGCACCCAGCTCAGCGGCTTTCTCCGCACGCGCCTTCAGGTCGTGGTACGCCAGGTACTTGCTGTGTGGATGGATGCCGTCCGGCGAGCTGATCGAAAGCGCCACGACCCTCCCCTTCGGATCAAGGTCCTTGTAATTGTCCGTCCCGAGGTCGGCAGCCTGTATACCGTAAGCTGCTCGCATGAGCTTGCCACGGGCCGGGCCGGAGCCGGAGAAGGGTAGCACACGATAGCCTTCATCCAACTTCACGGTACTACGCCCGATCTGAAGGAACTGATCGGGGCCCAGAACGGGTTCCGCGGCGAAGGTGAAGGACTGCAGGTAGGTCGTGCTATCGCCATAAGGCATCAGGCCCGCGTTCCCGAACTTGGCCGCGATGTAATCGGCCGCGAGCTTCTCGCCCGGGGTGCCTGCTTCACGGCCTTCGAGCCGATCACTGGCGAGGTATTTCACATCATAGCTCATTTGCTCCAACACATCGGAGTCGAGCATGAGCTGAGCAGAGAGCGCGGCCGGCACAAGGGCCAGCGCGGAGAAAAGGACGATTCGCGTGTTCATCGGATGGGCCACGAAGATACCCAGCACGTACCTTGGAGTTCAGAACCGACGTTGGTATGGTGGTTGCAACACTTTTGGAACAATGAAGAACCTCCTTGTCGCCCTCTTGGGCATGCTCGCTTTCATCTATCTGATCAACCCCACCTTCGGGGTGTTCGAGTTCCTGCCGGACAATCTGCCCTTGGTGGGGAACATCGACGAGGCCTCGGCCACCATGGTGCTGCTCGGCGCTTTGCGCTACTTCGGCTATGACCTGACGAACCTGTTCAAGTCCAGCCGCGCGATCGATCTGGGTACCGCGCGCTGATCCATGCGGGCCCTCCTGTTCGCGCTGACCGTAATGCTCGTAGGCGCGTGCGCTAATGAGCCGCCGCCTCCTTCCGCGCCCCCGAACCGCTGGTCGGGCCCACGCATGTTACTCGTGCTGGAAGCGCAGGAGCACAGGGACACGCAAGCACTTTGCGCGCTACTTATGGACTCGTCCTTTGCCGTTCGCGAGGCGGCTGCATTGGCTTTTGCATCGGTGCAGGACAGTGCGTCCATCCCATACCTTCTTGACGCACTGAAGGACCACGATGCCCGTGTGCGGTCGACTGCCGCATTCGCGCTGGGCTTCATTGCGGACAGCAGCGCCATTGTGGACATGGCGGAGCTTGCCATACTGGAACAGGACACCACTGTTCAACGCGCCTTGCTCAGCGCCTCATTCCTCGCCATACAGCGCAATGACATGCTGAAGGACCCCAATGCGATCCTGTACTTTCTCGATCGGAACAAGGGGCAGGACAGGGTGCGCGCAGCGGATGCGTTGCGGCGCTTGCCGGATAGCACGCTCCGAGCGATCGCTGCCGAATACCTCGCCCTCTTCGAGAATGAACCGGATAAAGAAGTGGAAGCCATGCTCGTCCGTGGCCTTGCTCGCGTGGGAACACCGGATGCCCTTTCGCTCCTTCAATTCTCTGCCGACGCCGACAAGCCGGAAGTGATCATCCCGAACGCGATACGGACCCTCGGGCAAGTGGGCGACCCTATGTACGATAGCCTGTTGTTCCACTGGGCAGGCCCGGGCTGTATCGGACAAGCTGCTTTGGAAGCGCTGCAGCACCGCGAACACTTGGATCCGGCCAATTGCCTATCCGAAGCGGAGTTGACGTCCGATCCAATGATCCGGATCGCATTACTCGGGCTCGTCATCCGACATGGTGGTGAAGGTCCATCGGCATTGGAAGCAAGCAAACAACTTGCAGCTTGGGAACTGGCCCCGGCATCGCCGTATATCGCTGCGGCCTTGATCACGGCAGGGTCGGAAATGGCGGCACATTTCTGGTCCACGGAAGACCGTTCGACCCAGCTCATGGACACGACCATCCCCTCTGTGCAAAGGCAAGGAACGTTCCAAGCCATGGTCAAGGCGGAGCGGCAGGCGATGATGCGGTCCCGTTACGCCACTCGCGAAGCGCAATACGCTGGGTTGCACAACTTGGTATCGACGGCCATAGCAACGCAGGACGCCGGACTGATCTGCGCGGTGGCCGAACTGCTCGTGGAGGAAGAGCCCGAAGTGATCGGCCTGCTCCTTCCACGCGGAACGGAACAGGTCGCCATGGAACCGCTCCACCCGATCCGCGACCTGGAGGCCTTCAGGCTGGTAAGCAACGCCCTTGCCAGGCGCGATGCCCTTCCGCCGCCTATGCATGGGCCACCCTCCTTCAACCACCCGATCGACACGATCAAACTCCGTGAACTACCCCAAGGCCAGCGCTATCGCATCAGCACCGCAAAGGGCGAGATCATCATCGCCACCGATGTGAACGAATGCCCTGGAAGTTCGTTGGCCTTTGATTCACTCGTCACTGCAGGGTACTACAACGGCAAGGCTTTTCATCGCATGGTGCCCAGCTTCGTGGTGCAAGGCGGTTGCCCACGCGGCGATGGATACGGCGGTATGCCCTGGACCTTGCGAACGGAGATCGGTCGCAAGCTCTTCACGGCCGGTTCCGTTGGTCTGGCATCGGCCGGCCGCGACACCGAGAGTTGTCAGTTCTTCATCACGCACAGTGCCGCCCCGCACTTGGACGGCCGCTACACACGCTTCGGCGAAGTGGTAAGTGGGATGGATGTGGTGTGGCAGCTGCAGGTGGGCGACGTGATGAGCAAGGTCGAAAGAGCGAACCGATGAACATCAACCGCTAAGGCGCACAGTCGCTGAGGATCTTGCGAAAAGCAGCTTTGCGCCTTAGCGCCTTTGCGGTTAATCTCGATCGAACTTCTCCGGCCGCATCTGCGGGAACAGCAGCACCTCTTGGATTGCCGGGTTGTTGGTCAGCAACATCACCAAACGGTCCAGGCCGATGCCCACGCCACTGGTCGGCGGCATGCCGTATTCCAAGGCGCGCAGGAAATCGCGATCGATGAACATGGCCTCGTCGTCGCCGCGTTCTTGCAATTTCAATTGTTCCTCGAAGCGCTCGCGCTGATCGATCGGGTCGTTCAACTCGCTGTATGCATTCGCCAGTTCAAAGCCGTTCACGAACAGTTCGAAGCGCTCGGTCAGGCGTGGGTCCTCGCGGTGCTTCTTGCACAGCGGGCTCATCTCCACCGGGAAGTCCATCACGAAGGTGGGCTGGATCAATTCAGGCTGCACGAGCTCGCTGAAGAGCTCATCGATCAACTTGCCTTTGCCCATGCTCGGTTCCACATGGATGTTGTTCGCTGCGCACAATGAACGCAAGGCGGCCTCGTCCATTTCCAGCACATCCTTGCCGGTCTTCTCCTTGATCGACCCGCACATGGTGATGCGCTTGAACGGCGCCTTGAATTCGATGGTGTTCTCTTGGAAAGTGGCGCTGGGTGTGCCATTCGCCGCGGTGGCCACGCGCTCGAGCATCTGCTCCATGAAGCCCATCATCCACTGGTAGTCCTTGTACGCGACGTACAACTCCATCACAGTGAACTCCGGGTTGTGCGTGCGGTCCATGCCTTCGTTCCGGAAGTTCCGGCTGAACTCGAACACCCCTTGGAAGCCTCCCACGATCAGGCGCTTCAGGTAGAGCTCGTTCGCGATCCGCATGTACAGCTTCGTATCCAGCGCATTGTGGTGCGTCTCGAACGGGCGCGCCGCGGCACCACCCGGAATGGGCTGTAGCACCGGCGTGTCCACCTCGAGATAACCGGCCTCCTCCATGGAAGCGCGCATGGCGGAAACGATGCGCGATCGCTTCAAGAAGGTCTCCTTCACCCCTTCATTCACGATCAGATCCACGTAACGCATGCGGTAGCGCTGTTCGGGGTCCACGAAGGCGTCGTGCACCTTCCCTTCATCATCGGTCTTCACCACGGGCAAGGGGCGCAATGCCTTTCCGAGCACCGTGAGCTGCTTCACATGCACGGTGATCTCTCCGGTGCGGGTCTTGAACACATGCCCCTGCACACCGATGAAATCGCCGAGGTGCAAGAGGTGCCTCCACACTTCGTCGTACATCGCCTTGTCCTCGCCTGGTGCCACTTCGTCGCGTGCCACGTAGATCTGCTGATCGCCGCTGTGGTCGCGCAGGACGGCGAAACTGGCCTTGCCCATCACCCGCACGCTCATGATCCGGCCGGCAAGCGTCACTTGCTCGGGCTCACCTTCCTCCTTGAACAGCCCTTTGACCTCCTTGGCGGTGTGCGTCACCGGGAATTCGGCGGCCGGAAAAGGCTCGATGCCAAGTGCGCGCAGCTTTTGAAGGGCTTCGCGGCGAATGAGTTCTTGATCGGAAAGGGTCTGGGACATGGCCGGGCTTGAATAGGTCGCGAAGGTATACTCCTCGTGCACCTCATGTTACGTACGCAACAGACACCACACAACTCCATAGAACAGGAGAGCTGCCGAACCATCGGACCAAGTTCAGGCGCCTTCTTTCTTGAACTGGCCCCCCCGCTCAATGTGCTGTAACCAGCCCTCGGTCAACCCGCATGGTTGCTACTGACCTTACCTTTGAGGCACACGCAGGACCATGGGCAAACTACAGGACAAGCGCATCGAACTCGCCAAGCGCGTGTTGGACACCACCGACGCCAAGACATTGGACATCATCGATCAGGTGTTGATGGCTGGCCAGGAGCAGCGCTTCACGAAAGCAGAGATCGAGGAGTTCGAGGCGATCATCGAAGGCATGAAAAAGGGGACCATCAAGAGCCTGCCGTGGGAAGAGGTCCGGTCCGGGATGCTCAAGTCCCTGAGCAAATGACACTTTCTGTTCTGCTGTCGCCTCAAGCGGCGGCGGACATGAACAAAGCGAAGGCGTATTACGCGGCGATCGCACAGCCCTTGGCAATTGCCTTTATCGGTGAGCTTCACGGGACCTTACGCTTCATCCAGCAACACCCAAAGGGAGGCTCGCTCATCAAAGGTCGGCTACGTCAATTTCCACTTGAGCGATTTCCATATCTGGTGGTATTCGCCGTTGAGAAAGACCTCATCACCGTCATTCGCGTGTTCCATACCCGTCAGCGCCCGGCTCGGAAGCTCCGGAACAAGCGCTAACCATTCTTCCGCTGATCTCGTATCACGGGCCTACTTTTGACCCAGCACTATTCGTTCAACATGGAACAACTCATCGACGCATTTCCCCGCCAACTGAAAGAAGCACTCGAGATCGGCCGCAAGGCTGTTCTGAAATCCCCCGGCGGCCCGTACAGCAACGTGGTGATCACGGGCTTGGGCGGCAGCGGCATCGGTGGTCGCATCGCAGCGCAGTTGGTACACAAGGAGGCCAAGTGCCCGATCGAGGTCTACAACAACTACTACCTGCCGGGCTATGTGAACCACAAGAGCCTGGTGATCGCCTGCAGTTACAGCGGCAATACCGAGGAGACCTTGGCCGCCATGGAGCAGGCCTTGGCGAAAGGTGCACGCGTGTGCGTGGTCACCAGCGGTGGCACCATGCTGGAGATGGCGAAGGCCAAAGGCTTGGACCATATCGTGATCCCCGGTGGGAATCCGCCCCGCACCATGTTGGCCTATTCCATGGTGCAGCAATTCTTCCTGCTGCATCACTTCGGCATCATCGGCGATGGCTTCGATGGAGCGATCGCCACCGCGGCCAAACAGCTGGCAGAGGACAAGGAGGACATCAAGAAGGCAGCGATGGACCTCACCGAGAAATTGGTGGGCAAGCGCTTGGTGATCTACAGCGAGGCCAACACCGAAGCGGTGAGCATCCGTTTCCGGCAGCAGGTGAACGAGAACAGCAAAGAGCTGTGCTGGCACCACGCCATCCCGGAAATGAACCACAATGAACTGGTCGGATGGGCCGGTGGCGATAAGAGCATCGCCGTGGTGATCTTCCGTCACAAGGCCGACCATGAGCGCACGCAGATGCGCATGGAGATCAACAAGGGCATCTTCGAGAAGTACACGCCGCATATCCACGAAGTGTGGAGCGAGGGCGACACCTCCTTCGCTCGACAGCTGTACCTCATCAACCTCGGCGACTGGGTAAGCCTGTACTGGGCCCAGAAGAAAGGCGTGGACCCCAGCGAGATCGCGGTGATCAACATGCTGAAGGGGAAGCTGGCGGAGGTGAAGTAAGAGGTTGGGCCTGTGGTTGTGGTTTGATGGTTGCCGATTGACGGCCAGCGCATGCTTGGGCGATCAACCAGCCTTGCCCATCCCTGCCCGACCTTTGCGGCTCTGCGCCTTTGCGGTTAACTCGATATGCGAAAAGTCCACTTCCAAGACCTCGGCCTCATCGACTACGCCACCGCGTGGGAGTACCAGACCAAGCTCTTCCAGGCCACCATCGATCGGAAGATCGCCAACCGCAAGGTGCCGGAGGATGAACAGGTGCTGACCGAGGACCACCTCCTCTTCTGCGAGCACCCACACGTATACACATTAGGCAAGAGCGGAAAGCAGAGTCATCTCTTATTGAACGAAGCGGAGATGCGCGAGAAGGGCGTGCAGTTCTTCCCCATCGACCGCGGCGGCGATATCACCTACCACGGGCCGGGCCAGATCGTCGGCTATCCGATCTTCGATATGGACCACCACTTCACCGACATCCACCGCTTTCTGCGAACCTTGGAGGAGGCCGTGATCGGCACTTTGGAAGCTTACAGCATCAAAGCCGGCCGCATCGAGGGCCTCACTGGTGTTTGGCTCGACTGGGAAGACCCCTTCAAGGCCCGGAAGATCTGCGCCTTCGGGATCCGTGCCAGCCGATGGGTCACCATGCACGGCTTCGCGTTCAACGTGAACACGGACCTGAGCTACTTCGAGAACATCGTTCCGTGCGGGATCGCCGACAAGGGTGTGACCTGCATGGCGAAAGAGCTGGGCGGCCTGTTGGATATGGAAGAGGTGAAGAGCCGGCTGAAGCTCGAGTTGGCGGACCTTTTTGATGTGGAGTTGGTAAGCGGACCGGTACTTTCGTAGCATAGTTATCCCCATGCGCATCCTTCGCAAACTCCTCCTCTGGACCATCGGTATCGTCGGTGGTCTGATCGTACTGGCCTATATCACCGGGAACGACCATTTGGTGCGCGGGGTGCGCTATACCTATCTGATCGGCCGCAACTCCCCCGAGATCGACGATCGCGATTTCTTCCCCTATTCAACGATCCCGGCCGATGCGCCACAGCCATGGCCACTTGGCGAGCGCTATGGCAAATTGACCCTGCAGCCGGAGCAGGAGAAGACCCTCCAGGACCTGTACTCGGTCGGTTTCGCCGTGTTCCAGCACGACAGCCTGATCTTCGAACAGTACTGGAACGGCTGGGATGCCGACAGCGTGAGCAACAGCTTCAGCGTGGCCAAGAGCTACATCAGTGTGCTCACGGGCATTGCCATGGGTGAAGGCAAGATCCGCGATGTGTTCCAACCCGTGGGTGACTTCATTCCCGAATACAAGGAGGGCTGCTATGCGAAGATCAACCTGTACCACTTGCTTACCATGAGCACCGGTCTGGACTGGAGCGAGAGCGGGGCGAACCCCTTCAGCGACAATGCCATGGGCTACTACGGCACGAACGTGCGTGAACTGAGCTTGATGCAACCCTGCCGGGACGAGCCGGGCAAGGAGTTCGATTACATCAGCGGCAGCACGCAGATCATGTCCGAGGTGATCGAATCCGCCTATGGCCGCCCCTTGGATGAACTGGTGCGCGAGAAGATCTGGGGACCGCTCGGTTGCGAGCACGACGCTTACTGGGGCAAGGACACCGAGGACGGCGACTTCAAGGCCTTCTGCTGCTTGTACGCCACCGCGCGCGACTTCGGACGGATCGGGCAATTGTACCTCGACAGCGGCATGTGGAATGGCAAGCAGATCGTGCCGCGCGAATACTGGAAAGCCTCCATCACGCCCGCCGACCTCGATGACAAGGGCAAGCCCAACAAGCGCTACGGTTACTTCTGGTGGTTGGCGGATATCGATGGACAGCCGATCTGGTATTGCCGCGGCTTCCATGGTGAATACGTGGTGGTGATCCCGCACGAGGACCTGGTCTTCGTGCGCACCGGCATGAAACGCGAGGAAGTGAACGAGGAGGGACACCCCACCGATGTGTTCCAGTGGATCAGCATCGCGCGCGAACTGGCTTCACGCTAAGGTCCGCATCCACGATCTTTGTTCCTGTCCGGAGAGGGCGAACGGAAGTAGCATGCTGAGTGACATCAACGAACCGAAAGTGGAAGGCGTGGCCATGGCCGTGGTGCGCGAGTTGGATGAGGACGGGTCGGAAGGCTGGTTCGTGTACCTCGTGAACCAGAAGGAAACGCCCATGGAGAATGTGCTGGTGAGTTCACGCGGCTACGGCGAACTCGAAGGCGAGGCACGCAAGACCAGCGAAATGCGCCACTTCCTCGATACCCTGGCTCCCAAGAGCTGGGCAAGGATCGAACGCATCGTGGAGGATGTCTTCGCCCTGAGCAACCAGTATTGGCTCAGCTTCTACATCGGCAAGAAGCTTTTCGACAAGAAGTACATCTTCCTCGCCGGAAGCATCGACGAGAGCAATTTCACCACTATACCGCTGATGGAAAAGCGCGGCGTGATGATCGAGTAGTGGTTTGAATGATATTAAGCGTACCCGACCCGCATCCCACCAACCAAAGCACCACCCCATGCGTCCCGACCACGCTCGCGACCTCAGCAAGATCCTCTTTCTGGACATCGAGACCGTACCACAGGAATACGACTGGGAGAAACTGGACGAGCGAACAGCCAAGCTCTTCAGCGACAAGACCCGTTTCGAACAGGGGCGCAACGCAAAAAGCGCCGAGGAGATCTACAGTGAGAAAGGGGGGATCCTCGCGGAATTCGGTAAGATCATCTGCATCGGCGTGGGTAGCCTGAACCAAGGCAAGGATGGCCTCGGCATGCGTGTCACCTCCTTCCACGGCGACAACGAGGCCGAAGTGCTGCGCCAATTCGTTGACCTGCTGGACAAGCACTACAACTCCGACGACCACTGGCTATGCGGCCACAACGGAAAGGAGTTCGACTTCCCCTACATCGCGCGGCGCTGCGTCGTGAACCACATCCCCTTACCCCGCTTGTTGGACATCGCCGGCCTGAAGCCTTGGGAGGTGGGCCACCTGGACACCATGAACCTGTGGAGCTTCGGCGACCGCAAGGCCTACACCTCGCTGGCCCTGCTCACCCACATCCTGGGCATCCCCACCCCGAAGGACGACATCTCCGGGGCGGATGTGGCACGCGTGTTCTACGAGGACAAGGACCTCGAGCGGATCGCGGCCTACTGCAAGAAGGACGTGGTGGCGACCACCCAGCTCTTCCTACGGCTGACCGGGCGCGAATTGGTCCCTGCTGAACGCGTGACGCTGGTGTGATCCGTCAGGCCACCTTCTCCGTTACTTTGGGCTAAGTCTTCATGAACATCCGTCGCGCCTTGGTCCTCGTCGTCAGCTTGGTCGTGTTGATCGGATGGGTGATCATGTTCTCGCCATTCGGTTCGGATGCGGGCGACTCGTCCTCCGAAGCGGGCAACATGGCCTGGGCTCCATTGACGATCCCGCCTGAGGAACAAGTCACGGTACCGACCTCCGATCCTCCTCCGTTCGATCGGGCCTGTCTCTTTCGATCCGGTCACACCACTGCCGTCGGCGACTTCCGTCCGAATCTGCACTTCGACATGGAATCGAGCGCTGATGGGTCGCTTCTCAGCGCGCGTCATGCGCATTCCGGAAATACTGCATATCGGATCGTACGTGGGCAGGAGTATACCCCGGCGATCGAACGGAACGTCAGTACGATACCAGCGACCTTGGCCAAGGTCGCTGTCGGGTTGTGGGTTTACTCGGATACGACGATCGGCAAGTTCACGATCGTTGCCGATGCACACCGGGGGGAGGAACAGCTGACATGGATGGGCAAGGACCTGGACCCGGTCGGCTCGGGTGCTGGGAACTGGATGCGTTTCCAGGCCGAATTCGACCTGCGCGACCTTCACCTTTCCGGCGATGACCGGGTACGCATCTATTTCTGGAACGCGGACAAGCAGGAGCTCTTCATTGATGACATGGATGTGGTGTTCCGCATCGATGGCGTCAGCGGAAAGCCGAGCGGCACACCTTTCGATACCGAGGCCCGGACGATCGGTGTCGCACCGCCGCCATTCGCTAGGTTCGCCATGATAGCTCCGGTCGACCCGCATGAGCATGGGGTGGTCCCGGGCCAATTGGCGCCATCCAACACCTCTGATCCATTCCCCGTGGCGAAGGGATATTCGGGCCGATTACGTTACGTTCCAGGCAACGCGACCGGCGAGTTGGTCAGTACCGGTGGCCGGACGGAATACCTCGTGCGGGCTTGGTGCCCCGAACTCGGCAAGGACCTGTTCGGGTTTGAGCGGGTCCTTATTTCACCGGGGGTGAACGGCCTCCGGATCATCGGCTTCGATGTTGACATCGACCCGAGCAATGGTCAAGCCCTCGTGGCCAAGGACCCGCGACCGATGGGTGCGGAATGCTCGATCACTCCTCCTTCGCCATGATCGGACGCATCCTACTACTTGGCTCGATCATCCTCGCGTCCTGTTCCCCGAAAGGATCAGATACGCGGTTCAACATGCTGTTCGACCAAGAACAGAACGAGCATGGCGTTGCGGTGATCGACATGGACTACACCGATGCCCTCGACAGCGGGTTCGTTGTCCCTAGCATCCGGCAGGTGCCAGATGGTCGATTCTCCTTCCGGTATTCCGCTACCTCTGCTGACCCACAAAGCAGGGCTACCGATACAAGCTCTATTACGTGAACGATTCGTACCGCTAGCGCATGCCGGTCCTGATGGGGCGCAACACTTGCCAGCGCGAGAACTTCTGGCAACTGGGAAGTAGCGGCTGAGGGCTTCCGGCCGGCTGCGGTGGGTTCCGACGGCCGTGTGGTGATCGAGGACCGGTTCCGCATTCGTGGCGACCCACGCGATGAGCCGGGGCACCGTGACACCACCGGTCGACAGGCCCGCTGGTCGCGGAATCCGCGCGTGGGGAATACCTTCATGTTGGTATTGATACCCGCGGAACAGTTCGAAAAAGCCCCACCTCCCAGCGCCGTGATGAATATCGCGCAACAGGAGAATGGCCGGTTCGTGGACCCGTTCTGGTATTGGTTGCACGGCCCCGGATCACAGGACGAGCACGCACAGGTGATGATCGCTCCCGAACGGTTGCAGGTCCGTGCGCGACGGACCTGGGTGCCGGTGTGTACATCGAAGTGAGGTGGAGGTGGACCCGATCGCGTTCACTGAGCAGTGCAGCAATGCTCCGGGTTTCCAGAAGAACTCACCCTTTGAGCAATTCATCCACTACGTTGACCCGTCCACGCGTTTCGCGAACATCCCTTTGATCGCTGATGTTCTGGCCAACGAATACACCGGAAGACCATGACCGCTACCGCTGTTTGTTCCCCGAGGATCGCATGGTGGTGGTTCGCCCCAGGATCTGACACGCCGTGCGCAGCCGTGAGCAGCGACCCCGAGCGGCACAGTTTGGAGCTGCCAACCCGGCCAGTACACATGGCAATTGGCGCAAGGAGAACGTTGGCGTCCGCTCCCGTCACGGCCTTGCTTATGGCAAGTACCAAGTGAAGTGCAAGCTCACTCGGCTGCTGAACGATTCCGACATGTGGGTGGGCATCACCAATGCGATCTGGTTGTTGTACGATGGTGCGCCGGATAGCCTTCGCCGCGAATGCGGTAACGGGAACACCTGCGGAACTACTGCAGCGGGGGGTGATGAACGCGTTCCCCGTGTGGCCTATTCGGAGATCGATTTCAAAGAGATCCTGAAGACCACGGCTTATTGCCCGTCACATGCGTTCCACCCACCTTTCACAGACCTTCGCCGCTACGGACGATCGGTCGGCGTGGGCTATGAGCCTGGCAAGCCCGAACCGACAACCCGGGCATGATCGCGTGAAGCACCAACTGGGACATGGCCTGCCGCGCGCCGGAGAACTTCGGACATGGCTGCCGACCGGTGGAACACAACGGAAAGACCTTCGTCAGCCACCGGTGGGATGAGAACTATCGAGCGCTCACCCAGAAGTCGGAAGCATCCGACAGCGAGTTGTTCGGTGGCTCATATTACTGGTTCGAGATCGATTGGCGGCCCGAGGAGATCATCTGGCGCATCGGGCCGGAGCTCGATCGGATGCGCGAAGTCGGCTACATGGACAGATCTGTGACGGAGATCAGCAACGTGCAAATGCAGCTGATCATCACCCAGGAATACCACAACACGCGCTGGTGGCCGGGGACTCCTTATGAACAGGGCTTCATCCCTTTCCGGCGAAGGACCTTGTCGGCGAGATCCTCGAGGTCCGGATCGAGTAGTTCGGCGCAGGCGAGCGACGTTTAGAACCGCAGGTCAGCTCCCAGCGGCCAGCAGTCCGCTACCACTTGGAAATTCCGGTATCAGAGCACTTGGTCCAGGCCGAACTCAACCGTGCTTTGACGGTGTAGGTACCAACATCCACGGGGCGTTCGATCACGAGACCTTGCGCGTAGGTGGACCCTGGCGGGATGTCCGTTTCCAGATCGGAGAACACCGAACTCTCCTGGTAGACAGGCCATCGCTTCGTCGCAACTCGTACTTCATGCGACACGGGACCCCGTCCGGACGCGTGCTGGGCATCAACGATCCGCTGCCGTTGGTCAACCCATTCGGTATCACCGTAAAGCGGTCCGGCACCAGCCGACAGGGACCATCAGGTATAGTGACCACCAATTCGTTCTGTGGGAATTCCGGCACCCAGGTGTTCGCATGAACGTAGCCTGCGTCCATCGGGAAGCGGAAATAGCGAGGTCCAGCTTCTTCCAATCCGGAACCAGGTCGGTGCCCATGAGAGAGCCCGAGGAACTGGTCTTGTCGGTGCATGATCGTATCAGGCAACGCAACATCATCCGAAACGAAGATCGCCCCCGATCGATCAGGACCTTGGACCGAAGAGCAAAGTGCGCTTTCCATGCCGGCCGGCCAATGACCCAAGGCATAGGTCCACGGATAATTGTGATAGGCCACGACCGATTTCCGCGAACCCTGTTCCGCTTGAAATGCCGTGTTCCGTTTGGCGTAGGCACGCACCGAGATCCATTAGTGGCCGCGATGGATCTGTAACAGACCAAGGCCACAAACAAGCACCAGCACCGACGAACGAAGAAGGTGGCTGCTCGTGTCCGGGACGATGGACAGGAACAGTACGACCCACACGAGGCCGATCACGGGGTAGTAGTTCTCATAGATCACCGGCGACATGCCATCACGATCAACGATAAGAACCAGCACCATGAACCCGGTGGTGAACGCAGGTTTGTCCAAACCAACTGCAGCCAAGCTCGCCTCCACATGGCAAGCCCGGAGGCCACGACCATGAGCAACAGGCGCTTTGAACTTGGTCCACACGGACAGGAAGTACACTGTGCTGTTCAACGCACCCAGGTCCTTCGAGTATTGCAGCATGTCATCCAGCTTGGGCATCGGGACTCCTCGTAGGTCGATGCTGCCATCCCCTTGATGCGGATCACATACCACACCAACAATACCACTTTGATCCCCATGAGCCTGAGCCTTCGTTCACGATCGGCCGGGATCGCATCGAGCACCAATACGAAGAACAACGGGAGGACCAACAATTGATGGTAGAAAGAGATCCACACGTTCAGCAGCGCGGCGGGATGACCCACTTTCTCAATTCCCGTGGATCGGCGGCCTCCACAGCCTTGGTCACCAATGCCCATAACAGGAGCGTCAACGACAGCCCTTGATAGAGTTCACTGATGCCGTAGTAGAACATGTAATGGAACCCGGCGGTCAGTACGATCGGTAAGGCATACGTGGCCTTCTTGTCCTTCAGTCCGAATGCCAGGACCGAGAAGATCGAGGCATGGAATGCGATGAACGCCATGGAATACGAGCGGAGGATGGTCTCCAAGGAAGCCCCCATGTGGATCAAGGTGACCGGCAGTAGCTGCGGGATCCATGAACCGTAGCGACCGAGCACGCTCACCGGCAAGCCCTTGTCGAACAAAAGCCAGGAGAAGGCGCTATCAAAGCATGCTGTACGCTCGAGGTAGTACTTCCAAGCGAACCATGCCAGCATCACCAGCACCATCGTTGCGACCACGAGCACCGACCGCGGCTGCGCATTGTTGATGGTGGGACCTTTCAGCTTCATGACCAAATGGATCATTATCAATCCTGCCGAGCGCCTGATGCCGGCACTTGTTTCCACCGTTTCCGGATGCGCCCGTGATGTTCTGCAGTCCGAAGGCCTGCTCGCCAATGTTCCAGGAAATAGATGCTCAGATCCGTCTGTACAGCCGAGCGAGGAACGCGACGTTCGGAAGTGGAAGTCGCCCACGGGCACATCCTCCTCATCATAGCGAACATCCTCCCCGTCCTGCTTCTGCTTCAGGACGATCTTTCATGTTGTTCGCCTTGCTGGTCTTAGCAGTGACCGCAGCTCACCGACCACTCGTCGTAGATGTGATGCGCCGAGGGCATCGGTGGGTCGAACCATTTCGAAGGGAAGGCACCTTCCATCAAACACCAAGTGCCTTCACGGAACGCCTGGCACGACACTGTGTCAACTCGTGTGGTCAATGGCTTCGTCATCGTACCGTTCAACATGAAGGTGTCCACCTCGCACCAGCGTTCCACATCGCGTCGTTCGAAGAGGAACAACTCGTACACATAACCTCCAAGGCGGCGACTACCCGTTCGTGGTTCGTTGATCTCGAGCACCGCCGAAGCGGTTATCATCGAGCAATCGCTCCAGGGGATGTGACGCTCGTTCGGGCCCAGCTGTGCCCAAGGATCAGGTCCCCGGGCTTGAATCGTGTGTCCACTTCCTCGCTGTGCAAGCTTGAAGTGTTGTACACGGACTGGTCATAGGGGTCCAATTCGGTCGCGAAAGCCATGTACGGGTGGGTGGAGAACACGCGTTCACCCTCGCTCTTATGGAGTTTGATGCCCTTGGCCCTTTATCCAGGATCAACTGGTCGGAAGCTATTCGAACGGGAAGGTCCACTTGCAACGTGAGGTCGCTCTTACACCAGAACGTCAGCAATGGAAGCAGGATGGAAGGCAGAATGACCCTACCACGGGAGTGACGCATGATCAAGCTTCCACCACGACCAAGGGTGTAGGCGGTGAAGAATGCGGCCAATGGGATGGACGTGGCCAATACCCGCAAAAGGCCTGCGGAACCCCGCCAGCCCTGCCACCATAGGATCGAATGAACGGCCACGATGCCCAATGCCGGACCCGCGGCGACGAGGAACGCCATGCGATGGTAGCGACGACCATCCTTGTCGAAATAATGGACGATCGGCCAAAGCACCACAGCTGCTACACCCAACACGAGCAGCGGCCTACCGTACACCTCCTCCGCTCGAAATGAAGAAATCCCATGGACCGGAGCCGTATACTTCGCCAGCATAACCGTATGGGTCCTTCATCCAGAACCACAGCAGGTCACCATACACGATCTCGGTAGGCAACATATACGCCGCAAATCCTAGAAGTGTCCACGGAAGGGCACGCCACCGTTTATCGATCACCAGCCACAGCATAACAGCGGGTATGAAGGCCACATACTCCGGCCTTGCGAAGGGCGCAAACGAGGCCACTGCGGCCGCCAGTGCGGGGCGCTCATTGATGAGCAACACGACCGTGAGAACGGTGACCAGACCAAAGAGCGGCTCGGTCATCCCTGCGAGCATCGTCATGACATACTGCAGCGCCAGAATGAACAGGACCGGATAAGCCAATTGTGCCGCGCCGCCACGTGCTGCACCAACCCATGTATCTTTTAAGCTGTTACCATGGCAACGATGGCATTGAAGCCATTGTGCCGGCATGCCCGATAGTTGCAAATGGGGAGGACAACAAGGTGAACAGCGGCTTGCCCCACAGGTCCAGCAGGAGTATCAGGTGTTCCCATGCGTAGCCGAACGTCCAGGTAATGGTTCACGCCATCACCCATTTCCATCAAGCCATCGCTGGCCGCGCGGTACATGAACATGACAAGTGCCAGGATCGCCGCAAGCGCCAAAGCCCAGCGTTCGGCCTTGGGATGTCGATCGCCCGGACCGATGTGGAACAATCCGTACTTCCAGATGCACCATATGGCCCGGAATCCATCCTTCCAGCCGATCGCTGCTTACCCTCGGCATACGTGCGGCCGTAGTAGCTGATGCCAGCCTCGTAGATCGCACACCCTTCACCCGGGCAAGTTTCGCGGTCACCTCCGGCTCGAGAGAGCGAAGCGGCGCTCGCGCAAGTCCAAGCCCTTGGCGATATCGCTGCGCATCAGCTTGTAGCAGGTCTCCATGTCCGTCAGGTTCAAATTGTTGAACGCGTTGGACAGGTGGAGTCAGACACTTGTTCCCAAGGCTATGCCAGAGAAGAGGATGCGATGCGGGTGGTGGCCCATGAGAGAAGGCGCGAACCGAACACCACGTCGGCAAATCCTTCCACCACGGGTCGCAGCAGGTCGTTGTATTCGCGTGGGTCGTACTCCAGATCATCCTGAACGAGCAGGAATTCACCAGTGGCCTCTTTGATACGGTGCTGTCGCAGCGCCCCTTTCCCATGTTCTTCAGTCTGGTCCGTAGAACTTGATACCCAGCGCGGGGTTGGCGGCCTGGTAGCGCTCGATCGCCGCTTTCGTGCCATCCTTGGAGCCATCGTTCACAATGATCACCTCCTTGGCGATCCCATGCTCCAGTGCACATCCTTCACCTTATCAAGTATCAGGTGGATCATGCGCTCTTCGTTGTACGCAGGGATGATGGAAAGGGTGGTGACGACCATGAGTGGCGGCGAAGTTCGACAATGCCGCCTTAATGCAGCACGCAGCACGGCCTTCCCGAGGTCGATGGGGGGCTCTAGGAAACAAGGGCCGGGGCTGTACACTACCGAATCCCCTTTCAAGAGGCCTTGTGGCACCAGCAACAGCACATCGGACCCGGTCCACGTGCCATAGGCTACCACCTGTTCATGTGAAGGGCGGCTTTCGGTGGCCAAGACCCTGCCGTTGCGCCAAACCGTAATGATATTCCCGATCCAATTCCCACCTCCCCTCTCCAATGCTTGGATCGAGCCACTGATGAGCACAGGTCCGGTCACCGTGTCCAACGGGACCGACCAACTCAACACCGGGGACCGTTCCGATCCTTGTGTCGCACCAAGTTCCTCGGAATGCACCACGGTGCTGAGTTCCCGATGCATCCGTTCGTCCCCGTAAAGCGTCATATTCGTTGCTTCCGAATGGAAGAGCAACTTCCAGTTCAGCGTATCCACCAAGTGATGGGAATCGTACTCCACGATGTAATAGTCCGCCGGCTGGAAGAGCGTATCGCTACGCGTGCTGTGCGCCATCCAATGCCACCCCCGCGAATGGTTGTAGTAGCTCATACAGCCCGCGGACTCGAAGCAGGTACGCACGACCACACTTGGCCGCAGCGGACCGCGCCGCACGTGATCCAGCTCGATGCGCTCCAACGCTGTACGCAATTCGCCGGTCGACTTCCACTCCACGGCGTAACGGGTATTGAACGCATCAAGGAACAGGATGCCGAGCGGAACGCAGCCTAAGCACGACACCAGTCCCGCGAGCCCAGACCAACGCGGCCAGGACTGTAGCCCGGTAACCACTACGAATGCCCCGATCGGAACAAGGAACAGGGCGGTACGGGTCTGTGGCAATGGAACGTTAAACAGGACCTGTTGAAGCAGAAAGGCGGACAGGCAAAGGCACAGCACCAACATTGCGAAAAGGCTGGGGCTGATCGTTCGGAGCGTTCCGGATAGCCACACGACCAGTACGGAGAACGACCACACACCCACGCCCCACCACAACGCCTTCTCCAAAAGCACCAATGGCGCCGTCCCATAGGGGATATGGTACAGGAGCTTTTCGGCAAGGCTCCGCATTGTACAGGTCCAGATATGATCACAGCCGAAGTACAGCGAACCGCCGTGGAACAAACCGAGCGCGTTGGGGAGCGTGATCAATAGAGCCCCGACAACAGCTGCGGACAGGACCAGAAATTCGGCACGCGGTAAGCTCGCATCACGCCTTCGGACAAGGATCAAGAACCCGACCCATGCACCGCTGAACGCGAGCAGATAGTTCAGCATAACGATATGCGCCATTGCTGCGAACACGGCTAAGGCCATGGCCCGAACCAATACCGTCCGTCGCTCTCCATCAAGCAGGTAGACCTGGGCCTGCCAAAGGCTCAACATGATGAAGGCATGGCCCAGCGCGTACCCCCGAGCAAGGGAAAAGAAGTCGATCAGATATGGATGGATGTTGAGGAGCAGGAAGGCCCCGATCCCGAGCAGTACCGACTTGGACCGTAGTGCGATCCGGACCGTCGCATACAGGTAGAACGCATAAGCCAGCAAGCTGGGCACCCGAAGCGCGAGCTCGCTATCGCCGAACAGCTTCCAGCTCCCCCACATCATCCACACGTTCAAAAGGTGATGATTCGCGCCCATCTGGTCGAACGCATCCTGATACATGCGGTTCTTCCGAACGTGCTCTAGAAAGGTGTAGCACTCGTCGTACGAGAAGGATACCGTTGATGCACGTACGGTCGCGTAAGTGAAAAGCAACAGGCTCAGCAGGCCAAGGGATCCAGCAAGCAGGCGCATCCGTGCGCTTCATGGGCTCGAAAGGTTGCCGATAGAATTAGCCGCCGACCTGCTGTTCCTCGGAACTTTCTCCCACCACGTACAAGGGCCGCCGCTTCACCTCCTGATTGATCCGGTCGATGTATTCTCGGATCAAACCGAGGCAGAGCAACTGCACCCCGCCGATGAACATGGTGCTGATGATCAAGGAGGTCCAGCCTGTGATGACATCCCCTTGGACGAACTTGGACCAAAGGGCGTAAAGAATGATCACGAATGCGACCACGGAGACCACCGCCCCGAGGATGGAAGCTGATCCGCAGCGGGGCACTGGAGAAGGAAAAGCATCCCGGCCATGGCCAGCCCGAAACGCTGACGCATCGTGTACTTCGGCTCACCGGCCGCACGACCGACGCGATCGTACAGCACGAAGTCCTGTCGGAAGCCCAACCAAGCCGATCTGCCCACGAAGAAAGCGGTCCCGTTCCCGCATGTTGGCGAGGCCGTCCAACACCTTCCGTGAGATCAAGCGGAAATCGCCGGTATCCAAGGGGATATCGATACGCGTGATGGACCGAAGGACGCGGTAGAAGATGCTGGCCGCCCATTTGTTCCACCACACCTCGTTGTGCCGCACCCGTCGTTTGGCATAGACCACATGCACCCCCTCATTGTATTTCGCATACAGTTCCGGGATCAACTCCGGCGGGTCCTGCAGGTCGCCGTCCATGATCACCACGGTATTCCCGCGCGCATGGTCCATCCCTGCGGTGATCGCCAGTTGGTGACCGAAGTTGCGACTAAGGGAAATGTAGCGGATACGACCATCCGCTTGCGCATGGCCTTTGATACGCGCAAGTGTGTCATCCGAACTTCCGTCATCCACGAAGATCATCTCGACCTCTTGCGATACAAGGGTGATGGCCGCCATGGAGCGCTTCACAAGCTCCTCGATTATGAGGCCCTCGTTCATGACCGGCACGACAAGTGAGATCTCAGGGCGCGCCATTGTGTTCTCCGATGATCAGGTAAATGCGAACAGGTCCATCCTCCTTCACCAAATCGACCGTGTAATGCGACTCGATGTATCCTTTCACAAAGGGCTCCCATGCCATGGCGCGCTGTCCGGTCGTGAGGTCGGGTTTGGCGATGCAATCGATCCGCTCTCCACGGTCCTGAAGCAGCTTGACATAGAACGCGTTCTGCGCATTGTAGTCGTCGTAACAGACCGCATCCACCTGGGTGTGCTCGGTGCCGCGCACCATGGACTGAAGGAACTTCGTGCCCGCGTAGCGCTCCTCGTCCCAAGCCCACTCCTTCGGAAAATACATCCGACCCACCGTGGAGGAGTACGGACCGACAAAGCCGAGGAACAGCAGTAAGTATGGCAGCACGCGTCCTCGCAACTGCGGGGTGAACAAGTTCTCGCTCTGCAGCCAGACAAAGGGCACGTAGATGGCGATCGCTGCCAACGCGGAGAGTATGGGAAAGAGCGGTGCCTCATACCACTCCAGCTTGGTCCCAGCGGAACTCATGATGAAAAGGTATGCGCTGCCGACACATACCAGCAGCAATGTCCATCTCCGCATCTCCGGGTTCCGATGAGCGAAGCCCAGTACGATACCACAGGGCACCAACCACCACCACGGTACGAAGTGATGCTCGATTAGCATACTGACGTAATAATTCCATGGCCCATGATGCCCCTCCAGTGCATCGCCATAGCGACCACCCAATTCGTTCATCCAGACCGCCTCCAAATATCCCGGGTTCGCGCTTTCGCGCAGCGCATAGAAGCCGCCTACAACAAGCACGAAGAGCAACAGGCCAAAGTAGGTCTGCCGCAGCCGGAATAGCGTGATCACCTTCTTCTCAAAAAGCAGGAACAGGAACAAGCCCGGCAGGAACAACAAGGCCTGCACGCTCTTCGTGAGTACGCCGAGGGTGAGAAGGATGAAGAAGAACAACACTTGGCGCGGCCGTCCATCCACGGTCCAGCGGTACAGGGCCCATGCTGAGAGCGACATGAACAGCACCAACATGGCATCATAGTCACCGCTACGCGCAACGTGCATATTGATGTAGCCTTGGTTCGTATAGAGCACCGCACAGGCGATCAGGCCCATCCATGAAGCGCCCAAGTTTCTGGCCACCGTACGCAAAAGGAACCATCCGGTCAGTAGCGCAGCCACAGCAGACGGAAGGCGTAGTGCTAATTCCCCTGGACCGATGAGGCCGAACAGAAGTGCCTGACACCAAATGAGCAATGGCGGCTTTGTGCTCCACATATCAGGCGCACCTTGGAAGTAGGTGACGAGGTAGTTGCCGTTCTGCCACATCTCAAAGGCATTCCATGCTTGACGGGACTCATCCCAGATCCGAATGGGCAGCACATCCAGATGCATGAACAACGGGAAGCAGGCCATCACTACGAACAGCGCAGGCACCAGCCATGCATTTGTTTTGAAGAGCTTCAAGATCGGATCAGTGTTGCTCAAGGACTTCAGTGCGTTCTTCTCTCAACCTATCAACTCTGGGTTTCGGTGATGGTCGGCCTCGAATGTACGGGCCTCGCTACGGTACATTGTCAAGGTTGCGAAGGTCATAGATCATCAAGCCTGGTACGTTCCTATCCGGTGTTCCACGTACGGCGCTAATTCCGGTGAATTCGGCCATTCACCGTCATAGAGGAACAGGGTATCGCACCGTTCGATCCGTGCGTTCAGCACGGTAGTGTCCACTTGGGTTACCTGAACAAGGTCCATCCACGTTGGCCCATGAGGTAGAGCGATCCGCAAACCGATCGATCCGTGAAACAGAGCACCCGGTCCTCTTTCCGGATACCGAGGGATCGGTTGTACGCCTCAATCGTCAGCGTGGGGTGATGGTCCAATACTGGACCATGTCCCAATAAACCAGTTCGCCGGGATGAGCCAAGAGCTGGTGCCGTTCCACCTCCAGCGCCAAGGCCTCGGGTTCTCATGAGGTGATTGTTCGAAGCATAGGCACAGTGATAGCCGACAAAAAGCATGAACACAACTTGGTGTAATTCGAATTGAATACGTTAGGATAACACTGTTTCAGTGTATGCAGGAATAACCCGACCACTAGGATGGGGAGGACCATTGGATGGATGAAGTAGTACTCATGGCCGTCAAGTGTGATGAACCAAAGCAAGGTGTACAACACAGTCCCGAAGAATAGCGTGAAGAACGCGAGCCATCCGCCCAGTGGTACCATTCGGAAATGTGCGAACAGGAACACGAGCATCCCACCTAGGAGGATCCATGCTGGTGTATCGAAGAGTTGGAATACCGTCACTTCCCTTCCTACTTTCCACGCATGCTCCATATCGGAAGTGGGTAGGTCCCACAGGGCCCATGTACCGCTGGCAGAGAACAAAGCGCCTAAAGCTTCTCATTGAACGTCTGACCACGCGTACCATGTGAAAACAAGCACAAGGACCCCGAGAAGGAGACCGATCAGAAGCCTTCTGTTCCTGAAAAAGCCACCGGCCTTTGCGAACACATTTCGGTACAGCGACCTCGACCGACCCCAACACCAAAAAGCGTGTGGGACCATGAGCGCGGCGATCTTCAGTAATGCGGCCAGTGCGAAAAGGACCGCGCTAAATACCATATCATCTTTACGTTCTTCCGGCCAACGCCTTACCAAAGCGTAGAAGCCGAGAAGTACCAGATCATACGCGGGTACATCGGGCATGAAGCCGATGGCGAAATAGACGATCGCCGGGGAGGTGAAGAAGAAGAGTGAGGCCAGGACCGCCCAGCCGCTATCGGCTAAAAAGCGGCGGAAAGTCAGGAATAGCGCATAGCTCCCCGCGAAATGAAGAAGCAACATGAACAAGCGGTACACGAAAGCATTCGGACCCGTGATCCGCCACAACTGCGCAACCGTGTAATACAGGATCGGGAGTTCAGCTACCGTACGGCCGCTGGTCAGGTCATCGGCGAAAAGGTGATGTACTTGTGGGTCCATCAACTCGGTCCCTTTCTCCCAATAATTGTAGGCCATGGATAGGCCCACGGTCTGTCTGTCCAGATGATGTGGGAAGGGCGGTGAGTTCAGCACCCGGCCATACTCGTAAACCACAGAAGAAGACGAAGCTGATCACGAACAACCAGCCTCCATTTCCGGGAGTTCGAAGGAGTTGGTTTCGGCCCATGAGGAAAGTTGCGGACAGTGGTCAAACCACCATTTCCGGCACTTCGCCTTCCACAACAAGCTCCTTCGGTCTTGGCCTTGATCTCTTCGACAGTGACTCCCGGCGCTCGTTCAAGCAATCGGAAACCTTCCGGAGTAACGTCGAACACGCCGAGGTCGCTCACGATCTTCTTCACGCATCCCACACCGGTCAGTGGTAGGGAACATTGCTTCAGAAGCTTGCTTTCGCCGGCCTTGTTGGTATGCATCATGCATACAATGATGTTGTCCGCACTCGCCACGAGGTCCATGGCACCACCCATGCCCTTCACCATCTTGCCCGGGATCTTCCAGTTCGCGATGTCGCCGTTGTCCGCCACCTCCATGGCGCCGAGCACCGTGAGCTGTACGTGTTGTCCGCGGATCATCGCGAAGCTCGTGGAACTATCGAAAATGCAGCTACCCGGCAATAGGGTAACGGTCTGCTTGCCGGCGTTTATCAGGTCCGCGTCCTCTTCTCCCTCAAAGGGGAAGGGCCCCATGCCCAACAGGCCGTTCTCGCTTTGCAGCACCACGTTCATGCCTTCGGGAATGTAGTTGGCCACCAGCGTGGGGATCCCGATGCCCAGGTTCACATAATACCCGTCCTTCAGTTCCCGCGCGATGCGCTTTGCCATCTGGTTCTTGTCCAAGCCCATGATCAGTTGCGTTTGCGTGTGGTGCGTTGTTCGATACGCTTCTCGTAGTCCGTGCCTTGGAAGATCCGTTGCACGAAGATCCCCGGTGTGTGGATCTCGTCGGGGTCCAATTCACCTGGCTCGACCAAATGCTCCACCTCGGCCACGGTGATCTTGCCGGCCATGGCCATCACCGGATTGAAGTTGCGCGCAGTACGCTTGTACACGAGGTTGCCGAAGCGGTCGCCCTTCCAGGCCTTGACCAGTGCGAAGTCAGCACGGAGCCAGCTTTCCAACACGTGCATTTTGCCATTGAATTCGCGGGTCTCCTTGCCTTCCGCCACCTCCGTGCCATAGCCGGCGGGCGTGTAGAATGCAGGGATACCAGCGCCACCCGCTCGGCAACGCTCGGCCAAGGAACCTTGCGGGATCAGCTCCACCTCCAACTCACCGCTCAGCATCTGGCGTTCGAATTCGGCGTTCTCCCCTACGTAGCTGCTCACCATCTTTTTGATCTGGCGGGTCTGCAGGAGAAGGCCTAGGCCGAAGTCGTCCACACCGGCGTTGTTGCTGATGCAGGTGAGTCCTTTTGCTTTGGTGCGCACCAGCGCCGCGATGCTCTTCTCGGGGATCCCACACAGGCCGAAACCGCCGACCATGAGGGTCATGTTGTCCTGGATGCCTTTCAGGGCAGCATCCGCATCCGCCACGATCTTGTTCATGCTTTCCTTGCGTATAGCGCCGAAGATACCGTGCCCGATGGAGTCGAGCACTCACCAACGACCGGAGGGCCATTGTCCCCTTGTTCAACGACGCGAAGGGCGAAAGCGTATGTCGCTTGTGTAGCCCTTAATCCCAGCTCGGCCGCGAATCGCTGGGCTTGATCGGACCGCGGCTGCGACAGTCTATCTCCACGCCCAATGGTCCGCTCGGTCGTTCAAAGTCGCCCGTACTGATCCCGATCTTCGGGTCCGCATACACCTTGTTCATGTAGTAGCCATAGATCGGCAAGGCCATGTTCGCCCCTTGCCCCTTGTCCGTCGTGCTGAAGCGCACGCTTCGATCATCCGCTCCGGTCCATACACCGGTCACCAGATCCGGAGTGATCCCGATGAACCAACCATCGCTGTTGTTCTGCGTGGTACCCGTCTTGCCCGCCGTGGGGAATTTGATGTTGCCGTATTTCGCACGACTGCCCCAACCCATACGCAAGCGGAGCCCCGTGCCAACGGTACGCCCGGTGCTCGGGTTGTAGGCCCCATCGGTCACACCCTTCAACATGTCCAGCATGATGTACGCGGTGCGCTCATCCAAGGCCTCATCGGTTTTCGGCGTTACGTCGAACACGGTATTCCCGTTCTTGTCCTCGATGCGCGTGAACAGGATGGGTTCGATGTACACGCCCTTGTTGGCGAAGGTTGCGAACGCACCGGTCATCTCCATCAGGGTCAGGTCCGCCACCCCCAAGCACAGCGAAGGCACCGGGTCCAAGGGGCTCTTCACGCCCATGTGCCGCGCAAGCACCGTCACCGCTTGTGGACCATATTGCTTCATAAGCCATGCGGTGATCGTGTTCATCGAATTCGCCAAGGCGTACTCCACCGTGACCATTCCGCCGTACTCCGCATCGCTGTTCTCGGGGCACCAGTCCGGCTGGCCGGGCGGCATATCGAAGCACACGCGCTGGTTGGGTAGTTCGCGGCAGGGCTCCATGCCTTCGCGGATCGCAGTGGCGTAAACGAATGGCTTGAACGTGGAACCCACCTGCCGGCGCGCCTGCTCCACGTGGTCGTACTGGAAGTGTTTGTAGTCGATACCCCCGACCCACGCTTTGATGAACCCGGTGTGCGGATCCATGCTCAACAAGCCGCTTTGCAGGAAGCTCTTGTAGTACCTGATCGAATCCATCGGGCTCATCACCGTGTCGATCTCGCCCTTCCAACTGAACACCCGCATGGGCACCGGCGTGTCGAACACCTCGGGGATCTTCGCCTCATCGACCACCGGCCAATACGTATCGCAACCACCCAGGTCAGGTCTGCAATGGAAGTGCTTGGAACCCTCGTGCTTCACCGTCTCGATGTACTTCGATGGCCGCTCGCAGTTGGGGCACTGCTTCCCGGTGATGATCCGGTAACGCACGCTCCGCTTCATGGCCGTGTTCAGGATCCCATCGATCTCCTGTTGGCTCACGCGGAAGTCGAACGGCTTGTTCTTCTTCTTTGCAATATCCTTGAAAAAGTCCGCTTGCAGCTCGGTGCCCAAGTGTTCGCTCACGGCGAATTCGGCATAGCGTTGCATCGCGCCATCGAGGGTGGTGTATACCTTCAATCCGTCGGTGTAGATGTCGTATGCCGAACCGTCGGACTTGGCGTAGCGCAGGTTCCCATCTGCATCCGTGGAGGAAAGCAGCTCCTGCAACTTGGATCGTAACACCTCGCGGTAATAGGGCGCGGGGCCTTCGGTATGATCCACGCGTTGGAAGCGCAGCCCCATGGGCAACATTTTCAGAGAATCATATTCAGCCGTGCTCAGGTAGCCGTTCTTTCGCATCTGGTCCAGTACGACCATGCGCCGGGTCATGGTGGTATCCGGTCGTCGTAAGGGGTTGAACAAGGCCGGGTTCTTGCACATGCCCACCAGCAGGGCCGCCTCTTCGATCCGCAGCGAATCCGGCGTGGTGCTGAAATACACCCGGGCCGCACTGTGGATACCGACCGCTTGATTGATCCAGTCGAAGCGGTTCAGGTACATGGCGATGATCTCGTCCTTGGTGTACTGCCGCTCCAACTGCGCACTGATGATCCATTCCTGGAACTTCTGGAACGTGCGCTTGATGAAGTTCGAGGAGCGGTCCGTGAACAGCATTTTGGACAACTGCTGGGTGAGCGTACTGGCACCACCCTTTTTGCCGAGGTATACCGCTGCACGCAGGGTCCCGCGCAGGTCCACCCCGCTGTGCTCCCTGAAGCGCTCATCCTCAGTGGCGATCAACGCGTTCACCACGTTCGGGCTGATCTGATCGTAGTCGACCGGTATCCGGTTCTCGCGGTAGTACTGGCCCATCTGGGTGCCATCGCTGAAGAGGATGGCCGTTGCGAGGTCGCTCCGCGGGTTCTCGAGGTCCTCGGTACTGGGCAGGTCACTGTTCGAGGCCAGGAACAGCATGCCCACCAAGCCGATGATCGGGGAGAGCACCAGGGCCCACCAGATCACCCGGCGTTTGGTCCTGTTGTTCGCGGGCTTTGCTTTCATCGAAGCGCGAATTTATTCTTCATCCTGCCGCGCGAAGGTCCACGAGGCCTTAGTTATCAGGTGTTCCACGGTGGATGGCACCGGCTGCTGCTCACCGCTGGGAACGCTCCACGCTCACCCCCACATCCAGAACACCCTCCAGCACTTCGGTGCGCATGGCCTGCTCCAGCTTGATGGAATAACGTCCGGATGCCGGGAACCTATTGTTCAACTTGTACAGAACATGTGCCTGGTAGCGATCGGCGAAAATGAACCCGAGCCCCTTGCCGTACCAACGTCCCGTCGGGTCGGCCAGCAGGCACTCCACCGTATCGCGCAGCGCACGGCCTCCCGGACCTTCCAGGTCAACGAACAGGAACAGGTCGCTGAACGGGTATTCGCCCGTGTGACGCACATCGATGAAGACGTCGTGCTTGTTGATCGTATCGGTGATATCGAATTCGAAGCTCGGCCGGAACGCTCGGTCCCAAGCGCCTTCCGGCACCGGCACGTCCGCTTGGAACACGGCCGGTTCCGAACAGCCGACCAAGGCGATCACCAGAACGACAAGAACTGTTCGGTTCACGCAGTAGGCGGTTTTGGCCCCCCATCCCCCTTCGGACGGTCACCCTTTCCACGGCTACGACCACGGTTGCGACGACTGCGCTCTCCACCTTGGCCCTCCGGACGACCCTCACCTCCTCCTTCCGGGCGTGGACCACGCGGCGGACGTGGCTTGCGCTCCCGTTGTTCGGTATTGCCGCCCTGCGGACCGTTGGCCTTCTGCCCACCTTCGGCACCCGGCTTGCGATCGCGCCCTCCGCGGCCTTTGCCTTTCGAACGCTTCTTTCCCGACTTGATCTTGCTATCGAAACGGGTAAGCTCATCCTGCCCTACCACGTTCTCGTAATCCGGCATTTTCACCTTCTCCTTAGGCTCGTTGGCCATCTTCAGGTCGACCTCCGGCTCGATGCCCTCCTTGTTCTGAGCGAGAATGTCGCGCACCACCTCGATCGGGAAACCGGCCATCACGAACGGTTCCCCGGGACGTTTGAACCCGTACCACATCGTTCCGGAGAAGATGTCCGTCTTCATGTGCGCACCTACTCCTTGCTTGGTCTTGAGCTTGGCGTTCTGCGAGGGATAGCTCTTGATCGCCTCGATGTACATGTCCAGCTCGTAGTTCAAGCAGCATTTCAGTTTGCCGCACTGACCGGCCAGCTTCTGCGGGTTCAACGCGAGTTGCTGATAACGCGCCGCGCTGGTGGTAACGCTCCGGAAATCGGTGAGCCAGGTACTACAGCACAACTCACGTCCGCAGCTCCCGATGCCTCCGATCCGGCCTGCTTCCTGACGCGATCCGATCTGTTTCATCTCCACGCGCACTTTGAAGCGCTCGCTCATGGTACGTACGATACCCCGGAAATCGATGCGGTCCTCGGCCGTGTAATAGACCACGGCGCGAGTGCCGTCACCCTGGTACTCCACGTCGGTCACCTTCATGTCCAAGTTGGCGCCCCGTACCATCTCGCGACTGGCGAACATGGTCTCATCCTCGAGCTTGCGGGCCACATGCCATCGATCGATATCCTCTTGGGTGGCAACACGGATCACTTTGCGTAGTTCGTACAACTCGCCCACCATCTTCTTCCGCTCCATTTGGGCGCGCACCAGTTCGCCCGTCAGGCTCACCATGCCGATATCGTGCCCAGGAGCGGCATCCACCACCACGAGGTCGCCGGGCATCAATTGCAGGCCGCTGCTGTTCCGGTAGAAGGATTTCCGGGTGTTCTTGAAGCGCACCTCCACGCCTTCGAAGGGCTGCTGGGCACCGGGAATGGGCACTCCGGCCAGCCAGTCGAATACGCCCAACTTGTTGCAGCCACTGGAGCTACAATACCCGTTGCTCTTACATCCGGCCGGTTTCCCGTCGGCACCAGTGCTACATCCTGTACATGCCATCTCGCTCAGCTTCCGCCCTTTATATCCAGGGGCAAGGTGCGAAGATAGCTTGCTGCCAGCCGCCACGGGCCGACCACCCCGGGGCCCGTCAGGATGCCGGTCGCAGCAGTCCCATCAGACGATAGCTCAGGTCCGTGAAGAGGATCTTGGGGTTCGCATTGCGTTCGATATGCACATGCGCTGTTTCCAGCTCCCTGCGTATCCCTTCCACGTTCTTGTGATCCAGGAGCTTGCTGAAGTTCAGCACGAACTCCTGCTCCTGCCCCAGGACACGCACCAGTTCGGGTACCTGCTGCCACTGTAACGCGCACTGCCGGATCAGATACAGGCCATAGCGCATGAGCGACTTCTGCTTTTCACGCCCCATCTTCTGGAAGCCCTCGGCGAATTCCACCGTACTGCTCACTTCGCGCTTGTAACACGTCCGTAGCCAGTCACGGAAGAAAACGAAAAGCTCCTCTTCGCCCTTGTTCGCCATTTCAACGGCATCGAGGAAGTCGCCTTCACTTCGCAAGGCAATGGCCATGGCCTCGTCGGCGCTTAGCTCCGGGAACCGCGCACGCAATGCTTCGGTCAGTTCGCCGGGTCGCAGGGCGGGCACCTTCACCATTTGCGCCCGGCTGAGGATCGTGGCCAGCAATTGCTCAGCATCCGTGGGTACCAACAGGAATACGGTGTTCGGCTCCGGCTCCTCCAGCACCTTCAGCAACTTGTTCGATGCCGCGGGGTCCATCAGCTCAGGAAGCCACACGAGCATCACCTTGTAGCCACCCATGAATGAGCGCAAGCTCAGTTTCCGCTGGATCTCATGGGCGATGTCCACACCCATGCGCAACTGCTTGTTCTCGCTTTCTAAATGGTCCCGCCATTGGTCCACGTCCAAGTATGGGTTCCCGAGGACGGCCTGCCTCCACTGCGCAACGTAGGGCTCACAGGTCTTCACTTTCTCGGTGAAGAAGATCGGGAACATCAGGTGTACGTCCGGATGCTCGAGCTTCGCCATTTGAAGACAGGAGGGGCACTTTCCGCAGGCGTCGGCCTCTTCCTTCGCTACGCACAACAAATAACGCGCGTAGGCCAAAGCAAGGGGTAGATTACCGGTCCCGCGCGGTCCCATGAACAACTGGGCATGCGCAATGCGCCCCTCTCGGATGTTCCCGATGAGCTTCGCCTTCAGCGTGGCATGACCGATGACCTGGGCGAATTGCACGCCGCGAAGTTATCCGCCGCGACCTGGCCAATTTTCGAGGCCCCTATTTTCGCGCCGCATTCAGTCGTCCCTCACTCAAACACGGTCCTTAGCATGTATACCATGGACACCTATTCCTTCTCCGGCAAGAAAGCCTTGGTCCGCGTTGACCTCAACGTTCCACAGGACGCCAACGGCAAGGTAACGGACGACACCCGGGCCCAAGCGATAGTACCCACGGTGCGGAAGATCCTGAAGGACGGTGGTAGCGCGATCCTGATGAGCCACTTGGGACGTCCAAAGGGTAAAGTGGTGCCCAGCATGAGCCTGAAGCCCGTGGCGGAACACCTGAGCACCTTGCTCGGCCTGCCGGTTTTGTTCGCATCGGACTGCATTGGCGAAAATGCCAAAGCCAAGGCTACTGCATTGAAGGCCGGAGAGGTCCTGGTATTGGAGAACCTCCGTTTCCACCCCGAGGAAGAGGCCGGTGATGAAGCCTTTTCCAAAAGCTTGGCCGCATTGGGTGATGTCTACGTGAACGATGCCTTCGGTACGGCCCATCGCGCTCACGCAAGCACGACCGTGGTGGCCAAATTCTTCCCCAACGACAAGCTCTTCGGCCACTTGCTACAAGCCGAGATCGACAGCGTGGGCAAAGTGCTCAAGAACCCCGAACGGCCCATGACAGCCATTGTGGGCGGGAGTAAAGTGAGCAGCAAGATCGAAGTGCTCGAGAACCTGTTGAACAGCTGCGATGAACTGATCATCGGCGGAGGCATGGCGAACACCTTCGTGAAAGCGATGGGCGGACGCACCGGCGCGAGCCTTGTGGAAGAGGAGTTGCTGGAGACGGCCCGCGGGATCGTCGAAAAAGCGAAGGCCAAAGGAGTGGAACTGCACATCCCCACCGACGCGGTAGTGGCCGATGCCTTCGCCGAGAACGCGAACACGGACCAGTGTGCTGCCGATGCCGTTCCTGATGGGTGGATGGCCTTGGACATCGGCCCCAAGAGCATCGAGGCTTTCCGCGCAGCGATACTCCGCAGCCGTACGTTGCTATGGAACGGGCCGATGGGCGTGTTCGAGATGAAGCCCTTCCAGCAAGGCACCATCGCCATTGCGAACGCCGTGGCTGAGGCAACGGAAAAAGGTGCCTTTTCCCTCGTGGGCGGCGGCGACAGCGTGGCGGCCGTGAACCAGTTCGGACTGGCGGAGAAGATCAGCTACGTAAGCACCGGTGGGGGCGCGATGTTGGAGTATTTGGAAGGGAAGGTGTTGCCGGGGATCGCGGCGATAGAGGAATAGGCTTCACTATCAGCCAACCCATGTGGCTACGCGAATAGGAGAATCCTGAGCTCAGCGAAGAGGTTGAACGGCAGTGGCTTCACCGCATGCTCAGGCGCGGGGCATTCCTGAACAGATCCTATCGCCTGAAGGACTATCGCAGCAGGACCTTCGATAGAAGACACGATGTCTATCCAGCAGTTGAATGGCCGGACCTCCGATCCGCCTCCTTCGATGCGGGTGCAATTGGGTAGACAGCGGCCACCCATAGAAAGCCCGAAAGAACCCAAAGGCTCGCAATGTGTTTTAGCACAAGGGGTTGATCATGACAAACGCAGCCCCATCTTTGCGCACCGGGCATGATCATCGGCAAGAAACATGTTCTCTTCGTGTTCAGCCTGTGCCTCGGGTTGGTCGTATCCGCTCAGGATGGCGAGCTCCAAGTGGTCGGTCCGGCGGCGAAGAAGGGTTTCATGTTCGGCCTGAATGTGGGCTACCTGCTGCCCAACGAAGAGCCGGCCGCGTTCTACGATGGCACGCCCAAGGAGCCAGGGTTCCTGGACCTGAATCAGTACCTGGGCCAGTGGTTCATCCGGGACCAGGTGATCAATACACTGGGCGATCGGGCCACGAACTACCGGCTGAGCGAATACCCGAAGGAGTACCGGTACAACAATGCCCTGTCGATCGGAGGCCATGTGAGGTACCAGTTCAACTGGACCCACGCCGTGGTCGCGGACATGAACTTCGCCAGACTTCGCTCGGGCGGCCTCTTCGTGATCGAATACCCCGACAACACCGGTTTCACCCAACCGGTCTACGAGAACTTCGAGATCACCGGGGAGGAGGACCGGATGAACCTGAGCCTCGGATACCAAGTGGCTTTGGGCGCCCCTTCCGAATTCGGCGTGCACCTGGAGTTCGGGCCCATGCTCACCTCGGTCAATGTTCGGAACAACCAGTTCCGCATCGGCGACAGGACCTACAGCATCCTGCGCGCCCGAACGGTGGGGCCCGGGAATGATCAAATGATCAATGCCCCGATCCCCACCGTGACCTCGCTCGGTGGCTATGGTCAGCTGGGGGCCAACCTGGAGTTCCACAAGTTCACCGTGGACATGGCCCTGCGGGTGAGCCTGGAGAAGATCGCGCTCTACGAGGGGCAGGAGGCCAGGTATCGCCCGAGCTACCTGCCCTTCCTTCGGCTGGTCTACCAAGTGTCGGGGAGTGGTTCGTGAAGTTGAGCGGCACCTCCGAACGCGGCGGACCGAGGTGTTGCGGAACCTCATTGGCACCTGCGACGAGCTGATCATCGGCGGTAGCATGGCGAACACCTTCGTGAAAGCGATGGGCGGACGCACCGGCGCGAGCCTTGTGGAAGAGGAGTTGCTGGAGACGGCCCGCGGGGTCGTCGAAAAAGAGAAGGCCAAAGGAGTGGAACTGCACATCCCCACGGACGCGGTGATGGCCGATGGGCGTGTTCGAGATGAAGCCCTTCCAACAAGGCATAGTGGCGATCGCCAACGCGATGGCCGAAGCGACGGCGAACGGATCGTTCTCCTTGGTCGGCGGTAGGGATGGTGTGGCGGCCGTGAACCAGTTCGGCCTGTCGGAACATTTCAGCTACGTGAGCAGCGGTGGCAGGGCGATGCTGGAGTATTTGGAGGAGAAGGTGTTGCCGGGGATCGCGGCGAGCAGCGCCGCTTCCTGATCGATCCGGCCCGGTTTGTGCGTTCCGACACCTTACGGCCGTCATGCGCAGCGCACTGATCCTAACGACCCTGCTTTTCCCCTTCCTGGCGTTCGCTCAGGACGAACCCTTCGGCCTGCCGCATGTCGAACGCGAGCCCGTCTTTGACATCGCACCTCGATTCCCGGGAGGATCGGATGCCATGATGCGCTACTTCGCCGACAGCGTCCGCTATCCGGAGCCGGAATTGAGCCAGCGGAAAGGTGGATATGTCATGGTGGCGTTCACTGTTTCGCGCAAAGGGCGGATCAGCCGGAGCGCGTGTTGTGAACGGCGTAGCCGGAGCGCCGCATCTGGCGGCAGAAGCGATCCGCCTGTTGGAAGCGATGCCGAGATGGAGCCTGCCTCGAAAAGGGCAAGGCTGTTGATGCGGAAATGCGCCTATCGATCCCCTTCGACCCCGTGCGAAAAGGGCGACGCCCCCGTTGATCCGGAACGGGCGGACGGCCATTCCCCACGCACTGATTACCTTTATGGCGTCCCGCGTTGTAGAAGATCATGCATCGGCATGGTCAGGCATACGCCGGATGTCATCAGTACCGAACCCACTTGGCAAGATCATCAGCATCGTTCAGCAAGCGCGAAAAAGAAAAGAAGCGCCAGCAAAAACAGAAGGAAAAACTAGCTCGAAAGGAAGAGCGCAAGGCCAACGCCCCGGGTGGTGGCCTTGAGAATATGCTGGCCTACGTGGATGAGAACGGGATGATCGTGGACACGCCACCGGACCCGACCAAATTCCAAGAGGTCGACGCCGAAGAGATCGAGTTGGGGATCCCCAAGCGGGAAGAGGGTGAGGAAGAGGCTCCGCGAACAGGCAAGATCGACTTCTTCGATACCTCCAAGGGCTTCGGGTTCATCCGCGAGGATGGCACACAAGAGCGCTACTTCGTTCACATCAGCGGCATGCTGGAGGAGTTGGGAGAGAACGACAAGGTGACCTATGAGTTGGAGCGCGGACCGAAGGGCATGAATGCCGTCCGGGTAAAGAAGGTCTAAGCCCACCGATCCCATGTTGCAGCGCCGAATGGCGCTTACCCGTTGTGGTCGCATGTCCACCGGAATTAGCGTTGCCTATTTTCGGGTCATGGCAGAAGGCTTCCAGGCATGAACGTTTACGCGTTCATCACACCGATCGTCGTGGCCTTGTTGCTGTTCGAGATCATCTACAGCGCACGCGCCAACAAGGGGGTTTACCGGTTCCAGGACACGATCACCAACCTGGGCACAGGCATCGGGAACCAGTGCGTGAACTTGGCCGTGGCCTTCTTCGTGTTCAAGTGGTATGGCTGGCTCCATCAATTCGCGCCGTGGCACATATCCACAACGTGGTACAGTATGCTCGGCCTGTTGATCCTGTCGGACTTCGTGTTCTATTGGTTCCATCGCACAGGTCATCGGGTCAACATCTTTTGGGCGGCGCATATGCCGCACCACAGCAGCGAGGAGATGAACCTGTCCGTTGGGATCCGCGCGAGTATTACCCAACGGATCTTCCAGTTCCTGTTCTTTGACTGGGTCCTGGTGTTGATCGGCTTCTCTCCTGAACAGGTCTACGCTGTTGCTGCTGTCCATCTGCTCTTGGCATATTGGCACCACACACGGTTGATCAAGCGCATGGGCTGGTTCGAGAAGCTGTTCGTGGCACCCAGCCACCACCGCGTGCACCACGGGGTCAATCCGCAATACATCGACAAGAACTATTCGGAGTTCCTCATCATCTGGGACAAGCTGTTCGGCAGCTACGCAGAAGAAGAGGAAGAGGTATGCTATGGGGTCACGCACCCGCCAAGGACCTGGGACCCGCTCTACGTCAACTTCCAGTACTGGCGTCAACTGTTCAGCGATGCCTGGCATACCGCCAGCTGGTGGGACAAGCTGCGCCTATGGTTCATGCCCACTGGCTGGCGCCCGGTCGACATGCGCGACGAGGCTGTTCCCGAACGGATAGGCCACGGACTTTCAGAACAGGTCAAATACACCAGCGATCCTTTCCCGAACATGACCGGCTACCTCGTTGGGCAAGTGATCTTGGGCTTGGGCTACATGTACGTGGCGATCAACATGGATTGGCCGTTGGACGCGATTGACCGCATCATCTTGTCCTTGGGCATGTTCCTGATGATCACCAGTTGGGGCGGGATCCTGCAAGCACGGAAGTGGGCGCTACCGTTGGAGATCTTCAGGACCTTGTATATGGCGAGCACCTTGGTGATCGTGCTGCACAAGAACGCCATCCTACCCTGGACCAGTTGGCTCACCGTGTTCACGGCCCTGGCAAGCGGTGTAGGCTTGCTGTACTTCGCTTTCCAAGTGCGTCGCGCACAGGTCGAAGCAATGTGATCGGTGCGTCATAGGCCCATTTCGCGCGCCTCTTCTTGGATGCGGTCCATGGCCCGGAGCAACCATTTCGTCTCGCCCAAGGAAGGAATGATCAGCGGTGCGAAAGATCGGACCGGACCGAACAACATCGAGCCTTCGCGCGCCTTTGCGGGTGGCAAGGAGCCGTCCGAGGAGCCGGCCAGAAGATTGAGAACAATGCTCATGGTGAAGGCCGACCGCAACACGCCGAATCCAATGCCTGAGAGTTTATTGGGAAGGCTCAGTTGCGCCAAGTCGACCATTGCCGTGAGCAGTTTCGCGATCAGATGAACGACCAGTAGAACGAGCAGGAAGGTCACGAGGAACGCGAGGGCCGCGCTCTCCGTTTCGAGACCGATCGCATCCACCACGCGATCGCTCACATGCACCCCCGCCCAAACTCCCGCCACCAAGGCCACCAGCGACCCCACCTCCACGATGAAGCCGCGCGAGAATCCCTTGAAGGCCGCGATCGCGAACACCGCCAACAACACCCAATCGAGCCAATTCATGCGGCTGAAACTACGGCTATCTTGGCAACGCCCATCCACATGAAGAGCGATCGTAAAGGACGGAAGTCGCGAGCAACGAAGCGCGTTGAGAAGACCTCGGACCAGGCTCCGCCGAGCCGTTCCGGCTTGCGCGATGCCATCACCATCGTCGCGTTGGTCGTGCTCACCTTCCTCGTGTACGGAAGCGCCACCAGCAATGGCCTTCTGAATTGGGATGACAACGAGTACATCACCGACAACCCCTACCTGAAGGACCTGAGTTGGACGGGACTCAAGAACCTCTTCGGCGCGTACCTGGTCGGCAACTATCACCCGCTCACCCTGCTCAGCTATGCACTGGAGTACGCTTGGAGCGGCCGGGTGGACCCTGCGCTGATGCACACGACCAACGTGATCCTGCATGTATGCAATACGGTTCTCGTGCTCCTTCTTGCCAGGCGTCTGTTGAAGGACCATTGGGGCGGCGTGATCGTTGCCCTGCTGTTCGCGGTCCACCCGATGCATGTGGAGTCCGTTGCGTGGATCGCTGAACGGAAGGATGTGTTGTACACGCTCTTCTTCCTGTTGGCGCTGCTCACCTATTTACGCTACACGGAAAGCCCCGGACCCGGTCGGTACGCGCTGTGCTTCTTGTTCTTCGCACTCTCCCTCTTGTCCAAATCGGCAGCAGCGGCCATGGCGCCATTGTTGTTCGTGATCGACTTTTGGCTTGGGCGAGCGCTGAGTTGGCGCACCGTGTTGGAGAAGGTCCCCTTTTTCGCCTTGGCCATCGGAATCGGCATGGTGGCCCTTTCTTCACAAGCCGGTGCCATGGATGAGTCCTTCGCACCCCACTTTCCGTTGTGGCAACGCCCCCTGGTCGTGGGCTTCGCACTGGCGTTCTACCTCGTGCATTTCGTGGTGCCTCATGGCCTGAGCGCCATCCATCCGTACCCGGCCGAACCGGGAGAAGGCATCGCTCCATACATCGGTCCGACGATCGGTGTCGTATTGGTGCTTTCCACGGCTCTGATCTACGCCTATCGCACCCGCACGTACTGGCGGCTCACGGTAACGAGCTTGTTGTTCTTCCTCATCACCTTGGCCATGGTGCTCCAGTTCTTCCCGGTCGGGAGAGCGATCGTGGCCGAGCGCTACACGTACGTTCCATACTTCGGACCCAGCTTGATCGTGGCCCGCTTGGTGGTGGACGCGTGGCGTTCCGGCAGCGGCAAGGCCGGGTTCCTTGCCTATTTGCCTGCGACCCTGTTGGCCTTCGGTCTGCTCGCGTTCATCGCTGTCACCACGCAACGCCTCGCCGTTTGGAAGACCAGCTTCACCTTGTTCGCGGACATGCTTTCCAAGTACCCCGAGGACGGTCTGACCCACTACAACCGGGGCCTGACGAATTTCTACGCGAAGAACTACCAAGCTTCGATCGCCGACTACGACGCATGTGTCAGTTACAAGCCGGATTGCGCGCCATGCTATTTCAACCGAGGCCTGGCCTACAAGGAGTTGGGTGACATGAACGCCGTGATACGCGACATGGACCTCGCCATGCGCTACAAGGAACCTTATCCTGATGCCTACCGGAACCGGGGGAACGCCAAAGCCATGCTTCAGGACTATCCGGGCTCCATCGCCGACTTCACGAGAGCGCGTGCCTACACACCACAGGACACGAACGTGTTGATGAACCGTGGTCTGAGCTTCCACTTCGGCCAGTTGCCGGATTCGGCTTGTGCGGACTGGCGCGCTGCAGCCGCACTGGGCAGTAGAAAGGCCGCAACAATGGTGAAGGACAATTGCGCCGATCGATAGGCGGAGGCCCTTTCCCCTCTACTTTCGCGCCGCCCCGAAAGGGACGTAGTTGAACGGAAAGTGGATCTTGCTTTTGAAAAACGCTGGCGCGACCTGGTTAACGGCTTGAGCGCGCGCTTCGATGCCGGAAAGCTGGACCTGAACGCGATCCTGTTCCTGATCGGGGTACAGGAACTCGGCCAGCACGCACGGGAGTTCAAGAAGGACGAAAAGGTGGCCCTGATGCACATCGCGATCTGCGTGTGCTTGTTGCCCTATGGCTACTACAAGGAACTGGGGCGCGATGCCGACGGGTGGCCGCACTTCGAACGCATCAAGGAATTGCCTGCATTGGGCCCGGAAGAGCAGGAACGGTTGATGAAGGAGGCCGTTCTGGCCTATTTCGAGAACGCCTGAAGCCTTACTCGTCCATCGGCTTCAGCACCAAGGTCTCCTCGTTGGTCTCTTCCTCCAGAACCTTGATGATCCCCTCGGCATAGGTGCTGTCGCGGAAGGTGAGGATGTCCAGAACGGCGAAACCGGCCTGGCCTTGCTCGTAGAAACCGGAATAATCGAACTCCGCCTTACCCGCCGCATCGGTCATCGCCTCCATCAACAAACGCGAGGCATCGGCACGGGGAACGGCGGGGTTGGCGAACAGCCGCACGTAGGCCATTTCCGCCGGGCGACCCGTCGCGTCATTGACAGTGATCACGACCGTGGTGGGATCCTCCTTGTTGCAGGCCGCGAATACGGTGGCGAACACGAGGACCATCAGGGCGTTGGTAAGAACGCGGCGGAAGGTGGTAGTGGTCATTGGGTTACTTTTGATGGCCTTTATCGACAAGGCCTCTGGAAGGATGTCAAATATAAGCAAGCAGCGGCTGCAGCGCCATGTGAGGCCGACAATGGTGATGACCATCCTTTGTTGGCTTTGGTTGCCCGGAACCGCTTCCGCGCAATTGGGCACGAACCTGAAGCGCCCATTGGTGGAGGTGCGTACCGAATTAGGCGTCATGATCATCGCCCTGTTCAATGAAACACCCGCGCACCGGGATAACTTCTTGCAACACGTAGAGGCCAACGCCTTCGATAGCTTGCTGTTCCACCGGGTCGTACCGGGCTTCGGCGCGGAGGCTGGGGAGCCGGCCAGTAAGTATGCCAAGCCTGCGGCATATGTGGATGTCACACCGCCGAAGGACCCGTTACCACGGACCATCATTCCTGGTCTTATCCACAAGCACGGTGCGATCTCCGCATCGCCAGCAGGAACGGAGAATGGCATGGACACCCTTTCCCACGATGCTCGGTTCTTGTTCGTCCTTGGTGTGAAGTACGAGCCGAAGGAGCTGGTCCTGATCGAGGAGCGGAATGCCAACCGAGGGAGGGCCTTTGCGTATTCCGAAGCTGACCGGGAGGTCTATGCTTCGGTCGGGGGGGCTCCTCGGCTCGATGGAGGTTATACCGTGTTCGGCGAGGTGGTCGAAGGACTTGATGTATTGGAAGCCTTGTCCAAGCAGCCCTGTGACCAGTGGGACCGACCGCTGAAGGATATCCGGATGTTCATGCGTGTACTGAAATGAGCTTGATCGAGCGTGTTACCGCCCTGGAGGCGGAGGTGGAAAAGGCCAAGGCCAGAACGGCCGAAGAGGTGGAACAGTTCCGCGTTGCCATGTTGGGGCGCAACGGTGCTGTTACCGAACTGTTCGATGCCTTCAAGCAAGTGGCCGCCGAGGAGAAAAGACTGTTGGGCCAGCGCCTGAACCAGCTGAAACAGGCAGCCCAAACACGTGTCGATCAATTGAAGGCCGGGCTTCAGGAAGAAGCATCCCCGCTCGGCCCTTCGGTCGACCTGAGCGCACCATCGTTGACCGAGCCCACCGGGAGCTTGCACCCGATCACCATTGTTCGCCAACGCATCGTGGAAGTCTTCGGACGGATCGGTTTCACCGTGAGCCAAGGCCCGGAAGTGGAGGATGATCATCACAATTTCGGAGCGCTCAACTTCCCGCCCGACCATCCTGCGCGCGATATGCAGGACACCTTCTTCGTACAGGACCCAAGCGGGCCGAACGGCGCGGATGGAATGGCCTTACGCACGCATACCAGCAGTGTACAGGTGCGTGTCATGGAAGGTTCTGAGCCACCCATTCGTACCATCTCTCCAGGTCGCGTGTACCGCAACGAGGCCATCAGCGCCAGGGCCCACTGCATGTTCCATCAAGTGGAGGGCCTGTACGTGGACAAAGGCGTGAGCTTCGCCGATCTGAAGGGGACGCTCGATCATTTTGCCAAGAGCATGTTCGGCCCCGACGTGAAGATCCGCTTGCGGCCGAGCTATTTCCCATTCACCGAACCCAGCGCCGAGGTGGACATGAGCTGCAGCATTTGCGGCGGATCGGGCTGCAACATCTGCAAGGGCAGTGGTTGGGTGGAGATCATGGGCTGCGGCATGGTGGATCCCGCGGTCTTGGCCAATTGCGATATCGACCCGGAGGTCTATTCGGGGTTCGCGTTCGGCATGGGTGTCGAGCGCATCGCTCAGCTGATCTACCGCGTTCCCGACCTGCGCATGTATTGGGAGAACGATGTTCGTTTCCTGGACCGGTTCACAGCGGCCCCGTTCCGGCAATGAGGCCGCATCGCGACCAAACTCTTCGCGGCGAACAGTGATGGATGCCCCGGTCTGCATATTGGGCGGGGGGCCCGGAGGCTGCGTGGCCGCAATGCAGCTGGCCAAACATGGCGTACGGTCCATCGTATTGGAGAGGTCGGTGTTCCCAAGGGACAAGGTGTGCGGCGATGCCCTGAGCGGCAAGGTCATGCGCACCTTGGAGCGCTTGGACCCTGAGCTGGCCATGGAGGTAAAGGCCAACGCACACGCCATGCCCAGCTGGGGAGTGACCTTCGTGGCACCGAGCGGCCGCTCGTTGCGCGTTCCCTTTTCCCGTAACATCAATACTGGCGAGGCTCCGGGTGTGATCCTACCGCGTTTGAAATTCGATGCGCTCTTGTTCGAGCGGATGAAGCGGACCGAAGGTGTCACCGTGGTGGAGGGCACAGCGGCGGACGCGTTCGACCGCAGCCCGGAAGGGTGGATCATAGGCACCAAGGGGCAGGACCGTACGGTTCGTGTCCCATTGATCATTGACGCATCCGGTGCCAATTCCCAATTCGCGCGCCAGATAGGCGCGCTTGGCATGGAACCCCGCCATCACGCGGCCGGGGTACGCGCCTATTTCAGTGGGGTGAAGGACCTCGACCCGAACGGCTTCATAGAGTTGTTGTTCCTGAAGGAACTACTTCCGGGCTACCTATGGGTGTTCCCGTTGCCCAACGGACGTGCCAATGTTGGGCTGGGTCTCCGCAGTGATGTGGTGCGCAAACGGCGCGTGGACCTGAAGGCCCTATTGAAGAATTTGATCACGGAACACCCGCAGCTCCGCGAACGCTTCAAGGACGCTACCATGGAAGGTCCCCTCCAAGGAATGGGCCTGCCCTTGGCCAGCAAGAAAAGAAAGCTCAGTGGCGATGGCTACACGCTCGTTGGTGATGCCGGGCACTTGATCGACCCCTTCACCGGCGAAGGCATCAGCCATGCCATGATCAGTGGTGTGCATGCCGCGAACGTTGCTGCCGAGGCGCTCGTGGAACACAAAAGCGCTGGTGTCGTATCCGCCCAATTGCTCAAGGAGTATGACGCTCGGGTGTGGAACCGGCTGGGCCAAGAACTGGCAATAAGTACTCGGCTTCAACAGATGGCCGACAAGCCCTGGTTGTTCGACTTTGTCGTGGATCGGGCGAACAAGAACCCGGCCCTGGCCGACACGATCAGCAGCATGTTCACCGACCTGGACCTGCGCGCACGCTTGAAGAAGCCCGGATTCTACCTGGACCTGGTGCTCGGTCGCGTACCCTCGCATGCCCATGGATAGTCTGGTGCTGCTGATCTGCTGCTTGGCGGCAGGCGTCCTGCTACAGCGTTCGCGGAACTTTCCGCCGAATGCGGCGCATACGCTGAACCAATATGTGCTTTATGCGCCATTGCCTGCCTTGGCGCTGTATCACATCCCCGAGATCCAGTGGGGCATTGAATTGTTGTTCCCCGTGGGCGTGGCCTGGATCGGTTTCGGCGTGGCCTGGCTCTTCTTCGGTGGTCTGCGTCGACTCTTCGGTTGGTCGCACAAGCTGACCGGTTGCCTCATTCTGACCGCCGGCCTGGGGAACACCTCATTCGTCGGTTTTCCGGTGATCGAGGCGGCATACGGCAAGGATGCCCTTGCCACCGCATTGCTCGTGGACCAGCCTGGTTCCTTCGTAGTCCTTTCCACCGTCGGCATCGTGGTGGCCACCTTGTATTCCCGCCATGTCATGGATGCCCGCGCCATGGCGCGCAAGATCCTGTTGTTCCCGCCCTTCATCGCCTTCGCCTTGGCCTTGGGAATGAGCATGCTCGATCTGCATTTCCCGGAAAGCGTGCGTGGCGGATTGCTCCGGATCGGGAATTCCGTTACACCCGTGGCCCTCTTGGCGGTCGGCCTACAGCTGAAGCTGGACAAGCGCAGCAAGCACTTGGGCTTCTTGGCCTTGGGTCTCACATACAAATTGCTGTTGTTCCCGGCCTTCTTGTTCCTGCTCTATGTCGTGGTGCTCGGTGGCTCCGGCAAGGTGGTGCAGGTCTCTATTCTGGAAGCGGCCATGGCCCCGATGATCACGGCTTCCATCCTGGCCACCACCCACGGTCTGAAGCCCAAGCTCGCCAACATGATGGTCGGCGTGGGTATCCCCCTTTCCTTGCTCACCTTGGCGCTGTGGTACGCGGTGCTCGAGTGGGTCTAGGCATCGCCCAGTCTTGAGGTCCATCGGGCCGACGAACCGGTCAACCGACCCTTTCCGCCACCACCATCCAGTTCCACGGCCGATGCCCGGACATCCCTTCGGGCGGCTCTTCCAGTACATAGCTCCACGGGTACTCGATCTTGTCCGTGCTCAGCACCTGCATCCCTTCGGCGTGCAACAGGTCGTGTAGCTCCTCTTTCAAATGGTGCTTGGTGGGCACCCCGTCCACCTTCACGATCCCAAGGTCCAGCGCGGACATTTCCCTGCGCGCCTTGCGCTGTGCGGTCTTCGGAGGCATACCACTTCGCCGGTTCAGACGCACCAATCGATGCGATACGTACAGGGCGCTTTCCAGTGCTGGAACAACAAGCAGCAAGTGACCGCCCGGTTTCACGGCTTCACACAAATGGGCCATCATGGCCTCGCGTTTGTCCAAGGGGTCCAGCAACAAGGTATTGATGCACACCACCAGGTCGACAGGTTCCGGTAGGCCGTTGCCGATCGCGAGGTCCGCGTGGATGTAGTGGACATGATGGTAATGTGCGTAGTCCTTCTCCGCCACCGCAAGGCAGTCACTTGAGATGTCGGTGGCGTACACGGTACCGAAATGCGGCGCGATCAGGTCCAAAGCACGCCCCACGCCGCAGCCGATGTCGGCCACCGTCCGTTCCGCTCCGGCATAGCGCTGAATGGCGCTTTTGATCAGCCCGCGCTGATCGTGTGCAGGCACGTTCAGTATCGCCTCATCAAAATATTCGGCCAGCTCATCCCATGCCCGTTCGTCCATCGTTGGACAAGGTAAGACTGCGTGAACAGGCCCTTCGGCGGAAGCGCAAAGGCCCGGCCTATACCGCGCTGAGCTTGATCATGTTCGCCATGCCCTGTTCGGCGATCGGCATGCTGGCCACGTTCACCACCAGGTCGCCTTTCTTCACATGTTTCTTGCTACGCAGGATGTGCTTGATGTCGGCGATCGTGTGGTCCGTGCTCACGGTCTTGTCATAGAACTCGGCACGCACGCCCCACACGAGGTTCAGCATGTTCAGGATGCGCTTATTGCTGGTGAATGCATAGACGTGGGCCTTGGGTCGCATGCTGCTGATCTTGAACGCTGTGTAGCCGCTGTGGGTCATCGTTACGATCGCCTCGATGTCGATCGCGGCCGCCATGCGCACGCTGGCCATGCAAATGGCATCGGTCACCATACGGTCGTTCTGCTCCAGGTCGGGCTGTTGAACGTTGTACATCAGGTCGCTGTATGCCAATCCCACCCGCAGCCGTTAAATGGCCTTCACCACTTCCACGGGGAACTTGCCCACGCTGGTCTCGGCGCTCAGCATCACCGCGTCAGCGTGGTCCAATACGGCGTTCGCTACATCGTTGACCTCGGCCCGTGTGGGTGTGATGTTGGTGATCATGCTCTCCATCATCTGCGTGGCCACGATCACCGGCCGGTGTTTCGCGAGGCAGCGACGTATGATATCCTTCTGCACCAAGGGCACTTTCTCCATGGGGATCTCCACCCCGAGGTCGCCACGGGCCACCATCAGAGCGTCCGATTCCTGGATGATCTCATCGATCTCCTCCAAGGCCTCGGGTTTTTCGATCTTGGCGATCACCCGCGCATGCTTCTCGTGTTGTTGGATGATGCCCTTCAGTTCAATGATGTCCCGGGCGCTGCGCACGAAGCTCAGGCCCACCCAATCCACATCATGCTCCAAGGCGAACATCAGGTCCTCGCGGTCCTTTTCTGTCAAGCAGGGTAGGCTGATCTTGGTGTTCGGCAGGTTCAGCCCCTTATTGGCGCTCAGCGGCCCGCCATGGATCACCCGGGTGACCACGTTCGTCTTGCCATCAGTGGAGACCACCTCAAGCCTCAACTTCCCGTCGTCGAGCAGGACCAGCTCACCTTTTTTCACATCCTTGGGGAACTGGGTGTAACTCGTGCTTACGAGACCGGGCCGTCCTTTTACAGGCTCGGTGGTGATCACCAGCTCCGAGCCATCAACCAGGTCCACCGAGCCGTTCTCCATCTCTCCCACCCGCATTTTGGGGCCTTGCAGGTCAGCAAGGATCGCAGTGGTAAGGCCCAACTCGGCATTGAGTTCGCGTATGGTGCCGATCAGCTCCGTGTAGAACGCGTAATTGCCATGGCTGAAATTCAAGCGGCACACATCCATGCCATTGAGCATCATCTCGCGCAGTACGGGCTTGGGAGCTGATGCAGGGCCTATCGTGGCCACGATCTTCGTTTTCGGGTCGTTCATTCGAGTGGGTCAGAGCAGTAGTTTATATCCCGTTCGAAGGTCTTCGAACGGGAGCAAGAAAGCGGTCAGCACGAAGTCGGCCTTCCGCACTTTATTGAGGAGTTCGGGGTCGCGTTCCGCGAGTTCGTTGTCCACCACAAGGAAATAGTCGGCTTGCCGATGCTCACGGATCAGGATACCTGCACCGCTGTGATTGTTCACCAAGATGAAGCGTGCCTGGGTGGTGTCGTCCACATGATCATATGCCGAATAGTGAGCCGTCCGCCCATTGGCCTCTTCAGTGATGTCCTTGCGCCGGCGTGAAAGCGCAAGGCCGATGTTCTTGTTGATCGACCAACACAATCGATAGTCGTTCACGTGGCTGCTGATACCGATCACCATCACTTCAGGGTCGGGCTCCAGGTCGAGCTTCAACTTGGCCATTTTGTTCGGGATCCTCGGCAACGTTCGTCATGGTCAAAGGTAGCTACGCACGCACTCCATGGACCTTGGCGCCAACGCAATGGTCAATATCGCTCACCGTCCGAAACGGCGCTTCTTGGCTGCCGGACGCGCTTTCTCCTTGCTAGGATCATCACCCTCATCAGGTCTCGGTACTACGGGTCTTCGTGAACGCATGCTGCGGAACGCGCTTTGTGCAGCATCCTGTTCAGCTACTTTCTTGCTTGTTCCGCGCCCTGTACCACGCACCACATTATTGATATGGACCTCGGCCACGTAGTGTTTCCCACGTCCGCTCCCCCCCTCTTCACGGATCACGAATTGTACCGTCTTACGCCTTTTCTGTCCCCATTCGAGCAAGCGGCTCTTCCCGTCACGGTCCTCCTTTTCGATATCCGATAGTTCGAAGTGTACAAGAAGAAGCCGAACGACCACTTTGCGCGTGCGGTCGAAACCCTTATCGAGGAACAGCGCTCCGATCAATGCTTCCAACGCGTTACCAGGGACCGATGACTCATGGGTGCGCACCAGATTACTTTCCAGCACGCGTTCGATCTCGATGCGCTTTGCCAGCAGGTTCAATTGACTGCGGCTGACGAGCTTGCTCCGCATCCGTGTCAAGAAGCCTTCTCCCTTATCCGGATAGGTGCTGAAGAGCAGGTCACCGATGATCGCGTCAAGGATCGCATCACCCAAGAACTCCAGCCGTTCATTGTCCGGCAGGTCCGGACGGTCCGGCGCCACCGCGCTCACATGCCGAAGGGCTTGCCGATATAGGGGTAGGTCACCCGGGGTGATATCCAGGACCGAACGGCACCACGCCCTCACCCGTCTTTCCTCAGGATTGCGCGCACGGTTCAGAAATCGACTGATCAAAGGCCCTTACCGGTACTTACGGAAGACCACCGACGTATTGTGCCCACCAAAGCCGAAGGTATTGCTCATGGCAACGTTCACCGTGCGCTTTTGCGCGGTATTGAAAGTGAAGTTCAGCTTCGGGTCAAGTTCCGGGTCGTCGGTGAAGTGATTGATCGTCGGGGGTACGATATCGGTGAATACCGACATGATCGCCGCTACGCCTTCCACCGCGCCGGCACCTCCGAGCAAGTGCCCGGTCATGCTCTTGGTCGCGCTGATGTTCAGCTTGTAGACATCCGCACCGAAGATCCGCTGGATCGCCTTCACCTCCTGGGGGTCACCGATCGGGGTACTCGTACCGTGGGTGTTGATGTAGTCCACCTCCGATGGTTTGATCCGCGCCTCGTTGAGCGCATGCTTCATGCACAACTCAGCACCTAGACCTTCCGGATGCGGCGCTGTGATGTGGTACGCATCGCTGCTCATACCACCACCCACCACTTCGGCATAGATCTTTGCGCCACGGGCCAAAGCGTGCTCCAGATCCTCCAGAATGATCGCTGCACCGCCTTCGCCGAGCACGAAACCATCCCGGTCCTTATCGTAAGGACGGGAGGCAGTAGCCGGATCGTCGTTCCGGGTGCTCATGGCGTGCAAGGCATTGAAGCCCCCCACACCGGCCTCGTAGATCGCGGCTTCGCTTCCTCCGGTTACCACGGCCACACAGGTACCCAGACGGATGCTGTTGAAGGCATCGATCATGGCATTGTTCCCGCTGGCACAGGCACTGGCGGTCACGTAGCTCGGGCCGTGCAATCCATGCCGCATGGTGATGAGTCCGGCTGCGCTATCCGCGATCATCTTGGGTATGAAGAACGGATTGAAACGCGGGGTTCCGTCACCTCTTCCGAATGCGATGCACTCGTCCTGGAAGGTCTTCAGTCCTCCGATACCACTGCCCCAGATCGCTCCGATGCGTTCGCGGTCCACCTTGTCCAGCACTAGGCCGGAATCCTTGATGGCCTCGTCCGCACAAACCACGGCGAACTGCGTGTAGGGATCCATCTTCCGCGCTTCCTTGCGGTCGATGAAATCCTCCACGTTGAAGCCCTTCACCTCGCAGGCGAAGCGGGTCTTGAACTTGGACGCATCGAAGCGGGTTATGGGCGCAGCTCCGCTACGGCCGCTCACCAGGCCCTCCCAGTACTCCTTGAGGGTGTTCCCGAGGGGAGTGAGCGCGCCCAGACCGGTGACAACCACTCGCCTGAGCTCCATGCTTCCGGAAAATTACTTCGCGTTCTTCTCGACGTAGTCCACGGCTTGACCCACGGTCTGGATCTTCTCGGCCTGGTCATCGGGAATAGCGATATTGAACTCCTTCTCGAACTCCATGATGAGTTCGACTGTATCCAGGCTGTCAGCGCCAAGGTCGTTCGTAAAGCTCGCCTCAGGCGTTACCTCGCCTTGATCCACACCGAGTTTATCGACGATGATCGCGATGACCCTTGACTTGATATCCGACATATCGGTTCGTTTTTGTGTTGAGGTGGCAAAGGAAAGACATTTTCCTATGTCACGGACAGTGATCCGCGGAACGTGACCATCACTTTCTCTAAAGGCCTGCGTTCCAGGTCCGGAACTCGACAATCCGGAGCTGGTCTTCCGACCGGTATCAGCAGAAAGGGGCGTTCATTCTCCGGCCGATCCAAGATACGGGTCAAAAAGTTCATCGGGCTGGGTGTATGTGTCAAGGCGACCAACCCGGCTTGATGGATCGCGGCGAGCAGGAACCCACAAGCCAGTCCCACGCTTTCTTCCACGTAGTAGTTCTTGCGTCGCTTACCCTCCAGGTCCACCTCATAGGCTCGCTTGAAGACGATGATCAGGTACGGCGCCACTTCCAGGAAGGGCTTGTTCCAGTCGGTCCCTATCGGTGCGAGGTCTTCCAGCCATTCCGCGGGCATGCGGCCGTGGTAGCTTTCGTATTCTTCCTTTTCAGCAGCTTCACGGATCAGCTTCTTGATCTCCGGGTCGTTCACTACACAGAAAGTCCATGGCTGTTTATGCGCCCCGCTGGGCGCCGTGCTGGCGGTGCGCACCAGATCCTCGATCACCCCGAACGGGATCGGACGATCGCTGAAGTCCCGCACGGTCCGGCGCTGGTCCATCGTATTGAAAAAACTCCGCGCAGTACTGATTATCTCCTCTTCCGTGCGATCCGGCGGGTTGTGGGCTATAGTGGGATACTTGGTGGACATGGCGTGAAGGTCGGCATCAACATTGTCCGTGGCAAGGACCGAAGCACGACCTTCGCGCCATGGTGCGCATCGCCATCCTCGCTTCTGGTTCGGGCACGAACGCCCAGCGCCTGATCGAACACTTCCGGGACCACAAGAAGGCCAAGGTGGTGCTTGTGGGTTGCGACAAACCCGCTGCAGGTGTCCTTCAACGGGCATGGACCCTCGGCGTGCCAAGCTATCTGTTCAATGCGACCTTGTTGCGTGATGGAACGCTTCAACGGGAACTCCAAGCACAAGGCGTGGGCCTGATCGTTCTGGCCGGCTTCATGCGCCTCATTCCTGCGGAAATGGTGAGCTCCTATGTGGATCGGATCGTGAACATCCACCCCTCATTGTTACCGGAATTCGGCGGCAGGGGCATGTACGGAGAACACGTGCACAAGGCCGTGATGGCGGCAGGTAGGACGAAAAGTGGCATTACGATCCACTTGGTGAATGAACGCTTCGATGAAGGCGAACACCTAGTGCAGGTGGAATGTCCGGTTCTGCCGAACGATACACCTGAAAGCCTCGCAGCGCGCATTCACGAACTGGAACACACGCACTACCCAGAAGCCATAGAGGACCTCGTGAACAAGATGAGCTGAACCCGTGGAACAAGAGACCAACTTGGAACCAATTGCACCCCATGTTCGACCCGAAACAGATCGGTAAAGCCTTCCTCATCCTTTTCGCGGTGATAGACATCGTGGGCGGATCCCGCTGATCCTTCAAGTGCGCCAAAAGGCCGGCAAGATCTACCCGGCCCGTGCGGTGCTGGTGAGCTTAGGGATCATGATCACCTTCCTCTATCTAGGCGAAACCATCCTGAACGTGCTGGGCATCGACGTACGTTCCTTCGCCGTTGCCGGGTCCTTCGTGCTGTTCTTCATCGCGCTGGAAATGATCCTTGGTGTGCGGCTGTTCAAGGAGGACCTGTCCGCCCCGGGCCTGACAGAGGCATCGTCGGACAACAAGGTGTACAGCGTGGTTCCCTTGGCTTTTCCGGTCATTGCCGGTGCGGGCACCATAACCTCCATCCTTTCGCTGCGAGCGGAGTTCGAGTCGCAGAACATCCTGGTCGCCATACTCCTGAACATGGTCCCGGTACTGCTGGTCCTGATGCTCACCGGGCGCATCGAGCGCATGCTGGGCCGCGTGGGTTTGATCGTGCTGCGGAAGGCCTTCGGCATCATCCTTCTGGCCATCAGCATCAAACTGTTCGCCAGCAACATCCCCTACCTGTTCCAGGTCGTATGACGGCACGCGGCATGAAGATCACCATACATACCGATGGCGCAGCCAGCGGAAACCCTGGGCCCGGTGGGTATGGGGCGGTGCTGGAAAGCGGAAAGCACCGCAAGGAATTGTGGGGCGGGTTCCGGCTCACCACCAACAACCGCATGGAGCTGCTTGCTGTGATCGCGGCCTTGGAAGCACTGAAGAACCCCGGCATGGACGTCACCGTGGTGAGCGACAGCAAATACGTGGTGGATGCGGTGGAGAAGGGCTGGTTGTTCGGGTGGGAGAAGAAGGGTTTCGCCAAGCAGAAGAACCCCGACCTCTGGCGCCGATTCCTTCAGGTCTACCGCAAGCACAAAGTGAAGTTCGAGTGGATCCGCGGGCATGCCGGCCACCCGTTGAACGAATTGTGCGATCAGTTGGCCGTTGCGGCAAGGAACCAAAGCGTGCTTTCGGTGGACGAGGGATATGAGTCGCTTAACGGAAAGCCGCTGTAACCCCCCAGCCTATCTTCGCCCAACGCCTGTTACCAACCAACGCACATGGCAGCCAAACTTTACGCAACCGTCAATAGCGCCGAGGGACCGGTGACCTTGGAACGAGCAACACCGTCGGCGCCTTGGTCGCCCAGTGGCGAGACGGCCGCGGACCTGGTCCGCACGGGACCCTCCACCTTCAGTCTGGTGCGCAACGGCCGTAGCCACCGTGTGTTGGTGCTGAAGGAGGACAAGGAGAACAAGACCGTACGGCTGAGGATCGGCGCGCATACCTACACCGTGCATGTGCAGGACGAACGGTCAAGGTTGGTTAGGTCATTGGGGCTGGACAAGGCTTCCCTGCGCGTTACCGAGATCAAAGCACCGATGCCCGGTCTGGTGCTGAGCGTGCTGGTGAAGGCCGGTGATCCCGTGAAGAAGAACGACCCCGTTCTGGTGCTCGAGGCCATGAAGATGGAGAACGTGATCAAGGCGCCTGGCGATGCCGTGGTGGCCAAAGTGCAGGCCGAGAAAGGCAAGGCCGTCGAAAAAGGCCAATTGCTCGTGAGCTTCTCCTGATCAGGTTCTCCTTTTCACATGGTGCGTACCTTGGTACCATGGACCGTAAACAATTCCTTTCCCGTTCACTGAAGGTCACCCTTGGAACTCTGGTCGCTGGCCCCTTGTTGGCCAACGCCTCTGCGTGCAACACCGCTGATGAAGCCGGGGCCGGGGACGAAAGCGGTGGAGCGCAACCCGAGCCGTCCATGGCTCCGCTGGTACTTGCACAGGTGACCATGCCTTACGCATACACAGCCTTGGAACCTTCCATCGATGCGATGACCATGGAGATCCACTACACGAAGCACCACGCGGGCTACGTGAAGAAAGCCAATGCCGCGATCGAAGAGGAAAGCGTGATGGCGAAGGACGAGAACGAATTGTTGGCCAGCATCAGCAAATACAGCAGCGGTATCCGCAACAATGTTGGCGGCACGGTGAACCACAATTTCTTCTGGCAAATGATGGCGCCCGGTGGAAAGGGCATGCCGGAGGGTAAAGTGCTGGATGCGCTGAATGCCGGATTCGGAAGTTTCGACAAGTTCAAGGAGATCTTTGCAGACGCAGGCATGAAGTGGTTCGGAAGCGGCTGGGCCTGGCTTGTGGAGCAAGATGGGAAGTTGGCCATCGGCTCCACCCCGAACCAAGACAACCCGCTGATGGACGTGAGCGAGCTGAAGGGAAAGCCGCTATTGGCGCTCGATGTCTGGGAGCACGCCTATTACCTCAAGTACCAGAACAAGCGCAACGAGTACGTCGCCAACTGGTGGCAGGTCGTTAATTGGGACGAAGTGGCCAAGCGGATGGGCTGAGCCGGCTCAGCTCTCCACCAACTCGATATCGAAGTCCACCAGCTCCACGAACTGTTGGATGCGCAGGTCGATGTCCTCGCGGGAGATCTCAATCAAACGCTCGATACCGAATTTCTCGCAGGTGAAGCTGGCCATGGCGCTTCCCACGATGATCGCACGCTTCAAGTTGTCAAAGCTGTGGTCCTGTGTGCGGGCCAGGTAGCCGATGAATCCTCCAGCGAACGTATCCCCTGCACCTGTTGGGTCCACCACATCCTCCAAGGGCAATGCTGGTGCGAAGAAGACCCGGTCCTGTCCGAAGAGGAGAGCGCCGTGTTCACCCTTTTTCACCACCAGGTATTTTGGACCCAGGGCCATGATCTTGGCTGCGGCCTTCACTAAGCTGTGCTCTCCGCTCAACTGGCGCGCCTCCGCATCGTTGATGGTCAGGATGTCCACGCGTGCGATCACCTCGTTCAACTTCTCCAACGCACTGTCCATCCAGAAGTTCATGGTGTCCATCACCACCAGTGCTGGCTTCTCCTTCATCTGGTCCAGCACCTTTCCCTGGACCGTTGGGTCAAGATTTCCGAGCATCACGTACGGCGCCGTGGTGTACTCCTCGGGCAACTTCGGGTCCAGATCGAGAAGAACATTCAATCGGGTCTCCAGGGTATCCCGAGTGTTCATGTCGTAATGGTAGCGACCGGCCCAGAAGAAACTTTCCTTGCCCTTCAGCACCTCAAGGCCCTTCAGGTCCACGCCCCGCTCCTCCAACTGCTCCATCACATCGGTGGGGAAATCATCGCCCACCACGCTCACCAAACCCATGCGTTCCAAGAAGCACGAAGCCGCCAAGGAAATGTACGTCGCAGCACCACCAACGGTCTTTTCAGCCACGCCGAACGGGGTTTCAATGCGATCGAAAGCGACGGTACCTACGGTGATGAGTTCCATGATGTTCGGGAATATTCGTCCGCGACTGAGCGGTGGTTCGAGTGGCACAAAGGTGGTGGATCGGCCAGATACGCAACGCGCATCCGATGCTTCCACGCTCCTACCATAAATGAAAAGGAGGCCTTGGTCCGGCCTCCTTTCGCTCCCCGGGCTGGACTTGAACCAGCGACCCCATGATTAACAGTCATGTGCTCTAACCAGCTGAGCTACCAGGGAAGGTCCCTTTTTGAGGGACGGCAAAAGTAGGTGCTTCCACCACATCCGCCAAACAAGAGCTCATCTTCCTTTCTCAGCGTACGTGGATCGTGCTTCTGAGGCGGCTTTTTCGCACCTCGCCGCGTCATTGGACCGGACCAACCTTCAGCCCATGCGCCACCTTACCATTCTCCTCCTCTCCCTGTTCACGTCACCGCTCTTGGGTCAGGCGGGCAGTTGCGACAATTTCACCGCCGCCGTATCGTGGAGTGGTGGTTCAGGTCCCGCCCTCGCCTTCGTTGGGACCACAAGCCTACCCGCCAACGGCATGGTCTGGTATTTCGGTGATGGTGGAACGGCCAATGGCCCCTCGGTAATGCACACCTATCTGCAAAGTGGCTCATATCATGTGTGCTTGAGTGCGTGGATGTGGAACACGGCTACGCAGGACACATGTTGGACAGAGGTGTGCGAACAGGTGGTGGTCGGTGCTGCGGATCCATGTGATTTCCTGCAGCCTTGCTATGTCCCTTCCCAGAGCGGGCAGAACACGGTCTTCTTCAACAACTGCACAGCGAACGAACCGGGTACCACATACTACTGGGACTTAGGTGACGGGAACGGAAGCAGCAGCATTGCACCCACCCACACCTTCCCGGGACCCGGTCAATATCCGGTCTGTCTTTATGCTTTCTGGCAGAACTGTGTGGACAGCCTTTGCACCAGTGTTACGGTCGGCGCTCCTGACCCTTGTCTTGGTTTGAACGCGGCATTCACCGCCAATACAACACCGAACGGTACCTTCTTCTCCAATGGCACGACCGGCACCGGTATGCAGACCCAGTTCTTTTGGGACTTCGGAGACGGAAGCACCAGCTCCGATGCACAACCCTTCCATACTTACGCTCAGAATGGGGTATATGCGGTCTGCCTGCAGGCCATCAGCTTATTCCAGGTGACCGGCGGCCCAATGATCACCTGTGTCGACACTACTTGTTCGAATATCACGATCGGGGCGGGAGACCCGTGCGACGAACTGGAGGCCTGCATTTGGGTGAACGACAACGGGGACGGGTCATTCTTATTCGAGAATTGCACTTCGGTGATCCAGGGTGCACAGTTCACATGGGACTTCGGCGATGGCACCGGCGCATCTTCGGTGATCGCGGACCATGTCTATTCGCAGCAGGGTACATATACGGTTTGTCTTACAGCGTATTGGCAGAACTGTGTTGACAGCACGTGTACCAGCGTTACGGTAATGAACGAGGATCCATGTACGGACCTGATGGCCGCCTTCACTTCGAATACGACACCCAACGGCACCTTCTTCTCCAATGGCACCACGGGCACCGGTATGCAGACACAGTTCTTCTGGGACTTCGGCGACGGAAGCACCAGCACTGATGCGCAGCCCTTCCATACCTATGCTCAGTACGGCACCTACCAGGTCTGTCTGCAAGCGCTCAGTATATATCCAGTGGCCGGCGGCAACTTGATCACGTGCATTGACACCACTTGTTCCTACATCACGATCGGCGAAGGAAACCCATGCGATGCGCTCAATGCCGGATTCATCGGGTCCGGCGGTGTGCAAGGCGTGAATTTCGCCAACGATGTGATAGACCTCGCTTGGACCTACCTGTGGGATTTCGGGGATGGGTCAACGGGGTACGGGCCGAACCCTTACCACACATTCCCCGCGGTCGGTCAATATCAGGTCTGTCTCACCGTGTACACATGGGACCCTGTGCTTCAGGATTCCTGTTCGATCGAGGAATGCGAATGGATCATCGTACAGGGTACTAACCCTTGTGATGACTTCGCGGCCTGTTTCGTGGACTCCCAGTTCGGCCCATCCTCGTTCTTCTTCAACAACTGCTCGCCGAATGAGCCGGGAACCACGTTCCATTGGACCTTCGGGGATGGCATCGAAAGCAATAGTGTTGCGCCCACCCACGTGTACGCGGAAGCCGGTCTGTACGAGGTGTGCCTCACGGCGCTTTGGGCAAACTGCGTGGACAGCACCTGCACCACGGTAACGGTGATCAACGATGATCCGTGCGACGGGCTGAGCGCGGCATTCACCGCCACCACCACCCCGAACGGCACGCAGTTCTCCAATGGCACCACGGGTACCGGTTTCCAGACCCAATTCTTCTGGGACTTTAGCGACGGCAGCACAAGCACGAATGCACAACCCTTCCACACCTTCCCACAGGACGGCACCTACCAAGTCTGCCTGCAGGCATTGAGCTTGTACCAAGTGACCGGTGGGAATTTGGTCACCTGTATCGATACCGTATGCTCCAGCATCACCATCGGCGTAGGGAACCCATGCGATGCCTTGAACGCAGGATTCTCAGGCTCACCGGCCGGCTTGGGAGTGAATTTCGCCAACGAAGTGATCGACCTCAGCTGGAGCTACATCTGGGACTTCGGGGATGGAACGGACGGCTACGGCCCCAACCCCTATCACACCTATCCAGCATCCGGGCCGTATCAGGTGTGCCTCACGGTGTACACATGGGACCCCGTGCTACAGGACACTTGCTTCGAGGACCATTGTGAGTGGATCACGGTCCTGAGCAATGAACCGTGCGACGGGTTGGTGGCCTGCTTCAATGCCCTTCCCTTTGAGAACGGTGTCTATCATTTCTCGAATTGCTCACAGATCCTACCTATCGACATTCCTGAGAACTATTTCTGGGACTTCGGCGACGGCGGATCCAGCACCGAGACCGAGCCGGACCATTCCTTCGCACCGGGCACCTACACGATCTGCTTGATCGTCGAGCATGGAGGTTGTGTCGATAGCACCTGCACCACACTCACGGTGTTCGGGGGACCGGGTTGTGATCCGAATTTCGCTTGCGACTTCACGTGGCAAGCACAAGGCACCGCTGTGGTATTCTTCGGTACGGCGAACCGGCCGACCGACGGTATGGTTTGGCAGCTCGGGGATGGGACCGAAGGCTACGGGAACGTGTACACCCACCTGTACGAGCCCCCAGGACCTTTCGAGGTCTGCCTTCATGCTTGGTACTGGAATGAGGTGACGCAGGATAGTTGTTGGACCCAACAGTGCCACCTCGTCGACCCGTTCAACGTGGTTACCAGCATTGGTGATGGGGCGCGATCCAACTTTAGCGTGTACCCGAACCCGGCTACGGATCTCATTACCATCAGTGGCATGACCGCTGGCGGGGAACTCGCGCTCTTCGCTCCGGATGGCCGACTCGTACTTACCGAACGCACTGCCGTAGGCACACACCTGATAACGGTCGGTCACTTAGCGACCGGCGTGTATGTGCTGCAGCTCCGGATCGGTACGGAATTGCTTACCCGCCGGATCGCTTGGATCGAGGCGGTCAGCACGGCCGATAATGGTAAAAACAGAAGCGGCCCCGGATGGGGGCCGCTTCTGTTCGAAACCGGATGTAGGCGCTCAAGCCGCGGCTTCAGCCTTTGAGGGCAGCAACTGGAAGTCGTTCATCACCACCTCGGTGATGTAGCGCTTGGTGCCGTCCTTGGTCTCGTAACTACGATGTACGAGCCGGCCCTCCAAGGCAACGGGAGACCCCTTGCGAAGCATGCGCTCCACGGCCTCTGCAGTGCTCCCCCAAGCCACCACCGTGTGCCACTGGGTGTCCGTCACCCGCTCTCCGCTGGCATTGCGATAGCTATCATTGGTGGCCACCGAGATCCGGGCGACTTTGCGTCCCTTGGCGATCTCCCGCACTTCCGGATCGAATCCGAGGTTGCCGATCAGATGCACTTTGTTCTTCAGCGTGTTCATGGTATTGGGGTTTAAGTGTTGCTTTTCGTTCCGTCGGTCGATGCTGATACCGAACGACGGTGCAAACATTTCCTCGGTGTTGAGCGGGATCCGGTCGATCATCGTTTGTAGTCGTTCATAGCCGTTTGCTGTCGTTTGTTGAGTGGCGTTGTTCGGGTTTCGTCGGCCCGACCTTTCCAGGGGTCCCGATCCGACGTAATTTGGTGTGGCGACCACCGGGCAGCGTTCGAACCAGCAATGCCGTCTTGTGGTCGGAAAGGCCTTCCGATTTGCCCGAATTGACCGAACGCGAGCTGGTCCAAGGATGCTTGGGCGGGGATCGTCGCTGTCAGGAGAACCTGTATGCGCGATACGCGCGGCGTATGTACGCCGTGTGCCTGCGCTATGCCCGACACGAGCTGGAGGCACAGGACCTGATGCAGGAAGGTTTCATCCGGGTATTCGAGAAACTCTCCGCCTTCCGGATGGAGGGCTCGTTGGAAGGCTGGGTCCGCCGGATCATGGTACACACAGCGATCAATCACTACCGTCGCAAGTCGTTCCAGATGGAACGCTTCGGTCTGGAACATGTGCCGGAGAAGCCTGTGGAACCCTTGGCATTGGAGCGCTTGGGCGAAAAGGAGCTGTTGGGCTTGATTGCCGAATTGCCCCACGGGTATCGGCAAGTTTTCAACCTCTACGCTATCGAAGGCTACGACCATGCCGAGATCGCTTCCATGCTCGGTTGCGGCGAAAGCACCTCGCGCAGCCAGCTTTCAAAGGCCCGGAGTTACCTCCAAGCGCGAATAGAACGTAAAGACGAATTCGACCATGCGGGAAAAGCATCCCATTGACGACCTTTTCAAGAAGGCCCTGTACCACGCTGAGGCAGAACCGCCCAGCTCGGTAAGGTCCGGCGTATTCCAGCACGTTGATGGCGCCTCCGGTACACGCTCTGCCGGTGGTCTCTGGCCGACCGCTTTGTTGGTCATTGGCCTGACCGGTGCAGGCGCCGCGTTTTGGGCTTGGAACTCGGACCCGACCGAGGGCTCCACGACCCCACAGCTTAAGGAACACGTGAACAACCCCGCCCCCTTGAGCGTCGGTAGGGCCGGTGAACAAGGGTCCACATCGGAAGGTTCCACCGGAACCCAAGGCGATCATTTCGGAACGCCCCGAACAAGCAATGGGTCGAATGTCGAGTTGAGTGTCCCCCTGGGATCCAGTTTTGCAGCAAGCGCTCCTGCTGATGAACGAAAGTCCGACGAGGAGACAAGCAACAGGACCGCTCGATCACCGAGAACAGCTACCGGTCCGACAGCGGAACCTTCTAACGTGTCAGCATCAGGTATGACCCCTTCCATCATTCGGTACACCGGTGCGACCGAAGCAGTAACACCCGGGCTGCCCGGATCGAACACCCCACGACCCACAGCACAGGCCGGAAGCGATGACATTCAGGTCAATTCCACAGGTACATGGGCGGCTCCGAAATTCCAAGTGGCCTTCATGGATCCGCTCACGATCGGGATCGGTGATACCAGCGGAACGGGCGCGCCTTCTTCGGCACGGAACGTTCCGCCATACGTTCTTCCTGAAGGCGCTTGGTGGATCGGGGCCTATGCGGGCATCGGAACAGTTAGCGGTAACTGGAGGGGCGCCGGCACAAAGGATCTGGACCAAGCCGAACAATGGAACAGCACCGGGCAGGCCGGAGTGATCGCCGGACGAGAGTGGCGCAGCGGTTGGGGCATTTCCGCCGGACTCGGTGTCGCAACAGTGCGCAGCCGGTTCGACTTCGCTACGAACGACCCATCATACACGGTGCTCGATGTGGATACCTCGTGGGCGGAATACACGCACACGAGCAGCGGAGTGCCGTTGTATTCGTGGGTCATCGACTCGGTCCTTGTCGACCGACCGGGCGCTACGTCCCGGATCAATGCGCGCAATGAATATGCCGCCGTGCAAGTGCCACTCTCCTTGCACTGGCACACGCAGGTCCGTCGCATGCGTTTAGGTGCCTTTGGTGGTGTGATGGCTTGGGTGCCGACGGGACGTAGCGGAACAACGCTTTCAAGCCCGACCATGGACGGAACCTCCTTACCGGTCACCCTTCAGGGAGAGAACCTGGACGACCGCTTCGCCGCTCAGCTCCACGGGCAGCTTGGCCTTAGCCTTGGATACTCGATCACCGAACATTTCACGGCATTTGCCGAACCCCTCGTTTCCACCCCGATCCTTTCTTTTGGCGGCGCGGACACCCCTTGGCTTACACGACCGACCCTGCAGCTCCGGATACAATATGAACTACGCTCCCGACGGTATTAAGCCCCTGCTGGCTATTTCAAGCACCCTCTTGCTGGGTGGCGCATTGGCCGCACAACCACTGTGTGACGTGCTGTTGCGCCCGGCCTTCCATTATACGACGAATGGTCTGGTGCTCATCGTGGCTGACAGTTCCACCACATTCGGACTTGAGGCCGACGCCTCTTGGTCCTTCGGGGATGGTTCGGCAGCAACCTCGGTGCCCTACCACACATTTGCCGAGCCTGGCACCTATGAAGTCTGCTTGACCTTGACCCACGCCTCCTTGCCCTGCGCCACGACCTACTGCAGACAAGTGATCATTCCGCTATCGGATTGCAGTGGGACGATGGATGCCTATTTCGAATGGTACCAAGGCGGCACGAACAGTGCAAGCTTGGTGGATGCCTCGTTGAACCAGAACACAAGCTCCGTACTTTGGGAATTCGGGGACGGGAGCACCAGTAGCGACCCTTATCCGAATTGACCTGGCAGCTGCCCGGGCCGCACTTCGTATGTCTCACAAGGCAGGACAAAGGTTGCGTGGCGACGTACTCACGTTGGGTGGAGGTGAACGGTAATGCAAGCACATGCGGGCCGGGTCTGTTCGCGAACTTCTTCGGCTACCCGAACGGCCTGGACGTCACCTACGAGCCGAGCATCAGTGCCACGAACGTACTTCCGGTCATTTCGGTCTGGTCATACGGCGACGGGGTCGTCGATACCGTTTCGGTCGGCTACCACACGTACGCGAACGAAGGCTCCTACCAGACTTGTTTGCTGGTGGGTGCCCTGCGCATGCCCGCTCTTGATTCGTGCTTCGCGCTGGTTTGCAACACCACCACCCTCGGCTTTTCCGTGGGCTTACCGGAACCGGGTCCAAACGTCGTTCAGGCATGGCCGAACCCTTTTGACGGCGCGTTGGAGCTTGGGCTGTACGGACCCGCGGGACCCGTGGTGATCCGCTTGTTCGACGCTGTTGGTCGACTGGCCTTCGCAACGACCGAGGTGACCGCGGACCGTGTGACCCTGGATACCGGAGCACTGGCAGCTGGACCTTACCATTTGATTATCGATCACGGTGGATCAAGTACACGGACCATCGTGATCAGAGCACCGAAATGAAGAAGGCCCGGGATGAAGATCCCGGGCCTTCACCCTTCCAACCAGCCTGGTTCAGGCGGACCGTTCGCGGGAACCGAGCAACTGGAACTCGCTCAACACGACCTCCGTGCTGTACCGCTTCTCACCTTCTTTCGATTCGTAGGAGCGCTGCACCAAACGCCCCTCGATCACCAGTCCGGAGCCCTTGTGTACCATGCCGGCCAGTAGTTCGGCCTGCTTGCCCCACACTACGATCGGGTGCCACTGGGTGTTCTCTTTCCATTCCCCTTCCGCGGACTTGTAACGCTCATTGGTGGCGAGGCTCAAGCGTAATAGCGCTTGTCCGTTCGGCAGGCTCTTGAGTTCAGGGTCCTTGCCCAGGTTACCGATCAACTGCACTTTGTTCTTCATGGAGGTATTCATGGCGGTCTGTGTTTTCGTTCGTTGATGACCGAGGGCAAAGGACAGACGAGGTGTAGACTGGATCCGTTCAGTTGTCATTTACATGCGTTTACAAGTGATCGTTGTCGTTTGTTTGACAACAATCAGCCCATCCGTGGTCCTTCGAGCCGCTCCGTAGCCGCCCTGCTTTTCTATCTTTGGCCGACCCTCGGAACGAGGGAATGCATTTCCCTGCAAGGACTTCGAACCAATGAGCAAAGCAACCACCAAGATCCTGGTACCGACCGACTTCACGAAAGTGGCGGATTGTGCAATGAACCATGCAATGACCGTGGCGGGCCATACGAATGCGATGGTCTATTTGCTGCATGTGGTGGACAAGTCCAGCCACGTGGAGGAGGCGCGACAAAAGCTGGATATCGAGGCGAAACGGGCCAAGAAGTGGAACGACAGGGTAGATGTTGAACCCATCATTCGCGTAGGTTCCATCTATGACGAGATCGGGGATGCGGCGGCGGAAGAGGATGCCGGTTTGATCATCATGGGCACCCACGGGATGCGCGGTATGCAGTTCATCACCGGCAGTAGGGCCTTGCGCGTGATCACCAGTTCGCGTGTTCCGTTCATCGTAGTGCAAGAGCGTCTTATCAAGGAGTCGGGCTACAACAACATCGTTGTCCCACTGGACCTTCAGAAGGAGACCCGCCAGAAGCTCACGATCGTAGCGCAAATGGCCAAGAGCTTCGACAGCAAGGTGCACCTGATCACCCCTAAGGAGGACGATGAATTCCTGCACAAGCAGCTGCTCAACCACCTGAAGTTCGCCGACCAGTATTTGAAGGAGCGCGGCATCGAGCACGTAGCGACGATCGCAGACGAGGACAGTGGCGATTTCGTCAAAGCTGTGGTGAAGCATGCCATCGAGATCGATGCCGACCTGATCAGCATCATGAACCTGACCGAAGGGAACATCTTCGGGATCCTGGGCGTGCCCTACGAACAGGAGATCATCGCGAACGAAGCCATGATCCCGGTTTTGAGCATGAAGCCGGTCGTGACCGGGGTCGGGGGTGGTTGGACCATGCAGGGTTAGGCCCGCATCCCCATCACGAGGATATCATCCACTTGCTCATGGCCTTTTCGCCAGCTTTGGAAAGCCTCGTCCAACATACGCCGTTGCTGTTCAGCCGGGAACTTGCTGATCTCCACCAGTAGCTCACGGAATCGACGGTACAGGAATTTCTTACCCTTGGGTCCACCGAATTGATCGGCGTAGCCATCGGAGAAGAGGTAGACCATGTCGCCTTCTTCCAGCTTGATGCGGTGGTCGGTGAAGCGGTGGCCGGCCAACTCATAGCTGCCAATGGGGCGCTTGTCCGGGGAGAACTGAAGCATTTCATCGCCACGCACCACATAGAGTGGTGCGTTGGCCCCGGCGTACTCCAGGACCCGCTTGATCGGGTCGTAGTTGCAAAGAGCCATGTCCATGCCATCATGCACAAGACTGTCCTTGCGGCCATTGTGCAACGCATCGAACGCGATCTTGTTGAGCTCGGAAAGAACCTCTGATGGTTTGGAGCGCCCCTTGTCCTTCACGGCCTGGTTCAAGCCATTGTGTCCGATGAGGCTCATGAACGCCCCGGGAACCCCGTGCCCGGTGCAGTCCACGGCTGCGAAGGTGACCCGCTCATCCACCTTTTCGACCCAATAGAAGTCGCCGCTGACGATGTCCTTGGGGCGGTAGAACACGAATGACTCGGGCATAAGCTCCCGCATGCGCCGCTCGGGCGGTAGGATGGACTCCTGCAGACGTTTCGCGTAGTTGATACTGTCCTTCAGGTTCGTGTACAGTTCTTCCACCTTACGGCTTTGACGCACGACCTCCTCCTTCTGCCGGACCACTTCCTCGGTGCGCTCGACCACCTTCATTTCCAACACCCGTTCCCGTTGACCCAACTCGTCACGCATCTTCAAAAGCGCGTGGCCCAACATGTCCTCTTCGCTAAGGGGTTGATAGTCCGCTTCGAAATCGCCGGCCGCCACGGCGTGGGAGAAATCAGTGGTTCGGCGTAGCCCTTCAACCAGCGAGGTCAGCGCCATGCCCATGTCCCCGATCTCGTCATTGGTGGTGCGGATCTTGGTACGGGGGAATACACCGCGTCCCAAGCTCAAAAGGACACTTCGTAGACGTTGAACGGGGGTCACGATATCCCGAATGATCAGAAAGGCGGCGATAGTTCCGATGATCACCAACGCGATCCCCAGGTACAGCACAATGAACTTCAAGGAGTCAAAGCTCCTGATCATGCCACCTCCCAGCGCCACACGCTTGCTTTCTTGCATCATCAGCAGACGGTCCAATTCATCGAGCACCTTCTGCGTGTGCTGGTCCAGTGGTCCGCCCTCTTCAGCGATGTCGTTCCGCTCCATATGGATGAAGGGGTCGCTATAGCTCTCCAGGTCGGGCAACAGGACCTTGATCCGATCGTGCAGGTCGAAAAGCGACCTCATTTCCACCGTGATCTGGCCCATTAGCGCAACTTCCTCGTTCTCCCACTCCCCCATCAAGGTGTCGATCTGATCGAGCAGTTGTGGCAGTTCCCGATTGGTGATGTCCACCAAGGCGGTCTTTTCCGGTGCATCCGTCCGGCTTTCCAGTAAGGCCCAGTGTTTGATGAGCATATGGGCGCTCACCGTCAAGTTGCGAAGGCGCACCAACGCATCAACGGATGGTGAATAGACACGGTTGATCTGGTCGTTGATCGTACGGCTTCGCTCCAGTGTACTGTTCGTCAGGATAACGACCAGAAGGGCGAAGAAAATGAACAGGCCGAAGCCCATCCCGATCTTGCGCCCGATGGTGATCCGAAATGCCATATTGCCTGTTCAACGGTCCTCCTCCGGAGGAAGTTCCTCGAAAAGCTCTCGGAACTTATCCGAGCTCTGCTGATCCTGCAGACTGTAGTAGATGCCCTCCAAGCCCAGAAGTGTCTCCCTGCGGGTCGGGTTCATATCATGCGCCTTCAGCATGTAAGGAAGCGCCTCTTGGAAGAACTCACGACTGACCTCTTGGATCTGCAGGATCGTTGGGATCTCATCATCGGCATTGATCCCTTGGATATTGTACACTCCACGGTTGTAATAGAGCGTGGCCAAGTTGTAGTTGGCGCCGTAGTTATCCGCATCGATCGCGATGACCTCTTTGTACGCTTCGACCGCCCGATCGAACCACTCCAGATTGGTCCGGTCCATGTTGAACCGCTTCGTGAATACCGTACCCAAGGCATTCTTGAACTCGATCTTGCGAAGGCGGAGATCGGCGTCGGGGTTCAATTTCAACGTTGCATCCTCATACTGTTCGAACATGTGCACGGCGCGCACATCGTCCATCTCGTTCAACGCTTTTGCCGCGTCATTGAAATAGGAGCGGGTCAGGAAGTCGTACGCCTGCTTCGCGTTGTCCCTATACGTACCGGCGGAATCAAGCCCCATGCAGGAGAACAAGCTCACGATCGCCTCGTCGCGGAACTCATCCGCCAAGGTCGTTGTGGATGCGCTCTTGTACGCATCCTTGTACACGAAACCACGCAATAACCAAGCCTCCGGATCGGTGGCGTGATCCGGGGCCTGGACGGCAAGATCGATCAACTCCCTGGCTTTCTCGAGCTCCCCGGCCTGGTACTTCCGTAAGGCCTCCACCAAGGGGTCGCCCTGCGCGATCGCCCACGGTGCCAAGAGCAAGGCAAGAACGGCTATGAGAATGCGGCGTGCCATGTTCATTCCTCCACGCGGTGTGCGAGGTTCTTGAGGGTAAGGCCCATTACAAGGCCATGCTTTTGAGCATTCGACAAGCTCATTTCGTACTTCAGCAGGTTCTCCACCTTTACGAAGTTCACCACAGCGCCATCATCCAGTGCTCCTTCGTACTCGGTAACCACCATGGTCGGCTTGTTGGCCATGCGCTTATAGATATCCGGGAGCAACGCCAGGTCGGCCCGACCAACGAAAAGGATGTGGCAGGATTCCACCTCGGCCGTGCGCGGCAACTTTCGTACCTCGATCGGTTGCTTTCCGATGGTACGCGTGGAATATTGCTTGATGAGCTCTTGGTAGAGGTTGGCGCTGCCGATGACCCCGATAACAAAGTTCCCGGTCCGCATCGCGGGGTCCTTCCACTCCACCAGTTTGGCGATGTTGTAGATGTAATTCGCCTGCAGGATCGCCGTGGTATCCTTCTCCGCATCACGGGGCTGTTGGGGCACCGTGGCGAACAGGAAGAAAGGGGTGAGCAAAAGGATCCGCAGATACCGCATGGCGATCGCCGGGGGTGTAGCTTTGGGCCGATGCCTTGCGGATCCCGTGCCACACCTGAGCAACATGCGGCAAAGTAGACGCTTCTTTGGGCTGAGTGCGGCACTGGCCTTCGCCTTCTGTCAACACCCGTCTGTTGAACTGAGGGCGCAGGATGAAGACCTCCAATGGTTCGACAGCCTTTCCCGACAGAGTCGTCAGGCCTACGATTGGTTAGCGATCAGCTCGGCCCGGATAGGGCACCGGCTCACCGGTAGTCCACAAGGACGAGCTGCGGAGGCCTTCGCTGATAGTATCTGGCGCACCACAACGCTGGACACGGTGTATGCGCACGCCTTTGAGGCGGATGCATGGAGCCGGGGAATGGTGAAATTGACGATCGGGGATGGCGCCGGCTTTCTCCATTTGTCCTGTGTGGCACTTGCGAACACGCCGCTGGAGGCCGTTGTTGAAGCGCCGCTCATCGATGCAGGGAACGGACTGCCCGAGGACCTTGCCCGGCTCGAAGGCCGGACAAAAGGCGCTGCTTTGCTCGTGAACATCGGCCTGGTCGCTGCCACCGAAGGAAAAGCGAACCTGCACCGCAGCGAAAAAGCGAAACTCGCCTTGGATGCCGGGGCAAGTGCGATCATATTCGTGAACCAAGTGACCGGCGGTGTGCTATTGACCGGCACCGCGTCGATCGATGGCGCATTGATCCCCGTGCCCGCCGTTTGCATCGCCACAGAGGATGGTGCTGCGCTGCGTGAACGCCTGGCGCAAGGGATACCACTGACCGCTCGCTTGGAAATGCGCAACCAGAGTGAACGCGTTCGCGCTCAGAACATCATTGGTGAGTTGCGCGGTTCTGAATGGCCGGATGAAGTGATCCTCGTCGGCGGGCACCTCGACAGCTGGGACCTGGCCACAGGGGCCACGGACAACGGGCTCGGCTCGTTCTCGATCCTGGATATGGCCCGTCTTTTGGCACAGATGCCCGAACGACCACGGCGCACGGTCCGCTTCGTGCTGTTCATGGGCGAGGAGCAGGGTTTGTTGGGCTCTCGCTCCTTGGTGCGGGAATATGAACGTACCGGTTCGTTGGAACACGTGCGCTGCATGGTTAACATGGACATGTGCGGGAACCCGCAAGGCTTCGGTGTTGGCGGGCCCGAGGGCTGGGGCCGAACACTAGCAGAGGTGTGCAGCACGATACACGAATTGGACACGATCGATTTCTCGGGCAACACCAGTGAACAGGTGTGGCTGCACAGTGATCACCAACCCTTCTTGTTGGCCGGCGTACCCGTGATATACCCGCTAAGCGACCTGGGCAAGCACATCTATGGCTGCTACCACAGCAGCTGCGACGATATCCATCTGGTGGAACCTCGTGCCATGACCAATAATGTTCGCTTCGTTGGCGCGTTGCTGCTCATTCTATCCGGCATGGGCACGCTACCGCCACATTTCACCGAGGCCGAGCTACAGGCGCGCCTGATAGAGGCCGGATTGGAGGGTCCGCTCCGCATCGGCGGCGATTGGCCTTGGTGAGGGGTTACTTGGCGGGTGCTGACGCCGCGCTCATTCCCTCCAGATCACGGTCGAAGAGGTACAACCCTCCCTTGTCCGCGCCGATCAGGTTCAACTTATCGATCAAGGTGCGGGCCAAAGCCTCCTCCTCGATCTGCTCGCTCACATACCACTGCATGAAATTGTGCGTGGTGTAGTCCTTCTCCTTCAAGCAGGTGTCGACCACCTTATTGATCTCTTGCGTCACCTTGGTCTCGTGGAAGAGAAGAGATTTGAAGATGTCCGTGATGGATTTGAAGCTCGTTCCGGGCTGTTTCAGCGCAGGGATCACGGCCTTACCACCGCGTTCGTTGATGAACTTCACGAGCTTCAGCATGTGCATCCGCTCCTCATCACTGTGCTTGTACAGGAAACTTGCGGTACCGCTGAGTCCTTGGTTCTCGGCCCAGGAGGCCATGGCCAAATAGGCTTGGCTGCTCATTGCTTCAACCTCCACTTGTCCGTTCAGCGCGGCCTCGATCTTCTTCGAAAGCATGGTGTTCGATTTAGGGTACAAAGGTAAGGGCCTCGTGGCGGACCTCCATCGAGCCGAGCGCGAGGTATGCTCAACGTTTGTTGAAGTTGTTCATGGCCTGCGCCACGCCCAACATGCCGAACTGCACGATCGCCTTCGAGGCCAATTCGATGCGGTCCGGAAGCCCTTTACGCTCGTCCTCGTTCCACGCGCCGAGCACGTATTCGCTTTGCCGGCCGCGTGCAAAATCGCTGCCGATGCCGAATCGTAATCGAGGGAATTCATCCGTTCCCAGGGTCTCGATGATGCTTGTGAGACCATTATGGCCACCAGCCCCGCCTTTGGGCTTGATCCGCAGAGCACCGAACGGCAAGGCCAGATCATCCGTGATCACCAAGGTGCGATCCACGGGTATGTTCTCCTGTTCCATCCAGTAGCGCACGGCCTTCCCGCTCAAGTTCATGAAGGTCGCCGGTTTTATCAGGATGAAGCTCCGTCCCTTGTGTTTGAATTCAGCCCTGTCGCCGTAGCGGGCAGGGCTGAAAACGGTGCTGGACGCCCCAGCGAGGGCGTCCAGCACCTGAAATCCGATATTATGACGGGTCCCAGCGTATTCGTTCCCGGGGTTACCGAGGCCGACGATCAGGAACTTCATTCGCGCTCAAGCACTTTATCGTCCGAGCGACGGATCAGGTTACTTCTTGGCAGCCGGCTTCGCCTCGGCCTTGGCGGCATCGGGCTTAGTAGCACCAGCTGCAGCAGCGGCCTCCTCCACTTTCTTCGGTGTCTTCACGGCCACCACCACGTCCGTCGGGCGCTCCATGACGGTGATGCCGTCATATTTCAGATCGCTCACGTGGATCGTGTGGTTCAGGTCCATTTCCGTCACATCCAGCTCCAAGAGTGAAGGAAGCTTCGAGGGAAGACCCTTTACACGCAGTTTGCGCATGTTCTGGCTCAACGTTCCGCCCTTGCGGACACCAATGGCTTGGCCCTTCAGGCGTACGCTCATGACCGCTTGCGCCTCTTTCTTCTCATCGAGCTCCAGGAAATCCACATGGATAACGCGATCCGTGACCGGATGGAACTGCTTCTGCTGCACGAGTGCGAGGGTCTTCTTGCCGTCGATATCGAGCTCCACGCCATTGAGTTCAGGTGTGAACACGAGCTTTCCGAGGGCCGCTTCGTCCACGCTGAAGTGGATGGGGGTCTCGCCACCGTATAGCACGCAGGGGACCTGCTTGTTACGGCGCAATTGTGCGGCATACTTGGTGCCGATCTGGGTGCGGGCGGTTCCCGCGAGCGCGATCTTGTTCATGACAGCGGAATGGTTAAGCGATGATGAAATGGCTACTGATGCTTTCGTGGCTTTGAACGCGTTTGATCACGTCCCCGAACAAGCCCGCCACGGTAAGCTGCTTGATCTTGGTTGTCGCCTTCGCCTTCTCAGGGTCCAGCGGTATGGTATCGGTAACGATGAGCTCGGTAAGGGCGCTCTTCTCGATGCGGTCGTATGCTTCCCCACTGAGCACGGCATGCGTGCATACGGCCCGGACGCTGTTGGCGCCCTGCTCGATCATCATGTCGGCGGCTTTGGTAAGGGTACCGCCGGTATCGATCATGTCATCCACCAGCACCACGTCCTTTCCGGAAACATCACCGATAACGGTCATGCTTTCGATCTGATTGGCCACCTTTCGCTGCTTGTAGCAGATCGCCATATCACAGCTCAGGTGTTTGGCGTACGCGTTGGCGCGCTTGGTACCACCGGTATCCGGCGCTGCCATGATCAGGTCCTTCAGGCCGAGGTCCTTGATGTAGGGCAAGAAGATGCTGCTGGCGAACAAATGGTCCACAGGTACCTCGAAGAAGCCCTGGATCTGGTCGGCATGCAGGTCCATGGTCATGATACGGTCCACGCCGGCGGCCGTAAGCATATTGGCTACCAACTTGGCCCCGATGCTGACCCTCGGCTTGTCCTTCCGGTCCTGCCGGGCAAAGCCGAAGTAGGGGATCACGGCCACGATACGTTTCGCGCTGGCACGCTTGGCGGCATCGACCATCAACAAAAGTTCGAAAAGGTTGTCGCTGGGCGGGAAGGTGCTTTGGATCACGAACACCAGTTCGCCGCGCACCGTTTCCTCAAAACTCGGCTGGAACTCCCCGTCGCTGAAGCGGCTCACCGTCACCTCTCCCAAACGCTCGCCGCTACTGGCAGCGATCTTCTCGGACAAGTACCGGGTGGCGGTACCGCTGAAGATCTTAGCGCTTTCTTGCATGGCGATCGGTGAGTGCAAGGACACACCCGCATGTGCTGGTGAGCCCCAAAAGGGGTGCAAATGTAGTGATCTTCCGCAGGTTATCAACGATCGTTGGTGAGCGTGCCCACCCCTATCAACCCGGGCACCTGGGCACAAGGCCGGTTAACTTGCACCGCATACGGGCACAAGGCCTGTACAAACCCTATTTCCGCTTGAGTTCAAAGTCCCATTCGCGCGATCGTCTTCTTCAGGACGCGCTCGCAGCCATTCGCAGTTCCGGTTCGGCCGGCATCACCAGCCAACAATTGGCCCTGCAACTGGGCATCAAGGACAAGGACCAGCGTTACCTGGTATTCGATGCCATCGACCTGCTCTTGGACGACGGGCGTATCGAAAGTGGGAAGAAGGGGCGCTACACCGCTGTGGTCGGAAAGGGCACACTCGAAGGGAACATCGATATCATCAGCAGCGGCGCGGGTTATGTGCGCTTGGAGGGTGGTGGCGCCGATGTTTACGTCAACGAGCGGCATGTGGGCCTGGCCATGCACGGGGACCGGGTGCTGATCAAGGCCGAAGGCCGCGGTACCCGCATGGAGGGGCGCGTGGTGCAGGTGTTGCAGCGCCGCCGGACCGAATTCGTGGGAACCGTTCATCTGCGCGACGGGCGGATGGTCGTGGTGGCCGACGACCAACGCGTGAAGCTCCCGTTCTTCATCCCGCCGAGCGATGTCAACGGTGCGAAGGAAGGCGACAAAGTGATCATCGATCTCGCCGAATGGAAGGACGCCCGCGACATGCCGCGTGGCCGCGTGACACGTGTACTTGGCCGGGCGGGAGAGCACAAGGTTGAGATGCATGCCATCCTCGCTGAATTCGGCCTTCCGCTGGAGTTTCCTGAAAGCGTGCTGAAGGCCTCCGAGGAGATCCGTAATGGCGTCACGCCGGCCGAGATCACCAAGCGCCGCGACGTTCGCCACATCCCGACCTTGACCATTGACCCGGACGATGCCAAGGACCTGGACGATGCCCTGAGCGTGCGCCGTTTGGAGAACGGCAACTGGGAGGTCGGGGTCCATATCGCCGACGTGAGCCACTACGTGACCCCGGGGTCCGTTCTGGACATGGAAGCCGCCAGCCGTGCTACCAGTGTATACTTGGTGGACCGAGTGGTCCCCATGTTGCCGGAAAAATTGAGCAACGATCTATGTTCGCTGCATTCCGGTACGGACAAGCTCAGCTTCAGTGCCATATTCGAATTGGACGACCAAGCACGCTTGCGGGGCGAATGGTTCGGGCGGACGGTGATGCATTCCCACCGCCGGTTCGCGTATGCCGAGGCCCAGGCGATCATCGATGGTGCGGAAGGCGAGTACAAGGACGAGGTGCTGTTGTTGCATCGATTGGCGCAGATACTCCGGAAGGAACGTATCAGCAATGGCGCCCTCGAGATCGGTGGGAATGAGGTGAAGTTCAAGCTGGCGGACAATGGCAAGCCCTTGGGCGTGTACGAGAAGGTCATGGGGCCCGCCAACTGGCTGATCGAGGAGTTCATGCTCCTGGCGAACAGGCGTGTGGCCGCTTCGGTGGGAAAACCCAAGAGCGGCAAGGCGATGCCCTTCGTTTACAGGATACACGACCTCCCGGACCCCGAGAAGGTCGACCAGTTGAGGTCACTTGCCAAGAGCTTCGGCTACCGCTTGGCCCACGCTGATGGTCCTGACCTGCCACAGGCCATCAATCAGTTGCTCAAGGACGTGCAGGGCAAGGAGGAGGAGAACATCATCAAGCAGGTCGCGATCCGTAGCATGTCCAAGGCGATCTACAGCACGGACAATATCGGACACTACGGCTTGGCCTTCGAGCACTACACACACTTCACCTCCCCCATCCGTCGCTACCCGGACCTATTGGTGCACCGCGCGATCGCCCATTACCTCGCTGGTGGAAAGCCCTTGGATAAAGGTGCGTTGGAACTGAGCTGTAGCCACAGTTCGCAAATGGAGAAGCAGGCCAGTGATGCGGAACGCGCAAGCATCAAGTACAAACAGGCGGAATTCCTTGCGGAACGGATCGGCCAAACATTCGAAGGCATCATTAGCGGGCTTACCTCGTGGGGCATTTATGTGGAGCTGAAGGAGAACAAGTGCGAGGGTCTCATCGGCCTGCGCTCATTGTCCGGCGACATCTACCGTTTCGACAAAGAGCGCTATGCGGTGGTGGGCCAACGGACCGGCAGGAAATTCAGTTTGGGCGATGAGCTTGAGGTGACCGTGCGTGCGGTGGACATGGACCGCCGCACAACGGACTTCGTGTTGGCCGGGGAGCCGGCCGTAACGAGCTCTGGCAAGTTCGAACGCCGATCGTCCAAGCCGTACAAGAGCGTTCCAAAGGGCACGAAGCCCAAAGCATCAAAAAGCGGAAAGGAGAAGCGTTCGAAAGGGAAAAAGGGGAAGCGTCGCTAGGTCGCGGGAACTCGGATCAAACGAGGTTCAGGCGCTTGGCCAGATCGTCCTTGTAGCTTCCGCCGATCGGGATCACCTTCTTGTCGTTCTCCAGGATCAAGTTGGGTTGCTCAATGGCCACGATCTTGTCCAAACGAACAATGAAGCTGCGGTGAACGCGAATGAAGTCCGCCTCAGGCAACTTCGCTTCGATGTCCTTCATGGTACTGTGGACCGTGTATCGCGTGTTCAGCGTATTGATCACCACGTAGTCCTTTAGCGCCTCGATGTAGTAGATATCGCCGGTCTTGAGCTTCACCAAGCGGCTGTTGCTCTTCACGAACATGATCTCGCGACCAGCGGCTTCCTTGCTCTCCACAAGTGAATAGAGCAGGTCGCGCTCCTTCAGGACCTCGGTCTCTTTCTTGTGCTTGTACAGCGCCATCTCGATCGACGTGTGGATGTCGATCTCCTTGAACGGTTTGATGATGTAGCCGTAGGGCTGGGTCACCTTCGACTTGGCCAAGGTGCTTTCGTCCGCATAGGCGGTGAGAAAGATCACGGGGATGTTGGTGTCCTTCCGGATGGCATCCGCCGCCTCGATCCCGTTCATCTCGCCCTTGAGCATGATGTCCATGAGGATGATGTCCGGCATGTGCTCCAAGGCCAAGCTCACGGCCATTTCACCGGTATTGGCCGCACCCACCACATTATACCCCAACTTCTTGAGGCTGTGTTGGATGTCCTTGCTTACAATACTCTCGTCCTCAACGACGAGGACATTCGTTTGCGCCATTCCGTTCAGGTGTTACGTCCAAAAGTAAGCAAATACGTCACGCCTTGACCAGTGGTTACGTCAAGTTGACCATCAAGTTGTTCCACAAGGGTGTGCACCAATTCCAGTCCGAGGTTCCCATCGGTGCGGGTATCGAAGTTCTCCGGCAGTCCTTGCCCATTATCGGCCACGGTGATGTGTATGACGTCGTTCTGCTGCGAAAGTCCGATCCGCACCACGCCTTCCCTGCCATCTTTGAACGCATGCTTGAAGGCATTGCTGATCAATTCGTTCAAGATCAAACCACAGGGTATGGCCTGATCGAGTACGAGTTCCACACGTTGCAGGTCGCGCTCCAGGGTGACCTTGCCGTTCAAGCTGTAGCTCATGACCAAGTTCCGGCTGAGCCCGTCGATGTAGGTGGCCATGTCGATCGAGCTGAAGTCCTTGTTCTGGTAAAGGCTTTCATGAATGAAGGACATGCTGCGGACCCGATCCCGACTGACACGCAACATCTCCAATATCCGCTGGTCGTCATCCACATGTGCCGATTGCAGGCTAAGGATGCTGCTGATCACCTGCAGGTTGTTCTTCACCCGATGATGGACCTCCTTGAGCAGTACCTCCTTCTCATTCAGGCTCTGCCTCAGCTGAAGTTCAGCCAATTTGCGATCGGTAATACCATAGGCCATGCACGAGATCTCCTGCACCTTCCCGTCGGTATTGATCGGGTTGATGAAGGTCTCCACCCAAACACTTCGGCCATTGTGCGCGATCAATTCCACCTCGAATTGCTGCGGATGGCCTTTTGAACCGGCCTTGTACTTGGCCACAACAGGGTCGTTCGGACCGCCAGCCAAGCGCTTGCGCATGATCTCCACGAAATCATCGCCGAGGTCGAAGCGCAAGCCCATGTGGTCCTGATTGCTCTGTTGGAAGTGATCATTGAACGAGGTGATGCGGAAATCCTTGTCAAGGGTCCAGATCATCACGTTCGCTGCGTTCTCGAAAATGGCCTGCAAGCGAGCGGCCTGATGACGGACCAGGTCCTCCGCGAGCTTCTGTTCGGTGATCTCGTGCCCAACGCCGAAGACCTCCTCCACCTTGCCGTCCGCACCGATCACTGGGCTCAGGAATATTTCGTTGCTCACCCTGCTCCCTTTCTGGTCGGTCCGGTCCGTTTCAAAGCGAATGGGCCTGCCCTCGAAGGCTTCCGCATATTTCGACGCCCACCAATCATGATATTCCCGATCCGCAAAGAGGGCACGCGGCCGATCCGGATCACGGTTGATCTCGGGCCGTTTTCCATAGAGGCGTTCGACCATACCGGCGTAACCCATGTTGTAGGAAGTGAGCTTCAAGGAGCGGTCGACCGTCCAGAAGAGGTGCTCACTGCTTTCGAACAACGCCCGCAACTTGGCCTCATGCTGTCTCACCTGTTCCCGTGCCTGGTGCTCGTGGGTGATGTTGGTAAAGATGGTGCGTGCAGCAACGGGCTTTCCCTCCGAGAAGTGCACGTTGGTGTTCCCTTCCACATGGACAGAGCGACCATCCTTGCTGCGGAACACAGTTCGGATCGAGGCAGGGGCCTTTCCTTCCATCATCTGTCCGAAGCGTTCCTTGCACGCTTGCACATGGTCGGGGTGCACGATATCGAACAAGGTCAAGGACCACAATTCCTCATCGCCATATCCGAGGGTCTTCTTCCAGGATTCGTTCACATATTGGAAGCGCCCATCGGCATCAACGCTCTGGATCAGATTGGTGGCACTTTCAAACAATTCCCGGTAGCGCTCCTCGCTCGCTCGTAAGGCTTCCTGGTCCTTCTTCATCCGAGTGATGTCCCGGGAAACACCCATGGCGCCAAGCAACGTTCCACCTTCATCGTACATGCGCGAAGCGGCCAGGAAAGACGTGAAGACCTCACCATCCTTGGTGATGTTCTGCACCTCGCCGGTGAAGGTCCCATACCGGGCAAGCTCACGCTGTATCCGTTCGTATTCCTCGGGAAGAGCATAAAGCTTCTGTGTGCTGGTGCCCATGATATCCTCGGGCTCGTACCCGAAGCGCAGACTTGCGGCCGGATTATATTCGATTATACGCCCATCCTGGTCAGCGGCCATGATCATATCCAAGGAACTATCCACTAGGCTTCGAGCGAATTTCCGCGAACGTTTCAGGGCCTCTTGGGTGCGACGGTGTTCCTCGATCTCCTTGCGAAGGACCTGGTTCACCTCCTCAGCCACTTGCACCCTGACCTGTTCCTTCATCAAGCGCTTACGTGCTTGCTCGTCCTGCACCGTGAGTTGGATCGCCTGCCGGCCTTCATGCGGCACGGCCGTGGCGAAAAGACCCATTTCGATCTCCTTGTCCGATGCTGAGCGGACCAACAAGGGGGTGTTCTGTGGCTCACTGGCTCGATCCAACAAGAGGGTCACGGCAGTGCGGTCCTCTTCGGCGAAGAAATCCACAACACGTGCACCCAATAAGCTGTTGCCCATCGATCGTAGAGCGGAAGGGTTGGCATAACGGACATGACCATCGACCACGACCAGGACACCATCGCGCATATGCTCCACCAAGCTGCGGTAACTGGCCATGAGCGAGGCCTGCTCCATCTCCGCTTGGCGCTTCGCCGTGATGTCGATCAGGGTCCCTTGGATCGTCACCGGCCCCACCGGTGGCTCATCCAAGAAAACGTTCTCCATCACTTCCACCGTTCTTCCCGTCCGGTGGCGAAGTGTCAATTCGAAGTTCAAGAGCTTCTTGTTCTCACTCAGTGCCCGTATGAACCGTTCACGTTCTGCGTTGCTCTCGTAAAGGCTTGAAGCATGCTGTGACATGAGCTGCTCGCGATCGTCGTAGCCCAATATGCGAGCCATGGCATCGTTGCACTCGAGGAAACGTCCATCCAAGGTAGTTCGGTACACACCGGCCGGATTCCTACCGACCAGGTCCTTGTAATGCTGCTCAAGTGTGCGATAGGCCTGTTCCAGTTCGCCTTTCTCAAGCGCCGCCACATCCTCCCCGCTCACACCATCCATGCCCCTAACTTAATTCACTGGATGTACCCCTTGATCACGGGACCGGAACTTCATTCGGCGAATAGGGAGGTGGGATCCGTTCGCCATCAATGCGCATCTCCGCGCCATCCTTGAATTTGATGGTCATGATGGGGTAACCCTGTTCGTTGTAATGGATGAAATCGCCTTGCTCCATGCCCATACTGTAACGGCCCTCGAGTTTCAATTGACCGTTGTAATACCACCACTTGTGCTTACCGTGTCGCTCACCATTGATGAAGTTACCCGTGAAATTCTTCTTCCCGTTGTCATAGGTGTGTACCCATTGGCCATCCTTCAGCCCATCCTTGTACGCCCCGACCTCTTGATGATCGCCCACTTTGTAGAACCACTTCCCGTCCTTCAGACCGTCGATATAGTCGCCTTGCACGATCACTTCACCTTCCTCATCATACTCCACCGAGGCTCCGTCCTCACGGCCTTTGCGATAGAGTTCTTCTCGATGCTTACGACCATTGACGTAGAACCACTGCCAAGTGCCCTGCGGTAGACCGTTCAGGTATTTTCCTTTCTGCTCCACGCTTGCATCACGATGGAAGAAGGTCCATTCCCCTTCTTTCTTCCCATCCTTGAAAGTGCCCTGCGCACGCTTTTCTCCAGTGGCGTAGTACTCGGTCCACTCCCCTTCCAACGCACCCACATCGTTCACCGCACCATGGCTTACCAGTTGGTCGCCCATGTAAATACTGGCCGTGGTCGATGTGCCATCGGAAGCGAATTCGCGGAACAAACCTTCCTTCTTACCGCTACGCGAATAGCTGCCCATCGATGCCACCTTTCCGTTCGGATGATAGGTCTTCTTTATATCCAACATCATGGCTTCTTGGGCCGTGTTGTCCACCACCCCGGCGTCATACTTCACCAGTTCCTTCAGACTTCCTTGGACATCGTACTCCTTGAACAAGCCTTGCCGTCGATCATCCACGAAGGTGCCTTCCCACTTCACCTTTCCGTTGGGATAGAATTCCTTCCAGGGCCCCTGTTTGAGTCCCATGGCATCCACCTTGTTGATATCCTCGCGCTTCCTTAACAGTCCCGCGCCGTACTGCAACAGCGCCACCAAGCGTCCATCTTCCGCATATTCATAACCCCTTCCCTCCTCTTTCCCTGCAACGAAGGGAATCTCCTTATGCAATGTCCCATTGGCATGATAGTACTTGGCCGTGCCTACGCGCAGGTCACCCTCGAAGAATTCCTCGCTCACGACCACACCAGCGGTATCATAGCGCACACTGGCCCCGTTCTTCTTGTCCGCCTCGTACTGGATCGTACTCGTTAAACGACCTGTATCATCGTAGAATTTCCACAGACCGCTCAGTTTCATGTCGCGTCGGTCACCTTCACTGCGCAATACCCCTGTATCGTAGTAGGTGCGCCAGTAACCTTCCGGCTTTCCGTTCACCAACATTCCTTCGCTGCTCACCGATCCATTCGCGTGGTAATACCTGTGCAGACTATCGGCCTGAGCGCGCAAGTCCATACCACCGCTCAAACCCAACACACAGAAAATGGTCATCCACACACTCTTCATGTATTCATTCAATTCTTTGAAAAATAGTTGATGATGATAATGGTCGGTTGGATCTGTGTATGATCGGTTCCGGTCGGGCTTGCAGTTATGGGTTATCAAAATTAGCGCACATGGGATGAACAATCGTCGTGAGGCTTTTCGAGCTGAACTCCTTATGCTTGGGCGTTCCCTCTTGGGTTATGAACGATCGTTGATTATGGATCCGCATGAAGGCTGTTGAGAATGCGAAGGCCGAACGGGTAGTTTGGATCGTGTGTTGGAGGTTGACAGTTGATCGATCATCGGATTTGCTATTCCCGCCCATTTTGCCATCGAGGAACAGAACCTTTACTTCAACAAAATGTTACCCTTCGATATCCACAAGGAAAGCGCGGATCGAACGATCCCGGTGTTGGATCCTGGTGTCGGAAAGCGGGTGGGTATCTTTGGGGACCATTCCGTTCATCATGCATATCCTTATCGGTAGCGACCATGCAGGTCTTGAGTTGAAGCATCACTTGAAGGAGAAGCTCCGGGCGGCCGGACACACGGTAACGGACAAGGGTACGCACGTAAAGGATAGTGTGGACTACCCCGACTATGCCCATGCGGTTTCGGATGCGGTGTTGGCCGAGGAAGGGGCTTTGGGTATCCTGATCTGTGGCAGCGGAAATGGTGTCAACATAGCCGCGAACCGGCACCGGGGGATCCGATCGGCCTTGGCCTGGCAACCGGAATTGGCCAGTTTGGCACGGCAGCACAACAATGCGAACGTTCTTGCTTTGCCGGCGCGCTTCATCAACACGGAAACGGCCGATGCCATTGTTGAAGCGTTCCTTTCCGGACAATACGAAGGTGGCCGTCATCAGCGCCGTGTCCAAAAGATCGAACTCGAAGACTGAATCTTCATGCGACCACTCCTCACGCTTTTGGTGATCCTCGGGTCATCCTTGTTCTCGTTCACCTCGGCCCAGACGGATAGTTTGTTGTTGCGCTACGCTCGTACCATTACTGCTGCGGAGCTTCGACAGCATCTTGAGGTGTTGGCCAGTGACGCCTATATGGGGCGCAATACGGGTTATGAAGGTCAGAAGATGGCCGCGGCCTACCTGAAGGAACAATTCCAAGCGGCGGGTATCCCACCGGTGCCTGCGCCCGACCCCTCCGTGATCACAGAGGGGTATTTTCAGGCGTATGGACTGATCGAGGAACGCGGTGGCAGCATAACCATGGCAGTGAGCGGAGATACCCTCAAATTGAAGAGCGGCCTCTTGTACTTTGGTGAGAACCTGAGGAGCGATAGGACCTTGGACCAGTTACAGTGGTTAGGGCGTGGGGAAGAAAAGGCGATCCGGAAGGCAAGGTCCAAGACCGTTCTGTTGCAAGAGGACGGGGCGCTTGGAGCCAATGAGTTGATGCCCTGGCTGGGAGCGCAGGTCCAGGCTTTGAAGACCAAAGGCGTTGAGGTGATATTGGTCGCCACACCGCGTATGGCGCAGTTGGTGGAAGCGGTCGGAGGCCATGTGGGTGGAAGCCGTATGCGGTTGGCGGACAATGAGAAGAAGCAGAGCACAAGCACAGCTTCGACCCAGTTGATCCTGATCGACGAGACGCTGATGGACAAGCTTTTGACCGCCGTTCCCTATGCGAAGCTCACAGCGAAGAAGGCCGGGAAAATGGTTCCGGTCAACGCGGTGTTGACCTATCGTTCAGGGAAAAAGGATCTCGTGGCTGAGAATGTTCTGGCTTACATCGAGGGAACGGACAAGAAGGACGAGATCGTGGTGCTCACTGCGCATTATGACCACATCGGAGTGGAGGATGGCGTGGTGTACAACGGGGCGGATGATGATGGTACAGGAACGGTGGCCATGATCGAGATCGCGGAAGCGTTCGCCCTGGCCAAAGCAGCTGGGCATGGTCCCCGCCGAAGTGTATTGGTGATGCCCGTGAGTGGTGAAGAGAAAGGCCTATTGGGATCGCGCTATTACAGCGATCATCCGGTATTCCCCTTGGCCAATACCGTTGCGGACCTGAACATCGACATGATCGGTCGGACGGATAGTGCGCACATCGGCTCGGAGCCATATGTGTACGTGATCGGGAGCGACCGCCTGAGCAGTGAACTACATGCCGTGAACGAAGCCGCGAATGCGGGAGGTCCCCGATTGACCCTTGACTATACGTTCAACGCGCCGGACGACCCCAACCGGTTCTACTACCGAAGTGACCATTACAACTTCGCGCGGAAAGGCGTGCCGAGCATCTTCTATTTCAGCGGGGTACACGAGGATTATCATCAGCCAGGTGACGATGTTGAAAAGATCCAGTTCGACCTCCTGGAGCAACGCACTTTGCTGGTGTTCCACACGGCCTGGATCCTAGCGAACCAAGAGCATCGGATCGCCTTGGACAAGGCTGTGGAACCTTGATTACTTCTTGGCCACCAAGGCCTTACCGGAGGGCTCTTGCAAGAGCTGCTCAACGAATGCGTTGAGGTCGCTGCAGTAGGCCGTGTAGTATTTCCCGGTCCCTGGCCCGTAGAATCCAGTGTGGATGCGCCGCACCTTGCCATTGCGGTCCACGAAGATGCAGGTCGGGAAGCTCATCACGTGGTTCAGGAAAGGAAGTTGCTCCGAGGTCCGGCCCTTGCCAGAAAGCCCTCCGTACAGAATGGCGTGTTCCAAGCCCAATGTTTCGCGGTAGCGCCTTAATCCAGCGATCGCCTTGGCCGTATCGGTGTGTTGCTCAAAAGCAATGGAGATCAGCTCCAGGCCTTGACCATGATGCTTTGCATAGACCTCCTTCAATAACCTGGACTCGTCCACACAGTTCGGGCACCAACTACCCATCACCTGGATCATCACGGGCTTGTTCTTGTATACCGGGTCGTTCGGTGAGACCGGATGCCCGTCCAGGTCCGGGAAGGTGAAATCCACCATGTCATATCCCTCGCGTAAGAAGGTGAGGGAGTTCGGGTCACGCAGCTCGTGGTGAGGGTTCCGGAACGCCATCCAGGGTTCCTCCCAGTGCGTACCGCTCCAGAATCGGCCATGTAGGCTGTCCTGGTCCAGGCGCGCCAAGAAAAGGAAAGCGTGGGAGCCATCGAAGCAGGATAACTTCAAGGAATCCCCCTCCACAACACCTTCCAGGAAGCGATAGTCGCCGGTCTCGGTCAAGAACGTACCCGTGACCTTTCCGTTGGGCTGCTGCTGGAACAGGCCTGTGGCCGGGTACGCATCTTCCGTTCGGGCGCTGAAGTGGGTCTCCCACGTGCCGCTCAGGTCCGTGTTCGGGCCATGGGCCGCACTGAATCGCGGTCGATCCCCTGCCCTTGCCACGAATGGAATGCGGTAATCCGGGCCCTTGAGATAGTTGATCCACACCCCCCGAATGATGCTATCGTTCGCGAACCGGCCGATGAATTCCGAATCGAACAAGGGCATGCGTAGCCGAAATGAATCAGCCAGTAGTTCCACCGCTGTTGCAACGATCTCCTCTTCGCCGTTATGGATATTGACGACCCAAGTGGAGTCCAGCGCGCGAACAAGGTCGAAATGAAAGGGTAGTACCCGTCCATTCAGATCCAACTCCATGTGCCATTGGCCGGTGTGGGGCCCGGACCCCGAACTGCTCGGACCAGCACCGCAGGCGGCCAGGTACAGGGCCATGAACACCAGGGCGGGCACTAACAGGGTCGACCGAAGGGAACGCATGCGCGGTGAATATACCGGCTCCATTCTGCTGCGGACGACGTGATCGGCCGTAACCTTGGGATCCGGACCTACTGGATCAGAGGTCGAATTTGATACCCTGCGCCAACGGCAGCGTTGCGCCGTAGTTGATCGTGTTGGTCTGACGGCGCATGTACGCTTTCCAAGCGTCGCTTCCGCTTTCGCGGCCACCACCTGTCTCTTTCTCGCCACCGAAAGCACCTCCGATCTCAGCGCCGCTGGTACCGATGTTCACGTTGGCGATGCCGCAATCGCTGCCGGCTGCGCTCAGGAAGCGCTCGGCTTCGCGCAGATCCAATGTCATGATCGCACTGCTGAGGCCTTGTTTCACGCCGTTCTGGATCGCCAAGGCCTCGTTCAGGTCGCCGCTGTAGCGCAAGAGATAGAGGATCGGAGCGAAGGTTTCTTGTTGGACGATATGCATGTTCGGCTTGGCCTCTACAATAGCAGGCTTCACATAGCACCCGCTTTCGTATCCAGGACCTTCCAGTACGCCACCCTCCACGAGTACGGTCGCACCTTGTTCTTTGGCCGCTTTCAATGCATCGAGGTACATGTTCACAGCGTCCTTATCGATCAGCGGACCGACATGGTTCTTCTCGTCCAAAGGGTCACCCATGCGCAGCTGACCGTAGGCCTTGGCAAGCTTAGCGGCGAAGGCATCATAGACCTTATCATGTATGATCAAGCGACGGGTGCTGGTGCAACGCTGACCACAAGTACCAACGGCACCGAACACTGCGCCGATCAGTGACATATCGAGGTCCGCTTTGTCGCTGATGATGATGGCGTTGTTTCCACCGAGCTCCAATAAAGCTCGTCCAAGGCGTTCCCCAACGGCGGCGCTGACCGCTTTTCCCATGCGGGTGCTTCCGGTCGCGCTTACCAGCGGAACACGTGTGTCATGGCTCAGCCACTCTCCAACTTCGCGACCACCGTTGATGATCGTGCTGACACCTTCAGGAACCCCGTTGCGCTTGAACACCTCGGCCGTGATGTGCTGACAAGCAATGCTGCACAAGGGGGTCTTCTCGCTGGGCTTCCACAAGCACACATCGCCACAGACCCATGCCAGCGCCGTATTCCAGCACCAAACGGCGACCGGGAAATTGAAGGCCGTGATCAATCCTACAAGACCATAGGGGTGCCACTGCTCGTACATGCGGTGGTCAGGACGTTCGCTGTGCATGGTAAGGCCGTGCAGCTGGCGAGAGAGACCAACCGCGAAGTCGCAGATGTCGATCATCTCCTGCACCTCGCCCAGGCCTTCCTGATAGCTCTTGCCCATTTCGTAGCTCACCAGTTTGCCCAGGTCGGCCTTGTGCTTACGCAGTTCCTCGCCGAGTTGACGTACCACTTCACCGCGCTTCGGTGCGGGCCATGTGCGCCATTCCGCAAATCCCTTCTGTGCAGTTGCAATGGCCTTTTCGTACTCTGCTTTGCTGGCGCCGCGCACGCTACCGATGAACGCACCATCCACCGGGCTGTGGCTCTCGATCAGTTCACCTTCACCCTTGAGCCATACGCTGCCGGTGGAGACCCCGCTGTTCTGCTCCTGGACGCCAAGGGTCTTCAGTACATCAACGATCTTGTTCTTGGGAGTGGTGAGGGTGGTGCTCATGTTCTGGGTTGGGATAAGATCGGACGTCAAGAGACATCCGGAATTGGGGGTGCAAAGTTAAGGCTGTGCCTGTGCTAGCGCTTCGAGATAGCGCGTGAAGTGAAATCATCGACAGGTCCGATTCCTTGATCCACAACGCCGTTTGCTGTAAATGATTGAAAATCAACAAGATACACAGACCTTATTAGCGCGCTCCTGACGGCCCCGAACGGGATTGGCATAGGTGCGATGCCAGAAACGGCGCTTATCGCTCCAGTGGCGTTAAAAACGACCCTCTCAGGGCTCCTGCTTTCTGGCGATGTACAATGTGCTCGATGTAGGGCATCCAGTTACCAAGCTGACAAGGTTGGACCAGGTCCCCATCAGAGCCCCCTTGATCAGCGCCACCGGTTTCGATGCACCGTTATAAGATTCGCTCAACATGGCGATGTAGAGAGCGTCCATCCACATCCTATTGGTAGCGATCAATTCAAAGCCATGTTCATTCAGGAAAGCGTGAATATCTTCCCTTCGAAAATGTGTGAAATGACGAGGCACATCCCATGCTGCCCAGTTCCTGCCATAGTGTTGTGCGTCCCAGCTTTCGCGGTCAGGAACGGCGATCAATAGTACTCCTTGGTCCGCGAGCGAAGCGAATAGGCGCTTGAAGGTGGCGCGTAAGTTGGGTACGTGTTCGAGCACATGCCACAGCGTGACAACCTGGAATTGCTCCTGTGCTGGGACCAGCTCAAGAGAAGGGAGCACGGGAATGGCGTAGTTGGCGATCGCCCTTTCGCGCGCTTGGAGGTCAGGTTCGACACCTTCGACCAAGTATCCGCGGCTCATCAAATAGGAAAGGAACTCGCCCGTTCCGCAGCCCACATCCAACACCTTACCATGTGCCTGCAGGGTATGGATCGTTCGATACTTCTTGCGAAGGGCCAAGCGTCTCGCAAGCTGGTACAATTTGTCTTGGAGTGACTTTGAGGTATTCGAATGTGAGATGTATTCATCCGACTTGTAATAGGCGCCAATGGTGTCGGTAGCGGGTCTGGGGTTCGTGAACCTGAGCCCACATTGGATACAGTCCGTCAGGATGAACTCTTCCTTTGAGATGGAATGGTCACGAACTATGAGCCCTTCGCGGTGTCCGCTGGAGCCACATCGGGGGCATTTATCGAGCTTGTCCAATTTGTATGTTCCACGTGGAACGATCAAGGTGAATGAGTTCTTCTGGGCGTGGTATAGTGCGCTATGTTGTTGCCAGAACCCGAGGCGATGGGTTACGCTTGGTGCAGGTTCTCAACGACCCAAGTACACCATTAACACGCTCATGTCGGCTGGTGAAACCCCACTGATACGAGAGGCCTGCCCGAGTGTTGTTGGCCGGATCTTGTCCAGCTTTTGACGAGCCTCCATGGAAAGGGATGTAAGACGTGCGTATTCGGTATCGAGCTCCAACGGAACCTCTTCCAGCCGTGTTAATTTCTCGGCCATCTCACGTTCCTTGTCAAGGTATCCATCGTATTTAACGTTGATCTCGACCTGCTCCACCACTTCCTTGCTCAAGTCCCCGGCAGCTTCGGTAACACTTCGGATCGCACTTGACAAAGGGGTCAAGTCGGCGAGCTCCAGCTGCGGGCGACCGAGCAATTCGAACAACTTTACCTTCTGTTTCAGGGCCGATGTTCCACGTGGAACGATCACCTCATTTGCCACCTCGGGGGCGATACTTTCCGCCTTAAGGGCCTTGACCAGGGTCTTTACATGGTGCTCCTTTAGGCCGACCCGCTCCATTCGCTCATCGGATGCGAGCCCGATGGCATGGGCGCGTGGGGTAAGTCGGATGTCGGCATTATCTTGACGCAGAAGGATCCTGAACTCGGCACGACTGGTGAACATGCGGTAGGGCTCCTCCGTCCCCTTTGTGATCAGATCATCGATCAGAACCCCGATGTATGCCTCGTCCCGGCGGAGAATGAACGGGGTCTTTCCGTTCAGCTTCAAGTGAGCGTTGATGCCCGCCATCAAACCTTGACAAGCCGCTTCCTCATAGCCGGTGGTGCCATTGATCTGGCCAGCGAAATAGAGTCCGGCGACCAGTTTGGTCTCAAGGGTGTGTTGGAGCTGGGTAGGGGGGAAGTAGTCGTATTCGACGGCATATCCTGGACGGAACATCCGAGCTTGTGCGAAGCCCGGGATCTTGCGCAGAGCAGCAAGCTGTACCTCCTCGGGCAGGCTTGTGCTGAATCCGTTGATATAGGTCTCTACCGTGTCCCAGCCTTCGGGCTCAACAAAGATCTGGTGACGGTTCTTGTCGGCGAAGCGGTCGATCTTGTCCTCGATGCTTGGGCAGTACCGCGGCCCGATCCCTTGTATACGGCCGTTGAACATCGGACTCCGGTCAAACCCCGTGCGCAAGATGTCGTGCACCTCTGGACTGGTGTATGTCATCCAGCAGCTAAGCTGCTTGGGTGCCGGTACGGTGCTCGGCGAGTAACTGAATTTTCCGGGGTCAACGTCCCCCGGTTGCTCCTCCAAGGCGGAGTAGTCAATACTACGGCCATCCACACGGGGAGGGGTCCCGGTCTTCATCCGGCCAGCCTCGAAGCCCAGTTCGACCAGCTGCTCGGTGATACCATGACTGGCCTTTTCGCCGGCACGTCCCCCACCGATCTGCCTCTCGCCGATGTGCATGAGCCCATTCATAAAAGTGCCACTCGTAAGCACCACCGAGCGACATGGGATCAGCGCTCCTAGACCGGTGCGCACTCCTACCACCTGACCGCCTTCGACGGCGATCCCGGTAATGGAATCCTGCCAGAAGTGTACGTTCGGGGTTTGCTCGAGCGTGCGTCGCCATTCCGATGCGAACAGGTTACGGTCGTTCTGGGACCGCGGGCTCCACATGGCCGGCCCCTTGCTACGGTTCAGCATACGGAACTGAACGGTGCTTCGGTCGCTGATGATGCCGGAGTATCCACCCAAAGCATCAACCTCGCGGACGATCTGACCCTTGGCCACGCCGCCCATCGCCGGGTTGCAGCTCATCTGGCCGATCACGCCCATATTCATGGTGACCAACAGGACCCTTGAGCCCATATTGGCGGCTGCGGCTGCCGCTTCACAGCCTGCATGACCACCGCCCACCACTATGACATCATATGTTTCGAAGCCCATCATATGTTCCACGTGGAACCAATTGTTTGGATCCCTGATCTTCAGCGACTTACGTCCTTATTGATGGGGTAGGTCCCATGGACGCTGCAAAGGTAGATCGATCAGTAGATCTGCCGCTACGTCCAGTCGGTGAAATCCGGTAGGGAAGGTCGATGCGGCGATGCTACTATTTCACCTCAACATGCTGCGCAAAAGGCCACGAATGGCCTCGGGCCATTGCTCCGGACCACCTCTGCCATCCTATTGGAACGAACAAAGCGGGCTCGCGGCAGCAATTCAAAAAGGCAAAGGGGAGTATACCGGCCAGTCCCCGTTCTCGATGGCCTTGGCGTGGCCTTCCAGCAACGGTAACAGGTCGTTCCTGCCCGCTTGATGCAGGGCGTTGATCGCAGCCCGACCGGCCGCCAAGGCCCCTTGCATATCGCCATCACGCATCAGTAGAAAGCTGTACTTGTCCCAACTCCGGAAGTCCGTATCGCGCTCCAAGCTGAAGGTCAAATTCGTGAAATAGTAGCGCTCCGAAGCCGGCCTGGACGAGATCAGCATGGACAGCACGAAAACACCACTAAGAACCTGCAAGGGTCGGTCCAATCGGAAGCGGAGTCGCCGGTAAAGAAGAATAGCGAGCGCGCTGCAGGCGAATGCGAACAGCAACGTACTATTCCTGAAGGAGAACAGTTTGAGCAAGGCCACCACATAAAGGCACCAGGTCCAAGAGGCCAAGATGGCCACTGCTGCACTCTTTTCCTCACTGCGGACAAGCTTGAACAGCGAGATGACGAGTCCTGCACAGACCACCGTCAATAGATACACCGTATGATAGGGAAGGTGCAGGAGCTTGAAGAACAAGCCTAGAGCGAAAGCGAGGGAGAGAATGATCTGCATGGCACCAGGGTCTGACCGCATGAACCTTGATCGCCGAATTTACAGGCCAGCTCCACGAAATGGAGCGGTCATGGCGGTCCTCACCCATTGAATTGACACCGGTCATTGACCAACGCCGACCCGAAGGCGAACTTCAATATGTCATTAACCAACACCCATACTGCCATGTCAAACCTACTCGCCCGCAGACCATTGCTTTCCCGCTTTTTCGACGATGATACCAACGGTTTTCCGGGGTCGTTCTTCGACGATGAGCGGCTGCTTTCACCGTCCCGGATGTTCAATGCGCCACTGTTCCGTGGCACGGAAAAGGAGATGACGATCCCGGCCGTGAACATCAAAGAGAACGCCAAGAACTTCGAGGTTGAGCTTGCCGCCCCAGGCTTCAAGAAGGAAGATCTGAAGGTGACCGTGGAGGACGGTGTGCTCACCATAGCTTCGGAGAAGGAGCACAAGACAGAGAAAGAGGAGGGGGGCTACTCCCGGAAGGAATTCAGCTACAGTTCCTTCAGTCGTTCATTCAACCTGCCCGAAAGCGTCGATCAGGACAGCTTGAAAGCGAAGTTCGATGACGGTGTGCTCCGGCTCACGATCGACAAGAACGAGGAGCTGCCCAAGCGGCAAAGCAAGTCGATCAAGATCGCGTGACAGAACCATCCTGCATGATGGGAGCGGGGCACCAAAAATGCCCCGCTCGTTCTTTCCGAACCTTCCGAAGAGAGCCAACGCGTTACGGCATTTGCTGAACACGCGTGTTCGTTGGCACCACGCCGCCGATGTTCTGTAGGATGATATCGCGGTCGTTGGAGCTACCCGTGTATTTCGCCGTGCCGTCCATGTTCACATCGCTTTGCAGATAACCGCTCGTGGTATTGGTGGCCACATTGCCCCCAATGGCCTCTAGGATGGGGTCGCGATCGTTGATGGCGCCGGTGTACTTCAGTTCGCCGTCGAAACTGACATCCCCGGCCCATAAGGCAAGTGCGGGCACGGTGCCGCTCAGGGTGACCCTGCCGTCCGTTCCGAACACAGGTGTGCCCGCTGACCGGAGGTCCAACACAGCGGGACCATTGCTGAAGTTCAGCGCCACGTTGGTCATCACCCCCAAGTGGTTGCGGTGCATCACCGCCACATGGTAATTGCCGGGTGGTAGGCTGAAGTTGAGGGGCGATGTGCCATCCACGGCCACGACATCCCCGTCCCGCTGGAGCAAGGCGCTTCGACTTTCCAGCACAAGTGTCGGTTCCGCCGGGTCGCGCAGTTCAACGACCACCCAGTCCACGATCGCATTCGAACCTGATTGGGCCAATACAGCGGGAGAGGTGCTTTCAGCGCCCCCGCCAACGTGGATGTAACCCAAGCCCGCATATGGCTCTTGGGTAGGCACGAGGCCCAAGTTGCGCAGGCCGTCCGACATCAATCCTGTGCTGCTGTCATACGGCCCCTCCAGAGTGAGACGCAGCGTGAGCTGGACGTTTGCCACGGGCGAACAGAACAGTTCCCGCAGGAAAAGCAGTGTCTCTTGCATGATCGCGGCCGGGGCATGCACCTCATGCGCGTTCCCGACGTGCTCGTGGTACATGTATCGGGAGGGATCCGGCTGGATGTTCTGGGTAATATGGTCATCGGTAACGCACGAGCCGTAGAGGTAGGGGTAATTGTCGCCCACCCCCAAAGGCATACCCCACAGCCCTTTCCGGTAGCCGCACCCCACCACGGGATCACCGGTCTGGTGATAGAGGTACAAGGCCGGGTCCAGGGGGCCGGAGATGAGGTTGGTATCCAAGAGCCCACCATAGTTCGAGGCCACGGCCAGCACATCGTCGTTCTGTCCGTTGATGTTGAGCGTCCCTTGGAATGGTCCAAGGTCGGGTCGAGCATAGGAGCTCAGGAGGTGGTTCACATTGCCAATGGCCCCACAGGCCGCAGGTTTCTCGGATGGTTCATCCACGAGCGCTGCATGCAATGCGGCAATGGCCCCTGCGCTGTAGCCCATGAGCACGATGTTGTCCAAGCTTGTGCTGTCAGTGGCGCTTCTGGCTTTCAGGAAGCGAAGGGCTCCGCGGGTGTCCTGTTGTGCGCGGTAAGCGGCCCTTATCACCTCGGCGGGGTCGTAGGAGAAGGGCGAACCCAACAACCAGGTACCATAGAAATCGAGGCGATAGCTGATCGTTGCGGTAACCCAGCCCATGGCCGCCAGGTCCCGGCAGGTCTGGTTCAGGTCGTTCCGGTGTCCGCCGGTGAAGCCGCCCCCGTGGATCAAAATGATCAGTGGCCTTTCGGGTTGACCGTCGCCGATGGGTTTGAAGAGGTTCAGGCGCAGGTCCTCCACCACCCCATTGTAGCGAGTGGCCGTGCCGTAATAGATGTTCAGTTCTTCACGAACGTCGAACAAGGGTGTGGTGAAGGGGATTGAACAGTCCTGTGCCCAGGCTCGGGTCGCGGAAAGCAATAGGACGAAAAGCGTAGCGCAGAATGTGGCTTTCATACCGGGAAGTTAGAACTCTGGGCCGCCGCTTCAATAGGCGGCGGCCAAATGTTCCGCTCGCATCTCCAAGGCGAGCCATTCGGGCTCAAGCACCCGCATCCGCGCTCCGAAGCCGAGCAGCTCTCGCCGGAATTCGAAGTTGGGTAGTACGAAATAGCTGAACACCACGCCTACAGGATCCTCCCGCACCATGCGTTGACTGCTGTGCAAGGGCAGGGCTTTCACATATTGGCCTTGCAGGTAGCTGAACCACAACTGCACCTGAACGGCCTGCCCGGAGGTGGTGTCCATACCGATCACCGGGTCGTAGAACAGCTCCACGTTCAACCGTTCCTTGGCGGGGAAGTGGTCGGCGGTGAGCTTGACCTCGTTGATGCGGTCGAGCCCCAATCCGATCGGGTGGACGTAGTCTTCGGCAGTACCAAGAACGAACCAACGACCGCGGTATTCCTTCAGCAAACAGGGGCGCATCCGGAACACCTCGTCAGGCACCTGCACGGCATGCCTGTAGGTGACCAGGGCAATGCGACGTTCGCGGATGCTTCGGAGCAAGGCGTCCCAGTGCCGCAGGCCGAGCAGATATCCCTTTTGCTCCATGCGCACATAGGGCGCAGCGGCTCGGATCGCGCTTCCGTTGGGCCCGAGCAGGTCGCCGAGCACGGCGCGTTCCAAGAGCGGGAGCAGGGCAGCGCGGTCGTCCGCACCGTCAGGCAGGAAATAGGTGTTCGTCGGGCGGTCGTAATGCAGATCAAGCCCAAGTTCTGCCCGGATCTGCTCGATATCCCGCTGCAGGGTGCGGGTGCTCAACTTGAACCCGTGACGCTCGAGGTGTTCTTTCAACTCGGCGAGGGTTGGGCGCTGACGAGCACGTTCCAGAATGATCAGGTAGCGTTTAAGTTTGCTCTGGAAGCTCATATAGTGGCTGTTCTGTGGTCTAGCCTTGTGCGACACGCCGTGGCGTGGGTGCGAAAGTATCGCTTGTAGTAGCGGTGAGGATGCCGCTGGTTACACCGGGATCTTGAACAGCTTTGCGGCGTTCTTCCACATGATCAACTCCTTCTTTTCCTCCGGAAGGTCCAGCTGTTCCATGAACTTCACGTAGGAGCTCATACTACTGATGGGCCAGTCCGTTCCGAACAGCAGGTAGGCCGGCTCGCCGGCGTAAAGGATCATTTCCTCCAACTGGGCCTTCATGTATTTCTCGAAACGGTCGGTGAAGTCACCCAGCACCAGTCCGCTGATATCGGCGTACACGTTCTTGTTCTTGTACACGACCTCCATGCAATCCTTGATCCACGGGTTGCCCACGTGGCAGATCACGATCTTCATCTCCGGGTGGTCCACGGCCACGTCGTCCAAATGCAAGGGGTGGCTGTATTTCACGCGGCCGGTAGGTGCATAGGTGTCGCCGCTGTGGAACATGACCGGTACACCGAACTCCACCGCCATGTCGTACAGCACCTTTAGGCGGCTATCATTCGGGTAGAACGGCTCGTATCCGGGGTAGAACTTCAGGCCTTTCACGAGACCGGCGCGCAGGTAGTCCCCGATCTCGCGCAGGTCGTTGTGGTTGTAATGCAGGTAGCTGATCCCGGCTATTGCATGCAAGTGCGGGCGGTCGCGTATGGCCTCGATCACGCTGGCCGTGCTGGGTCGATGCGGGGTCACCTTATAACTGGTGAGCACCATGGCCTGGTCGATGCCGCTCTTCGCCATGGAATCTTCCAGTTTGTCCAAACATTCCCCTATGGAGCTTACGCGGTCCTCGTGGTAGTTATTGAGGTGGGTGTGTACATCGATGATCATGCGTGCGTGTTCAGGTCAAAGGTCCTGCTCAAGGTAGGCGGATCGGACCGGAAAGGGAGAATGCCCACGGGTCAGGCCGTTCCGCTCGGCGCAAACCTGTAATGCCTAGGCCGGCACCGAGAAGCCATCAGCGGCTTCGGACACGTTGATCACGTGGTCGCCGACCTTCTCGCAGGAGGAGAACAGGTCGCTGTAGACCAGGCCGCTACGCACGTTATAGTCGCCGGCCTCGATGCTTCGCAAGTGGGCCTCCCGCAATTCATCGCGACGCTTGTTGATCAACTGCTCCAGCTCGAAGGCCTCGTCGAAGTACATCTTGTCCTCCACATCAAGGTTCTTGCACATCACATGCAGTGCACGCTCGAGCAGCTCGAACATGTCCAAAAGGTCCTGGCGCTGTTCTGGTGAGAACCAGATCTGCTCCTCCTCCTTGCGATGGATCACCATGCTCATCTGGAAGTAGATGTCGGCGATCCGCTCCATGTCATTGATCTCCGAGAGCATGCCGCGTATCCGCACGGACAGGTTCTCGCTCAGTTCGCCTTGGGACACCTTGGTGAGGAAGTTGGCCACCTCCACCTCCATGCGGTCGCTGATCTCTTCGTACTTCTTGATCTTCTTGTAGAGCTTGGTGCGGCTCTTGAGGTCCGTCTCGGTGATCAAGCGGGTCACCATCTTGTTCATTTTCGAGATCAGCTTACCGAAGCGGGCGATCTCCCTGCTTGCCTCGATCACGGACAGTTCGGGTGTGTTCACCACGCCTGATCCGATGTGCTCGAGGTGGAACTCCTCATCCTCGTCGGTCTTGCTTGGCACCGACCAGATGGCGGCCTTCACCAGCGGTCCGACGAACCCTATCAGCAGGAACATGTTGACCACGTTGAAGAAGGTATGGAAGTAGGAGAGTGCGAGCGGGATCGCCTCAGGAGCCTCGGCCGCATCAGCGTATGGACTGGCGTTCCCCATCACATCCATGGAGAACCACGTGATCAAGTTCAGTGCATAAGGGACCATGATCACCATCCAGCTCACACCGATGATATTGAACAAGCTGTGTATCCGCGCGGAGCGCTTGGCGTGCACGTTGCCCACCATCGATGCGAGTTCCGCCGTGATCGTGGTGCCGATGTTCTCACCAAGGATCATGGAAGCGGCCACCTCGAATGGGATCCAGCCGTTCGCGGTCATCACGAAGGTGAGGGTCATGGCGGCGCTGGACGATTGGATGATGATCGTAAGGAGGGCGCCCACGCCCACGAACATCAAGCGCGACATCAGGCTCGGGTCCGCGTACGCGCTCAGGAACGCCAATACCTCCGGGCTCTCCTTCAGGTCTGGAACGGAATCCTTCAGCGCAGCAAGGCCGAGGAACAGTATCGCGAAGCCCATCAGGAATTCGCCCCAGGAACGAAGTACCGCACGACGCATGAAGATCAGCGGTAGGGCGAAGGCCATCAGGGGGATGGCGATGGCCGAGACCTTGAACTTGAAGCCCAAGTAGCTTACGATCCAGCCCGTTACGGTAGTGCCGATGTTGGCTCCCATCATCACTCCGGCCGATTCCATCAGCGACAGAAGGCCCGCGTTCACAAAGCTCACGGTCATGACCGTGGTGGCCGATGAGGACTGCACCAGACCGGTGATGAAGAAGCCGGTGAACACGCCGAAGAAGCGGTTGCGTGTCATGGCACCCAGGATCTGCCGCAGCTTCTTGCCGGCGGCCTTTTGGATGCCCTCACTCATGATCTTCATCCCGAAGATGAACAGGCCGAGCGATCCGATAATGGTCAACACGCTGACGATCGAGTTCCAATACTGCGAGGGGTCCATGCGTGCCGGTGTCTGGGAGGGAGGGTGAACGAGGGCTGCAAAAGTACCCGACCGGATCGGGAAAGGGCCATTGTCAAGATTAACATTACGTTAACCCTCGCTTTCAACCCACGAATGCTCCGAATTGAGATCACGACGTTTGAAGGAGACCCGATAAGAGTATCGCTGACCCCCGCACGGTCAGTACCGTTCATTGGGACCGCCCGCCGAGCACTCCTGCTCTTGGCGTTTAGCACCGGGTTGGTGGCGGGGGCCCAGGTCGACACTTCATCCAGCGTGTTCGGAAAGGGAATGCGCGTGGTGGCCCGGGACTCTTCGTTCTACATGCAGTTCCGCTTCCGGGTGCAACCGAACTACACGGGCCTTTACACCGAAGCGCAGGACGGTAGTGAGGCCAGCTATATCGAACGCTGGTCCATCCGGCGTTCGCGTTTGAAGCTCGACGGCTGGGCGCTCACCCCGAAACTGGTGTACAAGTTCGAGTACGACCTGGTCGGTGGGTACATCCGAGACGCCGCCATCAAGTGGAACTTCGCCGGGAACTTCGGGTTGTGGTTCGGTCAGGCCAAGTTGCCCGGCAATCTGCAGCGCGTGGTCTCCTCCCAGAGCATGCAGCTGGTCGACCGTTCCTTGACGAACAACCAGTTCAACATCGACCGTGATGTGGGCGTGCAGCTGCACCACCACTTCAACATGGGCGGTGCGCGCTTCAATTGGGCGCTCTGCTATAGCCAAGGCGATGGTATCATTTACCAAGGCCCCAGCAACGGTGGCGATGTGACCGCGCGTGTAGAGGCCCTTCCCCTGGGCGTCTTCACGAACAAAGGTCATCAGTACGAAGGGGACCTGGCCCGCGAGCAGAGCTTGAAGATGCTATTGGGGATCACTTTCGACAAGAACATGAGCGCCTTCCAGGACCGTGGCCAATGGGGGCGGATACTGGACGAGGAGCGCGACCTGGAGAGCTTCTTCTTCGACGCGCTGTTCAAGTTCCGCGGTGCGTCCTTGTTGGTCGAATATGCCCAGAAGTCGGCCCTGAACGGATCGCCAGCCATAACCGATACCGCCGGCACCATCACATCGACCTTCATCACCGGTTACGGGTACAACTTACAGGCAGGATACCTGCTGAAAAGCAATTGGGAGGTCGCCGGTCGCTACAGCACCTTCGAACCTGAAAAAGCGAACGGGCTGGCGCCCCGGACCGAAAGCACCTTGGGCCTCTCCAGGTATATCGTCGGGCACAGCTTGAAGGTGCAAATGGATGTGTCCCTGCTCACCGAAGAAGGCGAGCCGGACGCGTATCGGGGCAGGTTGCAAATGGAGCTGGCCTTTTGACCCGGTCACCAGATGGAGCGCACGTTGAAGCTTTGTACGGTCCTCTTGGTCGGGCTATCGCTCGAAGCGCTTATTTGGGTCCTTGCGCTCGCGCATGGCGGTAACAATGCCGAGGTGTTCAAGCTGGCAGCACGTTATTCCGGACGCTTGTCGCTGGCCGTGTACCTGTTCGCGTTCCACCTGTTCGCCACTGCGGTAGCGCGGGGCAGCTCCCCCGGCATCAACGCGGCCCAGCGCGTCGTATTGGTCTTCGCTGTGTTGCACCTGATCCATCTCGGTTTCGTGGCGATGAACGTGCACTTGAACGGGATCGAGCTGGTACCCTTCAAGCTGGCTGGAGGCGCCTTGGCCTACGCCATGATAGTGGTCTATCCGTTCGTGATGCTGCGCTTCCGTACAGTGCTGACCGCGCATTTGGACTACTTCCTGTACGTCGGCGCCGTTATGGCCATCACCCTATTGGCACGTGTTCAGGGCGCCTTCGAAGGGGCCGAGCCCGGCCCGCTCCAGTTCGTCAGTCTTGGCGTGCTGCTCGTCGCCATGCTGCTGTACACGGCGCTGTTACTGCGAGGGAACAAGAAGGGCTGAGCCGCCTCAATACCCGGCCTTCAATATGGGCCTTGAGCTGCGTTCCCCGCCCTGCTGCACGACCAAGAGGTAGCTGCCGTCGGCGAGGTCGCTCAGGTCCATGACCAATACCGACGCATTGCTGCTTGTACGGCGCACCGAGCGCCCTGTGGCATCAAAGAGCTGGACCTCGGCCACTCCCGTGCCTGCTGACACGATCCGCAGTTCGCCGGGGGTCGGGTTCGGATACAGTTGCAACTGTTGCCCCACTTTCCGAGGCGAGATGCCCGTCCCCAGCTCTTGCGGTACGCGCATGATCACCGTTCCATTGGCGAGCAAGTTCCCCAGAGGGCGGAGGCCATCGCTGCGGCGGAACCAGGTGGTGCTGGTGGCGTTGCTGCTGGAGCCCGCGTATTGCCGGCGGATCAGCACCGCATCGTGGATCGTGGCATCGGCCAAGCGGATCTCGCCTTCTGCCAATACGGTCACCGTCAAGGTGCTGGCAGTGGCCCCGCTCAGGGTGGCATCGCTCCACGAATCGCCGATCTCGCTGGGGAACTGGAGTATGCGTGCCGGGTCGGAGTAGATGAACGAAGTACTGCCTGGGCTGAGGCGGTATCCGAGATCGTCCACGGCGCTGGCCGAGACGCGGTAGTAGCCGAACTGATCGACCAAGCGGACCGCGTGGGTTGCATCGGGATAGTACGCCGCGTAGGGAGTTGCCGTGGGGTCCAGCACAGAGTCGGTGGTGGTGCCGATCACTGTAGGGTCGATAGCGCTCAGGTCCCATACCACGCCCGTACCACTTTGTGCCAGGCCGGGTACCACGCCATAGGAGCGGGTCTCCACCGGGTGTGGACCGAAGGCGGGTATGGCGGCCGGGTGTTCCAGCACGGGCTGGGCCGCGAGAAGTGTGGGGAGGAGGAGGCAGAAGCCGAAGGTGATGCGCATGCGGCGGCAAAGAAAAGAACGGCGGCGTTGAGGGCCTGTCGGGCCTTCCATTCAACCTCCGTCACCCGCCCGTTGCCAGAGATGGATTGTACGCGTGGGCAGATCGCTTCGCACGTAGCCAGCAGGAGCAGGGTCGTTCCCTTGGGTCAGGTGCCATTCCGCAGCACCCTTGGGCCGCAAGGATATGAAGTGGTAGCGCATCAAATAGCTCTGCAGGTTCCACTGCTCCCAAACGGCGGGATCGGCGCCCACGAGCGTGTGTACAGGAAGTGCGGCGCCGATCACATCGGTGTCGTGCAGAAGATCGGCATCGCGGGAGGGCTTGCCGAACAACAGCGCGGATGCCACGAGTACACCGACCACGGCAAGCTGCGCAGCACGTAGGATCACGTTCGACGTCCGGGGACCGAGCTGCTCCGTCCAAACTGATAACCCCGGAGCTGCCCAACACGCCAGCGCCACCGAGATCATAGGGAGGGCCGCCACCATGTAAAAGGATTTCTGCACCATCGTGAGCGCCAACGGCAGCACGCCGCTCAGGCCGATCACCGCCATGGCCCAGCCGCTTCGATCGGCGGCTGTTGATACCGGGGTCGCGTTCCGGCGCGAATACCAATGCACCAATGTGGCCAAGATGAACGGGCCGAGCATGGCGAAGAACAGGTGCTGCAGGATGCGCCAACGGTGATCAACGGTCGGGTCCTGACCGATGCGGTGCAGCAAGCGGCCTTCCCCATAGGTGCTCAAGCTCGCACGCGCTTCGGGCCAAAGCATCAACGAGGCGTACATGCTGATCACCACTGTTGTTGCGATGATCGTGCCCGCCCATGCGCGACGCATACCACCGTGGCCGCTGATCAAGCCGTACAACAAGGGGGCCGCCACAGGGAACAGCCCCGGCGGGCCTTTGACCATGGAGGCCGCGAACACGCATAGCCCCACCATTGAATGCCCGAACCACGGACGTACGGCACCCTTTGCTGCGCGCACCGCGAAGAGCACTGCGGCAATGGTGAACACGGCCATGGTGATCTCCTGCATGTTGTTCTGCACGCTCCAGTGCACCGGTGGGACCACGATCCATAACAGGACGGGTAGCCAAATGAGCTGCCTGCGCCGGTCCCCCTGCGCATACAGGGCGCGCCATAAGGCGACAAGCAGAAGGGCATTGATCGCAGCGATCACTAGGCAATAGGCACCTTCCACCCAGAACGCACTGCCCAAGAGCCGGAACCACAAACCCTCCATGCCGAAGGCCAAGGGCGGGTGCTCGTGGAAAGTGGATAGCTCGGCGAAGCCCTCTTGGCTGAAGCGTGGCTCCCAAAAGGTGCCGAAGCCGTTCGCTTCGTTATGCGCCACGGTCACGTACAGCAGGCCGTCCATGAACATTCCGCGCTGCACCAATAGGGGCAGCGTAAGGCCCAAGAACACAGCAAGGACCAGCCAACGGAAAGGAGATCGAGGTGCGTCCATGTGTTGCGACAAAGTTGGGCGTTGCGGAGCAGTGCGGCATTCCGGCTGTGCTTCGCGATCGCGTCAAGGTTCGACCAAGCCCCAGCGCATAGCGAATAGCACGAGGCCGGTCTTGCTCTTGATGTTGAACTTCTCGAACATGCTGGCCCTGTAATTGTCCACTGTACGGCGGTGTACCCCCATGATCGCGGCAATGGCCTCGTAGGTGGGCTCGTCCTCACTGCAAACGTGTTGAAGTACCTCCAACTCCCGCTCAGTGATCAGGGTCAAAATGCGCTCCCGCTCCCGCTCACTGGGCTTCGAATTGTCCCGATGGTCCAACAGGCTGCGCTGCATGTCATCGCTGTGGTAATAGCCGGTCAGGATCAACGAGTCGAGTGCATTGCGCAGCTGTTCGGGTTGGGAGTTCTTCAATAGAAAGCCACGAGCCCCTAGGCGAACGGCGCGCACCAAGGCCTCATCCGAGGCATCGAAGGTCAAGGCCAACGGAAGGATGTTCGGCTCATTGGTCCTCAACCAAGTAATCGTCTCGTAACCATCCATCACCGGCATGTTCAGGTCGATCACCGCGATCGTGGGACGAGGACCTTGTTCCAATGCGGCAATGAACTCCTCACCGTCGGAAGCCTCCAGCACCACTTTGTATCCCTGCATGTTGTTCACAACGGTGGCCAGTCCGCTGCGTACCAAATGGTGGTCATCGACCAATGCGATCCCGTGTTCCATATCAACCGATCGGGGTTAGTGTCCATGAGCAGCCCTTCCCAGGGCTCGATCCCAAGGTAGCGCGGTAACCGACGAGCGCGCAGCGCCGCCGGATGTTCTTCACGCCACCACCACTAAGCACATGTTCGATGTCGAAGCCCACGCCGTTGTCCCTTAGTCGCAAATGCATCCGTTGGTTGCCGCTCACTTCGATGCTGATGTGCGTGGCCCGGCTGTGCCGCATGGTGTTGTTCAAGATCTCTTGGCAGGTCCGGAACAGGATGATCTTGGCATCGCTTGGTGGGTCCTTCGGATCACCGATCAGGTTCAGGTCGACCGCTGCTCGGCCCAAGCGCTGCAAACGCAACACCTCAGCGTTCAAGGCATCCACCAAGCTTCGGTCCTGCCACAGGTCCGTGTTGAGGGAGCGTCCTAGTCGCCGCACCTCCTCAATGCTTTGTGACAAGGCCTCCATGGCGGTACCGAGTTGTTGGTCATCCGGGCGTTCGGCCCGCGCCGTATACAGTCCCATTTGGGTCACGGTGAGCAATTGCCCCACGTTGTCATGCAATTCCCGCCCCACCTCGGTCAAGGTGTGTTCGGTGGCCTCCTGTTCTGCTCGCAACACCTCACGCTCACGGCGCAGTTCCGCTTCGGCCAGGTCCGCTCGATGGCGATGTCGGCGGTTGGTGTTCACCACCATCAAGAGGCCCATCACGCCCACCATGGCCAACACCAGGACCGTGGCGACAACGACCGCGAAGATGAATCGCGTATCACCGCCCATGCGCCGTTGGTACTTTCCTGGCCGCGACGTGGCAGGCGAGGGTGGTGAGGGAATAGCGGATCGCGCAGAGTACGGGAAGGATCATCCAAAGGCGTCCGGCAAGCTTCGGGTCCTCGTCAAAGACGAAGCGGATCATGCCCACCACGGGCATCAGACCACCGAAGTAGACCAAGATGCCAAGGAACAACCAGAATTCCGGCACTTGCGCGAGTGGGAGCGCACTGGTGTTCGCCATGTGCCACAAGGTGTTCATCAGCGTGAAGCTAAGCACCAAGGCCATCACCAATGCGCCTTCGATCAACAGGAAATCAAGACTGCCGGAATCGGACCAGCACCACACCCACGCGGTCATGCCGATCAAAGCTCCTACGGCGATCCCGCGGCGTCTTTCGGGCCTGGAGTAAGCGATCATGCCCATGATCAATATGAATTCCAGCGGCTGGAAGATGTTGTACAGCACAATGGTGCCATATCCGCTTTTCATCATTGCCAGCCCGACCACTTCCAGCACAAGTGCCAAGGCGGTGGTGATGTGCAAGAGGTCATGTACGCGCCACGTACTTCGTGGTACCCGCAATAGCATGGCATAGGCCATCACCATGGTCAGGATCATGACCACCGGACCGATGAGCAACCAAGGAATGTGCACAGCGATCAGCAGGTTGTGGCGAGCATGTGACCGTTCACTTCAGGCACGAGGCCCTGACATCGACCCCTTTGTCCAAGAACACGACATATCCGCCACAGGCAACGGGACAGGGCGACCCCAGATCGGCGCCCCGTGCGGCGTACATCGCGGCGGGAACGTGGGTCGTGTCATCGATGATGCGTCCCGCGCTGGTCCGCGCGACCAAGCACGTATGCATGGAGAAGTAGGCCCCTCTGTCGGTCTTCGGCCACACCTCCGGCTCTGCGATGGCCACCACTTCGACCCGGTCGGTGGGTTTCAAGCTGTTGTGCTTGATCAAGCTGTCGATCCGGGAGAACTTGTAGACCATGTACGGATCGAAGTCCTTGTAGATGTTCTGGAACTTATCCTGATCGTACTTGTCCACGACGATGTTCTCACGAAAGGCCTTGCCTTGCGCAGTGCGCCAAGCGGTCAAGGAACCGCTCACTGCTATTAGCTTATGGGCTTTGTCAATGATGTACAAGGGTTGGTCCGGGGTATTGATGGTGCCCATGTCATCCTTGTCGATCGTCATGCAGGCGAAACTGAAAGCTAGCGAGAGTGTGTCAGCGTCCGGGTCGAATCCGTAATGGATCACCATGCCGAGGGTGTCCGAACAGTTGGAAAGTCCGGCGGCAATTGCCCGATAGCTCTCCACTGTGAACTGGATCGTGGTCGGAATGATCGTGTCGTGTGCCGCAGGTGTGCCGTAATGGACCTTGCCCGCGAATTCCGCTTCTGCGCATGCCAGTTCTTTTGCGCTCACCGCCGGTTCCGGGAAGCGCAGTTCTGCGCCATGTGCGACCGCCGCGGTGTCCGCGCCTTCCTTTTCAGCGTCACTCCGCCCATGGCCCTGACCACCTCCGCATGCAGCAAGTGTAACGAGGAGCATAGCGGCGAAGAACAAGGAGAGGGGGGCATGTATCCAAGGGTTCATTTGCGTGCTCATGGTGGTGTGGTTTTGTGAGGCTACAAAGCAAGGCCCGCGGGTGCCTCAATTCCATGTGAAAAATACGTGCATCGCATGTGAAAAGACCAGTGGTCCGGTTCGTTCAAGTATTGTCCGAAATGCGGACCGGTCACAGTTCGGGATCGAATGCTGATCACCTGGCCAATATGGATGTGAACATGGATAAAGCACAGAAGCCCCGCTCGAATAACGAGCGGGGCTTCTGTTAAGGGCTACAACTACCTCTGGATGACCAACCGTTCGGTCCAGGTCTTCTCACCTGCGATGATGTTGACCATGTACAAGCCTGAAGCCACGTCGCCGTTGAGGCTGAGCGCGGTGTTCAGGGCGCCATCAGTGATCGCGATCGTGCGGGCCACGATGCGCTTGCCTGTCAGGTCGTAGATGTCCACGCTCATGGTGTTGACCTCAGGGGCCAGCTCCGTGAGGGAGATGAATAGCTGCTCGCCGTTGTTCGGGTTCGGGAACATGGTCAAGGTGCCATTGCCGTTGGTGGCGATGCTGCTGCTTGTGGTGCCCAGTTGCACCACGCCACCGATCGTCACGCTGCAGGTCTTTCCCCAGATCGTTACCGGGCTCGGGTCGCAGGCCGGGCTGGGTGCATCCACGCACCAGGTGGCGCCTTGGTCCTTGCTCACGCGCACTTCCACCTCGTAGGTCTTGCTGGCCTCGAGCTGTGGGCCGGAGTTGGCGTTCCAGTTGAGGTACAGCGTCGGGCTGGTCTGCGGTGGGCGTACGATGCAAATGTTCTCACCCGGGATGCGGAAGCGGAACTGGTAACGCAGGCCGGTACCACCGGCCAAGGGTGCTGGAGAGAACTGGGGCGGATCGGCCACGATCTTGTTCGCGCTGCTGTTCGGTCCGCCGAAGGTGCGGTCCACTCCGCAGCTGAAGTCGCTGGGGTTCGCAAGGTCGTCCTGCAGGTTCACCAGCGGGCATGCGGCACGCACCGGATCGATCATCATGCGGCAGGCAGGTCCCCACTCGCCGAGGCTACCGAGCACCACGGGACGCACACGCACGTTCATCAGCACGTTGGCCGGCACATGCGGCGTCAGGGCGCTGTTGCTCCATCCATTCAGCTTGAGGTGCGCCGCGCGCGTGGCGGTGGCGGGAGAGTATCCGTCGCTCTGGTTGTGCGCTCGGAATCGGCGTAGGCTGTATGTGCCGTTGGGGTCGAAGATCCAGAAGGCGTAACCGGTCCCTCCGTTCTGCACGCTGTTGGCACCACCGGGTACCCACACCGCGCTGACGGCGGGATCGGCGTGGCAAACGAGGTACTTGTTGCTCACCCAGTCCAGCTTGTCGCAGTTGCTGCAGATCAGGTCGATCTCGCCCATGGGCACACAGAAGGTGCCGCCGTTCGCGATCTGACTTGCGCCGGTGCTCATGTTGGCGGTGTTGTCAATGAACCGGCGTCCGTTCGGACCGGATTCGCGCAGGACGTAGCCCAGCAGTCCATCGCCGGCACCATCCGTAACACGCAGCTGGTAGCAGCCGTCACCCAAGCAAATGGTCTGCGTGCCGATGGCGTTGGCCGGGAACACATTGCTGCCCGCATCCACGGTGCTGGTCCCGCTCTCGTCGAACACTTCCCAGATCACGGCAGCAGGGTCGATGTCGTTCTGCAGTTCCAGGATCAGGCTGTTCTCGAAGAGACCGACGCTCACTGTCGCGCTCGCACTCGCACAAGGCGACGCACCAGTTACAGTGTACACGTAGTCCCCTGGCAGGTCCGTCAAGGGGTCGAAGTTCGGGCCATGCGGTGCACCCATGTAGCTCCATGAACCGCCGCCGTCCGGTGTGCCGCCCAAGCCGCCGAAGAGGGCCACCTGCGGACCGCTCGGGCAGGCCGTCAAGCTGCCATCGGACCCGGCATCCGGGAACACTGTTGGGGCCGGTGCCACGTTTATCAAGAGCGATACCGATGCGATATTTTGGATCGGGCAGGCGTCATCAGTGGCCGTAATGCGCACGTTCCTTGAACGGGTCGCGAGGCTCGGGGTCCAACACAGGGTCCCTACGACCGGGTCGCCGCCCACCACGTTGAAAGTGGCTCCCGGCAGGAGTGCCACTGCATTGGATGTCAAAGCGATCAGTGCGCCAGGGTCACCATCGGCAAATGTGATATCCACACAGAACGGTACGCCGTCGCACACGTCAAGGCCATAGGTCCCAGCCACTCCGGCGCCGGACACCACCATTGGTCCGGCCGTCACCGGTGGCGACCCGGCACAGTTCACCACGATCATCATGAGGTCGCGGAACACCGTCCCGATGGGCACGTTCGCTGCGTTGTAGGTGGTCACTTCGATCACCACCACGTAGTTGCCCGTTACCGTCGGCGTGAAGGACAATTGGCCGGTTGCCTGGTCCAGCACGATGCCCGGAATGGGCACCGCTCCGGAGAACCCGTTCCGATATTGGACGGGCGTCGGTGCCGGCAAGGCGAAGCGCGCATCGATCAAGCGGAAGCTCATCCGGTTCCCGTCCGGATCCGAGAAACCGGCGTTGTACAGCACGGGTTCGTTCACGCACACGAAGGGAATCGCATTGTCTGCGATGACGGGTGATCGGTCGCACACGCCGCCCGCGTTGTTCACCGTGGCCCCGATGTACATCCCCGGGTTCAAGAATATGTTCTGCATCGTGTTGCGACAGCAGATGTCCCAGCTGATCGTCCAGTCATTGCAAGGGGACAGGAACACCGTGGTCTCGAAGCGGTAGTGCCGCACGCCTGGGAACACGCCGCCATCGCAGGTGCTATTGCCGGCGGAAGCGGGACACAATTGGGAGACATCCTCCGAAAAGGTGATGGGCAGGCTGTTGATCGAGAACACCACGCCGCAATCGTTCGAGAAATTCAAGCGTTGGGGTGTGAGCGCTTGGCCGGTGCAATCCAAGTAGAGGTCCAGGTAGAAGCGATAGAAGTTGTTACCGATGCATGCGTACGTGAGGCTGCCCCCGGAATAGTGTTCCGCCTTGGCGGAAGGGGCGGACCAGGCAAGTAGCAAGGCTGCCAGGATGAGGGTGAGGGATCGTTGCATGGTCAAGGGGCCTTCGCGGTCGGTTACCCGAACGTGGCCGGGCGGGGGTATATGTATCAAAACTACTCGGCAGGTCACCGGAATGCAAAAGCACCCTGATCCACGCGACCTGGACCCGATGCAAAGCCTCACGCAGACAGTGCTGTAACTACTGCTTCACCAAGCCCCAAACGCAGCCCTTACCGGGGGTGCTCGTGCAGGTGGCGCTGAAGCCCAAGTGCTCGCAGCGCGCTGGAATGTTCACCAAGCCGCCGGCGCTGCGCGTGGTGCGCGGGTCGAAGCCCTTACCATCATCCGCCATGGTGATCGTGAGCACGGGAACGGTGGTCACACGGACGGTCAGGTGTGCTGCTGCGCTGTGCTTCAAGGTGTTGTTGAGCACCTCTTGGAATACGCGGTACAAGCCCAACTTCAAGCGCGGCTCCAGCACGGGTAGCGCCCCATCCAGGTGCACGCTCACCTCCAGACCGGTGGTGTTCCGCACGCGCTCCGCTTCGGCCCGGATCGCATCCACGAAGGAGAGGTCCTTCCACAGGTCCGCGTTCAGGGTATGGCTTAAACGGCGCACCTCGGCCAAGGCCTGCACCACGCCCTGATGGGCTGCTACCACCACCTTGGTCTGCGGCCCGCGGGCCATTTCGGAGTCCAGGCCCAGGTTCGCCAAGGAGAGCAGCTGCGCCACATTATCGTGCAGCTCCTGGCCCACTTGGCGCAAGGTCTCCTGGGTGGCCTCCTGTTCAGCGCGCAGCACGGCCCGGTCCCGCAGCAGTTCAGCTTGGGCCAGTTCCATGCGGTGCCGGTTCTGGCGGATGGAGCTCTTCACCAACAAGGCCACCACCAGCGACAGCACCAGCAGGATGGTGAGGCAACTGACGAGGATGGTTATGAAGAGGTCATTGCCCTCCATGCGGTGCAGGGGCTTGGCGGTACAGCAGCACCAGGCCCACCAACACCAGGCCGTAGCGGATCAGGAAAAGGATGTTGTTGATGTTGCTCACATCGAAGGCCACCGGCGAGTCGTGCGCGACCAGGTAGTTGTACAGGCCGAATATCGGAATGAAGCTGAGGTAGTACACACCATGATGGAGAGCAATACCCAGAACAGGGGCAGGCGGTGTAGGGCCTGGGTGTCCTCGCGCACGAGTATGAACAGGGCGTGCGTAGTGACCAGGCCCAGCAGGAAGCCGCCGATGATCAGTGCGTTGGTGGCCAAAAGATGTACAGTGCCGTTGGTCCACATGTCAACGAACAGGGCGGGGACGATGATCAGGAGGGCGCCGGTGATCATGCGTTGCAGGTTGGGCGCCAGCGGAAAGGTGCGGTGCAGCAGCCACATTATCACGGCGAGGTCCACCACGAAGAACAAGTTGTACAGCACGTGGTTGTTGATGCCGTATCGGCCGAGGACCTTGGCCACCATTTCGATCACGAAGCCCAGGCACAGGAGCAGGCCGATGCAGCGGACCCAGACCTGCCGGGACCGCCCGCGGGCAAGGAGCCAAAGCACGAAAGCCGCCAGCAGGACGAGCTCCTTATGATCATCGATCACCTCCATGGCGCGGTTCGTTGGTGGCCCGACCTACACCTCCGTGTAGGTGCTGCAGCGCACTGGACAAAGGTTGCCGTAATCGGCCGCGCGGTTGCGGTAGGGGGCGTTCTCCACGTCATCGCTCAAGAGGCGCACCCACTTGTCCTCCAGGTATCGCTCCATGTAGAACCCGATCTCGTGGCGGTACCCCTTCAAGCTCGTCTTGTTGTCATAGCCCACTTGGGCCTCGTGGTAGCGACTGATGCTCTCCACGGCCATCCGGTACACCCCGGCGCCGACGTTGTCCGTATATAGGGGTTCCAGCTCGGCGTCCCACGGGAATATGCAGCGCAGGGCGTCCACTGCCGTCAACGGCTCGAAGGGGCCGGTATCGCGCTTGGTCCACATGCGGTCCAAGTAGTCCTTGCGCATGGGCGCCCATGCGGCGGGTGTGATCGGATCGAAGCCCGCCGAGGTGAGCAGGTGGGTCGGGTCGATCTGCGGTGGGTAGGAATAGGAATCGGTGTTCTTGATAGGCGTGCCGTAGGTGAAACTGAAGCCGTAGCGCAGCGCATCCTCCTTCAGCCCGTAGTGTACCACAACCAAGCGGTAGGGCTCCTCGATCGGGTCCACCAAGGCCTTCAGGTCCCCGTACGCGAAGTACTGTAGTCCTTGACCTGGCAAGGCGGTGGCGTTGATCAGGAAGCGGTCCGTGAATTGAGCGCGGGCCGTGTCGAACTGGGAGCGCGTGATCGCGCCGTTGGGCATGGATGGCATGGCAGGTTTCGGAGTTGGGGGCGAAACTATCAGCCGCTCTGCGCCCTACATCGTCCTGCATACCGTGAATACACCGGTGTGCCCTACGTGAATATACCGGTGTTCCGCGGCCGGTCGCATGTGGAGGAGGACGTGTCCGGGGCCGATCAGCTCGGCACCAGTCCGCACTGGATCGCCGCCCGCATAAGCCCGGCGCGTGTCTTCACCTCCAACTTGGCGAAGGCGGCGTTGCGGTACCCGTCCACCGTGCGGCGGTGCACGTCCATCAGCTCCGAGATCTGCTCCATGGTCAGTTCGCGGGGGTCGCAGGCCAGGTGGATGAACTCCAGTTCGCGCTCGGTCAGGGTGCCGAGGCCTGCGGGAAGTTCGCGCTTCTCGTCGTCCACATCCTCCAACTCGCTATGGTTGTCATAGCGCCCCAGCATGGCCACTTGGTCCAAGGCCGCTTTGAACTCCGCGTACGAGGCATCCTTCAGTACGAAACCGCAGGCTCCGGCCGCCATGGCGCGCTCCATGGCCTGTTGGGTGCGCTCGAAGGTGAGGGCCAGTGCCCGTGTTCCCGGCCGGTGCTTCCGCAACCACGCGATGGTTTCGTAGCCGTCCATCACCGGCATGTGCAGGTCGACCACCGCCACCGAAATATGGGTGCTGCTCGCCTCCAAGGCCTGTACGAATTCCACTCCGTTCGCGGCATCGAGCACCACCTGATAGGCGGGCATGTTGCCGATCATGGTGCCGAGCATGTTGCGCAGCAGGGTGTGGTCATCGACCAGCGCCACCGAGATACGAGGGGAGGGGATATCCATATCCAGTTCAAAGAAACGACCGCGGATGCTTCCTTTCACATACACGCGCGGCAACGGTCCTAACAACCCCGGTCCTGATCCGGGATCCCACGTAAGATAGGATCCAGAACGCAAAGCGCCCCGCACCATACGGCACGGGGCGCACTCACGCTCGTGTATCCCTTACTTCTGGATCACCAGTCGCTCGGTGTAGGTTTCATTCCCGGCGGTGATGTTCACCATGTACAAGCCGTTGGCCACATCGCCGTTGAGGTCGAGTGCGGTGTTCAAGAAGCCGTCCTGTACCGCGATGGTACGCGCCGTGATGCGCTTGCCTGTCAGGTCGTAGATGTCCACGCTCACGGTAGTCACTTCCGGCGTCACCCCGGTGAGTGAGATGAACAGCTGCTCGCCGTTGTTCGGGTTCGGGTACATGGTCAATGCACCGTTGCCTTGTGAGGCAATGCTGCTGCTGCCGCCGGTCAGTTGCACCACGCCACCGATGTTCACACTACAGGTCTTTCCCCAGCTTGTCACCGGGCTCGGGTCGCAGGCCGGGCTCGGCGCATCCACGCACCAGGTGGCGCCTTGGTCCTTGCTCACGCGTACTTCGACCTCGTAGGTCTTGCTGGCCTCGAGCTGTGGGCCGGAGTTGGCGTTCCAGTTGAGGTACAGCGTCGGGCTGGTCTGCGGCGGACGCACGATGCACACACCTTCGCCCGGGATGCGGAAGCGGAACTGGTAACGCAGGCCGGTACCACCGGCCAAGGGTGCTGGTGAGAACTGGGGCGGGTCGGCCACGATCTTGTTGGCGCTGCTATTGGGGCCGCCGAAGGTGCGCGTCACCCCGCAGCTGTAGTCGCTGGTATTGGCGGGGTCGTCCTGCAGGCTCACCAACGGGCACGCGGCACGCACCGGGTCGATCATCATGCGGCAAGCAGGTCCCCACTCGCCAAGGCTGCCGAGCACGACGGGACGCACCCGCACGTTCATCAGCACGTTGGCCGGCACATGCGGGGTGAGTGCGCTGTTGCTCCATCCGTTCAACTTCAAATGTGCTGCGCGGTAGGGTCCGGCAGGGGAGAAGCCATCGCTGGTGTTGTGGGCGTGGAAGCGGCGGAAGCTGTAGCTGCCGTTGGGATCGAAGAACCAGAAGGCGTACCCGGTCCCTCCGTTCTGCAAATTGTTGGCGCCATTGGGCACCCACACGGCACTGACCACAGGGTCGGCATGGCATACCAGGTACTTGTTGCTCACCCAATCCATCTTGTCACAGCTGCTGTAGATCAATCCGATGTCGCCCATGGGCAAGCAGAAGGTGCCGCCGTTGGCGAGCTGACTTGCGCCGGTGCTCATGTTGGCGCTGTTGTCGATGATGCGGCGTCCGTTCGGACCTGTCTCGCGCAACACATAGCCGAGCAGGCCATCTCCGGCGTTGTCCGTAATGCGCAGTTGGTAGCAGCCGTCGGGCAGGCAGATGGACTGTGTGCCGATGCTATTTGCAGGGAAGACATCAGTTCCGCTGTCCACCGTGGAGGTGCCGATAGCATCCAGCACTTCCCAGGTCACACCGGCCGGGTTGGCGTCGTTCTGGAACTCGAGGATGTAGTCCGTGCATCCGCCTACTGGCGTGCACGCGATCGCACCTACACCACTGGTCTCGCCGTTGGGGCAGGCCAGGCATTCGATCTGGGCGACGGACGGGTTGTAGGTGTTCACCGGACAAGCCTCGCAACTCTGTGCCCCGAACTGGGCGTTGAACGTTCCGGCCTCGCAGGGCTGGCAGGAGGTCGCCCCTTCAATGGGGTTGTAGAAACCGGGGTCGCACAGTTGACATTCCGTTGCACCCGTGATCGCACTGAATGTTCCTGCAAGACAGGTCAAACACGCTGTTTGGCCTTCCAGTGATTGGAAGCTGCCGGCTGGGCATTCGATGGCCGCGATGCCATCCGGGCAGTAGGAACCTGCAGGGCAGATCGTGCAACCGGTGATCACCGTGTTGGGACCGATCTGCGTGGTGGTCTGGAAGTAACCCGGCAGGCAGCCGCAGGTGTTGGTGTCGAAGTTCGCCAGACCGTCCACGGCCAGGGGGCACACATCACAGGCATCGCCCACACCATCCTGATCGCTGTCATCCTGGCTCACATTGTTGCTGAACGGGCAGTTGTCGCACAGGTCGCCCACGCCATCCGCGTCCGCGTCCTCCTGGAAGGGATTGCTCAGGCTGGGGCAGTTGTCCGAGACATCCGGTACACCATCGTTGTCCGAATCGGCTACACAGAAGAATCCGGCGTTACTGGCCTGCACGCGCTCGATGCTGATCGACTCGTCGCTCGCATTGAAGCTCGCACAGACCCGAATGGTCAACGCGTTCCCGGTAATGCCGGACACGGACAAGGTGGTGGAACCATCATGTGGCCCAGGGGCGACATAGTTGATGGCACCCGTTCCGCCGCCGACCACGTTCGGCACCATGGCCCAACCGCTGGTGGTCTCGGTCAAGTACTCCACCGTGATCCTGTCCGCCAGTTCGTTGTCGAAACCGGTCCAAGCCAGATCCACGGAGAACTGGTCCGTGCCAGGCGCACTGATGTCGAGCGTGGGACTGGCCCAGCAGATCTGTTGGTCGAAGCCCACCCCCGTCAGTGCTCCTCCGCTGGTGCGGAAATAGTCGTCCGTATCGCGACCCAATGCCCAAGTGCTCAAACGCCAGTTGGCCAGGGCGAGGTTATCCACGAAGTTGGGCAGGTAGCCAAGGCCATCCACCGCGAAGGTCTCGTCGTAGGGTGCTGTGGTCGTGATCACACCCACCGTGGGGCTCTGGCTTGCGGTGCAACCGGCTCCATCGGTCACGGTCACTCCATACGATCCGGGAGGTATGTTGTCAAGGTCCTGCAGATCCGGCAGTGCGAACGGGCCGCTCCAGTCGTAGGTGTATGGAGGTACGCCATTGCTCACGGTCAGATCGATGCCACCATTGATCTCGTTGCTGCACGTGGCATCGAGCACCGTGGCGCTCACGGCCAATGCGCTGCCCACGGTCACGGCCACGGTATAATCGGAGGTTTCGGTACCACACTCACTGGTGACCGTAATGGTGATCGTATTGACCCCGGGGGTGAGCACCACCGTACCGAGGTCGCCCGATAAGGTGGCGACCGGTGAGACGGTGGTGGCCGCAACGTTCACCGAGGCCAGGCATGCTGCGCTGGCCGTGTAACTGAACGTGGATGCGTTGAAGGCCGGAGCAAGCGTGAGCCCGACGAGTTCCAGGCCGGCCAGTTCCGCGTTCGGATCGCACTCAGGCACACAGACCACATCTGAGGTCGACATGCAAGGAGCGCTCGCAACGAAACCGGACGGACAAGATGTACACCCTTGGCAAGCGGTCGCTCCCGGAGTGGAACTGAACGTTCCAACGTCGCACGCTTGACATGTGGACTGCCCCTCCAAGCCTTGGTAGGTCCCGGGGGCACAAGGCAGCACACTGATACCATCCGGGCAGTAGCTACCCGGCGGGCAGATGTTGCACGTAAAAATGAGAGGTAGGTCCTCAAGGGTAGGGTAGTAGCCCTGTTCACACGCGCAGGTGTTCACATCGAAATTGGCGATGCCGTCCGCAGCGAGCGGGCAGGCATCACAGGCATCGCCGATGCCATCACCGTCGCTGTCCTCTTGCAAGGGATTGGGGTAATACGGGCAGTTGTCGGCACCATCCAACACTCCATCGTTATCATCATCCGGGTCGCAGCTATCCCCATCGCCATCCCCATCGTTGTCGGCTTGCAAGGGGTTGGCAACGGTGGGGCAGTTGTCCAGATCATCGGTGATACCGTCGTCATCGCTATCCAACCCGTATACCCGCACCTGCCCGTCGGAATTCGGACCCACGCGGCCCGGCCCACCAACAGCCACAAGCAAGCCATCCGATGAAAGCGCGACCGCTGTACCAAGGACACGGTCCTCGCTATCGCCATCGATATCGGCGCCGATCTGCACCCAGGCACTACCGCTCCATTCGAACAGGCGCGCATGACCGGACAGGAAACCATTCCCGTCGTTGAACGGGGCCCCGATGGCTGCGATCGAACCATCGGCCGAGAGTGCTACCGAACGGCCACAGAGATCACCCTCCGCTTCGCCATCGATATCCGCACCGAGCTGCACCCATGCGCTCCCGTTCCACTCATACAGGCGCGCGTGACCGGCCTCGATCCCATTCCCGCTGTTCAACGATGCACCGATGGCGAGGCGGGAACCATCGGCCGAGAGCGCGACCGACTCGCCACTGCGATCGCCCGCTGCTTCACCGTCGATATCCACACCCACCTGTACCCAGGCGCTGCCGACAAGATCATACACGCGCACTTGGTCGGCGCCCGGCGCTCCAATGGCCACCCGAGAGCCACTGGCCGTGAGGGAAACCGCGGCGCCACTTAGATCGGAGGCCGCTCCGCCGTCGATGTCGGCCCCCACCTGCACCCAGGCACTGCCGTTCCAGTCGAAGAGGCGCACATGACCGGAGGCGGCTCCATTCCCGTCGTTCCCCGGGGCCCCAATGGCCACGCGTGATCCATCGGCCGAGAGGGTCACCGAAGAACCGCATTCATCACCGTCCGCTTCGCCATCGATCTGGCCCCCCACCTGCACCCAGGCGCTCCCGTTCCAATCGTACAGGCGCACGTACCCGGCGTAGGTATTGGTCGGAGTAGCCCCCACGGCCAGGCGGGAACCATCGGCCGAGAGGGAAACGGACTTGCCGAAAAATTGGAGGTCTGTTCCGGCATCGATATCGGCACCCATCTGGGTCCACGCGCTTCCGTTCCACTCGTAAACACGCGCAACGCCGGACCAAAGGCCGTACGTGAACGCGATCGGACCACCCATGGCCATGCGTGTGCCATCCGCTGAAAGGGCGACCGCCTCGCCACTATTCTCACCTTGGTTCGCACCGTTGATCGCAGCGCCCTGCTGGACCCAGGATTGGGCGCTTGCCGGGGCGGTGGAAGCCACGGCGAGCGCGGCGGCAAGTAACAGGTTCGCGGTGCGTTGTATGTAGTTCATGAGGTCAGGATGTTGGTTGCGGGAGGATATGGAACTACAAGTACGTCAATTAGATCGACAACCTCAAGACCAACCTGTAGGGTTGCACACACGAGCGGCGAGCACCATGTACTTCGCCGAGCGTTGGACCCCTGTGCGCCAAGGCCTCCCTTCCAGCGTTTTCCTTGGCCGCGGCCAAGGGTTGGTGTTTCGGGCGCCATCCTGGTAACAATCAAGAACACCAACCGCACGCATGAACAAGTTCCACACCCTCCTCACCGCGATCCTGTCCAGCTTCACTGCCCACGGCCAATGCGGCGACGTGGCCATCCTTGTGTCCGCATCGGATACCAGCTACGTGCAACTGTACCATCCCGCGTTCTTCCTGATCCCCTCCGGCTTCGCCAATGTGTGCACCTGGGAGGTCGCCACCTTCGATGGGGCTGTTGTGCACGAGGCCATCACCTTCGGCGAATGGGCCGACCAGTCGTTCACCTTGTTCGACCACACGGTACCCATCACCGACTCCATGCTCGTCACCCTCGTGATAACCAACGACAGCTCGGGCATCACCTGCACTATTACCGACACCCTTTACTGGGAAGAGACCGAGGTGCTGCCGGGTTCCTTCATCGGCAACTGGGCCATCCTCAATTCGAGCGGTGGGGTGCAGACCGGATCGGCCGATCGGGCCGGAACCGACAAGGTCGGGTTCGCCGTCCTGCCCGGTCCGGCCTTGGACCATGTGCGGATCACGGGCCTTGGCGGCAGCTGCTCCCTCGCGATCCACGATGCGAACGGCGCATTGGTGGCCACGCATGCGAACGTCGGGAACAACGAGCGGGTAGATGTGTCCTGGCTGCCGTCCGGGGTGTATCTCATCCGGTTGTGGGATGCACGCGAGCTGCCCTTGGGCACGCGTCGTTTCGTGAAGCTGTGAATCGGACGCAGGCGGGGGACATGCCCCTTCACACCGCCATCCACTCCCACGCAAAGCACATCTCCACCTTCAGCGGCAGCACCTCGCCGCGCACCATGCGGATGCCTTCCAGCTCGCTGCGGTAGTCCTGCTTGGTAAGGTGCTCGTGGGCGCCATTGCCCTCGGGCAGCAGCACATGCTCTTGGATCGGGAAGTGCCAGCGTTGCAGCTCCAGGCCCACGTCTGGCGCGTCGGCCACGATCAGGCCCTCGCCCAAGAGCGAAAGGGAATAGCCCCGGATGCGCGTGCCTTCGATGTACACCACGCAGAGGTAGATGTGCTCCATGACCAGCGTGCTGCGGTCGAAGCCGCAAGCCTTGCGGTCCAAGTGCAAGATGCCCAAGCGGTGCTCGGGTTCCACGTGGATCACCTCGTCGCGCGTGGCTTGCAGGAAGCGGCCACCGGTGTAACGCAGGATCTTCTCGTGGGCAACGAAACCGAAGCTTTCCCACTTCGCGACATCGCTTGGCGCAGCCACCACTTCGATGCTGCTGCAGCCCTGTTCGGTGAGGGCCTCGATCAGTGCGTCGGTGAGGCGCTTGCGCACTTCGGCATCGGCCTCGTCCAGGAAACCGAGCACCGTGATGCGGCCGTGCCCGCCCTGCACGAAACCGCAGGCCACGCCGATCACATCGCCGAAGATCTCGGCCATCAGCGCGGTGCCATAGGGAGTGCTCAGGTGCCAGCGCAGGCGGGCCAGCTGCTCCTCCCAGCGCTCTGGCCAGGGGTGCGCCGCCTGCTCGATCACCTCGAGGGTGAGCGGGATGTACTGCACGTTGTCGTTGAATGCCATGGCTACTTCGCCGGATCAAGATAGCGGGAGATCCGATCGGCGGTGTACGCACCGGAGGCCGGCAACGTTTCCCGGGAACGCAAAAAGCGCGAGCGCCTGCTCGACCTGCTCCCGCGATCTCCCTGAAGCGTTTGGTATCCTTGTTGCCGATCCCCTTCGCCAAGGCCTGCTCCACACCGAATGTCCGTTCGACCGCCATACCATCCGCTCCCCCTGGACCGCCGCTGTGTGCTGCTGATGGCGTGCTGTGTGTTGGCCGCGACCGCTGTGCTGGGGCTAACGCACAAGCCCCACCTGGCCCGGGCCAACGAGCTGCGCCCGATGCTGGGGGGCGAGCTGCTGTTCCAGTGGCCGAACCTCGTGGGCAGCACCATGCCCGGCGTGGCCGCGATCCCCTTCATCGGCCTCGGGCTGGACGTGGGTGGCTCGCTCATGCACCGGGAGCGTTGGGGCTTCGCGCTGCAGGGCAGCTTGTTGGCACAGGGCAATGTGCTTTGCGCCGATGGCACCTGCCTCGATATCTACCACGGTACGCAGCGCTTCGAGGCGCGCTGGTGGTGGATGCTTCGCGCACGACAGCCCGATACCCACCGCATGCGCTTCGGGCTCGGCTTCGGTTACCACCTGCAGAACCACAACGACGGCTTCAACGACAGCAAGAACGTGCAGTTCACCTTCTACGAACCGCTACAGGCCCGTCCCTTCCTGGTGCCCGAGGTGGGTCGCATGTTCCGCGTGGGTGCCTCGCGCAGCGAGCTCAGCGTGCGCTACATGGTGCACCTGGACCGCAGCCCGGCCTGGACCACCACCGCCAGCAATGGCACGGGGCAGGCCACCTTCAACGCCAGCGGCGACCACCTTGCATTGGTGCTGCGCTACCACATCGGCATCCGCCGCGCGCCCGGTCCCGCGCCGCCCCTGCCCGCCGTGGCCCGGGAGCGGCGCGAGCTGAAGGCGTTGGACACCCTGCACACCCGGCGCGAGCACATCGTGCTATGGGTGAAGGACAATGCCGAGCAGGACGGCGATACGCTGAGCATCCTGCTGAACGGCAGGCCCGTGCTGCTGGCCTACGCCCTCACCAATCGCTGGCACCGCGTGGACCTGGACCTGGCGCCCGGCCCCAACAACGTGCTGGTGGTGGCGCACAACGAGGGACGTGTGCCGCCCAACACCGCCAGTGCCATGCTGCGCACCGGGCGAGGACGCAAGCAGTTGCTGCTGCGCACCGGCATGGATGCCTCGCAGTCCATCGTGCTGTGGCGCGAGGACCGACCGTAGCGGCGAACACTGCTGTACCGCGATGCCCTACGGCATCTGCTCCACCCGCGTGTTCGTCGGCACCACCCCGCCGATGTGCTGCAGGATGATGTCGCGGTCGTTGGCGGCGTCGGCTCTGCGGTGGTGCGCAGCAAGGCCGAGCCGGAGGTCCGAAGGAACGGGGCGAGGGGCACTGTCGCGCGACCGGGGTCAAGAGAAAGCCCCTGCACCGATCGGTGCAGGGGCTTTTCATCCGATCCGTTGGACTTTACTTCTGGATGCACCAGACGCTCGTTGTAGGTCTTGTCACCGACGGTGATGTTGACCATGTAGAGGCCGCTGGCCACCTCTCCGTTGAGGTCCAGCACTGTGTTCAGGAAGCCATCCTGCACCGCGATCGTGCGTGCTGTGATACGCTTTCCGGTGAGGTCGTATATGTCCACGCTCACGGCGATCACCTCCGGGGCCACGTCGGTGAGGGAGATGAAGAGCTGCGTGCCGTTGTTCGGGTTGGGGAACATGGTCAGGGTGCCGTCACCTTGTGTGGCGATGCTGCTGCTTCCCTCTTGTAGAACGTTGACCGCGCCGATCGTCACGCTGCAGGTCCTACCCCAGGTGGTGACAGGGTCCGGGTCGCAGGCGGGGCTTGGTGCATCCACGCACCAGGTGGCTCCTTGGTCCTTGCTGACGCGCACTTCGACCTCATAGGTCTTGCTGGCCTCCAGTTGTGGGCCGGAGGCAGCGCTCCAGTTCAGGTGGAGCGTTGGGCTGGTCTGCGGAGGGCGGACGATGCACAGGTTCTCACCGGGGATGCGGAAGCGGAACTGATAGCGCAGTCCGCTGCCACCAGCCAGAGGTGCTGGCGAGAACTGTGGCGGATCGGCGACGATCTTGTTGGCGCTGTTGTTGGGCCCACCGAAGTTGCGGGTCACGCCGCAGCTGTAGTCGCTGGTGTTGGCGGGGTCGTCCTGCAGGTTCACCAGCGGGCATGCGGCACGCGTAGCATCCAGCTTCATGGTACAGGTCGGCCCCCACTCCCCGAGGCTGGCGAGCACCACCGGACGCACACGCACGTTCATCAACACGCCATCGGGGACGTGCGGCGTAAGGGCTGTGTTGTTCCAACCATTCACTTTGAGGTGACAGGCACGCGTGGCTGTGGCGGGCGAGAAGCCATCGCTGGCGTTGTGCGCGCGGAAGCGGCGGAAACTGTAAGACCCGTTGGGATCGAAGATCCAGAAGGCGTACCCGGAGCCGGCATCCTGCAGGTTGTTCGGCTGGCCCACCTGCCAACGTGCACTGACCGCGGCATCGGCATGGCATACGAGGTACTTGTTGCTCACCCAGTCCAGTTTGTCGCAGCTGCTGAAGATCAGGCCGATATCACCCATCGGCAAGCAGAAGGTGCCACCGTTGGCGATCTGGCTTGCACCGGTGGCCATGTTGTCCGTGTTGTCGATGATGCGCCGCCCGTTCATGCCGGCCTCGCGCAGCTCGTAGCCCAGTAGTCCATCACCGGCCGCATCCGTTACGCGCAGTTGGTAGCAGCCGTCGGGCAGGCAGAGCGCGATCGTTCCAATGCTGCTGCCGGGTATCGGGTTGTTATCGCCCACTACCGTGAACGCGCCACTTTCGTTAAGCACTTCGTAGGTCACCGCATTGGCGCTGGCGGTTCCACTCTGCATTTCCAATATGTAGTGTGTGCAGCAGATGCCAAAGCCCTCATCCACCTGTCCGTCGCAATTGTCATCCAGCCCATTGCACACTTCGGCACCGAAGGGGTTCACGAGCGGGTCATCGTCGTTGCAATCACCACCAACAGTGATGTATCCCGGAACCGGTGTGCAGGAGAGGACCATTGCATCATTGTCGCCGAAGCCATCGCCGTCAAGGTCCGGATAGTAGGCATCACCGGTATTGTCGTCCACCGTGCCGTTGCAATCATCATCGCTGCCATTGCACAACTCGCTCGCTCCAGGATTGATGGCGGGATCGCTGTCGTTGCAATCGCTGCCGGCCCACCAGCCATCGCTATCGGTATCGGTCATGCCCAGGCAGCTGGCGAAGGTGGCGAAGCAGCCGCTCTGCAGCTGGCATTCCAGGCAGGCCTGCTCGCTGCCCAGGCAGGGTAGCGCACAGTTGCTGAAGGTGCAGGTGAAATAGTCCTCCACGCAGGTGAGGCAGAAGGCGCCCAAGGGGATGCCGTTGTCCTGCAGGCAGCTGGTGAGGCAGATCGGATCACCGAAGCATTGCAGCGCACAGTCGTTCAGCGCGTTCAGCAGGGTCTGCTGGTTGCTGGCGAGCCACTGCTGCTCGGTCACGCTGCACGTGCTGCAACCGTTGCCCGGGAAGAGGTCGCTGTTGCTGCCGTCGCAGTCGCCCTGCTGCGCCACGTAGCCCAAAGGCTGCACGCAATCGCTGAGGCTCACCGCATCATTGCCGAAGCCATCACCGTCGTTGTCCTGGTACCAGGTGGTGAGTACCGGACCGCCGCTGCAGTCCTGGTCGATGGCATCGCAGGGATCGGCCGCGCCGGGAGTTGATGGCGTCGTTGCCATCGTTGCAGTCGCCGCCCAGGGTCACCGTGCCGGGGATGGGCGTGCAGGAGAACTGGCCCGTGGAATCATCGCCGTAGCCATCGCCGTCGGCATCGGTGTAGTAGAGCGTGCCCGCATTGTCGTCGGTCTCGCCGTTGCAGTCGTTGTCGATGCCGTCACAGAGCTCCGGCGCGCCGGGGAACACCGTGTCATCCGCATCGTCGCAGTCGCCGCCCTGGGTGGCCGTGCCGGGCGGTTGGTCGCAGGTGCCGGTGATCTCCGTGCCGTCCACGCCGAAGCCATCGCTGTCCGCATCGGTGTAGTAGGTCACGCTGAGCCCTTCGTCCGTATTGCCGTCACAATCGTTGTCCACGCCGTCGCACACCTCCGTTGCGCCAGGGAAGATGGCCGCATTGGCATCATCGCAATCGCTGCCAGCCCACCAGCCGTCGCCATCGGCATCCACCTGGCCCATGCAGCTGGCCAACGTTGCCAGACAGCCTGCCTGCACCTGGCAGCTGAAGCAGACCTCCGGTGAATTGAGGCACTGGAAGCTGCAGTTGTCCTGCGTGCACAGGAGGTAGCCATCGATGCAGCTGAGGCACACGGCGCCCAGCGGCACACCACTGCTCTGCAGGCAGCTGGCGATGCAGGTGGGGTCGCCGAAGCATTGCAGCGTGCAGTCGTTCACGGCCGCCAGCCACGCCTGTTGGTTCGCAGCGAGCCACGCCTGCTCGGTGAGCGTGCAGTTGCTGCAGCCATTGCCGGGGAAGACATCGCTGTTGGTATCGTCACAGTCCCCGCCGATGGCCACATAGCCGGTGGGCTGGGTGCAATTCCTGCGTGGTGGTGGCATCGTTGCCGAAGCCGTCACCGTCGTTGTCCACGAACCAGGTGGTGAGCACGGGCCCGCCGCTGCAGTCCTGATCGATGGTATCGCAGGGGTCGGCGGCCCCGGGGTTGATGGTGTCGTCGGTGTCGTCGCAGTCGCCGCCCTGGGCGATCAGGCCGGGGATCGGGGTGCAGGAGAAGAGCTCGCTATTGATGTCACCGTAACCGTCAGCGTCAGCGTCCACATAGTATGCGGTACCTGCGTTGTCATCCACGGCGCCGTTGCAATCGTCGTCGATGCCATTGCAGAGCTCAGGCGCGCCCGGAAAGATGTCGGGGTCGCTGTCGTCGCAATCGCCCACCTGGCTGGTGGCGCCGTTGGGTGGGCTGCAGCCGCCTTCCACGGTGTTGTTCTCATCGCCCCAGCCGTCGCCGTCCAGGTCCGCGTAGTAGGTGGTGGGCGTCTCATCGATCAACCCATCGCAGTCGTTGTCGATCGTGTCGCAGATCTCGTTCGCACCGGGGAACACGTTCGGGTTACTGTCATCGCAATCCTGCCCGGCCACGAAGCCATCGCCATCGTTGTCCGTGAAGCCGGCGCAGGCGAAATAGGCCGCGTTGCAGGTGGCATTCACGCATTCCACGCAGGGCGGCGCGCCAAAGCCGCCGACGCACTGTGCGAGGCAGTTCTCCAGGATGCACACGTAGCGCTGGGCCACGCAGCTGGCGCAGCTCTCAGGCAGCGGGTCCCGGCCAAGAGCGCGTCCAGCAGGCACTGTTCGGTGCCGCCGCAGCTGGAGAGGGTGCTGACCATGATGCTCTCAACGGTACTTTGGTTGGCGAGGATCCAGGCACGGTCCGCCGCATCGCAGTTGCCGCAGCCTTCGTCCACCTGCCCGTCGCAATTGTTGTCGATGCCGTCGCAGACCTCAGCGCTCGCGCCGCCCTGGTAGCCGTCGAAGGTGAAGAAAGGGACCGCATCCGCCGGTGCATCCGGAAAGAACAAGGCGCTTTCTTCCGAGAGCGGCACATCATTCTGGCTGATGGTGATCGTGAAGCATCCTGGAGAGAGGCATACGGGAAGTACGCCGACCCCGAAGGTTTCCGCTGGAAGGTCCAGATCCCCTTGAATGGTCGTGCTCCCTTGTTGGATCAGAACGTGCGCAGAGCCAACATCGTTCGGATCTTCAGTAAAGACATGGAGCGTGAAGCCTTCCTGCACAGTGGGGTCGTCGTCGTTGCAGTCACCACCGACGGGCGCGCTGTTCGCGGGCTGGATGCAGGCCGTGCCGAGGGAAGCGGAGCCGACACCATCGCCGTCATTGTCCACGAACCACTCCTGTGCTTGTGCGCATGGGCCAGGACAGTCAGCGTCCGGATCGTAGTCGCAGGCGTTGATGTCCATGCAGCCGATGTTGGCCACGCACGGTGTGCCACGGCAACCGCAAAGCGCGTTCAAGAGTGCAACGCTTGCGGTCGGGTCGTAGTTGAAGACACCGGTGAAAGGAAGGACGTTCTGTGTCGGATAGATCATTGTGGCCGAACGATCCGGACAGATCATGATCAAGGTGGGTACGGCATTGTCATACAGACCGAGGCCTCCATAGAGTGTAGCGAACGCTTCCACGTCGCTGATGATCACAGGCCATTCCGCCGCTGCGATGAACGGTGCGAGCGAACCGGCGCTTTGGTCGATCGCCACCTGCACCATGCGGATATGGTCGGTACCATCCGGACCCATGTGCGCGTTCCAATCCTGCAAAAAGTTGTTCTGCAACATGCTGATGCTCGGTGCGCACCATGCTGCGAACAGATCGAGCACAACGGTCTTTCCCTGGGCGAGCAGCGCGTAGAGTTCCACCGTATTTCCCTCGCTATCCGTTGCGATCCAATTCGGGGAGTAAACCTCGTCGCCGAGGGTGGTGCTGCCCTGCGCACAAGAGCCATCGCTACAAACCGCATTCGGATCGTAGTTGCAGGCCAGTGGATCGGTGCAGCCCGTGAGCTGCACATCCGTAATGCCATCGCAGTTGGTATCCAGGCCGTCGCAGATCTCATTGGCGCCGGGGTGGACGTCCGGGTTGCTGTCGTCGCAATCACCACCCACGTTCACTGTATTCGGTGGCGCCGTGCAATTGAATACGCCGGTGGCATCATCCCCAAAACCATCACCGTCGGCATCGGTGTACCAGATGAAGTCCTCATCCACGTCGCCATCGCAATCATTGTCGATGCCATCGCAGATCTCCGCGCCTCCGGCCGTGCCGAATTGCAGGAACGGACCGTCCTCCAGAGCGAATGTGAACTGGTTCACGAAATCATCCACGGAGAGGGAGGCCGTGTTATCCAGCGGCACATCGATCTCGCTGATCGTAATGGACAGGCACGCATCGACCAAGCAAAGCTCAACGACCCCGGCCACCACGCCAAAGGTGTTGTTGAATTCGAACACGACCGGACCGGAAAAGACGGACGAGCCATTCTGGCTGACATCCACCTGGGCGCTGCCGATCGAGCTGAAGTCCGCAGGGAACACCGCCAATTTCGTGAGGGTGCCCGCGCAATTCCCCGGCGCCTCACCACTGGGCGCAATGCCCTTGGCCATGCCGGACGAGCTCTCAAGGTCCGCCCTTTTTTCCGAGAGAGGTGGCACATCATCGTGTGGCCTACCGCTATTGGCAAGGACCAGTGTGGGGAAGAGGAACAGGAAGGGGAGGAGGTAGCGGGTCATAGGGCGAGCCGCGTCCGCATGTACGAACGGCCGTGCAACCTATGGCTGCACTTGCTGGACGGCAATAGAACGAAGGTTATAGGGCCCACTTGATCATGGGTTGCCGCGCGTCCAGAGTAGGCCAAGGAATAACACGAAGCCCCGCTCACCTTGCGGTGAGCGGGGCTTTCCATCCGTATCCGTTGGACTTTACTTCTGGATCACCAGACGCTCGTTGTAGGTCTTGTCACCGGCGGTGATCTGCACCATGTAGAGGCCACTGGCCAGCTCGCCGTTGAGGTCAAGCACCTGGTTCAGGTGGCCATCCTGTGCCACGATCGTGCGCGCGCTCACGCGCTTGCCGCTCATGTCATGGATGTCCACGCTCACCGTGTTCACCGCTGCACCGAGGTCGGTGAGGGAGATGAACAACTGCTCGCCGTTGTTGGGGTTCGGGTACAGCGCGAAGGTGCCCTCACCCTGTGTGGTGATGCTGCTGCTCTCGCCGGCCAGGGAGACCACCGATCCGATGGTCACGCTGCAGGTCTTACCCCAATGGGTCACCGGGTCCGGGTCGCAGGCCGGTACCGGTGCATCCACGCACCAGGTGGCGCCTTGGTCCTTGCTCACACGCACCTCCACGTCGTAGGTCTTGCTGGCCTCCAGTTGTGGGCCGGAGGCAGCGCTCCAGTTCAGGTGCAGGGTGGGGCTGGTCTGCATGGGGCGCACGATGCACACGCCTTCCGCTTCGATCCGGAACCGGAACTGGTAGCGCAGGCCGGTGCCGCCGGCCAGTGGCGCAGGGGAGAACTGTGGCGGTTTGGCCGTGATCTTGTTCGCGCTGCCGTTCGGTCCGCCGAAGGTGCGGTCCACCCCGCAGCTGTAGTCGCTCGGGTTCGCGGGGTCATCCTGCAACCACACCTCCGGGCAGCTCGCCGCCACCGGGTCGATCATCATGCTGCAGGCAGGGCCCCATTGGCCCAGGCTACCCAGCACCACCGGACGCACGCGCACGTTCAGCAACACCCCCTCGGGGATGTGCGGCGTCATGGCGCTGTGGTTCCAGCCGTTCACCTTCATGTGGCAGGCGCGGTTGGCCGAGGCATGGGCGAAGCCATCGCTCACGTTATGGGAACGGAAACGGCGGAAGCTGTACGTGCCGTTGGGGTCGTAGATCCAGAAGGCGTAGCCTGTGCCCGCGTTCTGCACGTTGTTCGGCCCACCGGGCACCCACACGGCGCTCACCGCAGGGTCGGCGTGGCACACCAGGTACTTGTTGTCCACCCAATCCATCTTGTCGCAGCTGCTGTGGATCAGCTTCGTGTCGCCCAGCGGCAGGCAGAAGGCGCCGTTCTCGTGCGCTGCACCGATGGCGCTCATGGAGCCGCTGGTGAAGTTCCCGAAGTTGCTGATGATGGCCCGGCCATTCGCGCCGCTCTCCCGCAACTGGTAGCCGCCGGTGATGCCGCCGCTCACGAAACCGTCACCGCCACCATCCAGCACGCGCAGGCGGTAGCAACCGACCGGTAGGCAGCATGAACCCACGATCGGGTTGGTGATGTTCATCGGGAAGGGGCTGTCCGGGTAGCCACCGCTGCAGACCACGAGGTCAGCGCTCTGGTCCAGGATCTCCCAACCGGCCTCGTGGCTGTTGGCGTCGGTGCGCAGTTCGATCGCCACATTCTCCGTGCAGGGTACGGCCACGCAGGTGCAGGTGGCATCCAGTTGGCCCAGGGCGAAGCCGGGACCGGGCTGTGCGTCGCAGTTCGCACCGATCAGGCCGAAGGCGTTCGGGCAATTGTCCGAGTTGTCCGTGATGCCGCAGGCCACCGGGGCCCCGGCGCCGTAGCCATCGCCATCCACATCGGCGTAGTGGACCTCGGCATCGTTGCAGTCGGTGTTATCGGCCACGCCGCAGGCCACGGGCGCACCGGTGCCGAAGCCATCGCCGTCGCCATCCGTGTAAAGCCACTGGCTGTCGTCGCAGTCGCTGTTGTCGCTCACATGGTCCACAGGAGCGGAGCAGGCCATCACCATGGCGCCGGGATCACCGAATCCATCGCCGTCCACATCGGCGTACCAGGCCGTGGCCGCCTGTTCCGTCACGGTCACCGTGGCGCTGGCGGGGCTGCAGGGCGCTCCGGTCACGAGGTAGGTGTATACACCCGGGTCCATGGTGGCGGGGTCGTACAGGCCACCGATCACCGCGCTCGGACCGCTCCAGCTACCCCCTGCGTCCGGGCTTCCACCCAGTTGGGCGAAGAGGCTGGTCGCGGCAGCGGCGCTGCAGATGTACAGGGTGCCGTTGGTGCCGGCATCGGGCGGTGCCACCGCGCTCACAAGGCCGGTGCTGGCGCTCGCCGTGCAGCCGTTCCCGGCCGTCACGGTCAGGGTGAAGGTCCGGTCCTCCGGAAGTCCGGCACCGGTCGGGTTCTGTACGCCGGAGCTGTAACCGCCCGGGGTGGAGGTCCAGGCCCAGCTCAGCGCGGTGGGCGTACCCGTCACCACCACGTTGTCGATGGCCCACCACCAATCCCAGCTCGCTTCGTAGCGGAAGCGAATGAAGAGCTGTGCTTCACCGGCATAGGCGCCCAGGTCCACCGTGGCCTGAACGAAGCTGTTGTCGGCACCTTGGGTGCTGGTATGGGTCTGCACGTTGGTCCAGTTGCTGCCGTCGGTGGACACGTCCACGTTGGCGCTCTCCGAGGCGTTGTAGCGGTAGTAATGGTAGTAGCTCAGCGAAAGCGTGCTGTATCCCGCTGCGCTGAACCCGGGCGATACCAGTGTGGTGGCCGTGGTGCCGGAGCCCTGCTCATCGGAGTTGCTCAGCACGAAGGGGCTGGCATCGTTGCTGGAAAAGGTGGGGTCCGGACTGCCGTACCCGTTGTAGAAGTAGTTGTTCGGACGGGAGGTCCATGCCGCCAGGGCGGGGTTACCGCCCGAGGAAGTGTTGGTCGTGGACCAGGAGCCCAGCCCGCCGTTGAAGGTTTCGCTGAACACCGTGCTCGGCAGGTTCGTGGCGGCCCCCGCAAGGTCCACCGTGCCACCGGTGCACACGGCGCTGGCGGAGCTGTTCGCAGACACGGCCGTGGGGCCGGCGTTCACCACAACCGTCACCTCGGCGGTGCCGGAGTTGGTGCATCCGGTGTTCAGGCCGGTCACGGTATAGGTCGTGGTCGTGGCAGGGCTGGCCGTTACGGCGGCGCCGGAAGTCGCGCTAAGTCCCGTTGCGGGTGCCCAGGTGTATCCGGCCGAGGCGCCGGAGGCTGTCAGGGTCACACTGCCACCGGTGCAGATGGAAGGAGCCGCTGGCAGCACGGAAACGGTGGGTCCGACACAGGGGGTGTAGGTGATCACCACCCGGCCGTTTCCACCCGTACCGCCGTTCGCAGTGACGCAGCAGCCGCGTTCCGCGCCGCCGCCGCCGCCGCCCGGTGCGTCGCCGTTGTTGCCGGAAGCGACGAAACCGTTGCCTCCATTGCCACCATCACCACCACCGGTCGGGGCATTGCCCCCGCTCTGGTTGGAGCCGTTCCCTCCGTTAGCGGCCGTACCGGCGGAGGAGCCGCCGCCACCACCTGTACTGCTCGGGGCATTCGCGCCATTCCCGCCGGAGAACTTCACCGTGCCGATGGACGCCGCTGCGGAACCACCGCTGGCACCGCTCGAGCTGTTGTTCGGAACGGATGATCCGCCTTTCGCCATCACGGTGGTGGAGGAGCCGAACCAGGAGTCCCCGCCGGGGCTGTTGGACGAGCTGCCCGCACCCACGGTCACGGTGTAGGAGTTGCCTGCAATGACAGGGATCGTGCTGCGCACGTACGCGCCGCCGCCACCGCCACCGCCACGGCCATTGCTGGTCCGCGTACCGCCGCCGCCGCCGCCGCCCCAGCACTCCACGGTCACCTCCGTGACGCCCGCAGGCACCAGGAAGCTATCGGAGCTGTTGAAGGTCTCGACGATCTGGGAAAAGGAATGCAGTGGCAGCAATGCCAGTATTCCGAGGACCAGCAGAAAGGACCGCCAGTCGTTCGTTCTTTCGGCCCTATGCAGGCCCTTAGGTTGTGTAGACTGTACCATGATCGGGAGGATTTTCGTGGTCAGGTCCGCAAGGTTTTGGCATCGGGCTCCGTTTGTCAAGAAAAAGTGTCGACGAAGCCCCATAAAGCACCGACGAAAACACTGTTTGATCTCGATGAATTGGAGCTTGGCACGCTTGCTGGAGGCGCTTGTCCCGCAGGCATCCGTCAGGTCTGTGCTCGGCCCGGATGGCCTGGTTACCAGGGCGTTGAGGTCTTCAGCAGCCGGCTTGGTCCTTGGCCAACACAAGAAACCCGACGGAGCGCCGGGCCCTCATTCCGGTATTCGACGGATCGCAGGACGCGTTCGAGCCGGTTCCCATGCGGTAGGCTTCCGCCTCTTGCTTCGCCGACCGCGCTTCGATGCACAATGCCTGTTCGCCCACCAACGAACAAGCCCGACGATCCGTCGGGCCTTCCATTCGTAGGTGTTCAGGTCCTCACCGAACGCGGGTTGGTCCATGCGCAGGATCGCCAGGTCGTGCCAAGCCCCATAGTGGATCACCTCATCGCGCGTGGCTTGCAGGAAGCGGCCTCTGGTGTAGCGCAGGATCTTCTCGCGGGCCCGGAACCGAAGCCTTCCCACTTCGCGACATCGCCTGGCGCAGTCACCCCCTCAGATGCTGCTGCAGCCCTGTTCGGAGAGGGCCTCGATCACCCTCGAGGGTGAGCGGGAGGTACTGGACGTTGTCATTGTGTGCCATCGCCGGATCATTGGTACGGTAGGTCCGATCGGCGGTGTGCGCACCGGAGGCCGGAAACGGTTCCCGCAAGGGCAGAAAGCACGGCACGCCGCGAAGCCCCCTACGGCACCTGCTCCACCCGCGTATTCGTAGGCACCACCCCGCCGATGTTCTGCAGGATGATGTCCCGATCGTTCCCGGCGCCGCTGTACTTGGTGATACCGTCCATGTTCACGTCCTCGGCGCGGTAGCCGGTAATGGTGTTGGTCGGCACGGTACCGCCGATGGCGCTCAGGATCGGGTCGCGGTCGTTGCTGCTGCCGGTGTACTTGATCGTGCCATCAGCGTTCACATCACCGGCCCAGAGCAGGTAGGTGCCGGCCAGCACCTGCTGGGCATTGCTGCCGTAGGTGGGCGTGCTGCCGTCGCTCAGGTCCACGGTGGTGGCCGTGCGGGAGAGGGCGATGGGCGAGAGGCTCACGACCGCGAGGTGATTGCGGTGCAGCACGGCGAGGTAGTAATCATCCGCGCCGAGGGGGAAGTCCACGGGGGAGAAGCCGTCCATGGCCACGATGTCGCCATCGGCCTGGAGCAGGGCGCTGCGGCTGTGGAGCACGTTGGTGTTGTCGTTCGATCGCGCAGTTCCAGCAGCACCCAATCGATGATGGCGTTGCTGCCGGGGAAGTCCAGATGGCTTGCGTGGTGCTTTCGCCGCCACCGCCGATGAAGGAGTAGCCGAGTGCGGTGTACGGTCTGTGGTCGGGATCAAACCGTTGGTGCGTAGGCCATCGTTCATGGCGCCACTGCCGGGGTTGTACGGGCCTTGCAGGAAGGCTTTCACGTTAACCAGTACGCGCACGGTGTTGGGCTGTTGGAACCCTTGGGTAACGATACCGCCAGGAACGATGCTGGTGCGGATAACGATCTCGCCCATGGACCACCTGACCGAGCCGCCGCGATCGGATCGGTGCTACCGGCGGTGGAGATGAGGGTTTGGGCGGACACGCCCATCGAATTGACCACTACCAAACGCACAGCGCCCGCCTCGGATCCCATTTGGGCCGCATGATCAAGCCGGTCTTACGCGTGAAGGTGGATACCATTGATGTCAGCCTTGCGTTCCTCATTGCTCGTAGGTGATCAACACTGCGTATGGAGCATTCGCCAAGCCCGTTGCGTTCGGCTCAGACTCGACGACCAACTCTGAAGGAGACCGGAATAGGAGACGACTACTTCATAAGTGAAGCCAGGGTATGTCGAATTCGGCGGCCATTTGCCAGGTGAAGCTGCCTGCACAAGCATGTCCACCCCCAAGGGATCTTGGCAGGGTCTATGCCGGTCTGGATAGTGAAATACGCAGGCACGCCGCTGGGGAAATTGCCAGTGATCTTTCTTTGTACTTGATGGCAGGCGCATCCGAACCGAGTTTGCGGAAACCGTCGTTCACCCGAGTGTTGGCCGTTGGCGAAGTGGGTGCTGATGCCTACACGACCGTTGATGTGGAGCGCATCAGATGCTGCAGATCGGCACATTGGGGTAGCCGATGGAGACACCGCCACCACCGACATTGAATTGCTTGTATTCGGCCGGGTTGCCGGCGAAATTGGTCTGTATGAAGCGGTGCGCATTGAACAAGGCAGGCGAGCCCATCGTTGGTGGACTGCAGGAGGTTCAGCGTGGTGCCATGGTCATACGGCGGGAGCCTGCCACCGCAAGCGGCTGGTGGGTGTGTTGGTACCGATGCCCACGTTGCCGCCGTTGGGATTGATCAGGGTGAAGGCCGTGGTGTTCGCGGCATAGTCGAAGCCTGAATACCCCGCCCGTTCCTGAAGAACGCACGTATCGCTGCCTGGCGTGGCTGCCGGGTCACCACTACCCGATCCTGCGTCCGTGGTCAGCCATAATCGGTCCAGGTCTGTCCGGGTGTGCCAATGGTGAGCTTTGCGTCCGGGGTAGTAGAAAGCGACGCTGACGCGACCACTGTTCGTATTGGTAAGGTCGACCCTTGCCAACACCCAGCCTGCGCCAGAAGGAGCGGCCCAAGTGGCCAGTCCGTCTCGCATCGCTGGTCAGTACCTTCCGCCTCGCCCTCCGTGCCATCACTCAACTTGAAGGTGCCCTCCACATCGAGCTTCGCGCTGGGCGTGCTGGAAAGCGACGCCCACATTACCGGTGCGGAAGCGATCACGTCGTTGCCGTTGCGCTCCCAGTGCACCGGTCGTGCGCTGAAGGTCCCAGTGGCCGCGTCGAGAACGGGGGTGTACGCATAGTGGCAGAACAGTTCGAACACCTGCATTTCATTGCTGCCGGTGACAACATAGGCGTGGTTGCCGGAAACAGCCGGGCGAACGTGGCGTTGCTGCGGTGGCAATGGTGGCGCTGAGGCTGGGTGAGGTCGGGTCGTTGATGTCGAACACCATCATGTTGTTACTGCCGTTGTTCGACACGCAGGCGTGGCTTCCGGCAAGGGCCATTGCCCATGGCGAATTGCCGGTGGCAATGGTGGCACTGAGGCTGGGTGCGAGCGGACGCTGATATCGAACACCATCAGGTCCTGGCTGGACCAATTCGTCACATAGGCGTGGTTCCTCGGAGGCCGTCACAAAAGCGGGCCTGTCGCGATGGTGACGATCAGGCTGGGCGCGGTTCATCGCTGATGTCGAACAATCATGTTATCGGCCGTATAGTTCGCGACATAGGCATAGCCGCCTGAAACGGCGACCGAAGCCGGTTGCTCCCCGTGGCGATGGTGGCACTGATGCTCGGTGTGGCCGGGTCGCTGATGTCCACCACTGTCATGGTGTTGCTGTTGTAGTTCAGCACGTATGCATAGCCGTCCGCCACGGTCAACGCGAATGGCCTCGTTCCAGCAGCAATGGTGCTGCTGAGGCTGGGTGCGGCCGGGTCGCTGATGTCGAACACCATCATGTTGTCCGCGTTATAGTTTGCTACATAGGCGTAGCCACCTGAAACGGCAATGGAACTGGACCTGCCCCGGTGGCGATGGTGGCGCTGAGGCTGGGTGCGGTCGGATCGCTGATGTCGAACACCATCATGTTGTTCCCGGTGTTGTTCAGCACATACGCATGGCCGCCAGCAACAGCAATGGAGACCGTGCCATCCCCCGCGGCGATCGAGGCACTGAGGTTGAGGCAGGAAGGGTCCTGCGGCAACCCACTTCCGAATACCGTTTCAGCGCTCAGGCTCTCCCACTGTGCGTTGCCGAGGGCATCGGAGGTAAGGAGCTTCTTGTTCCCCTGAGCGCCGTCCTCGTACCGGAAGCCGCCCACCACGTGCAGGGTGTTCTGCGGAGCCGTGGTGCCGATGCCCACCCGCTTGCCGGCGTTGTGCAGGGTGTCGCCGCTCTGCACCCAATCGTCGTCGTCGCCATCGCCCAGGAACACGCTATTGCCCTCGGTGATGTACAGGGTATCACGTTTTCAGGGTCAGGCTCTGGGGCGGGCTACCGCTGTCGTTGCTGCTCAAAGCATGCAGCGAAAGGCACGGCCTTCATCTGCTTGGAACCCACAAGGCTGTAATTGGTCCCGCCGGTGATATCCATGGAAACGGTGACGTTCCAGGTCCAGGTGGTCCCGCATCCGCTCCAATCGATGGTGCTGAACGGTGCAGAACCGAATATGGGCTTCCTCGCCGATCACCAGTTCGACCGCCGTTGGCATCGGTGGTGACCATGTGGTCCTCCATGTTCAGGTTGAGGCTGCCGCAGCCTCAGCACGAGCCTGCACGCCCACGTTCTGGTCGGGTAGCGGATCGCCGTTGGTATCGGCGCACGACGGCCTGGTAGTTGAAGCCCGAGAAGTTGGACTGGGTATGGAGAGCCTGCGGCCAACAGCAGTAGCAGAAGTGTTGGGCATCGTTCTCATGGGTCCGCTTTGTATCATGGGCAACCTTGATCTTGGAGATGTGTGCTGAGCCCAAGTAGGCACGGAATCCCGGAATCAGCCGGACCGTGTTGTAGCCTTCGTGATCACGGTCGAACCGCTGGGAACAGATCCCGCTGATGTGATGGTATTCCCGTAATAGGTTCCTGATGCTACCGTGCCGGTGCCGTGGCTTAGGTCTTGGTAAAGCGTGAGGTAGGTGCTGCAGAAGTCTTGCGGCATGGAGTGCCCAGGGGTAGTGAAACGTCGAAGGTGATCAGTGAACTGCACGAGAGGCCGAACCCGCTGGGGTCATGGGAAAGACACCAGCCACTTCCTCCATCCTCCCCCCACCGTATACTACGCTGTCCGGTGCGCAGTTATCACAACCATTCTCCGCATCCGCATCACGTGAGTAGTTCTTCTTGGCCAATCGCAACCGATCGATGAAGAGGTCACCTTCACTCCCATCCGTTTCCATTGTGACCCGGTAAATGTCCAGTTCATTCTTCGTGGAGTACATGATGGCATTCTCGAGGTTGTATCCCTTGTCGATCTCACAACCAAGCCCGTCACGGGTATCGGCCTGTGAAGTGAAAGTCCGCTATAGAATTTCACCGTGATATCGTCCGCGGAGTAGCCGAACGCTTCCCGCCGCAGTCGAGCTTGGCGGAATACCGACCCTCTTGGTGAAGCAGAAGCTGGTCTTAAATGATCCTGTAGATGAGGCCTTCGCCCGGATAATCCATCAGTATGGTGCCCACATTGGTCCTACCGGGTATTTCATTCAGGTAGTGGAATGTTTGATAATTCATTTCGGAGGCACAGAGTTCAGGTGGGTACCACGGGGTACACACCACTCAGGTGGTTCACGTCCAATGGGACGATGTGCTTGCCGCATCAATGTACTCCTGACGGCGCTGGAGATCTTGCCGCTTACCGATGAAGCCCTCTCCATCGTCATCAAGACCGTACACGTTACCGGGGAAAGCCGATTCACTTGGTGCAAGTTCTGCCAATTGGATACTGAGTGTAGCACCGTCGCCGCGAACATTGTTGAGCAGATGGGGATCTTGCCTTGAACACTTGATAGAGATGGTGGGGTGAAGCAAGTGCGGAGGTTGGATAGAAGATCCTTGCGTTTGTTGTGACATATTGGTCAAGCACTCCGCTGAATTCAGGGTTGACACCAGGCTCCGAGGTTTGGATTCAACAGATATCGCCCGGTTGGATTATTGGACAGGAATGAATTCATCCAAACCAAGACCTGATCGAAGGTGAGGTCAAGATCGGTGGAACCATGATAGATATCCCATGTATGGCCTGCGTGCTGATTGCCGCTGCAGGCTTGGTGACCATTGTCATTCTCTCGCACGCGCAGGTCGAACCATCTGATGCCCGCGTCCAACTGCTTGTCGATCGACCATGATTGGGTTGGAGCGAAGATCACTTCTGGGCGTTCCGCTCCTGCATCATGCGTACCGGGGATCGAGATCTGGCTAAGGAGCAATGATCCATCCAGTTTGCCCATCCATCCCTGCGTCAGCGTTTTGATCTCTTGGCTTGGGGTTGGAGAAAGTGTACTTATTTGAAAGGAGTTTGCGCATCCGAGGCCAGCACAAAGGGAATAATTATTGTTCCGCTCCAAAGTGGCATTGTAGTGGGCCAGGCCATTGACGATCTGCGCTTGGACGGCCGGTACGAATGATGTGCCGCACAATAGCGCGACTAGGCTGTGTTGGAGTCGGGTACGCATGGTAGTTCGTATTTGACCGGTGGCTTCAACAACTAGCGAGTGTCAAGATGTTGCATGACCTCTTCGAGCACGCATACCAACTGCTGGTATGAGTCTTTGAGTACCTCGATCTCCGCTTCGCTATTGATCGCATGCAGTGTCAATTCTTCTACCTTCTCCAGAAGGATCCTGTTCATCTCGCCCAGCCCCAGGCCGTTCTCCTCCACTTCGCAGGCGCTGGGCACGTTGGGCAGGTGGCCGTTCGCCTGGATGTAGGCCGCAACTTCTTCCAAAGGCATCAGACGATATTCCTTGTCGAATACGTAGTCCGGGAAGTTGGCCAATGTGACTTCGACTTCCCTGGCCCAGACCTTACCTACGCAATAGATCGCGCCTTCGAATCGACCACTTCCCATTACGTGCAGTTTATGGTTGGGGCTTCCAGCTCCAATGGCCACATTGCCGTTGGGGTCCAGGTAGAGGCTTTTGCTGTCGTTGCCATCCATCCTGAACTTGATCGAGTTGGGCGTGTCGAAGGTCCATGGCGCATTGATGTCCGAGCCCGGCGAATACACTTCCAGCCTCCGCTGGCTCGGGTTGTTCAACTTGAGGACCAAGGCGTTGGCGGCGTTCGACTGGTCCATGACCTCGAGCTTCGCAGCTGGTCCATTGGTGCCGATGCCCACGTTGCCGCCGTTCGGATTGATCAGCGTGGAGACCGTCGTGTTCGCCGCATAATCGAAGCTCTCGAAGACACCTCCTGAGCTGGAGGAGCGCATGATCGCCGCCATGCGGCTCCCGGGCCCATTGACCACGCCGATCCTTGAGTCGGAGGTGAGGCCGTAATCAGTCCATGTGACCCCTGGTGTACCGATGGTCAATTTGGCATCGGGGGTCGTGGTTCCGATGCCGATCCGCCCGCTGTTCGTATTGTACAGGTGGGTGCCGTTCAGCGCCCAACCGGTGGCAGCAGCTGCGGGGCCCCATGAAGCATTCCCATCCGCATCGCTGGTAAGCACCTTGCCAGCGCCCTCGCTGCCGTCCTCCAGCCGGAAGCTCCCCTTCACATGCAGGTCAGCGCTTGCCGACTCCACCGCCGGGTCCAGCCCAACGCCGAGTTGGTCCGTGATGTAGGTCGGTTGCTCGCCGAAGATGGTGTTGAACGTGTTGAACTCGATATGCTTCACCTCGTCCGTATCGAATAGCTCCATGCGCCCGAAGCCATCGTTGTTGATGGCCTGCGCATCGCCCACGCGAAGGCCGCCACCGGCGTTGATCACCCCTTGCACATCCAGCTTGTGGGCGGGTGTGTTGGTGCCGACCCCCACATTGCCCGCGTTCGTGTTGTGGACATCGTCGCCCGCAAGGGTCCATCCCGTAGGTGGTTGGCTGGCCGTGGAAAGGGTATTGAGCGCGAAAGGCACGGCCTTCATCTGCTGGGAACCCACAAGGCTGTAATTGGTCCCGCCGGTGATATCCATGGAAACGGTGACGTTCCAGGTCCAGGTCCCGCATCCGCTCCAATCGATGGTACTGAAAGGCGCAGAACCGAATACGGGACTTCCCTCGCCGATCACCAGCTCGATCAAGCCGTTGGCATCGGTGGTGACCATGTGGTCCTCCACATAGGGTTGGAGGCTGCCGCAGCTCAGCACGAGCTGCACGCCCACGTTCTGGTCGGGTAGCGGATCGCCGTTGGTATCGCGCACGACGGCCTGGTAGTTGAAGCCCGAGAAGTTGGACTGGGCATGGAGAGCTGCGGTGGCCAACAGCAGTAGCAGAAGTGTTGTGATCGTTCTCATGGGTCCGCTTTGTATCATGGGCAACCTTGGATCTTGGAGATGTGTGCTGAGCCCAAGTAGGCACGGAATCCCGGAATCAGCCGGACCGTGTTGTAGCCTTCGTAGATCACGGTCGAACCGCTGGGAACAGATCCCGCTGATGTGATGGTATTCCCGTAATAGGTTCCTGATGCCACCGTGCCGGTGCCGTGGCTTAGGTCTTGGTAAAGCGTGAGGTAGGTGCTGCAGAAGTCTTGGCATGGAGTGCCCAGGGGTAGTGAAACGTCGAAGGTGATCAGTGAACTGCACGAGAGGCCGAACCCGCTGGGGTCATGGGAAAGACACCAGCCACTTCCTCCATCCTCCCCCCACTCGTATACTACGTCGTCCGGTGCGCAGTTATCACAACCATTCTCCGCATCCGCATCACGTGAGTAGTTCTTCTTGGCCAATCGCAACCGATCGATGAAGAGGTCATCACTCCCATCCGTTTCCATTGTGACCCGGGTAATGTCCAGTTCATTCTTCGTGGAGTACACGATGGCATTCTCGAGGTTGTATCCCTTGTCGATCTCACAACCAAGCCCGTCACGGGTATCGGAGCCCAGAAGTGAAAGTCCGCTATAGAATTTCACCGTGATATCGTCCGCGGAGTAGCCGAACGCTTCCCCGCCGCAGTCGAGCTTGGCGGAATAATCGACCCTCTTGGTGAAGCAGAAGTTGGTCTTAATGATCCTGTAGATGAGGCCTTCGCCCGGATAATCCATCAGTATGGTGCCCACATTGGTCCTACCGGGTATTTCATTCAGGTAGTGGAATGTTTGATAATTCATTTCGGAGGCACAGAGTTCAGGTGGGTACACCACTGGGTACACACCACTCAGGTGGTTCACGGTCCAATGGGACGATGTGCTTGCCGCATCAATGTACTCCTTGATCGCGCGGATCTTGCCGCTTACCGATGCAAAGCCCTCTCCATCGTCATCAAGACCGTACACGTTACCGGGGAAAGCCGGATTCACTTGGTAAAAGTTCTGCCAATTGATACTGAGTGTAGCACCGTCGCCGCGAACATTGTTGAGCAGATAGATCTTGCCTTGAACACTTGATAGAGATGGGGCGGAAGCAAGTGCGGAGGTTGGATAGAAGATCCTTGCGT
>JAWKNF010000006.1:0-211793 GCA_041391825.1 Flavobacteriales bacterium | reverse complement strand
GGTGATGTCGATGGCCTCGGTGTCCACGCCGATCATGCGCACGTTGTGCGCCGCCCAGATGCCGAGCTTCTCGCACTCGATTGCGAGGTTCAGGGCCGTTTGACCGCCCATGGTCGGCAGCACGGCGTCGATCTTGTGCTTCTGAAGGATCTGCTCGATGCTCTCGGGCTTCAGCGGCAGCAGGTACACATTGTCCGCCGTGACCGGGTCGGTCATGATGGTGGCCGGGTTGCTGTTGATCAGCGTGACCTCGATGCCTTCAGCGCGGAGGGATTTGGCCGCTTGGGAGCCGGAATAATCGAATTCGCAGGCTTGTCCGATAACGATCGGGCCGCTTCCGATAAGGAGAACGGAGCGGATGGAGGTGTCTTTGGGCATGTCCGGTGGTTGACCGGGACGCAAAGCTAAGCGCACAGGGGTGCCGCACCGGCCAATGTGGATAAGGTGGGCGGATCGTGGAGAAATGCATGGGAGCGCAAAGGCGCAGAGTAGCCAATAAGCTCCGTCCCCTTCATCTTTGCGACTTCGCGACTTCGCGGTTTTCTTCACTTCAGTGCATGCAGGTCCACTATTTCACCCACGGCGTCACCCTCGCCTACCGCATTTTCGGCCATGGGCCCGTGCCGGTCTTGGCCTTCCACGGCTTCGGGCGCAGCGGGGCCGACTTCGCCGTGCTGGAAGCCGAATTGGGGGAACAGTGCACGCTCTACGCCTTCGATCTGCACTTCCACGGGAAAAGTCCGAGCTATCCGGAGCGCGCCGAAGTGCCGTTCACGCCGCACGAGCTCGCTGTGTTCTTCACGGCCTTTTCGGAAAGCCTTGGCGTGGAACGGGTCGGGTTGCTTGGCTATAGCCTCGGTGGCCGCATCGCGCTGAGTTTGGTGGAGACCATGCCGGAACGGATCGATCAGGTGTTCCTGGCCGCACCCGATGGTCTGAAGCGTCGCCCGTGGTACCGGAGCTTGGCCTCCTCATCCATCGGCCGATGGGCGTACCGGCGCTTTGTGGAGCACCCGCACAAGGTGCATCTGCTCATGGACCTGATGGGCTCCACCGTCCTGCTGCGTCCGAAGATGCACCGCTTCCTGAAAGGCCAGACCGACAGCCAGGCCAAGCGCATGTTGCTGCGCGACGTATGGCTGAGCTATCGCTTGATCGAACCTGACCTGGAAAGGGTGGCCCGGATAGCGCAGGATCACGCCATTCCCATTCACCTCTTCTTCGGCGAAACGGACACGGTGATCAAGCCGGACTGGGCGAGAACCTGCGCAAGCATGCACCGGAGCGGATCACCAGCACCTTGCTCCCCTTCGGCCACGTGCTGCTGACCCCCGAATTGGGCCAAGCGATGCTCCGGGCCCTACCGAACGGTGCGGTGGAAGCGGTATAGAAATGCGAAAAGGCCACCCGAAGGGCAGCCTTTCCATGGAATTCAATAGGATCCTACTTGTGCGAAGGCTCGTCGCTCGAAGAGAGCTTCTTGCAGCCGGCGGCACGACGACGCGACAAAAGGGCGCGGCCAGAGGCGCTCTTCATACGCTTGCGGAAACCGTGCTTGTTGGTGCGCTTGCGCTTGCTGGGCTGGTAGGTACGTTTCATGGCCGTGGTTCTTTCTTACGATCCCCATGCTCCCTTGTGGCGGATGTGGGCGGCAAATGTAAAGCTTTTCCCGTCCCCGCCAAACACTTGGAAAAGATCATTCATCGGGGCGCAAAGCGCAGACGGTCAAGGCCATAGGCCATCACCTCGCCGCCCTCCTTCTCCACGATCAGGCGTCCGTGGCGGTCCACATCCATCGGACGGGCCTTGATCGGTGCACCATCCAAGTGCAAAGCTCGACCCAACGGCGCGGGCCCAAAGCGCCTGTACATAGTCCTCTGTGGGCATTTCGCCGGTAGCAAAGGCCTGCCAACGACTTTCCAAAGCTTGGCACAAACGGTCCAACACATCCTTCACCTGCACGGCGCCACCACGCTCCAACAGCAGGCTGGTGGCCATCAAGTCCTCCGGGAACCCGGAGCTGTTCACGTTGATACCGATGCCGACAATGCTGTTCACCACGCGTTCGCCCATCAACTCGTTCTCGATCAGGATCCCCGCGACCTTTCGACGGCCTACCAGCACGTCGTTCGGCCATTTCACCCCGACCTCTTCCTGCACCATGGGGCGCACGACATCGGCCACCGCCAATGCAACAAGCTTGCTCAGTACGAACTGGTCCTCGGCGCGCAGGTCCTTCGGCTGCAGCACGATGCTCACGGCAAGGTCCAGACCGGGCTGCGTGTCCCATGAACGCCCTCGTTGACCGCGACCGGCCGTTTGTTCACTGGCCATTATGACAGCCCCGTGCTGCACCTTCGACAGGCCGAGTAGTTCGGCAGCCGTTTTGTTGGTGCTCTCCAACGAATCGAATGCAAGGATCGGAGCGCCTATGCCCATGGTGGATCAAGTACCGCCGTCAATAGTGGCGTAGGTAACTTCGTACCTTTGAACGGACCAAGATAACCGGATGAAGAAAGCACAGGGCGCCGCGGCCCGCCTGGTGGATGCAGTTGTTGAAGGCATCCAGGAAGTAAAGGGTAAGGATATCGTCCACCTGGACCTGACGGATGTACCGAACACCGTGAGCGACCACTTCATCATCTGTCATGGGGATTCTTCCACCCAAGTGGGAGCGATCCATCGGTCAGTGGAGAAGATCGTTCTGGAACGGACCGGCGAAAAGCCGTGGCATACCGAGGGAGCGAACAACGCGGAGTGGGTGCTGTTGGATTACGTGAACGTGGTGGTGCACATCTTCCACCGCGACAAGCGTTCGTACTACGCACTGGAGGAATTGTGGGCCGATGGTGCCCGCAAGAGCTACGAGAACGTGGCCTGAACGCAAGAACCAAGGAACTGTGGAGAACAACGAGAACACGAACAAGCCAGGGAAGGAGAAGCCGAAAAGGTCCTTCAATTTCTACTGGATCTATGGCATCATCATTCTGGTGATCCTGTCCATCAACCTCTTCCAATACGGCGGGGGGATGGTGAAGATCGCCCCGACCGAGTACCAGAAGATGTTGGAGAACGGTGACGTTCAACGCATCGTGGTGGTGAACGACCAGATGGTGAAGGTCTTCATCAAGAAGGAGAAGCTGGACGAGGAACCGCACAAGAGCAAGATCAAGGGCTCGCCGATCTCCGGTGATAACGTGAGCGGCCCGCACTACGCCTTCAACATGGGCACGTCCGATGCGATCAAGGACCGGATCGTGGAGGATGCCGAGCGGATGAAGGTGCCCTACGAATACGAGACACAGGACAATCTGGCGCGAGATCCTGAACTGGATCATCTTCTTCGGCATCATGATCGCCATCTGGATCTTCGTCATGCGCCGCATCGGCGGTGGCGGCGGGCCGGGCGGTCAGATCTTCAACATCGGCAAGAGCCGTGCGCAGGTGTTCGAAGGTGGTAAGAGCACCAACGTCACCTTCAACGACGTGGCGGGCTTGGCGGAAGCAAAGGAGGAATTGGCAGGAGATCGTGGACTTCCTGGAAGACCCCGAAGAAGTACACCGACCTGGGCGCGAAGATCCCCAAGGGCGCGCTTTGGTGGGCCCTCCGGGTACGGGTAAGACCCTCCTGGCAAAGGCGATCGCAGGTGAGGCCAACGTTCCCTTCTTCTCGCTGAGCGGTTCGGATTTCGTGGAGATGTTCGTGGGCGTCGGTGCGAGCCGTGTGCGCGACCTCTTCAAACAGGCCAAGGAAAAAGCGCCTGTTATCATCTTCATCGACGAGATCGATGCGGTGGGGCGCGCGGGGCCGTGGCGTCAGCATGGGTGCCAACGACGAGCGGGAGAATACCCTGAACCAGTTGCTGACCGAGATGGACGGCTTCGGCACCAACAGCGGCGTGATCCTGATCGGGGCCACAAACCGCGCCGATGTGCTGGACCGCGCCTTGCTGCGCGCAGGCCGTTTCGACCGTCGATCTTCGTGGACATGCCCGACCTGAACGAGCGTGGCCATTTTTGAGGTGCACCTCAAGCCCTTGAAGCTGAATACCAGCAGCGTGATGTGGAGTTCCTCGCGAAACAGACCCCGGGCTTCAGCGGTGCGGATATCGCCAACATCTGCAACGAAGCTGCGTCGATCGCCGCGCGTAAGAAGAAGATGTCCGTGGAGAAGCAGGACTTCCTCGATGCCGTGGATCGCGTGATCGGTGGCCTGGAGAAGAAGAACAAGATCATCACCGTGGATGAGAAGAAAGCCATCGCCTACCACGAGGCCGGGCACGCCACCGTGAGCTGGTTGGTGGAACATGCCAGCCCGCTGGTGAAGGTCACCATCGTACCACGGGGTCGTTCCTTGGGTGCCGCTTGGTACCTGCCCGAGGAGCGGCACTTGACCACCACCGAGCAGATGGAGGATGAGATCTGCGCCGCCCTTGGTGGACGTGCTGCGGAGGACGTGATGTTCGGTAAAGTGAGCACCGGTGCACTGAGCGATCTTGAGAAAGTGACCAAACAGGCCTTCGCCATGGTGACCATGTACGGCCTGAACCCGCGTATCGGCAACATCAGTTACTACGATAGCTCCGGGCAGAACGAGTATCAGTTCGGCAAGCCATATAGCGAGCGCACCGCCCAGACCATTGACGAAGAGGTGAGCGGGATCGTGGAGGCACAGTACCAACGCGCGAAGAAGATCCTCACCGAGAACAAGGACAAGCTCACCGCTTTGGCCACTGGCTCTTGGTGAAGGAAGTGATCTTCAGGAGGACCTGGAGAAGATCTTCGGCGATCGCCCCTTCGTTCGGCCGGCAGAGGTGGAGAAGAACGGCAACAACAACGGTTCCAGCACCTCCTCGCCTACCATTCCCGAGACTCCGGCCGCAAGCGATACCACCGCTTGATCATACGTCCATGACGCATTGGACCCTGATCCATACGGCACGTGACCGGCACGAGGCCGAATTGATCAAGGGCCTGTTGGAGGCGAACAACATCGAGGCCATGATCATGGACCAGCGCAGTTCGATCTATCCCATGATGGGCAGTATCGAGTGCACGTGGATCGTGATGAGGTGATGCGCGCATTGCACCTGATCGGAAATGAAGGCCGCACATGAAGGAACTAGGGATCCGAGCGCTGACCGGTGCGATCTACGTCGCACTGACCTTGGGCGCCGCTTGGGCGGGGCCCTTTACCACCTTCCTCCTGTTCCTGCCGGTATGCATCATCGGCATGCGCGAAATGCACCTCTTGTATTGGGGGCCGACCGGCGGTCCGCCCATGGTGTGGAGCATGCTCCTTGGTGCCACGGTACACGTTTCATTGGCCATGGGCATCTTCGACACAGCGTGGAACATGGGCTATTCGCTGGCGATCGGTTTCCTCTTGCTGTTGATCACCACGGCCTGGATGCTTGTCCGGAAGGACGCTACTCCTACCAATAGCTTCGGTGGGCTGTTGACATTGCTGCTCCTCGTTGCCACACCTTTCGGCTTGTTGGTGCACTTCTTCAACTTCGGTCCCGGTGTCTTCATCGGCTTCATGCTTCTGCTTTGGACCAACGATACCGGTGCCTACCTGGTAGGGCGCTCGATCGGACGAACGAAATTGTTGCCCACCGTATCGCCGAAGAAGACCGTGGAAGGGCTCGTCGGAGGCATCGCTTTGGCCTTGGGCGCTGCTTGGGGACTGTCCCACCTGGACAACACGCTCACCACTTCCGAATGGATGACCATCGGTGGGATCGTCGCTTGCACCTCCACCTTGGGCGACCTTCTCGAGTCCGCATTCAAGCGCGAACGTGGCGTGAAGGACTCCGGAACCATCCTCCCCGGACATGGCGGGATCCTGGACCGCTTCGATGGATTCTTCCTTGCCGTGCCCAGCGTCCTCCTCTATCTGCACCTCGTTCGCTGAGGCCGAACACAGCCTTCTATCTTTGGCCGCAACCTGCTGCTCCAGATGCGACTACACCGTGAAGGCACCCCCACCCTGCTACTTGTGCTGGCAGTGGTCTGCTTCGGCTTGTTCGCTTTGCTGAAATGGCCCGTGTTGCCCACGCCCGTTGCGGTCCTCATCGGCGCTGCGTTGCTTGTTGTGCTGGGCATCGTGATCTGGTTCTTCCGCGTGCCATTGCGCACACCCGTTGCAGATGACCGCGCGATCCTCTCCCCTTGCGACGGTAAGGTGGTGGTGATCGAAGAGGTTGAAGAGAACGAATATTTCAAGGATAAACGCCGTCAGGTCTCCATCTTCATGAGCCCGCTGAACGTGCACATCAACTATCATCCGATCGGCGGCACGACTTCCTACTACAAGTACCACCCGGGGAAATACCTCGTTGCGTGGCACCCGAAGAGCAGCACCGAGAACGAACGAAGCACCGTCGTCACCAAGCACCCGCAGCACGGCGAAGTGCTCTTTCGGCAGATCGCAGGCGCATTGGCGCGACGGATCTGCACCTATGCGGCGGAAGGCCAGCCTGCCGACCAAGGCAAGGAGTTCGGTTTCATCAAGTTCGGCTCGCGTGTGGACCTGCTGCTGCCCTTGGATGCCAAGATCGAGGTCGCCTTGGGCCAAGTGGTGACCGGCTCGGACACTGTGATTGCCCGTTTCAATACGTAGTCCATGAAGAACAACGTGAAGTTCATCCTCATCGCGATCATCGCTGTGGCTGCGGTAGCCTTGGTGATCGGACAGTTCAACAAGCCTTCCAGCAATGTGAATGGGAACGGCAGCTTGCCCCCGGAACAGGCCGTGACCGGGCCTTTTGTGGATACTCCGCTCCGATTCGATGGCTATTACCGCAACCAGGTCGGTGACCTGATCTACTTGATCCGCTTCTTTCCCGAAGGACGTGTGGTCTCGGTGAACGGCACCACGCAAGTGGAGAAGGACCTGCCAAAGTACCTGGTGAAGGAGACCAAGGGCAACCCTGCGCTGGGACTGTACAATGTTCCTGTATCCGTGGTGGGTGATAGCTTGATGTATACCACGCGTCCGGAGAAGGGCGAGATCGAATACCGCGGCGTGGTGGTGAGCGGCTCCATGGTCCGCCTGCTGCGACACAGCCACATCACCGGTACCAAGCAGGTGATGGAGTACATCTTCTACCCCGACGAAGGGGCATCAGAGTAGGATCTTCCGCAGGTCATCCAAGTGTTGCAGGCCGTAGGTGGCTTCCGGGTCCACCGGCACCCCGGGAGCGAAATGCGCTTGGTCCCAACCTGCTGATCTTGCGCCTTGGATGTCGGCAAGGACACTATCCCCGATCATCAAACTGTTGCTGGCCTCGGCACGGGCGCGCTGTAAGGCCACAGCGAAGATCTTCGGATGCGGCTTTCGCGCCTGTGCCTGCTCGCTGGTGAGCACCACATCGAAGTAGGGCTGGATCGCGCTGTGCGCCAGTTTGATGTGTTGCACTTCCTCGAAGCCATTGGTGATGATGTGCAGGCGGTAACGCGTGTGCAGGTCCTGTAACAAGGCCAGCGCCCCATCCATCAGGATGGGCTTCCGTGGACAGATCTCGATGTAGTCCTTGCCCATGCGCACCGCCAACTTGTCATCCTTCACGCCGAAGCGCAGCAAGGTGTTCCGGAAACGCAGCACCCGCAGCACAGCCTTGTCCAGATGGCCGTTCTCGTAGCGTTGCCAGAGACCCTTGTTGATCTCCTCATAGCAGTCAATGAATTCGGCAGCATCGGGGATCCCACGCTCGACGAGTGATTCCGCGTCGAACAGTTCCCGCAGGGTGTCGCGCGAATTCGCTTCGAAATCCCACAGGGTGTGGTCCAGATCGAAGAACAGGTGGGCATATCGGCTCATCGGAAAAAGCCCCACATGGTGGTGAGCACCACGGACCAGACAAGGATGGAACCCAGCAGGACCGGCAAGGTCCGGCGTTCGTGCCGGAAATACTTGGCCGCCAACAGTGAGGTGATCGGTATGCTGAGGATGGGCGGCGAGATGGACACCAGGCCGATGACGCCGTAACGATGTTTGACCTTCACGATGGTCCGGTTCGTCCGGGTGAAGATCCGCTTCAGTTCAAGGCCTTTTGCTTTGCGCGCATCGCGCTTTCGGATGTACCGTTGCCGGAACCACTCCAAAACACGGGTTCCGAGCAAATAGAAGGTGGTTGCTCCAAGACATCCGCCGACCGCTGTGAACACGAGGGTCTCCAGATAGGAAAAGCCCATGCTGAAGGAGAACAGCCCGGTGATCAGGAATTTGAACGTGGCCATGAACAGGACCGACAGCACCTGCAATACGTATTGCATGGCCTACATCTTGGCCCCGTACGCGAGATCACCCGCGTCGCCGAGGCCTGGTACGATGTACGCCTGTGCCGTCATTTCCTCATCGATCGCTCCGATCCAGAAACGCGTTCCCGGTGGCAGATGACGCTTGGCATATTCCAAGCCTTCCGCACTCGCGATCGCAGCCACCACATGCAAGGCTTTCGGTTTGCCCAAACGCAACAAGGCCTTTTGGACCAGCACCATGCTCTTTCCCGTGGCCAACATGGGGTCGCAAAGCACGACCACACGATCCTCGAGCGAGGGACTGGAGAGGTACTCCACTTCGATATCAAAGGCATCCTCGCCCTTGCGGTGCTTCCGATAAGCGCTCACGAAGGCACTATCGGCACGGTCGAAATAGTTGAGCATACCCTGATGCAAGGGCAGCCCGGCACGCAGGATGGTGGCCAGCACCGGTTGTTCGACCATCGCCTCGGTCTCAGCTACACCCAACGGTGTTGTGACCTCTACGGTCTCGTAGGCCATGGTACGGCTGATCTCCAAGGCGATCACCTCGCCGATTCGCTCGAGGTTCCGGCGGAAACGCATCGGGTCCTTCTGCACGTTCACATCGCGCAATTCCGCGATGAAGTGGCTCACCACGCTTCGTTGTTTCACCAGTTCCTGCACCATCGCTCCTATCGCTTGAACCACCTGAGTGGGGGCGGAAGACGATTCCGCACCAGGTGTAAATATACCGAGGCCCGGGCACCGAAGCCCGCATTGAATCGTGCGACCGATGGCGTGTTCGACCCAGCGAAGTCGAGCAGCATGCCGGTTCCCGCGCGGGACGCGATGTAATGATCGATCAGGTGGAACATCGCCTGCCGCTCCTGGCCCCGTTCGTCGTTGGCCGATTTCAGCAGGATGCTCCGCCCTTCCCACTCCATGAAGCACACGGCCGAAATGGGACGTACCTTCTCTCGGACACAGAGGATCCTGCACTGGGCACGCTCAAGCCCTCCTTCCAGCAAGCGGCGCAGCAATTCAAGTCCACCTGCGGGTATTCCCCCGAAGCGAGCTGCGGTGGTCCGTTGGAACAAGGCGATGAACTCCGGCAATGAAAGATCCTCGGTGATCGTCGGTGGGTGCTCCCCGCCCTTGCGCAGATTGCGCCGATGGCCCTGCGAATAAGATTTGCGGATACCCTCGATATCCTTGTCGAGCAAGAGCGTCTGGTTGGTGTTCTCTTCGATCCGTTCACCCGGGGACGGCTCGAACTCCATGTTCGCATTCACGTGGATATCCCAATAGCGGAAACGAGCAGGAACCCGATCCAGCAGCGCTTCATCCGAACGGGCCTCCCTGACCGGTGCGAACACCCCTTGCTGCTGGATCGCATACGGCTGATAGAGGTAGTCCACCCCGAACTTGCGACGCCAAAGCAGCGGCATGATCGCGCCGCGCTCGTCATCGATGAGCGCTTCCCATTTCGGACAAACGCTATCGAGGACCCAACTCTGTACGTACCATAACCTGTCAGGGCAGCGCAAGAGCATGGCATCCCAATGCTGCTTGTCGATCTCCGGATGCCGCAGGTGTCGGATCATCGATGGAGGTGTTGGACCAGTTCTTTCATCAACTCGGGCCAACCGACGAATTCCCGGTGGCCGCTCAAATAGCGATCGTGCCAAACGCTCACGAAGGTGCCATCGACCATGCGGACCGCTTCGGACATTGCCTTGAGCGGCTGTTCGGCTTGTTCAACGGAGAGCTTTAGATGCTCGCGGATCGCACTGTCCATGACGGCGAAAGGCCACAGCATCAATCCGGTCTCCTCGTTGCGCTCCAGGTCGAACCATGGAAAGGGCGTACAGGTTCCCGCCCTGAAGCCGACCCGATCGGTGAAGCCCAAAGTGTGATCCTCGGTGAATCCCTGATCGACCATCATGCGCAACGTTTCGGGCATCCGCCAGCGCAGAAAGTGTTGCCTGTTGATCCGGACCGCTGCTCCATGGATCCCCTCCAAGGTCCTTCGTTCGCGAACCATGAGATCCTGCTCATCGCTCGAGCCATAGGACGGATGCAGACCGATCTCCGCATGACGACCGACCTCTTGGACCAGCTGCACAAATGCCGGATGGCGATGATCGGCGGCATGATCATAACGACCTCCACCGCGCATCAGGAAGAAGACGATCGCACGGTCCACCTTCGCGCGCACTTCTTCCATTCGCTGTGGAAGAATGGCATAAGGATCGGCCACCACTCCCCTTCTGGCGCTCCATCGCTCGGCCACGGCCTGCTTCCCTGATCTCCGTAGGTCTTTCAGCGAAGCACCGACAGCACGGTGGAATGGACGACCGACATACTTCAGTCCGTTGTCCACATCGACCGTTAGCACGTGTCGGAAATTCCTTTTCGGCCCGGGTAACCCGGGGAATATGGCACAGAGCGATGTTGCAAGCTCCAGCACCCATCGGTCCACCAGTGGCGTGGACTCCGCCTTGTGCTTCACGATCAGCAGTGCTTCCGCCGGCACCCGGCCATGCTGATCATGCGTCCCACAACGGACCTCATCCACCAGGGCCAGCAGATGGAAGATCGATGCGAAGAGGTCATGACCCGCGCTCGATACGAACGTCCTGAACTCGTTCCCTGTTCCTGCGCAGGGCACTTCCCCTTTCGGAACACCCGTACCGCGTAACCAACCGCTGTCAGGCACGTGGTACGCACCGTCCATGCCTCTGGACCCGTACACCAACTTGGGGCCCTCCGCTTGTATGAACTCATCGAGGCCCTCGGCCCACTCCAACTCCCAGCCGAGCATCCGGCCGAACACATGTTCGATCACGTAGCGCGTACGCGGCGTCTGCTGTTCAACGTATACCAGCATCGGTGTCGGTGAGCAGTTGCTGTGAGCGTGAAGGTTGCCGCGATGGGAACCACGCGTGGATCATGTCCCGCAGCCAATTCCGCACGGTGGATCGAACGATGCTGCGTGCCTTGTTGGTCCTAATATCCGCTGTGATGACCTCATGGGCCGACGCCAGATCAACACGGAGATAAGGAACCCCATCGACCGCTCCAGTGCTCATCACGCCCGAAGCCTCCAACTCGGGGACCAAGGGTGAAAGCTCATTGGCGTAGCCCTTTCGCTTCGCGTACACCTTGAACCGACGCTCCGAGGTCTTCCCCTGTTCATCGGTGTAGGTGATATCCCGGAATTGCCAACGACGATAAGGAACGGCCTCCAACTCCTCAACATGATGGAAGTAGGACATCGCGAAGTTGAGGTGCATGTCCAACCCGATCAGGGTGAAGCGCTCCTTGCGGAACAGCGCGAACGGACCATCCGCACCGAAGCTGTTCGAATGGTCCGCACGAAAGAAGTCTGCCTTCAAGTGACCCGCCACCGCGAACGAATGCAGGGGATTCAAGGTGCGTTGAAATGCTGGATGCGACAAGGCGGCCTGTCCCACTGCACCGGTGATCGTCGGACTCCGCAACACATCGAAGTGTTCGCCTGAACGCAGGTCGTAGTTGAATGTCGGGACCACGACGGTGCCCGTCGGACCGACACGCTGCAGGAAGGCATCAAGCAGGATGGTAGGCACCGCCTGTGCTCCGGAACGACGCAACAACCACGCGATCCGTGTGACATCCGCAGTGAACAGGATGTTGTCGCGGGATCCACTCCAAGGCGTTCGGGCCATGAGATGGGTGAGATCGCTCCGCTCAAAGCAGCTTGGCAGGTTGATCCATTCCACGCCATAGCCGAAGGACTCGGCAAAAGGCACCGAGCTCGGATGATCACGCACCACTTGCGTCTCGATGCTCTGCACCTCCTTCTCTACGAACCACTCGTGCAACTTCTCCGACATCGCTCGGGAAACGCCACCACGACGGTGCGGAGCGGTGACATAAAGTTGGGTCCAATGCCCGACACGCGCACCACCCAGATACTCAGGAGCCAGTTTGATGGAACCGCATGTGAAGCCCACGACCTCATCGCCGTCAACGGCCAGCACCAACCGGCTGAAACGTTCCAGGCCGGGCTTCATGCCTTCCAGCCAGAGAACCGCTCCGTTCGGGGCCAAGCGCTGCATCATGCCATGCCGATGCATCACATCGTGCAGGTCCTCGAACATGGGCAACAGTTGCTCCAGTCGCGGGTCCAGCGGGTCGGTGGCAACGATGATGGCGGGCGCACTCATCGGTCGTTGAGGAACAGGTCGATCACGCCACCCACCGTGGTAGCTCCCGGGCGGTCGAAGGCCTTTTCGAATTCCACTTGCTTGCCCACGGCCGTTTCGAGCTCGGTAATGAGGTCCACGAAGCCCAAGGAATCCAGCACACCACTGCGCACGAGATCCAGGTCCGCGGTGATCTCAGATGCGCGAAGCCCCAAACGCGCTGGACGAGCCCCAAGCTTCTCCACGATCAATCCTTGCAATGCAACCTTATCCATGTTGGGCCAAGTCGATCAATGCCTTTCTGTCCACCTTTCCGTGCGCAGTGGTCGGGAATCCGTCCACGCAAATGATCCGTTCAGGGACCATGTACGCTGGCAACTCCTTTCGCAGATCCAATAGCAACGGCGGTGTATCCACGTTGCGGTCGATAAAAGTAACCAGCCGTGTGCTTCCCGAACCGCTGATCGGTAGGGTCAACACCGATGCATCCGGGACCCGGGCCCGAAGCAGGGTGTCCACTTCCCCCGGTTCCACGCGGTGGCCCAGCACCTTCACCTGATCATCGGTGCGTCCTACGAAATGCAGGATGCCTTCAACATCCAAGCGCACGATATCACCGGTCCGATACCACGTTCGTTCATCGCCGGGAGCCTTGACGAAGGCCTTTTTCGTCGCAATTGGATCATTCAAATACCCGGCGGACAGCTGTGGACCGGAGAGCAGGAGCTCCCCTTCAACAGCATCGTCCGCGCGCTCGACCCGGGCCACGTTCCCCCCGATGGCGCGCCCCAAGGGCACCGTCCCCGTTGAAGCCGGATCCATTTTCCGCACATCGAAGGCGGTGATCGCGATCGTCGCTTCGGTGGGCCCGTAGAGATTCACCACGGCCGACCCGCTCGCCGCTTCGCACCAAGCTTTTGCGAGGTCGACAGGTAGGGCCTCTCCGCAGAAGAACGAATACCGCAGGTGTGGGAATGCACCCGGGCGGATCGCACGCATTCGCCGAAGCAATGAGGCCAAGGATGGCACGCTGAACCAGGACGTGATGCGCTGTTGCTCGAGGTAGCTCGGGATCCGCAACGCGCTATCATCCTCCGGCACGCACAGGCAGCCGCCACTTCCCCAACACACGAACAGATCGTGCACGCTCAGGTCGAAGGTGAGCGCGAACAATTGGCTGAAGTGTTCACCAGCACGGAATCGATACTCAGTAAGCACATGCTCGAGGTAAGCAGCAACATTGGCACGGGTGATGGGGACACCTTTCGGCCCGCCCGTGCTACCGCTGGTGAACATGACGTAGGCCTCTTCTCCACCGCGCGCAGGAACGACCGACGCGCCGGAAGGATCGGAACAGACCGGTATTTCGACCTCGGCCTGGATCTGCTGCGCATATGTTGGGTCAGCAATGCAAGCGCTCGCACCGGAACGCTCGATGATCGCCCGCCAACGCGCAGGGGGATGATCCGGATGCAAGGGAACATAGGACCGCCCGGAGCGGAGTATGCCAAGTATGGCCGCATAGGCGATGGCACCCTTCGCACCATGGACCGCAACGCGCGAACCACTCGGTGTATTGAGCTCACACCAGCCGGCAATGCTGGCCGCCTGCGCCTCGAGCTCGGAATAGGACCATTGCAGCGCTCCGATACGCAAGGCGGGATGCTCCGGGAAGCGCTTCACGGAAGCAGCGAAAACAGCGTAAGGGTCGAAGCGCTCATCCACCGCCATGCTCATTCGACTTTGTCGATCCGCTCCGCACGAAGCACCGCATCCGCGAAGTACTTGGTGGCCCAATTCGGGAACGCGAATTTCTCATACCGGCCCCACAGGGGATAGGACCCGGGCATCGCTCCACGCACATCGGATGGACCGTTCGCCGATGCGGCTTGGACCATCATGAGCGCATCGACCATGCGCAGAAGCCCCGTTCTGAATTCGGGTTCGCCGCTCCGTTCGAAGACGATCGCCCAAGTGATCGCCAACTGCGCACACCCCGTCATCAAAGGGTATTCGCTCCCCTTCCAAGCAGCGTCGTACCGTCCGTTCAGGGCCTCGTTCGCAAGGAACCTGTCCAACAACACGCGAGCGGGGACGGTACCGGCCTCTGCCAGATCCGCACGACCCAGGATCTCGGCGCATTCAAGAAGCCCGTCCAAGGTGTACGCAATGGTGTGCGTGATGGGCCGATCGTTATGCTTCACCGTATTGTCCGCGTTCTTGAACCACCCGTTCGGGGTCCGCTGTTCCAGCACCCAATCCAAGTTGCGCGCGGCGGCCTGCTTCAGCGCAGGGTCACCGGTCAAGGCATGTACACGGAGCAGTGGGGCATCCACGTACGTGTCGTACACCCGGCCGACGCCAAGGAAATTGCTGGAGCGCCAAGCACCATCGCCATCCTGTACCGAAGCGATCCAACGTGCAGCACGCACGGCGGCGCTCAGGAAGCGCTCGTCCTTCGTCAGTTCATGCACGGCCAACATGCCACGCACCACTTGTGCGGTGTTGAACACGATGCTCGGCCGGCCCTCACCGACACGCCCACCCTGCCAGCCGCCATCGGGTCGTTGGATCGTGAGCAACCACTCCGATGCTTGCACAGCAGCATCCAAAGGCTGTTGAATGCCCAAATGTTCTCCAGCGGCGATCAAGGTGGGCACAGCGTATCCGGTGGTCTCCGGATATGAGGCACCCCAACCCTTCACCAGATGGAAACTTCCCATACCAGCATCGTCACCTCTTTTCTGGGCCCGCAGGAGATAAGCGATGGCATCGCTGAGCGCCGCCTTCCTGTCGTGCGGTCCACCGACCCCGAATGGCCGCATATGGGACTTGAGCAAGACCCTCGAATCCGCCTCCGCCAGGCTGAACAAAAAGGACCTACCGTATTCGACCGTGGACCGGATCACTGGGCACCAAGCAATTCGTTGCAGATCCGCTCGGCGGCCTGGCCATCCCCGAAGATCGGTGGGCACTGCGGCGCACCACCTTCCAAGAACGCTTCCACCCCGGCCTGGATACGCGCAGGATCGGCATCCGCGAGAACTGCCTGTCCGTGAGCGACGAGTTCGACCCATTCGGTCTCCGGACGAAGCACCACACAGGGTCGGCCGAAGAAGTACGCCTCCTTCTGCACCCCTCCGCTATCCGTGATCACCAAGCGCGATGCCGCCTCCAAGGCGATCATATCGAAGAAGCCGACCGGTGGTACCATGTGGAACCGCGGCGCGCGCTCCATGGAACGCAAAAGGGACGGTTCCAAGAGTTCGTTCAACATTTTTCGTGTTCGCGGGTGCAGGGGAAGAACGAGATCGAGACCGTGTTCCGTATGCAGCGCAAAGAGACTTGCGCAGATCGCGTTCAAGCGCTCCTTGACGTCGGTGTTGAGGTCGCGATGGATGGTCACCAGCATGAAATCACCTGCCTTCAGCCCCAGGTCATGGAGAATGGTCGATCGTTCCTGTGCCACGGCAGCATAGTGAAGGCTGTTGTCGTACATGACATCGCCGCACTGCAGTACCCGCGGGTGGTCCAGGTCCGGCGATCCGCTGACCCGGTCCGAAATACCCTCGTTCTTCAAGTTGGCAACGGCGGTATCCGTTGGGCAGAAGAGCCATGTACTGCACTGATCGGCGATGATCCGATTCAGCTCTTCAGGCATGCGCTTGTTGAACGAACGAAGCCCTGCCTCGATGTGCGCCACGGGGACGTGGAGCTTCGAAGCAGCGACCGCACCGGCCAAGGTGCTGTTCGTGTCACCGTACAGCACCACCAGGTCATGTGCCTTCTGCTGTAGTACCTGCTCGACGCCTTCGATCATACGTGCCGTCATGACCCCGTGTCCACCACTTCCCACACCCAAGTTCATGTCCGCAGCAGGAATGCCGAGCTCATCGAAGAAGACCTGGCTCATATTGGCATCATAATGCTGGCCCGTATGGAGCAAGGTCTCCTCGATCCGCCTATGGAAGTGCGTCCTGATCGCCCTGCTGAGAGCCGCCGCCTTGATGATCTGCGGTCGTGCTCCGATGATGGTGAGCAGTCGTAGTGCTTTCGCCATGATCAACCCAATTGGCCGTTATCGGCGAAGCTGTAATAGCCGGTAGCGGCCACGATCAAGTGGTCCTGCACGACGATGTCCAAGAAGCGGCCACCTTCCACCAATTTCCGCGTCAGGCGGATGTCCTCTTCGCTGGGTCTCAATTGCCCGCTCGGATGATTGTGGCACAGGATCACCGAACTGGCGCTCCGGTCCAAGGCGGCGCGGAAGATGATCTTCGGATCAGCGACCGTTCCGTGCATCCCGCCTTGGCTGATGCAGTGCAAACCGAGGGAGCGGTTGCCGCGATCCAGCAGCAAGAGCCAGAACTCCTCATGGGGCAGATCGGCCAGCTTGGGACGCAGTACCTCATAGGCGTTCTGACTGCCTGAGATCAAGGTGCGTTCCTTCAAGGTGGTATCCTTCCGCCGTTGGCCCAATTCCAACGCGGCCACGATGCTCATGGCCTTGGCTTCACCCACACCATGGATCTTCATCAACTTGAAGACGCCCAGATCGGCCAACTTGTGCAGGTCGTTATCCGCTTGGTTCAGGATCGTTCGTGCAAGGTCCAAAGCACTGTCCTTCGGTGTCCCGCTGCGGATCAGGATGGCCACGAGTTCAGCATCGCTCAAGGCCTTCGGACCTCGTGCAAGTAATCGTTCGCGCGGGCGATCCTCCTTGGACCACTCGCGGATGCTCAGTTTTCCGTTGGCAGGGAACTCCATACAGGGGGTGGAAAATGGAACAGGTCCCCGAATGGAGGACCTGCCCAAGATAGGTATATGCATCGCTTACTTCAGCGCGTTCACGTGGCGCTTCAGTGAAGACTTCAGGTTCGAGGCCTTGTTCTTGTGAACGAGGTTCTTCTTGGCCAACTTGTCCAGCATGCTGTTCACTTCGGGCAACAGCTTTTCTGCTTCAGCCTTGGTCTCCAAGGTGCGCAGCTTCCGGACCGCGTTACGGGCGGTCTTGCTCTGATAACGGTTACGCTCGTTGCGGGTCTCGGTCTGACGGACGCGCTTCAGGGAGGACTTGTGGTTGGCCATGGCGTTGTACCCTTTTCCGGAAAGGGAGCGCAAATATAGCGGTATCTTTTATTCAACGATCGGCGGATGAAAGAAAAAGGCCCCTGAACGAGGGGCCTTTTCATGTGATCGGTGTCGATTCAGTAGGCATTGGGGTCCTTACCGAACATATTGGTCACGGTCTTCACCACGATCCGGAGGTCGAGCCAGAAGGACCAGTTCTCCAAGTACCATACGTCCAGTTCAACACGGCGTTCCATCAGCTCGGGTGTGCGGGTCTCCCCACGGAAACCGTTCACCTGGGCCCAGCCGGTGATGCCTGGCCGAACAAAATGGCGCACCATGTACTTGTCGATGATGTCCCTGTACTGATCGTTCAGTCGAAGTGGATGTGGGCGTGGACCTACGATGCTCATCTGGCCGAAGAGGACATTGATGAACTGTGGCATTTCGTCCAAGTTGCTCTTGCGGAGGAAACGACCGACCGCTGTGACACGTGGATCGTTCTTCGTCGCCTGCTTCACATCGGCCTCCGTGTTCATGCGCATGCTGCGGAACTTCCAGCAAACGAACTCCTCGTTGTCCTTGCCCAATCGCATCTGCTTGAAGAAGACCGGTCCACGGCTGCTGAGCTTGACCAGAATGGCCAGGATGGGGAACAACCAGGTGAAGATGAAGAGCACGACCCCCAGCGAGAAGATGATGTCGAAGGCGCGCTTGAAGCCGCGACCCACCGCACTGTCCAACGGTTCCCTGCGGATCTTGCTCACGTGTACGGCCCCGTGGAATTCCAGCTGGGAGGTCTTCACGACCGGAATGAAACTCTCAGCGCTCGGGATCACACGGAAACGGATCGTGTTGCGCTCGCAGAACTCCATCAGGTCGGTGATCTCGGCCCGGCGGGTGCCCGGTAACGCACAGTACAGGATGTCTATCCTGTTCTGGATGGCATAGGCCTTGGCCGCTTCCACCCCACCGATGCGACGCTCACCCAAGGCTCCATCGATGGCTTCGTCGTTGAAGATCCCACGGAAGCGGTATCCACGGACGGTCTGGTCCTCGCAGTACTGGAAGATCTCCTCCGCGGCAGGACCTTCACCTACGATGATGAGGTCCTTGACCGTTGTCAGTGGTTCCAATGCCAAAACCTTGGTGATGCCTGTTTGCACGTGTTGTAGTGAGATACGTCCCGAACGGAGCAATGTAGATAGTTCCGCACTTAGTTCGGTGGCCGCTTTGATCGGAACCGTTATTCCTTCTTCCCTGGTAATGGTCTTTTCCATGTTCGGAGCGCCCAACTTCCTGTTCCTGTCCTTCTGGAGTGTGCCAAATGTACCTCGTTCATCGACCGAATGTCAAGTTCGTCGATAATATTTCTTGGTTCGTCGACATCCAAAGCTGGAATTCGGTCTTATTTCCCGCCGAAAGCCCTGTGCACCATCTCCTTCAATATCAGGACGATGAAGGCTGAATTGGTCACCACATACCGCCTCCAAAGCCGCTTGGGTTCCAACCAAAGGCGATAGACCCATTCCATGGACAGGTCCCGCATCCATTTCGGTGCTCGCTTATCGATCCCCGCATACAGGAGGAAGGCCCCACCCATACCTAACATGACCGCATTCACGCGCCCTTTCATGGCGGCCATCCACTTTTCCTGCTTGGGACAGCCAAGCGAGACCAATACGATATGGGCCCTGCTAGCATTGATCCGTTCCGCATCGGCCTCCAGATCCATCTCTTCCACGGGAGCGAAGGGTGGCGAGTACCGGCCGACGATCCGCAGGTCCGGAAGTTCCTGCGCGGCCCGATCCACGATCTTCTGCTGCACTTCCTCGGTGGCACCGATCAGGAACACGCCCAATCCTGACCTCGCCGCTTTGGCCATCAGGGCCGGCATGATGTCGTTGCCCGCCACACGTTCTTGTTCGACCTTGTGGAATCGCTGCAACGCCCTGAGCACCGGCATGCCGTCCGCCGTGGCGAGGTCAGCACCATTCACCACCGCTGCGAATTCAGCCTCCTTGGCCTCCACGGTCATATGGGCGTTCACGCAACAGACGTATGACGATCTGTGCGCCGCACCCAAGGCAGCCATGACCTCGATGTGCTGGGCGAAACTGCCCAAGGAAATGTCCGCGGTCAACACCTTGCGTTTCGGAAGCACGAATGGCCTGTTGCTCATCCTTTCACCATCGAACTGATACGCACATCCTTCTTCTCGGGCGCCAGGATCTTCTCGCTACCTCCATCGTACCAAGCCACCATCTTCCCAACGCCCTGTTCCATGGATACAGGGGCTGGGCCGAGCGCTTCGATCGTCCGGTCCATCGGAGTGATGTAATCGCTCGTCATGCTCCGGAAACGTCCACTTGTGATCGGAAAGGGTATTCCGACGAATTTGAGCACATCACCACCCATGGCGATCAAGCGAATGAGCCAGGTCGGGATGTACCGAACAGGCTTGCCAACGAGTTGCTTGCTCACTTCTTCCACCCACACCTTCAGGTCGAAGGGTTGATCGCCCACATAGAACACACGCCCGTTCATTACCTCCTTGGGCACGGTGAGCATCCGATCGATCTGCCATACCACATTTCCGACGTAACCATAGGACCTGATCACTTTGCCCTTACCGGGGTGGAAATAGAGTCCCTTCCGCATCACCTTGAACATCACGTCGCGGTAGCGCAAGGACCAAGGGCCCCAAATGGTAGTGGGGCGTATCAAACACCACGCGCAATGCAGATCCGCTTCCCGTGTGGCCATTTCCGTTAGGCGCTTCGATTCGCCGTACACGGTGAAGGGCTTGAAATCCAGATCATGCCGGGGTTGATATCCCGCTTCGCACACGAACTGCGTGCTCGTGACCACGATGCGTTCCAAGCCCGGTAACCCTTTGATAAGTTCCAAGAGGATCCGGGTCCCCTCATGGTTCTGGCGATATGCATCCACATCGACCTTTTCGTCGGTGTCGGTGCGTGCAGCGAGGTGAACGATGTGCGTCGGTGCGAACTCCTTCAACGCGGCCTCCATCGCCGGGCGATCCATCAGGTCCACTTCCTTCCAGAACGGACGTTGACCGGGATCCAAGGGAGGGTTCCAATCCAAATTGACCAAGGCGATGCCCTTGGGGATATAGAACGCCATCAGGTTCGTTCCAATGAACCCGGAACCTCCGGTGACCAAAAGTCGCATATCGCTCACTGCTGTTCGAATAGGCCGAGAAGCTCGCGCTCCATCGCCCGGTGAAAGGCTTCCAACGTAAAATTCCGCTCAAAGATGCGCCTCCCCTCCTCACCCAACCGCACACGGAGTTCTGGATCGGCCCCCAAGAGCACAAGTTTCTCGGCCACGGCGTGCGGGTCACGGATCGGTACCAGAAAGCCACTTCGGCCATCCGCCACTACCGAGGGGATGCCTCGCCAATGGGTGCTTACCACAGGCTTGGCGAACTGCATGGCCTCCACCAGTACCAGTCCGAAACTCTCGGCTTCGAAGTAGGATGGGAAGCAGAATACATCGCAGGCCGCGAATCGCAGGTATTTCTCCGGCCCGCTCAATACGCCCAGGAAGACCACACGGTCAAGGAGCCCATGCTCGCGGACGAAGGCTTTGCATTCCTGTTCGAACGTTAGGTCGCCCCATTTGCCCATCAACTGCAGTTCAGCGTCGAGACCACGTGCAAGGGCCAGTTGAAAGGCGCGCAATAGGTCCGTGACACCCTTGCTCGGGATCAATACGCCGGTGAATAGGACGATAAGCCGTTCTCCATGAGCCGCTGTGCGCTCGGGCACGGTGCCACGCGCGTCCTCGATCCCGTTGGGCACCACCACCGACCGGACCGCCCCCAACGCAAGGCCATCCTCCGGGTTCTGCGGTGCCGTGCGAATGGCGAGCGCTGGTTCCCGATAAGCGAACCTGAACAAGGGCCTGATGAGCGCCGGCAGTTCCTTCTCGAAGGTGGAAACGCCACCTGCATGGAAGTGAAAGGCCACGTGCCGGAAGATCCAGCGCGTGGAACCCAGCAGAATGATATCGCGAAGCACCGGCACTTTGTTCGGACCGCTCGGCGGGTAATAGAGCACTGGGGTCCGGAATCGGAACCGCGCCCACCAGATGCGCAGGATGGTGGTGAACAAGACCCACAGCTTCCGTGGCGCGAACTTGCCTACGCTCTCCATGTCCTCGGAAAAGGCCATTCGCACGTGGTACAGGCGAAGCTTCTCACTGTTCATCTCCAACAGTCGCGCGATCATTACTGCCTGCCCACCGAATGGCGGGGGTGTTTGGCCGACGACCAGGATACGATGTGGAGCTTGGGGCACGGGAAGGCCAAATGTACCGGGGAACAGAGACCCGGCCGGAGGCTTGGGCAGGCCGACATCAACACGTGGTCGTGGATCACCGGTCGAACACACCGGGCGTTGGTCGTAGCTCAGCTGCTCTTCGTCGTATTTGTGCAACCCCAAGGGGAAAGCGAGGGTTCAAACAGCCAAGAACCGCTACCCATGCGACACACAACAACGACCCTCTTGGCCACCATCGCGCTGCTGTTTTCAAGCCTCGGTGTTTCGGCCACCACCTATTATGTCTCCCCTTCGGGCAACGACAGCAATAACGGCACCAGCCAAGGCAGCGCCTGGCGCACGGTCGCTCGTGCACAGCAACTGCAATACGTGCTGCAACCCGGCGACCGGATCCTGTTCGAGCGTGGCGGGACCTACAGCGGGCAGTTGGACATCAACTCCAACGGTTCCGCAAGCCAACCGATCGTCATCGGAGCCTATGGCACCGGAGCACTTCCGGTGATCTCCGGCTCCATTGCGGCCACGACATGGACCCAGCACCAGGGCAACATCTGGCGCGCAAGCGTGGCACAACCCGTGAAGTATGTTCGTGTGAACGGAGCACTCCAGACCCTGGCACGCTACCCCAATTCCGGGTGGTTGCGTGTGAACACTTCCTCCAACACACAACTCAACAGCACGTCGCTGACCCAAGCCAACGGGTACTGGAACGGTGCTCGATTGGTGGTGCGGAGCACGAACTGGTGCTACGAGAATGCGGAGACCTCCGGATTCAGCAACGGCACCTTGAGCTTTCCCGCCATCACGTACAACCCCGGCAACTACGACTGGGGCTTCTTCGTGTGCAATAAGTTGAGCGAGCTGGATTCACCGGGCGAATGGTACCATGATGCGAACGCCGGGGTCCTGTACCTCTGGGCACCTGGCAACGCCGACCCGAACGGCTTGAACGTGCAAGCGTCCGTGTTCGAGAACGGTGTCAATGTCGGCTGGCAGAAGAGCCATGTGCGGATCGAGGACCTCTTGTTCCGCGGACAGCGCTATGCAGGTGTGAACAATGGAGGAGCGTCTTACGTGACGATCACGGGATGCACCTTCGAATGGCTGAACCACGCCATCCGCAGCTATGGCAACAACGACAACTACTCGGGCAATATCATCCGGAACACCTTTGCATCCGGAATGGCCTTGATCGATAACAACACCACCGTGGAGAACAACACGATAACCGACATCGCGCTGATCCCCGGGCTTGGCGAAAGCTTCTGGGGCTATTATGGCATGTATGCTCTGGGTGATGACAACGTGATCCGGAATAACCGCATTACGAACACCGGTAATTCGGGTATGTTCCTGGAAGGGAGTCCATTGGTCGAGAAGAACGTGATAATCGGTCCGTTGGCAACTGTGAATGATGGGGGTGGCATCTATTGGGACAACTCCGATGGAATGATCATCCAGGACAACATCATCAAGGACCTTGACGGCAACATGGAAAGCGTGGCCATGGATTACCATGTGAACTACAAGATCGGTCATGGCATCTATTTCGGAAATGCGGTGATCAACAACACCATCGTCCGTCGGAACACCGTATCGGGCTGTCGTGGTGCAGGAATCCATGTGGACCACACCATGGTCTCCAATGGCATCCAGGTGCGCGACAATGTGCTATACGACAATGACATCCAGCTAAGTCTTTCGGACTATTCCAATTACAATGGCCCCGGTGCCACCCCGCCGTACCACGTGCCGAGCTACAACTCGGTCTATTCCGGGAACACACTGTACTGCATGAGCAAGGAGCAGCTCTGCGTGCAACAGTACCATGTATACAGCAACAACCTCGTGGACTTCGGCACCTTCACGAACAATCGGCACTTCAACCCCTTCAACGAACTGACCACCTTTGTGATCAAACTGTACAGCGGTAACGTGAAGTACTATTCGCTGGAGCGCTGGCAAGCGGAACGCGGCGAGGAGGTCGGTAGCACCCGAAGCCCGCACCGACAGAACAGCCACGAGGTGACGAGCACCCTGAGTGCGAACCTCGTAGCGAACAGCACTTTCGACTACAACACGAACGGTTGACAGGATGGCCCACCCAAGGCCGATCCTTCGTGACAACACGATGTTGGACAATGGAGCGGCCAAGATCATGTACGGCACGAACAGCGGCTCACCCGAATTCTACCTGCGCACCGATGCCACCACCAACGTTCAGAACGGCCAGTGGTATGAGATGCGCTTCAGCATGCAGAGTACCATGCATGGTGTGGTGCGCGCCGAATTCAAGGGGCAATCACAGGCCGCCGGACCGAACGCCATCTTCTCCAAGAGCATTCCTTTCGATACGCAGCGTCGCGATATTTCGCTGGTGTTCCAGAGCACCCTTTCGGAACCCGGCCTGTTCATCTTCGCGAACAACTTCAACGAAAGCACCTACTGGCTGGACAACGTGGAGTTGTACCGTGTCACGGTCGAGGCCGTGGACCCCTACACACGCCACATCCTGCTGACGAACGAAACGAACAGCGCGGTGGATGTGCCACTGACCGGCTGTTGGAGGGATGTTCAAGGTGCGTTGCACAACACATCGATCGCCCTACCCGCATGGGGCTCCGTGGTCCTCGCGAAGGAGGACGATGAGCTTTGTGGCCTGAGCACCGGAGTACAGGAGGACTCGGACGTGGCAAGCGATGCTCCGGTGCTCTACCCCAACCCGGTCCGGTCCGGCGCTCCCCTGTCCTTGAGTCAAGCGGTCGATTCCCGCACGGAGATGGAGATCATTGATGCTTCGGGCCGAAGTGTGCAACTCGCTCAACTGAATGCCGGCACTGTGGAACTCCCGATCAACGGACAGCTCCCGAGCGGACACTACGTGATCCTACTTCGGAACAACGGGTTCGTCCAACGCCACCGTGTCGTTGTGCAGTAGAGGCGATCAATCCAGGAAGCTCCCGTTCAAAGCCTTCGGGCGGCGGGTGATGTACCGTTGGTCGATGGCCACCGTCGAAAGGATGCAGAAGACCAAGGGGTTGCCGAAGTCGATGCCATAGCAGATGATATCGATCTGCCAGATGAACAGCAAGTAGACAACGGCAGCGTACAACGGAGCTTGGTTCGTTCCCTTGTCGTACTCTTCACGGTAATGCTTGTACACGTACCACATCACCAGCACGAAGAGCAGATATCCCACTACGCCCTGACTGATCAAGGTCTGCAGAAAAGTGCTGTGCATATGCACATCGTACGAATGGGTCACCATGAAGATCTTGCCGATGCGCTCCCATCCGTCCAACAGATACTGTCCCTGGTGCCCGTTGCCGAAGAAGAACCCGCGTCGGTCCTCCAACAGCCAATTCCAAGCCTCTTCCCACACATAGGTCCGGTTATTGAACGTGGTCACATCCTCCTTGTCGACCCGCGTCATGATCGCCGCGAAGAAAGGAAGCGTCAACACCCAATAGACCAGCAATGCGGCATTCACCAGAATGGGCATGGTGAAGAGGGAAATGGGGAACAGGAGTCGAACGGTCCGGATCAACCGGAACAGGAACAGGACCGTGATGACCAGGAACATGAGAAAGGACAAGCGACTGTTCACATTCACCATGAGCGCCAGGTTCACCAGATACAGCGACAGAGACGCTAGGAAGGTCCAAGGCTTCCGGGCGAAGTCCTTCAGGTAGAAGAGCAACATGAGGTTGATCACCGACATCAAGTGGGCCGCGTCGTAGATGCCCCGGAGGAAGGGTAGATTGATCCGCCCCTCGAATTTGTGCACGACGTTCTGCATGCCCATCGCCACACCCAGGAGATTGAAGATGACCAGCAATGAAAGGCCTTGAAGCAACAGTTTGGAGAAGTCGAAATCGTCCTGGTCCCGGTTCCGGATCTGCACCACCAATGCAGCATGGAACGGTGTGAGGTACAGTATCATGTACGCCACCATGTTCAGCATGTTCAAGCCCGGAAAGCCGTCCAGAAAGGCGATCCACATGGAGGAGACGAGCGATAACAGAAAGGCCAGCCCGACCCAGTACACCCGATTCACCATGGTGCGGACCTGACGCTGATAGATCAGGTCCAATACGTGAATCGCGAGGATGAGGATGAACGGCAATACCGCCACGATCAGCCCTTCGGAGAAGTTCCCTTATAGCCACGGTACATGCCCAACCCATAGAAGGGAAAGGCCACCAGGAACAGGTTGTTGATCAGCTTCCGCTTGGACAGTACCACGAGATCGTGCGCTTGGACGTCCCGCAAAGATGCGGTTTCAGGTCAAGCCCAAGCGTCGTTGGAGCTTCGAGAGGAAGGGTGCGATCGCTTTATCCACCTTTTCAGGATCATCTTCTTGACCCGTGACTTGAACCGTCGGTATGCTGGAGGCCTGACATAAGCGTTGAAATAGGCCAGATTCCGTTCCGGGTCCACCTCGACACGGTCCGGATGGCGCAGGGGCCATTGTGCGCTGTGCAAGTGTTCCTGGTTCCGAGGGTCCCTTCGACCGACCGAATGGGTGGCATCGACACCGAAGCCAACGTTCCGGCAGAGATTCACATTAGGGATGATGTTGACCGCCCCGGCCTTCATCTTGGCGTAATCGAACTGATAATCCCATGCGCCGGCGATGCGCCCGTCCCAAGTTGCCTCGAACAAGGCCATCGCCTCCTCGCGCTCGCCTGAGCTCAAGAAGTATGGATCGAACCTTCCTGAATCCCTCACCTCAGGCCAGTCCTTCATTTCCATGTCGAAGCGGTCCCACGACCGACGCCAACCGGCCCAACCGGAGTAGGCCCCGTAGCCATGCCCCATGAACCAGTAGCCCTGCGGGTCCTCCACTCTTCCTTCGGTCGCCAGGTTGTTCCCGATGATCGCCCAGATACGTTCATCATCGCGATAGCGCTCAAGAAGTTCCTGCGCGAACCAAAGAAGCTCTGATCGGGAACGATGTCATCCTCCAACACGATGCCCTCGCCCTCCTTTGAGAAGAACCAGTCCATGTTCTCCACCATGCCGTATTTGGTGCCTTTGTTCCTTTCGTGGAACAAGGTGTGCACCTCACAAGGCCAATCAACGAGTTCGACCAAGGTGCGGACGCGATCGGTACGTTCCTTTTCGGCTTTGTCACGCGGTCCATCGCACGCGAAATAGAAGCGGGGCGGGCGCGCTTTGCGCACGGCCTCCATGACCATTCGCGCGGTATCATACCGCTTGAAGGCCGTTATCATAACGGGTAGGCGAAGTGGTCCTTGTGCTTGGAATTCGTTCATGCTATCCATCGAATGGACGAACGCGTCGTTCAGTGTTGTTTGATCGAAGCAGGATGAGAAAGATACGGGATGGTCATCGTCACCTCGGGAAGTGCACCATGGCCTTCGACCCGACCTGCTCGCGCTGGTCGGCCGTGGGACCGATCATTGACGAAGCAGTACGCCATGTCGTGACCGTTCATCATTTCAGGCCGATCCTTTTCTGGATATTGGACAGGATCGGCGTGACCCGCATCTCCACGGCCCCAGGAAGCCAACTCTTCAATTCGTTCTTCAGCCGTTGGAAATTGGGAGTCCTCACGTACTCGTTGAAATATTCAAGTTGGCGTTCCCGATCCTCCGCAAATCGAAGCGGGTGCTGGATGGGCCAGACCAGATCATACAAATGGTGTTTATTGCGAGGATCCTTTGAACTTACCGAATGGGTGGCATCCGTTCCGAAGCCGAGGTTGCGACAAAGGTTCGATTCGGGTATCAGGTTCACGGCACCCGCCTTGATCCGGGCATAGTCGAACTGATAGTCCCATGCCCCCGCGATACGGCCGCTCCATGTGTATTCGAAGATGTCGAAGGCCTCGCTTCGTTCACCGGTCGAAAGGAAGAAGTCATCAAGCAATCCCGAATCGCGCACGGTGGGCCAGTCGCTCATGGCAAGGTCGGTCCGTTCCCAGGACCGCTTCCATCCGGCCCATCCCCAGTACGCACCGTAACCATGGGCCATCGCCCAATAGCTACTGGCCCTGTCCGGGGACACTACATGCTCAAGGTTGTTGCCGACGATCGCCCAGACGCGCTCATCATCACGGTACTTCTCCAACAGTTCTTGCGCGAACCAGAAGAAACTTTGTGTCGGCTCGATGTCATCCTCTAGAATGATCCCTTCCGGCTCTTGGGAGAAGAACCAATCGAAATTCTCGGCCATGCCGAACTTGGTCCCTTTGTTCTCGTCGCGAAAGAGGGTGTGCAGCTCGCACGGCCAATCCACCAGTTCGACCAAGCTCCGCACCTTATCGGTACGGATCCGCTCCTCTTCGTTCCTTGGACCATCCACGGCGAGGTACAAGCGAGGCGGCCGAGCCTGACGGATCGCGTGCATGACACGCAACGCAGTATCATACCGCTTGAAAGCCGTCAACAATACGGGCACCTTCAGTGGCCCTGGTGGAACGAAACGCTTCATTTCCGCGTGTCTACGCCCAAGAAGTGCGCTTTACTTCACGCTCCTGATCTTCCAGAACGTAAGCACCCCTTTGGTCATCATTTGGAAGTTGATACGTGCTCTGGGGTGAAAAAGATCCACGAGGTACACACTTACGAAGAAGCTGACCAAGGTGGCCCATATTGCGCCATCGGAACGCATGGTGGGTATGAGCGCCATGTTGAGCCCAATGTTGATGGCTGCTCCGATGACCGTGGTGACCAAGGAGAATTTGAAGAGGCCTTCATTGGTGATGAAGCTGTTCTTCGCCACACCGATGTACGAGAAGACCAGTCGTGCAGCGAAAATGGCCAAGAGATGCCCCGCAAGGCGGAACTCCTCGCCATAGAGCAGTACGATGAGCGGTTCCGCAACGAAGTACAGAGGTATGGAAGTGGTGAGGTACAACAGGAACATCAAGCGGTACTGGTTCGTGAGCCGTTGGCGGTACAAGCCGAGATCTTGCACACGTGCCTTGGAAATGGCGGGAGCGAGAACGAGCTGGATGATCACTGGAAGGAATGCCGTGGCCTCGATCATCTTCACCGCAACGGAGTATTGCCCCACTTCGATGTTCGCCGCTTCTTCGCCGATGGTGCCGCGAAGGATGTCGAAGATCATGATCTGGTCGATCTTCAGTTGGGCCTGTAGCGCGATACCGTAGATCAACAAGGGCCATGCTTGTTGTAGCAAGCGGCCGATCATGCGTTTGGTCGGGCGCCAATCTCTGATCCGCATGCCATTGTGATGGTATGCGATGTACATGCTCAGCGCAAAGACCGCCGTCTCAAGCGCATAGGCCGCTGCGAACCAAAGGATCGGAGCCTGCATCGCCACGAGGACCAGCTTGTACCCCGATCCCATCACGGCGGAAACAATGTTCACTTGTGCCGAAATGCGTCCTTGGACCCGCGAAATGAAAAGGTGCTCGATCACGCTCGACCATCGGAACAGTTCGCCCGATGCCGTGATCATGATCAACATCACCGTCAATGGATCGAAGCCCTGCCACAGAGCGAATCCAAGGGCCAGCAAATTGAGCAGGATCGCCCCGAACAACTTGATGATGAAACCGCTTCCGAGCAGCTCGTCCTTGCGTTCGGGATGCTGAACGAGATCGCGGGAAATGATCTCGCTCATCCCCATGGAGGTCAACACGGAGCCGATACTGACCACGGCCATGGCATAGTTGAGCTTTCCGAGCAGCTCCGCACCCAGATAACGTGTCACGAAGATCCCAGTGACCAGGACCAGCACGAGCCGCACCACGCGATCCGCGAACAGCCACGAGAAGCTCTTGAAGTACTTCTTGAATCCTTCGGACCCGATCATGCCCAAGGGCGCTACTTGTTGTAGTAGCCGTATCCGTCGCCGCGGTTCTTCGCGTCGTTCAACAACAGGTCAACGTGTTGGGCCTTGTTCTCCGCTACCATTTCGTTGATCATGCGCAACGCACTGCGCTCGGTACGACCTTCACGCACCACATACAGCGTCACGTCGACCAAGCGCATGAGCAGCACGTACTCGCTCACCAGACCGAGCGGCGAGGCATCGATTATCACGTGATCATAGCGGGAGCGCAGATCAGCGATCAATTCGGCCATCCGAGGACTTTCGGCCAATTCCAGTGGATTCGGCGGGATGGGTCCTGCGCTGATGACATCAAGGCCCGGGATATCGGTCCTATGGATCAATTGATCGATCCCTGCCTCCCCGATCAACCAGGTGGAGAGGCCGAGGTCCGCCTTCATTCCGAGCGTGTTCATCACGTTCGGACGGCGCATATCGGCATCGATCTGGATCGTTCTTTTATCCGCTTGCGCCATGACGGTCGCCAAGTTCACGGCACAGAAGGTCTTTCCTTCCCCACTTGAGGATGAGGTGAGGCCGATCACCTGACGATCCGTGTTCGGGTTGAGATACTGCAGGTTCACCCGGACCGTTCGGAACGATTCCGCAAGCATCGACTTAGGCTCATCCGGCAACACGCGCTTGCGTTTGCTGGAAGGGATCACCGCCAGCACCGGCAACTTGCTCAATCGCTTCAATTCATCGATGTCATCGATCCGGTCCCGTACCAGATCGCGCAGTAGAATAAAGCCAATGGGCAGGAACAGTCCGAGGACGAAGGCCCCTGCCAGTACGATCCCTTTCTGGGGCGCCACCGGCTTACGGCCGTTCACACGAGCAGGGTCAACAACGGATTTGTCCACTTGATCACTGGCAATGGCGATCCCAGCCTCGGCCCGCTTCTCCATCAAATAGTTGTACAGGTTGTCGCTCAGTTTGAACTTCCGCTCGATGTTCACCAAGCGGCGCTCGTTCTCGGGCAATTGATTGAACTGGTAGTTGATCGACCCCAAGCGACGGTTCACCTCCGCCAGGCTCATCTCGGCCTGCTCCACCAAGCTTTCCGCTGTTTGCGCCAACGAAGCCGTCAGGTTCTTCACCTTGCGTTCCATGGCGATCACCGTCGGGTTGCTCCGCGAACCGGTCGCAATGTTCTGGGCTGCCAGCTCCGCGGAAAGGCGCGTGATCTCGATGACGAGGTTGTTCAGCACAGGGTCATCGATGCCCGAGGACGATGGTGCCGGAACGTTCCTCAGGTCTGAAGACGAGCGGACCTTGTCCAACACCGAAGCACAATAGTTCCGCCGACGCAGAACGAGCGAGCGTTCATCCTCCAAGCGACTGCGTTCCTGGAAGAGCGCATCCGAGGTGTTGGCTGCGTTCATCATGCCGCCGGATACACCACGGAAGTTCTCCATCGAGTTCTCGACCTTTTGCAAGGAATCGGAAACGCTACCGATCTGGTCATCGATGAAAGCGATCGTCTTGATCCCCTTCTGTTGTTGCTTGTACAGTTCACCTTCGATGTAGGTCTCCATCAATTTGTTCAGGAAGGCCGTCTCCTTGGTGACCACCTCACCTTGTATGGCGAGGTTGACGATATTGCTCTCCTTGCTCAACTGCGCAGCGCCGGTGCGTTCCTGATAGCTTGTGACCAGGTCCTCCAAGCTTTTGAGCTTGAAGAAGTACTCGGTGCCATCGTCATAGGTCCGATCCTCCGGGAAATGGATGCGAAAGCTCAAGTGATCCCCGACAAAGGGGGTGTCGATGGGAACGGTCTGTTCCAGTTCGTACTTCGGAATATAATCAGCAAGGACCTCCTGCTTCTGGACATTGTACAGCCGTACGTTCTTGCCCTTGGCCTTCACCGTGTATGTCCCTCCCGCCAGATCGACCGAAACGTGGATCGGGATATCGATGACCTGCACCGAGACACTATCCAACTTCACGATGAATGGCGGATAGTCGTACTTCTCCTTGGTGAGGAAGTTCTTCGTTTCGTAGTAGCTGATCCCGAAATCGAGGCGCTGCAGCGTGCGCATCATGTTCGTACTGGACGTGAGAACGGTGAGCTTGTCCTCAAGCTCGGTGCTGTTGCTCAAGTAGGCCGTACCCTTGATGAATTCATCATTGCCCCCGAAACCGGTGCGCTTCTCCTCACCCAGCAACATCACCGCCTGGATCAGGTATTCCTTCGGCGTGGTCTTGATATATGCGACCCCTACGGCCAAGCAGAAGGGGACCGTGAACAGGAACCACCACCACTTGGCCCGGATCTTCCGGAAGATCGCGCGCAGATCGACCGTATCGTTGGAGGAAGTGCTCATCACTGATTGGCGTTCTGGATCACGGAGAACACGACCGCCGCAGTGCTGATAGCACCCATGAAGATCGCGAATACCTCCAAATTCAAACGACCCGGACGCGCTTTGAGCGCAGGCACATAAACGATGTCATTCGGAAGGAGGTAGTAGTACTCTGAACTGAGGACGTTCGTGGTGGACATGTCCACGTACAAGGCTTGAACACCGCGTTCACTTTGGCGCATCAGTGTGATGTGTGATTTATCAGCGAACTCATTGGGCCCTCCGGCCATGGCCAATGCGTCCAGGATGGTTATCTGGTTGTTGTAGACCACATAGGCACCTGGCCTGCTCACATCGCCAAGCACGCTCACCCGCCAATTCACCATCTTCAGGATCACTGTGGCGTTGTTGAAATACTCGTTGATCTTGCGTTGCACCAATTCTTGCGCCTCTCCGACCGTAAGGCCTTGAACCTTGATCTTGCCCACGGTGGGCAACTGTACCTGTCCGTTCTTGTCCACGGAATAACCGTTGACGAAGAGCGCAGCATCGCTCACGTTCTGGAAATTGCCTTGCTGTTCCACGTTGAAGAACTTGCTGGTGGCATCGTCCAGCCCCATCACGCGGATACTGAGCACATCATTCACCTGCACCCTGTATTCGAACTTCCGGTTCTCGAACAGCTTGCTGGAACCATTGCTCAAGGACTGATCGTTCAGGTAGTTGACGTTCTTCTTACCGATACAACCTGTCATCAACATGACAAGGACCAGTCCAACAATACCGCCGTTACGTATGTTCATGCGTTCCTATTTGACCGTACGATGCCCGTCATGGCGAACCACTACCAACGGCAGGGAGATGCCATGATCCTGCGCCTTGGGCACCGAACGACAAGGCCAAAGATACGTGGGAGGCCTTGCCACGGTTACACGAAATGAAAAAGCCCCCTCGCTGTGCGAAGGGGCCTTTTCGACCAAAGTAGCCCGTAGGGGAATCGAACCCCTGTTTCATCCGTGAAAGGGACGCGTCCTAACCCCTAGACGAACGGGCCATGATGTCAATACCTCTGATGGAGGTCCCGGTTAAGGGACGGCAAATGTATACAGTGGGATGAAAACCCGCAATGGGTTCATACAGGATCTTCCGAATCCGAGTGAAAACGGAAGCCCAAGCGCTTTCCGGTGGAGATCTGGAGGTTCGCGTTCAACTCGTTCATCTCGCTCACCGTGACCATGTCCACTTGGTCATAGGGCGGTACGAGGAGGTCGAACTCAAGCACATACAGGATGGACGCATCGAATGCATCACATCCTTCAATCGGGAGCGGTCCATCACACTACCTGGGCGCATCGTGGTACAGGAATCCGAGCTGACGTTTCTGAAGAAAGAAATGACCTTCCCGATTGAGCATCAGCCTGGCCACCAGATAACCCAGGTCGCGTTCCCTATTGTATTTGAACGAGTCGCTGAGGAAATTATAGACGTCGATCACGCCGAAATAGCCTCAATTCGTCCTCCTCCAAATAGCTGCCCTTCCAGTAGCTATGGCTCTGGTCCAAGCGGAAGACATTGGTGTGCATCTGGAAAATGACCACATCCCCGGCCACTTTCAGCTCGCAGGCCATGGCCCCCTTGTCCAGAAAGATACCGATAGGCGCTCGTCCTTCGCCTTGGCCGTGACTTCCAGGTCATTGGCCACTTCGACCAACACTCTTCAAGGTAGCGAACAACTCGCCGATGGCCGCATACACGTCCTGCTTCATGGAGGACTTGCTATGCAAGGCCTTCTACGATAAGCTCGCGCGCTGATGGGCTGTCCTTCGATCCTTCATCAATAGGCCCGTGCGAAGATCACTTTTCGCTTGCTTGGCGCACCGGTCACCATGCACTTTCCCGGTGCGGGGTCACCACCCATCGGGATGCACCGTATCGTGGCCTTGGTCTCCTGCTTCACACGTTCCTCCGTTTCCGGGGTACCATCCCAATGTGCGTATATGAACCCTCCCTTCTCAATGGCGACCTTGAACTCGTCGTGGTATCCACGCCACAGGTGTACTCCTCGCGCATGGCCAAGGCCTTCTCGTACAGATTCGGATGGCGGTAAGCAGGTGCGCCACCTTCTCTGCGAGATCGGTCACTTGCATCACTTGTTTCTCCATGGTGTCGCGCTCAGTGCCACCTCCACGGTCCCGTTCTCATATCCCTAGGCCCAACGGCGATGCGGACCGATAGCTCCTTGAATTCGTATTCCGCGAATTTCAACCCGGCTTCTTTCGATCATCGTCATCGAACTTCACACTGGATGCCCCTTGACCGCAAGATCGGCCAAGGTGGGCGCGAAGTGGGCCTCGATCGCCTGCATCTGTTCCTCGTTCTTGGCTATGGGAACAACCGCCACTTGCACGGGCGCGAGTTTGGGAGGCAGCACAAGATCGTGGTCATCACTATGTCACGATCAAAGTTCTATCAAGCGGGTGCTGACGCCCCAACTCGTGGCCCAGACATGTTCTTGCTTGTTCTCCTTGGTGGTGAATACAACGTCAAAGGCTTTGGCGAAATTCTGGCCGAGGAAGTGCGAGGTCCCGGCTTGCAAGGCTTTACCATCCTGCATCATGGCTTCGATGCAATAGGTATCCACGGCACCGGCGAAACGCTCACTGGCCGATTTCACACCCTTGATCACGGGCATGGCCAACCACTCCTCGGCGAAACGTGCATAGACCTCCAACATCCGTTCAGCCTCATCCACCGCCTCCTCCTTCGTGGCATGCGCCGTATGGCCTTCTTGCCAGAGGAATTCCGCGGTGCGCAGGAACAAGCGGGTACGCATCTCCCAGCGCACCACATTGGCCCATTGGTTGATGAGCAAGGGCAGGTCGCGATAGCTTTTGACCCAACCCCGGTAGGTGTTCCAAATGATGGTCTCGCTCGTGGGTCGAATGATGAGCTCCTCCTCCAGCTTGGCATCAGGGTCCACGATCACACCATGGACCGGGTCGCTCTTGAGCCGGTAGTGCGTGACCACGGCGCACTCCTTCGCGAAGCCTTCCACATGGCTTGCTTCCTTGGCCAAATAGCTCTTCGGAATGAACAAGGGGAAGTAGGCGTTCACATGACCGGTTTCCTTGAACATGCCGTCCAAGGCCGCCTGCATCTTCTCCCATATGGCATATCCATGGGGCTTGATGACCATACAACCGCGCACATCGCTGTGTTCGGCAAGGTCCGCCTTGAGGACCAGATCATTGTACCACTGGGCGTAGTCCTCGCCGCGTTTCGTTAAAAGATCGGCCATGCCCCTTTCTTGGTATTATTTTTGTTCCGTATGGGCGGCTAAGGTAATCAACCCGGACAGGCGTTTCGGCGCTTCAAGGGCAAACAACGATCGCTATGAAGAACGTCCTGCTTCCATATTCCGCGCTGCTCACGATCGTTATCCTGTTCGGTTCGTGCGCAACCGTGCAACCGACGGCCCAAGTGCATGACGATGTGTATTCTTTGCCTCCCATGTCGCCTGTGTTGGCCATGGTAGGTAGCTCCGCACCAGAGGTGGTGACCGAGCAACCATCCGACGCGTACTATGACCCGGGAGTGGCGGAGGCCATGAGCGCGAAGCAGGATTTCTACGATGTCACATACAACGACCCGTATTACTACAATTACGACCGCTTCGGTTTCGGCACCAGCTTGGCCTACAACACCGGCTATGGATGGGGGCCGAATGGCATGAGGATCGGCTTCGGATATGGTACCGGGGTGTACAGTGGATGGTTACACGGGATGATCGGAGGACCGATCTACCCTTACGGTACTTGGCGTTACAACGCGACATTCGGCTATTACAACTGTTTCGGAGGACCATCGCCGTGGTGTGGTCCTTGTAACGGCTTCGGCAGTGGATTTGGATATGGCTATGGGTACGGGAACTACTATAGCCCTTATGGTAACTGCTCTTCCTGTTACTCCCCCGTGATCATCGGTGCCGGTAGTAACGTGGTAGTGGGGCATCGACCGTCCATGGGCTCAGGCACCGGTGCATCGAGGAACCCGGGCTACACTCGTTTGACCGTGCGCGATCCAGTTCGACTCGCCCCTTCCCCTACCGACCGTTCCGGCAGAACCGTCGGCACCAATGGCAACATCACCCGCAGTTCAGCCACGCAGCGCGTAAGGGATCTCGATCCTGCGGGGACCGGTCGGCAAAGCACCTCCTCACGTCCCATCGGCAACACGACCACACGAGGGACACGATCCGTGGAGCGCAACAGCAACACCCGGAGCGGAAGTTCAGGTGAAATGCGCTCGACAAGCCCCTCTCGGAGCCCATCGGGCAATGGTGGAAGTCGCAGTGGCGGTGGTTCCACCGGTGGCGGTGGTTCACGGACCATCAGCCCAACACGTCGCTGATCCATGGTGATCGAAGTGTGCGGTAGTTGGAGGTGGTACGCCTCGTTCTTGGTCTTTGGATTCTTGGGCTCAGTGCATGGGCAGAACGAGGATGACGCCTTGCGCATGAGCACGGTCACCCCCGGCGGCACCGCTCGTAGCATAGGGGTGGCGAACGCCTTCGGTGCCTTGGGTGCCGATGGGGTCTCGATCGCCATCAACCCGGCCGGGCTGGGGATCTACCGGACCAGCGAGGTGTCGATGACACCCGGACTGGAGGTGAACTCCGTGGCAAGCAGCTATTACGGTAGCGTGTCCACCAATTCGGCAACGCGTGCTTTCTTCAACAACCTCGCGCTGGTCATCAATGCGCCGAGCAACAGCGGAAGTAAATGGCGCAGCAGCACCTTCGGCGTGATATACGACCGACAAGCCACCAATCGTTGGGACAGACAAGCTGTCGGCTATGGTATCCCAAGTTCCATGCTCGATGCGCTTGCCTTGGATGCCGAAGGAAACCTGCCGGATGAATTGTACGACAACCGTCCGTTCACCTCCGCACTTGCCTACGAAACCTATGGGATCGATCCTGCCGACCCAGTAGATTCCATGGGTACCAGCTACATAAGTGCCTTGCCCGCAGGCGCGCTCGTGGACCAGCAACAAACGGTGGAATCCAAAGGGGCAACCTCCAATACATCCTTCTTCTACAGCGCGAACTACATGGACAAGCTGTATGTAGGCCTATCCGTCGGCATCATCGGCCATCGCTATTCCAGCACCACGACACACACGGAGGACACGCCCGATGGGTCCGTGGACCTCAAGAGCATGACCTTTCGCGAGGAGCTTGGGACCTCCGGGAATGGCTTGGATGTAAAAGCAGGCGCGATCTATCGTTTGACCGACAAGCTGCGCACCGGACTCGCTTTCCATAGTCCCAGATGGATGCAATTGAACGACACGTACATCACCGACATGCGCACGAGCTTCCGGTCGGCCGGGATCGATGGACGAACGGACTATTCCGCTGAGTCACCCGATGGTCTCTTCAGCTACAGGATCAATACACCGTGGCGTACGGTGTTGAGCGCGGGATACGTCACCAACGCCGGCCTGATCAGCATCGACTATGAATACGTGGACTACCGCAACATGCGCCTAAGGCCCATGAACAACGTCCAGGACCCCTACGATTTCGCAAATGAGAATGCGGTTATCAGAGAGACCTTCCGTCAGGTGCATAGCGTTCGGGTAGGAACAGAATGGCGATCCGGAAACTGGTACTATCGCATGGGCTGGGGCATTCTACCCAATGCCTTCGACAAGGATGAGGCCCGACATGCGGCCGCCCTGAAGACCTACGCCGCCGGGTTGGGCTACCGCACCGATCGCCTGAGCTTGGATCTGGGTGTGAACTATCAGACCAACGGGTACAATTACTACCAGTACGACCCGATGTTGGTGGACGTGACGAGGGAGACGCGTAGTACGGTGCGCACCTTGGTCACCGTGGCCTGGAGGCCATGACCTCGAACTGAACGCAACACGAGTGGTAAAAGAAAAGGCCCCGGGATCTTCCGGGGCCTTTGTTCCATTTCAAGTACGTGTCCTACTACTCGCCCGTCACACGTTCCACTACGTAGTCATCCACCAGGATGCGGCCGCAATGTTCGCAAACGATCAGCTTCTTGTGGCTGGCGATATCCAGTTGGCGCTGAGGTGGGATGGCATTGAAGCAACCACCGCAACTACCACGTTCCACAGCTACAACGGCCAGGCCGTTGCGCGAATTATTCCGAACCCGGTGGTAGGCACCAAGCAGTCTCGGGTCGATGTGCTTTGCAGCGGCCTCGCTCTTCTTGGCCAACTCCTTCTCCTCCTTTTCGGTCTCGGCAACGATCGCATCCAGTTCCTTGCGCTTCAGTTCAAGGTCCTTCTTACGATCATCGTAGCGGGCCTTGCTAGCTTCCACCACCTCCTTCTTACCGTCGATCTGTGCCTTCGCTTCCTTGATGCGCTTCTCGGCCAGTTGGATCTCCAGGTTCTGGAACTCCACTTCCTTGGTCAAGGAATCGTATTCCCTGTTGTTGCGCACCTTGGCCTGCTGGCCTTCGTACTTCTTGATCTGGGCCTTCGCCTCCTTGATCAGGTTCTGCTTGTCGCTGACCTGACCTTCCATCTCCTTCAGTTCGTCCTGAAGCTTGGTCATGCGGGTCTCCAGACCGGCCACTTCGTCCTCGAGGTCCTCCACCTCCAAGGGCAGCTCGCCCCGTTGGATCCGGATCTTGTCGACCTGTGAATCAATGTGTTGCAAGCGGTACAGCTCTACCAGCTTCTCCGCTACCGTTACGTCCGCTTTGGCTGCGGTGGTAGTGGGTTTGCCGTTGGTATCAGCGGTCTTCGCCTTCTTCGTCGGAGCCTTCACGTCGCTCTTCGCCATGGGTCAGGAATAGGATATGGGGTCCGTGACATTTTCCGTCAAACGGACGGCAAATGTAGGGAAAAGTTCGCCTAATCGGCGCTGGATCAGGTGCATGGTGAACTGTTCGCTCCCATAATGCCCGATATCGGCCAAAAGCAGGCGCCCATCGGCGTCGAAGAACTCGTGGTACTTCACGTCCCCTGTGATGTACGCATCCGCCTTCAACGCCTTGGCCTTGCCGATCAGGAACGCCCCGGACCCACCGCACAAAGCCACGCGACGGATTGGCTTCCCCAACAAGCGTGTGTGCCGCAAGACGGACAGACCGAAGACGGCCTTCAGCTTGGCCACGAACTCCTGCTCCGCAAGAGCATCGGTCCATTCCCCCAACATCCCGCTGCCGACCCCTTGATGGTCGTTGGCCAGTGGAATGATGTCGAACGCCACTTCTTCGTACGGATGCGCTTCCCGGACGGCGTTGAGCAGGGCACGTTCGACCGGGTGATGGTACAGGAATTCGAGCCTCAATTCCTGGGCATTCTCCCGAACGCCCCTCTTCCCCATGAACGGCGTGGTTCCCGGACCGGGACGAAAGGTCCCCACTCCTTCCGTGGTGAACCCACATTCATCGTATTTGCCGATCCGTCCCGCACCAGCCTGGAATGCGGCCTCACGGACCACCTCCGCATGCACAGTGGGCACGAATACCACCAATTTCCGCAGTTGTCCGGGTTTAGGATCGAGCACCTGTACCGGACGCAGACCCAAGCGAGCGGCGATCTCACCGTTCACGCCATCAAGCACATTGTCCAGGTTGGTATGGATGGCGTACAGCGCAATGTCGTGCTTGATCGCCGCGAGCAGCGAGCGTTCCACGTAGCTCTTTGCCACCAAGCTCTTCAGCCCCTTGAAGATCACTGGATGATGGCTGATGATCAGGCCGCAGCCGAACTTCGCCGCTTCCTCCACCACGGCTTCGGTGCAATCCAAACACACCATGGCCGCTGAGATCTCCCTTTCCGGATCGCCTACTTGTAGTCCGCAATTGTCGTAATTCTCTTGGAGCGATGGCGGAGCCCATGCTTCCAATGCGGTGGTCACGTCTTTGATGCGCATCTTTCGCCTTGAATGATCGTTCCGGCAAAGTACGTGATGCGTTTGCGAAGAGTGTTGTTCTTTCCTTACACCATGTGGCACGGACTCGTCCTGTTCATTCGGCATAGGCTATATGATAGCGGCGTCCTTGACAGCATTCGACCCTCCGTCCCCACGATCGCCATTGGGAATCTATCCTTGGGCGGCACTGGAAAAACGCCCATGCTGGAACTCCTGCTGCGCATTTTGGCGGACGTGACGCCGATCGCCACATTGAGCCGAGGTTACGGAAGAAAGCGCACCGGGATCCGTGAGGTCATGGCATCGGACAGTGCCGAGACAAGTGGTGACGAGCCCTTGCAGGTGAAACGAAAATTCCCGGCCGTGCGGGTGTTCGTAGGTGCCGACCGTGTTGAGGCGATCGATCACATCCAGAAGAAGATCCCGGAGACAAAGGTGGTGTTGCTGGACGACGCCTTGCAGCATAGGAAACTCGACGCCGGACTGAACATCCTGCTGACCACTTGGGCCCGACCGTATTGCGACGATGCCTTGGTGCCGGCCGGTACCTTGCGTGACCTGCGCTACAGGGCCGGTTGTGCTCAGGTGGTGATCGTGACCAAATGCCCCGCTTCACCCGATGTTCCGGAGCGTGAACAATGGCGCTCGCGCCTAGGTCTGCGGAATGAACAGGAGCTGTTCTTCACAGGGATCGAATACGCCCTTCCGGATTGGCAGGTCGAACGAGATGCGGACGTTCCGACCGGGCAGCAAGCGAGCGCCTTGTTGTTCACAGGTATCGCCGACCCGCCCCCCTTGGTGATGCATGTCCGCTCCTTGTTCGGAAAGGTGGAACACGTCGCCTTCCCGGACCATCACCCGTTCAGCACGGGGGATCTGGCCTCCTTAGCGGCCCGATACGCTAATTTCGCGCCCGGCCCGAAGGTGTTGATCACCACGGAAAAGGACGCCGCGAGGCTTTCTTCCGCGCTTGCCGGTGGTCCCTTGGAAGGACTGCCGCTCGCTGTGATCGGTATGCGGGCCGTTGTTTTGAACGAACCAGCACGCTTCGCCGATCTTATCCGCCGCCATGTTGCAACGAATCCACCGCATAGCTGACCACCTGAAAAAGGCCACGAACGGCTTCATACCCGAAACGGGCATCATCCTTGGCACAGGGCTGAGCGGCTTGGGCAAGGAGATCGACGTGAAGCATGCGATCTCCTATTCGGATATTCCGGAAGTCCCGGGGAGCACGGTACAGGGACATCCGGGCAAATTGTTGTTCGGCATACTCGGTGGGAAACCTGTGGTGGCCATGCAGGGCCGCTTCCACTTCTACGAAGGGTGGACCATGGAAGAGGTGATCATGCCCGTGCGGGTCATGAAGTTCTTAGGCATCCAACGTCTGTTCGTGAGCAACGCCTGTGGTGGTGTGAACCCTGCCCACGACACGGGGGACCTGATGATCCTTAACGATCACATCTGCTTGTTCCCGAACCCATTGATCGGTAAGAACATCGATGAGCTTGGCCCGCGCTTCCCCGATATGAGCGAACCCTATGACCGTGGATTGATCGCCAAGGCCAAGGACATCGCGGCTGCGAACAACATCCAAGTGCGTGAGGGAACGTACGTTGGACTGACCGGCCCAACGCTGGAGACGCCTGCGGAATACCGCTATGTGCGCAACATCGGAGGCGATGCTGTTGGCATGAGCACCGTTCCCGAGGTGATCGCCGCTCGACAGATGGGCATCCCCTGCTTCGCGATGAGCGTCATCACGGACATGGGGGTTGAAGGCCGGATCGAAAAGACCACACATGAGATGGTGCAGCGCGTGGCCGAGAAGGCTGAGCCGATGCTCACGCTGATCATGAAAGAACTGATCGCTTCATGCTGATCCGAGCGTTCTCCTTGTTGGTATTGGCCGTATGCATGGTCCCTGTCACTGCGCAGGACAGCTTGAATGTCAGGCACCTTTTCAATTGGAACGACACAACGATCCCGGACGGGACACCATACTTGAACCGCTACAACGAAGTGTGGGGATATGCCGCCAACGGACGCGAGTATGCCATCATCGGCAGTACGATGGGCACCCACATCTTCGACGTTACGGACCCGGTGAATTCCACACAGGTCGATTTCGTCGTGGGCCGTTTCACCGGCATCGGGGTGATCCACCGTGACTATAAGACCTACGCCCATCACCTCTATGCCGTGTGCGATGAGGGACAGAGTTCCTTGCAGATCATGGACCTGCAGTACTTGCCCGATTCGGTACACGTCGTGTACGACAGCGCAGTCCTGCTCCGACGGGCGCACAACATCCAGATCGACAGTGTGAACGCCCGGATGTACACTTGCGGCGGAAGTAGCCAGTTCGCGGTGTATTCGCTCGCCGACCCGGCGGAACCGACGCTCCTCTCCAATTTGGAAGAGGACGTGGCTTGGTGGAGTTCAACGGTCGGGTATGTGCATGATTGCTTCGTACGGGACAACATCGTGTGGTGCAACGACCAGGACGCCATGCACGTGCTCGACCTTTCCGATCCGACCGCTCCGGTCCTGCTCGGGGCCATGACGGTCTATCCGGGGCAGGGTTACAACCACAGTGGCTGGCTGAACGACGAGGGCACGGTTTACGCCTTGGCCGACGAGACCCATGGCTCGCCACTCAAATTCGTTGATGCGACCGACATCGGCGATCTGGATGTTGTGAGCACGGTGACAAGCGGTGTCGACGCCACATCGATCGTGCATAATCCGTTCTATCACGGGAACAACGTCCATGTGGCCTATTACTACGATGGTTATTGGCTGTGGAACACCGCCGACCCTGCACAACCGATACTGTTGGGCTATTACGACACGAGCCTGGAACCCAATGGCGACAGTTACAAAGGCGCTTGGGGCGTGTACCCCTATCTGCCTTCGGGTCGTGTTCTTGTCAGTGACATGCAAACGGGGCTTTGGGTGCTCGACATCGACCAGGCCACAGGTGCGGCCGGCCCAAGTGGAGCACCACCGTACCGGGTGGCCCCTACGCTCACCAGCGGCATCGTGCGTGTGACCACCTTGGACGGAACGATCGCGCCCCTCCGTATCGAGGTGTTCAACGCTGCCGGCCTGTTGGTTCGCAGTTCGCAGCACGCATCACAAGGTGTGGTCGAACTGGACCTGACCACGTTCAACAACGGCATGTACATGGTCGTGGTGAACAACGGAAGCACCAAGTACACCCAGCGCATCATCAAAGGCGGCCACGAATGAGCCATTGGAGTGAACAATACGATCTGGTGGTGGGCCTGGAGGTACACGCGCAGCTGAACACCGCGAGCAAGGCGTACAGCAACGACCCGAACGCCTATGGCGATCACCCGAACACCAACATCAGCGTGGTCACCTTGGGGCACCCTGGTACCTTGCCCGTAGTGAACAAGGTCGTGGTGGAACATGCCGTGCGCATCGGCCTCGCCACGCACTGCACCATCGCCCCTTGGATGCACTATGCGCGGAAGAACTACTTCTACCCCGATCTTCCGAAAGGATACCAGATCACTCAGGACAAGACGCCCATTTGTACCGATGGGTATGTGATGATCCCCAATAGCACCGACCCCGGCCATGAAGCCGGAACGACGGAGAAGCGCATCGGAATCACGCGTATCCACATGGAGGAAGATGCCGGCAAAAGCATCCATGATGTGGACCCCTTCAACACCCTGGTCGACCTGAACCGGGCCGGTGTGCCCTTGGTGGAGATCGTGAGCGAGCCCGACCTGCGCAGCGCACAAGAGGCCTACGACTATCTCGTGGAGATCCGTCGCTTGGTGCGCTATCTGGACATCTGCGACGGCAACATGGAAGAGGGCAGCCTGCGTTGCGATGCGAACATCAGTCTACGTCGCAAGGGCGTGGAAGCGTTCGGCACGCGTTGCGAGGTCAAGAACATGAACAGCTTCAAGAACGTGATGCGCGCCATCGAGTTCGAAGCCCAACGGCAAAGCGAGATCCTCTCAGCGGGTGGAACGATCCACATGGAGACGCGCACCTTCGACGCTGGCAAAGGGACCACGGTCGGTATGCGCAGCAAGGAGCAGGCACACGACTACCGTTACTTCCCAGAGCCCGACCTGCAGCCGATCACAGTGAGTGAGAAGCAGAAGGAGGCCATCCGGAAGGCCATGCCGCCATTGCCACGTGAACTGCGGGAGAAGTACACCACCAAGCTGGGCTTGAGCGAATACGACGCGGGCATTCTCACCGACGACAAGGCGACCGCCCTGTACTATGAGGATCTCGTTTCACGCACGCCGAACTACAAGTCCGCTGCGAACTGGGTGATGGGTGACGTGCGCAGTTGGATGAACGAGAAGGGCCTGACCATGTCCGAATTCCCCATTGAAGCCGAACGTTTGGCCGGAATGATCACCATGATCGACGAAGGCAAATTGGCGCATAGCACGGCCAGCCAGAAGTTGTTCCCGTTATTGCTGGAGCACAGCGGCAAGAGCGCTGCCGAACTGGCCGCCCAACACGATCTGCTGCAAGAGACCCGGGAGGACCTCATCGAGAGCATCATGCAAGAGGTGATGGCCCGCTACCCGGACAAGGTCGAGGCCTATCGCGCCGGCAACAAAGGGCTCTTGGGGCTCTTCATGGGCGAGGTGATGAAAGGCACAAAGGGGAAATCGGACCCCAAGCGTGCCAACGAAGTGGTACGCAAACTATTGGAAGGATCGAACGCATGAACACGATGACACGCTCCCTTGTTCCCGCTCTGGCGGGAGCGCTATTGATCGCCTGCAGTGGCACAGGCGGAGGAAGGACCATGGACCTGCATATCGAAGGTGCCGGAGGATCGATGGCCTACTTCGATCGCTTCGAGAACAACCGTCCCATACGCGTTGACTCAGTGAAGCTGAACGACGCTGGGGAAGGCACCATCCGCGTGCCGGCCATGCCGCTCGACTTCTACCGCATCGCTGTCGGACAAGAGCAGATCATCGTTGCGTTGGACAGTGCGGAGAGCCTCACCATTGAGGCCAAGATGGGCGCGTTGAACGTACCAACGACCATCTCCGGATCGCCACATACGGATGCACTGTACGAGTTCTATGCGAAGTCAACAGCCTTCGACGAAGAACACGAAAGACTACGCGCGGCCATTTCCGGTTCGAGCGACACGGCCTTGATCGGCAAGTTCAACGCCATGAACGCTCGTTTCTACGAGGAGTGCAAGGCATTCGTGCAGGCGCATGAAAGCTCTCCTGTGGCCCTCACGGCCTTGGGGAAACTGAATATGCAGCAGGAGCTACCCTTGTTCAAGCAAGTGCGCGAGAGCCTGCGGAAGACCATGCCGCGCTCGGGCTTCTTCGCCATGTTCCGCGATCAAGTGGACCGCCTGGAGCAGCAGGAGATCGCGATCAAGATGCAAGAGGAGGAGCAGAAGCGCCTGAGCAATTTATTGCCTATCGGCACGGAGGCTCCCGAGATCCGCCAGCAAACACCGGACGGAAAGACCTTAGCGCTCAGCGAACTGCGTGGCAAGGTGGTATTGATCGACTTCTGGGCGAGCTGGTGCCGTCCCTGCCGCATCGAGAACCCGAACGTAAAGAAGGTCTACAACAAGTACGCGAGCAAAGGCTTCGAAATCCTTGGTGTTTCACTGGACCGCGACCACGCCTCGTGGGTGAAGGCCATCAAGGACGATGGGCTTCCTTGGAAGCAGGTGAGCGACCTCGGTTTCTGGAACAATGCCGCAGCACAGGAATACGGCGTCAGCAGCATCCCGTTCACCGTACTGATCGATCGCGAAGGTCGGATCATCGAAAAAGGATTGCGCGGCGATGAACTCGATGGCCGCTTGAAGGAACTATTCGGCTCTTGAGCGTGAGGTCAAGAATGATCTTCATGAGCGGGCTCCTTTGCGGCCCGCTCATGCTTTCCGGCCAGACCTACTTCCAACAGCAGGTAGACCACACGATCGATGTGCGCTTGGACGACGAACGGCATGTATTGCACGGTCATTCAGATGTGGATTACACCAACAACAGCCCCAACACGCTGGATACGTTGTGGATCCATCTCTGGCCCAACGCTTACAGGGACCGAAGTTCCGCCCTGTGCAAGCAGCTTGACCGCACCGGCGAGCTCGACCTTCACTTCGCGACCGAAGAAGAACGCGGCTGGATCGATAGCCTTGACTTCCGGACCAACGACACGGCATTGAAATGGGGGTACCATCCGGAGCATGCCGATATCGCATGGGTCGTCATGGACACGCCGCTTTCCCCAGGTGCCTCCACCAGGCTATCCACCCTTTTCGCGTGAAGATCCCGGACGGCAAATTCTCGCGTTTGGGACACAGCGGGCAGGCCTACTACATCACGCAATGGTATCCGAAACCAGCTGTTTACGATGCTGCGGGTTGGCACGCCATGCCCTACCTCACTTTGGGTGAATTCTACAGTGAGTATGGCAGCTTCGACGTCACGATCACGCTGCCCGCGAACTATATCGTGGGCGCCACAGGCCTGCTTACCGACAGCCAGACAGAAGCAACCTTCATGGAGGAACTGGCGGCCCGACCGATCGGCGGCAATGGCTCCGTGCTGTCGAACGCATTCCCGCCTTCATCATCCGAAACCAAAACGATCCGCTTCACGCAGGACAAGGTGCACGACTTCGCGTGGTTCGCCGATAAACGTTTCATCGTTCGCAAGAGCGAAGTGGCCTTACCCAAGAGCGGCCGCACCGTAAGCACGTGGGCCCTCTTCACACCGAAGAACGCAGGGCTCTGGAACGATGCTGTGTCCTATGTGAACGAAAGCGTCCGTTGGTTCAGCCACTGGGTGGGCGAGTACCCCTACGATGCCTGCACCGCGATCGACGGTACCATCAGTGCAGGCGGTGGCATGGAGTATCCCATGATCACGATCATCGGGAACATGGACAGTGCGGAGTCCTTGGACAATGTCATCGCACATGAGGTGGGGCACAATTGGTTCTACGGCATCCTGGGCAGCAACGAGCGCGACCATGCGTGGATGGACGAAGGCATGAACAGCTTCGTAGAGCTTCGGTACATGCGCGAACGCTACCCGAGCAACAAGCTTAGTATCGGCATTCCCTTCGTGAAGAAACTGAGCTCAGGGATCACCGATGCGCACCGCTACCAGAACGAATTGGGGTACCGCCTCAACGCGCGCCGCAACCTCGACCAGGCCCTGAGCCTCAGCTCCAACGACTTCACGGAGATCAACTACGGCACCATGGTGTACATGAAGACTGCGCTGATCATGGACCATTTGATGGCCTACTTGGGCGAGGAGACCATGGACCGCTGCATGCATGCCTATTTCGAGGAGTTGAAGTTCAAACACCCGCAGCCGGAGGACCTACGCGCGGTATTCGAGCGGGAGAGCGGGAAGGACTTGGGGTGGGTGTTCGATGAATACATTCCCTCGACAAGAAAGTTGGACTTCACCGCTAAGAACCTTCGACACTCTGAAGATGGGTCCGGAGCATTGATCAACTTGCTTGGCCGAGGCCTGCACGAGGCTCCTGTTCCTCTGACCGCATTTGCAGGAAAAGACAGCTTAGGCACTCTTTGGGTGAAGAGCCCCGGTCACGAGGATGGCGCATTCGAACTCCGTGGCGAAACGTCGATCGAATCGTCATCGACGCCACCAACCGCACCCTCGACATCGACCGCCGCAACAATGACATCCGCAGCCGTGGCCTGTTGAAACGTTGGAAGGCCCCTGCATTCGAACCCTTCCTAGGGCTCGAGCATGACGACCGCTCTTCCATCTACTACGCTCCTGCCATCGCATGGAACGGGCACGATGGCTTCCAGGCCGGACTACTGTTGCACAACACCACCTTCCCGTCGCAACGTACCGAGTGGGTGGTGGCCCCGCTCTATGCCTTCGGAAGCGAACGCTTCGTGGGGGCCGCGCGCATCGAGCATCACTTCGATCGGATCCGGAGCAAGGTGTTCCAGAACATCCATCTCGGGCTCAGCGGTCGCAGCGCCTCCACTTTGCATGACCACTATGCCAACTCCTGGTTCACGAAGCTCCAACCTTCGGTGACATTCGACCTGAAGCGCGACCCGCTCACACGGCCTTGGGCACATAGCATCACCTTGCGCGGTGTGTTCCTCCGCAACGAAAGCATCCAGGACCCACCGGACGGACCGTACGTATCGAGCAGTACCGATGACACCTTCGTTGACCTGAGCTACAGCGCCCGGAACAGCAGCGCTCTGATGCCGACCACGATCACCCCGGTCGTTACCTACCACGCGGACTTCCTGCGCGCTTCCGTTGAGATCTCCCAGGGCTTCACCTACAACGCGCGCAAGGATCAATTCCGGATCCGCGCGTTCGCGGGTACGTTCCTCTCGAAGAACGCCGACGGCCTTTCCAACGGCCTACAGGCTTGGGGTCTCACGTGGGGTCCGGAGGACATGCTCTTCGATCAAGCCTACTTCGAGCGCGGCGCCACGGACGGCTTCACCGGTCGACAATTCGTGAAACAACAAGGGGCCTTCCGCACACCCTTCCAACAGGGTGGCAGCGATACCTGGGTCGCTTCGATCAATACGGAGATCGACATTCCGATCGGAATTCCACTTTCGGTGTTCGCCAGCGCTGGATTCGTGCCCATTACCTCCGTCACGCAGGAAGGAACGAGCGTGAGCACCGCATCTTACTACGAAGCGGGGATCGGCCTACAGGTCGTGCGCGATGTGTTCGAGATCTGGTTCCCCTTGGCCGTCTCCAGCCGCATTGCGGACGAAGAGGAGTTCCTCGACCGCCAAGTGACCGACCGTGTGCGTTTCGTATTCGCACTCGAGCGCATGGACCCGACGAAGCTTCTGCGCCACCTGAAACCGTGATGCCCGAACTTCGCACCCGATGACGCCCGGCAAGAAGATCCATTTCCTGAGCGATTTCCACCTCGGTGTTCCGGATGCAGCATCGAGCCTGGTCCGCGAAAAACGGATCGTGGCCTTCCTCGAGGAAGCCTCGAAGGATGCCGAGGAGATCATGCTATTGGGCGACCTCTTCGATTTCTGGTTCGAGTACGCACGCGCCGTTCCGCGCGGCCATGTGCGCTTGCTCGGAAAGCTCGCGGAGCTCACCGACCGCGGCATCCCGGTGCACCTCTTCATCGGCAACCACGATATGTGGATCTTCGATTACGTGCCGAAGGAAACGGGTGTGATCGTGCACCGCGAACCGATCGAGCGCGAATTCGCAGGCAAGCGCTTCCTTATCGGTCATGGCGATGGCCTTGGCCCCGGCGACCATGGCTACAAATTCATGAAGAAGATCTTCCGCAACCCGGTATGCCAATGGGCCTTCGCGCGCTTGCACCCCAATTTCGGGCTGTGGCTGGGCGATTTCTGGAGCGGGCGCAGTCGCAAGAAGAGCTACGAGAACGACCGGAAGTGGCTCGGTGAGGACAAGGAATGGCTCGTGCAATATTGCCGCGATGAGCTGAAGAAGAAGCGCTACGACTACATGCTCTTCGGACACCGCCACCTACCGATCGATGTGGAAGTGGCGCCGGGCAGCCGCTACATCAACCTCGGCGATTGGATCACCTACTTCACGTACGCGACATTCGACGGCAGCGAGCTGACGCTGATGAAGCGGACGAGTGACGGTGCTTTGAGTGCTGATCAGCGGATCTCCGGCGGGCCAGCTCGGTGACCAGGTGGCAATGGGCAGGCGGCATCCGGCAGGTTGCAATTGCCACCTGATCTCGCAACCTGCTATTTCCCCATGCGCAGCACCAGGTCGACCAAACGCGCGCTGTAGCCGTACTCGTTGTCGTACCAGCCCATGATCTTCACCATGTTGCCCACCACGCTCGTCAGTTGTGCGTCGTAGATGCAACTGTGCGGATCACCCACGATATCCACGCTCACGATCGGGTCCTCGGTGTAGCGTAGAATGCCTTTCAGACGGCCTTCGGCCTCCTCCTTGAAACGCGCATTGATCGCGGCAGCATCGTGCAACTTCTTCACCCGCACGGTGATGTCAGTGATCGAGCCGTCGGGCACCGGCACACGGACACCGCAGCCTCCTAAACGACCGTCCAATTCCGGAAAGATCTTCGTTATGGCCTTCGCCGCACCGGTCGTGGTCGGCACCATGCTTACCGCTGCTGCACGCGCCCTGCGCAGGTCCTTGTGCGGCGCATCGTGCAAGCGCTGATCGCCGGTATAGCTGTGGATGGTGGTGATGAAACCATCCTCGATGCCACAGAACTCGTTCACCACTTGGATCATCGGAGCGGCGCAATTCGTGGTACAAGAAGCGTTGCTGACGATGTCCTCCGTACCATCCAGCAGATGATCGTTCACACCGAGCACCACGGTCTTGATGCCCGCCTCTTTCGCAGGTGCGGACAGCAGGACCTTTCGTGCCCCCGCCTTCAAATGGCTGGATGCCAGCTCACGCGTCAGAAAGCGACCTGTGCATTCGATCACCACATCGATGCCCAGTTCCTTCCAAGGCAAATTCGCCGGGTCCTTCTCTGCAAAGGCCTTCACCTTCACCCCGCCGAGATCGAGATGGGTCTCGTCAAAGCCCACATCACCGGGAAATACACCATGGACCGAGTCGTACTTGAAGAGGTGCGCGAGGGTCTTGTTGTCCGTAAGGTCGTTCACGGCCACCAGTTCCACGTCCTTACGCTGGAGCAATTGACGGGTGGTGACCCTTCCGATGCGACCGAAGCCGTTGATGGCTATTCTCATTGTTGCTTGGCGGTTGATGGGGGTTGGGGGTTGGTGGTTGGGTATGGGTTGGGAGTTGCGGATCAACCCTCAACCTGCATCAACGGACAACCTTCCACTTACATATCGAACAGATGCTTCTCCGCATGGTAACTACTGCGCACGAGCGGGCCGCTTTCCACGTAGCGGAAGCCCTTCTCCAGACCGACGGTCTTGAAGCGGGCGAATTTGTCCGGGTGGATGTACTCCGCCACCGGCAAATGGTCCTTGGTGGGTTGCAAGTATTGGCCGAGGGTAAGGATATCGACACCCACACTGCGCAGGTCGTCCATGCTCTCCTCTACCTCCTGGTCCGATTCCCCAAGGCCCAGCATGATGCCGCTTTTGGTCCGCAGCCCGGCACGTTTCGAGCGCATCAACACTTCCAAGCTGCGGTCGTACTTGGCTTGGATCCGAACTTGTTTCGTAAGTCGACGAACGGTTTCCAAGTTGTTCGAGAGGATGTCCGGTGCAGCGTCGGTGACCACCGCCAAATTCTCCCATTTCCCTTGGAAGTCCGGTATAAGGGTCTCCATGGTCGTGACCGGTGTGCGGCGGCGTATCGCACGAATGGTCCGGGCCCAGATATCGCTGCCTCCGTCCTTCAGGTCGTCGCGATCCACGCTGGTGATCACACAGTGCTTCACCCCCATGAGCTCAACGCTGCGCGCTACACGTGCCGGTTCGAAGGGGTCCACGTCGTCCGGGCGGCCGGTGGCCACGGAGCAGAAGCCGCAACTACGGGTGCATACGTTCCCCAGGATCATGAAGGTCGCCGTTCCAGCACCCCAGCATTCGCCCATGTTCGGGCAATTACCGCTCTGGCAGATCGTGTGCAGCTTGTGCTCGCCGACGATCTCGCGCACTTTTCGGTAGCTCTCGCCTGTCGGCAATTTCACCCGTAACCAATCCGGACGTTTCACCCGGCCGCTTTCGGCCACCTCCACCACTGTCTCGCTCATTGCGTGAATTTCTTGCCGAATTGAATGGCCAAGTAGAACTCGAAGAAGAACTGTTTGTTCACCACACCTTCCAGTGGTGCCATGATCGGGACTTGGGCCGCGTAAGCATCCATGGTGGCGCCCACCTCGATGCCCTTTACGCCTGTTACGTTGCCCGAATACTCGAAGCTGAAGGCGATGCGCCCGAACGCACCCGGTTGAAAGGACATTTCACCGAATCCATTGAACCACGAGGCCCTGCCATAGATGTTCTGCACATCATGTTCTGCCGGGTCGTAGCGTTCGACCACGATCGTTTTATACGGGATCTGATCGGGTTTGCCGATCTGTAGATACACCGGCTTCACGAGCCCAAGTGAGGGACCGAGGCTCCATATGAAGTTCACCTCCACCCCCGAACGCCGGATCTTGTCCGTGATCTGCCACTTGCGCCCGTACGAAGGGCGCACGATCAGCAACGCGTTCTCCTTGCCGTAGAAATAGCCACGCGAATCCTCGTAGTAGGGGTTGAAGCTTTTCACCTCCTTCGGATGCTTCATGCCCACGATCTCGATACCCAACACCCGTCGGTCACGTGCTGTGCGGTACTTGGCATGGTAGAACTGCAAGCCCCAACCATCGCCGTGGATCAACAGGCCACCCAGCATTTCCCGCTTGAAGGGCACACGGGTCTCCTCATAGATCGTTTGCTGGCCTGCCGCAGGCGTCAGGGTCAACAAAAGGAGCGCTAGTGGGAGAAGTGAACGCATGTGCGCGGTACAGCAAAGCTACAACTCCACAACGTTACCTTGGCCCGCCACAGTGCACCGCACCTATGGACACAGCTACCGTTACCTACCTCGGCGAATTGCGCACGGAGGCCACCCACCTTCGCAGCGGCCAACAACTCATCACCGACGCACCGCCTGATAACCAAGGGCGTGGTGAAGCCTTCTCGCCCACCGACCTGCTCGCCACTTCCCTCGCCAATTGCATGATCACGCTCATGGGCATTGCTGCAAGGGAACGCAGCATCGACCTGAGCAGCTTGAAGGCCCGGGTGGTGAAGCATATGATATCCGCTCCGCGTAAGGTGGGCCGCATCGAAGTGGAATTGGAACTCGACGGAACGGCCTTGGGCGAACGGGAACGCAGTATCCTGGAGCATGCCGCGCGCACCTGTCCGGTGGCCTTGAGCCTGCACCCGGAGCTGGAGCAGGATATCCGCTTCATCTACCGCTGAAGGTGGACGCGGACACAAGCAAGCCCGGACCAAAGGACCGGGCTTAAAAGCTTGGGAACGAAGAAAAGCGGCCTTCTCAGACCTGACCCTCGGCAGGCAGCTTGTGGACCTTGCCGTATGCCGGGCAGGAGTGCGAGGAACTGCAGGCCGTAAGAACGGAGCTGATCACCACCACTGCTACGATCACTTGGAACACCTTTTTCATCGTTCGTGCGTTTGTTTCCCTGTGTGGGTGCATTGGTACGCACCGCGTTATCACAAAGTTAGCCTTCGGAACGTTTTTTACCGGTAAAATGTTTCAACACCGGGTTTGTCGAACTTCGGGACCTCCCATGGAACAAGCGGATAACGCAGCTGAACGTCCGGATATTGGGCCGGGTTGGTACGAACCGCTCGAGCAGGCCTTCCTTTCACCGGAGTTCGCCCGATTGAAGGCCTTTTTGATCGCCGACCGCGCAGCACATGTGGTATACCCAAAAGCACGTGACATCTTCGCCGCCTTCCACCATACGCCTTTCGACAAGGTGCGTGTGGTGATCCTAGGACAGGACCCCTACCATGGACCGGACCAGGCCCATGGCCTCTGCTTCTCGGTCCCTTACGGGGTGCCCCCACCACCCTCCTTACAGAACATCTTCAAGGAATTGCACCGCGACCCGGGCATGCCGATCCCAACAAATGGTGATCGACCGCATGGGCGGACCAAGGGGTGTTGCTCCTGAACGCAACGCTCACCGTGCGAGCTTCGAGGCCGGATCGCATCAGGCAAGGCTGGGAGTACTTCACGGACGAGGTTATCCGCCAGGTGTCCGCTCGGCATAGCGGGGTCATATTCCTCCTCTGGGGCCGCTTGCACAGAACAAGGCCGCGCTGGTCGATACGGATGCGTCATTACGTGCTCAAGGCACCGCACCCCTCCCGCTCTCGGCGCACCGTGGCTTCATTGGATGTGGTCACTTCTCGAAAGTGAACAGGCTGCTCTCGCGCGCAAGGCACCACACCCATCGACTGGAGCGTGAAATGAGCGGCACCTCCACAGCGTCCTCCTCCGGCCTGGCCATGACTCTATCGGTCCTGGCCGATGCCCAGAAACACGTTGTGCTGATGCCCACCGATGGTGAATTGCCGAAGAAATGGACCCGTCCGATCCGCGTGTCAGGTGCGGCCAAGGCCCCGGCGATGGTGAACGAACAGGTCCGCTTCCTACGTTCAAAGGGCTATCTCGAGGCCACAGCGACACCTGCTATACCGGCGCGGACAGCAGCACCTGTCCCATCGCCCTGGGCAAGCAATACCGCTGGGCACGCCTTTCATCGGCCGGAGTGCCGGTGGAGATCGCAAGCGAAGCTCGTTTTCGTGAGAAACTGTTCAGCGGAAGACCCATCGACCCGAAACAGGTGCAGAAACTGCTGAGCGACCTGTTGCGCCGCAGTGAGAACAACGGACATCCTTTGCCAAGGTGTGGTTGGATAGTTTGCAGGAGGATACAGAAGGGCTGAATGCAGTGGTCCGTTTGGAGCAAGGGCGCTTGGTGCGATTCGACAGTGTGTTGGTGCGCGGCACTGCCATGACCAACCCGCGGTATCTCCAGGCCAGCATCGGCATCAAACCCGGCGATCTGTACAATGAGGCCCTTGTCCGTAGCGTGGAGCGACGCGTTCGCGAACTACCGTTCGTAAGCCAGAAGCGCCGACCTTTCGTCCAATTCACGCCGGAGAACACCAAGCTCTTCTTGTTCCTGGATGCGCGAAAGGCCAGTAGCATCAACGGCGTGCTGGGCATTCAGCCCAATGCCACCACCGGGCAGATCTCCCTTACCGGTGATATCGACCTGCGTTTGCGCAATGCGCTCAAACGCGGAGAGACGTCGATCTGAACTGGCGCAGCCTGCAGAACAGCACGCAGGACCTCAAGATACACGGCAACCTTCCCTTTGCCTTCAACACGCCCTTCGGGATCGATGGCGGCCTGAAACTGTTCAAACGTGACACCTCCTTCCTGGAACTCACTGCACGGGTCGGATTGGAATACTTGCTCCCCCAAGGCGATAAGCTCACGCTCTTTCTCAACAGCAAAAGCAGCGATCGCCTGGGTTCCAACGCATTGTTGCAGCCTGGTCTAGCGGATGTGGACCTCTTGAGCTATGGACTGGGGATCTTCCAGGAACGCTTCGATTACCGCTTCAACCCGCAGTGGCCATTCGATCGATGTGGAAGGAAGTACCGGACGCAAGACCACCTCACAAGCCGTGTTCGGACAAGCGGAGATACCACCGGAAGTAAGCACGATCCAATATGAGGCACTTGGAAAGGCCGTGGCCCACTTCCCTTCGGCCGACGCAGCACCTTGCGCCTGGTCGGTCAGGGCGGGACCATGGTGAACGATGATCTGTACATCAACGAACTCTAATCGGATCCGGGGCTTGCGGACCATGCGTGGTGTGGATGAGGCCTCGATCTACTGCTCCTCGTACGCCATCGGCACCTTTGGAGTATCGATTCGTGTTCGAGCAGAACTCCAATTTCTTCGTTTTCGCGGACCAAGGATGGTGGGAGAATTCAGCAGCGGACGAGTATGTGAACGACACGCCGTTCAGTTTCGGTGTTGGCACCATTTTCGAAACAAAGGCCGGGCTTTTCAGTCTGACCTACGCGCTTGGGAAACAATTCGACATCCCGATCGAGCTGCAGTCCGGCAAGGTGCACTTCGGATTCGTCAGTTGTTCTAGATCGTCCGTGGTGGTCGAAGGTGGATCAGCCAACGGCTATCTCTCGTTATTGCGGTCAGACATCGCAGGAGGAACAGATCGTTGGTCCAGAACCACGTGTAGCGAAGTTTGAAGCTACGCGTACCGTAACTTCATGCTGTGGATACGCCTGCACGCTTCCCTACCGTGCAGATGGTCATGACCATGGGCATGGTCGTGCTGTTCACTGCCTTCACCCCCGACGTCAACCGTTCCAACGGACCTGCCACTCCTCCCAAACAAGGCTTGGTGGACATGCTACTGGAATATCTTCAGGTGCGGTACCCTGACCGGGATATTGCGGGCGTCGCTGTACGTATCCGTGACGCGCCAAGCACTGTTCCATGTGTATGGTGGCAGGCTGGTCAGGGAATATCCCATTGCAACGGCCAAAGCGGGTCTGGGCAGCCAACAGGACAGTTACCGCACGCCGACCGGCCTCCACCGCATCCGTGAAAGATCGGGGCGATGTGCCACCGTACGGGATATTCGGACCGACGATTCACCGGTGACTTGGCCGACCCTGACTTCGCCGGGGTGGACAAGGACTGGATCACCTCACGGATCCTTTGGCTGGAAGGCTTGGAACCGGGCATCAACCAAGGCGGCTCCGTGGATAGCCATGACCGCTACATCTACATCCACGGCACGGCCAACGAGCGCTCCTTGGGAACCGCCAGTTCCATGGGTTGTGTGCGCATGCGCAACGACGATGTGATCGACCTTTTCGAACGCGTACCGCTAGGGGCCTTGGTGGTGATCTTGGACAATTGAGGCTGCCCGTGGCCGTAACTTCGCGGTGTACATGGACCTCTCCTCACTTTTTATCGGACTATTGCTCGGCCTGTTCGCCGGAGCCTTGGGCTTTGCTTGGTGGAATCGTGGCCGGGACCGGGATACCATGGCCCTGCTGCGCGAGCAACACACGAATGAACGTACCGACCTGGAACGCCGCTTGGCCGATCAAAGCGCTGAGATAAGTGCCCGGAACCAAGAGACCAAGGAGTTGAGCGGCTTGCTGGCGGCCGAGGTGGAGCGCAAACGCGGCCTGCAAGAAAAGCTGGACAACCAGCGCAACGAGATCGAGGAGCTGCAAAAGCGCATGACCACCGAATTCGAGGTGATCGCGAACAAGCTGCTCACCGCCCGCGGCAAGGAACTGACGGAACAGCAGAACGAGAAACTAGGCACCATCCTGCGCCCCTTGCACGACAAGCTCAAGGATTTCGAAGAACAGGTGCGCAAGGCCTACGAGAGCGAAGGAAAGGAGAGGCACCTGCTGAAGAGCGAAGTGGCCAAGTTGGTGGAACAGAACCAACGCCTGAGCAAGGACGCCGACAACCTGACACGGGCGCTGAAAGGTGATTCCCAGGCCCAGGGTGCTTGGGGCGAAATGTTGCTGGAGAAACTGCTGGACAGCTCCGGCCTGGTAAAGGGACAGGAATACAGCCTCCAAGAAAGCAGCACGGCAGCTGATGGAACACGGCAACGTCCTGATGCCGTGATCATGTTACCAGAAGAGAAGTTCCTGATCATCGACTCGAAAGTGTCCTTGGTGCACTACGAACGATACACCGCCGCAACGGATGAGGGTGAACGCGCTTTGCTCCTGAAGCAACATGTGGAGAGCATGCGCGCCCACGCGAAAGGGTTGAGCGACAAGGACTACACGAAGCTGTATGATGTGAACAGCGTTGACTTCGTGATGATGTTCGTACCATTGGAACCGGCTTTCCTGCTGGCATTGCGGGAAAGACCTGAGATCTTCCAAGAGGCCTATGACCGTCAGGTGGTGATGGTGACGCACAGCACGCTGATGGCCACCTTGCGCACGATCCACGGGATCTGGAAGAACGAACGCGTGGCCCGCAACCACCTCGAGATCGCGGACCGTGCCGGGAAACTCTACGAGAAATTCGTTGGTTTCACCGAAGATCTTGGTCGCATCGGCAAGCATGTGAGCGACGCCAAGGACAGTTACGAGAAAGCCTTGGGCAAACTGACCGAAGGCCCGGGCAACCTGGTGCGTCAAGTCGAGATACTCAAGGACCTTGGCGCTAAGACGAACAAGAGCCTCCATCATAAACTGCTGGAACGATCGTTGGAAGGACCATCGGAACTGTTGTGATGCCGACGTGGAGAACCATAACACTTGCTCTACTTGTTGCGGCACTTGGGTGGAGCTGCTCCAGCAGTTCCCCGGTGAGCAAACAGGACAATCTTGCCTATCTGTACGGGAAGGGCGGGAGCCAAATGCCCTTGGAGGCACGCGTTCACCACATCTCGCCGGAACGATCACGGGTGTACTACAAGCTGAGCACGCGCGATCTGCTGTACAAGAGCGATGGCACCGGCGGTCCGTTCCATGCGCGGGTGCGTATCAGCTATGAATCATATAATGGCTACGGCTCCAAGGTGCTCCTGGACAGCGCCAGCACCTTGATCGATGATGAGACCTTGGACCCTTCCGAGGACAAGGAGCTGATCGGTAGCATGGACCTGCGACGCAAGGAACAGCGGTCCTTCGTGCTGAAGATCATGGCCCACGACCTGAATAGGGACCAATGGAGCACCACCTATCTGCGCGTGGAAAAGGACGGTCTGGGGATCCGGCAATACTTCATGCCGGTGGACACAGCAAAGGGCCTCCCCCTCTTCACCGATCACTTCGATGGCCGTACGGTGCGCGTTCGATGCGAGGTGTGCGCCGGACAAGAGCTCGTTGGCGCGCATTACACCACGAACACCGCGTTGCCGGTCCCCGTGTTCACCGCCTCCTATTCCACGGCACCTACCACACCGACCGAAGTACCGGACAGCACCTTCCGTGTGCAGGTCGATGCTGACGGCCTGTTCACCATGGACCTGCGGAAGCCGGGTGTATACCATGTAAAGCCGGACACGGCAAAGCTGGCGGGCTATTCCATCTTTTCCGTTGAGGATGCCTTCCCGTATGTGGCGGACGCACAGGATATGCTGAAGCCGATGCGTTACATCACATCGAACCAGGAATATGAGCGCCTTTCCAATGCGACCAATGTGCGCTTCGCGATCGAACGGTTCTGGATCGACGCGGCCGGGGATCGGGAGCGGGCCCGCGAGGCCATCCGTATCTATTTCACCCGGGTGGAGAATGCGAACCGTCACTTCACCAGTGAGGTGGAAGGCTGGCGAACTGATCGCGGATTGGTGCACATCATCTTCGGCACACCGAATTCGATCTACAAGAACAACGACACGGAGATCTGGATCTTCGGCGAGGAGAACAACCTTATGAGCCTCACCTTCAATTTCACCAAGCGCAAAGGGCCGTTCAGCGATAATGACCTGGTGCTGAAACGGGACCCCATGCTGAAAGGCGCCTGGTACCGCAACGTGGAAAGCTGGCGGAACGGAAGGGTGTATCAGAACTAGATAGGTGTGAAGGGTCCGGGCCGTACACGACCTCCTAGAGCACAAAAGCGCATTCCTCGGGCCGGATCTGGTACAACTTCAGCCTGCAGACCAACTACCCGCCAACAAGCCCGACCTTCGCAGCATGGCATCCAATGATATGGTCTGTGGCGTGTGGCCGGTGATCGAGGCCCTTCGGGCGGGTAAGAACATCGAGAAGCTCTTGATCCGCCGTGAGGCCGGTGGCGATGGCGTGAAGGAGATCCGCCAGTTGGCGCTGGACCGTGACATCCCATGGCAGCCTGTGCCTGTGGAGAAATTGGACCGCCTGACGAAGACCGAACACCAAGGCGTGATCGCCTTCCTGAGCCAGGTGGAGGAGCAGGACCTGAACGAAGTGATCTCCATGGCCTATGAACGAGGGGAGACACCCTTGATCCTTGCATTGGACAGTGTGACCGACGTTCGCAATATGGGTGCGATCGCCCGGAGCGCGGAATGTTTCGGAGCGCATGCCTTGCTCGTTCCGAAGGTGGGTACAGCGCGCTTGGGTCCCGATGCCGTGAAAAGTTCCGCCGGAGCGTTGTTGCGCAAACCTGTTTGCCGTGTGTCGCGCTTCACGGATGCACTGCGTACCGCTCGAGAGCACGGATTGCGGATCGTGGCATGCACAGAAAAGGGCACCACGGCATTGTCCGACGCCACACTGAAAGGCCCGCTCGTACTCGTGATGGGCAGTGAGGATGAAGGGATCAGCGATGCGGTCCTTCGTATGGCCGACGACCTGGTGAACATCCCAATGGCAGGCACCATCGGTTCGCTGAACGTGTCGGTGGCCACCGGCATCGTGTTGCACGCTGCGCTGATCCAGCGCAGTGCGGTAGACCCCATATAAACGGTCCAAGCGCTTTTCGGCTCCCTGCCCTTCCGGCGGGTCTTCCGGTCGTGCTCGTCGATCCCGGAACCTTTCTCGTCGTTACGCGGTATAAGCCCACCAGATCCAATCATGCACGATCCGGGGCCACTCACCCCGTACCGTACAGAACGACAAGGACCATGAAAGACAGTGCATCGCTCCAGCACATCATCCCGACCATCATCGCTATTGTGTTCCTACAAACGATGGCCTTTGCACAAGGCCCGTCCACACAACGCGAAATGGTCCTGCAGGTTCGCGGCCTGACCTCTGAAATGCGGGATGGGCTTGCCAATGAACTCCAACGCGAAGGTCACTACCGCATCGCCTTCGCTTGTGTACCTGCCGGGATCATCCTGCTTGAATCCACCGATGCGACCCGCCGAGTTGACCAGCAGGCCGATCTGATGCCCGTGGTGCACCGTCGTATCGACCCGAGCGCCATTCGTTCCACGAACATGCTGCGCCGTGATGCGGAGGCCGCATGTGCAGAAGCCCGTAACCAATGAGTACGCGCAACATCGATATCCGCCAGCGAAGCCGCACGCTCCTTCAAGGGGTCTGTTTCGCTTTGTGCAGCTTCGGTGCTGTTGCAACAGCCTCGGCACAGCTCACCGTCAGTCCACAATCGGACCTGACGCAATTGGCCAGCTCCATTACCGGCGATGGGGTGCAGATCTCCAACCCGGTGATCAACTGCCACGCTGAAGGATATGGCGAATTCACCTACTCCGGCAACGCGCTCGGTATCCAACAGGGTATCCTGCTCACATCCGGACGGCGAAATGAAGCGATCGGACCCAACGATGTGGAGAACAAGTCATTCCAACAGGGCACGCCGGGCAGCCCTATTCTGGATGTGGTAACAGGCCGTAGCACCCGGGATGCCTGTTTGTTCGAATTTGATATCATCCCAAGCGGGGATAGCTTGAAGTTCAATTTCGTATTCGGTAGCGAGGAGTACAATGAATGGGTCGGCTCGCAGTACAACGACGTGTTCGGCTTCTTCATCAGCGGCCCTGGCATCGTGGGAAACCCAGGCATCGGGAACGACCGCAATATCGCGTTGATCCCGAATACGACACAGGCCGTTACGATCAACAACGTCAACAACGGCTCCAACAGCCAATACTATTTCGACAATGCCGGTGGCCAACACATCCAGTACGATGGATTGACGCGTGGCTTGAAGGCCATCAGCGCCGTGCAACCGTGCCAGACCTATCACTTGAAGTTGATCGTGGCCGACGCCAGCGACCGCAAGTTCGATAGTGGCGTGTTCATCGAGCGCATCCAAAGCAACAACATCTCGATGTCCTTGGTGACCGCCACCGGTGGACCGGACCTGATCGAAGGATGCAACAGTGGTGTTGTGCGATTCACACGCGGAGCGGTACGACCTACCCCGCTCACCTTGGAGTATTACCTGCAAGGCACGGCGACCAATGGGACGGACTACGCTGCGATCGGCAACATCGACCCCAACGTACCAAAGACGGTGACCATTCCGGCCAACCAAGCCTCGGTGGATGTTCCGATATCGCCTGTTGCGGATGGGATCGCGGAACCAACGGAAACGCTCAACTTCATACTGGGAAACCCGTACTGTACAGGTGGTATCCTCGGTTCCCTGGTGGTCAACTTGGCCGACTCCTTGGTATCCTCCGTGTCTCCCGGAACAACGACCATATGCCCTGGTGGACAAGTGCAATTCCAGGTGACCGGCGGAGCGAACTACAGTTGGAGCCCAGCGGCCGGACTGAGCTCCACCAATACCGCGAACCCGATCGCTTCACCATCGAGCACTACGAACTACTCCGTCGTCATATCACAGGGCACTTGCAGCCGTACGGTCAACCGGCTGGTACGCGTGAGCAACCCAACACTTTCCGGAGTGGTCACGCGCCCCTTGTGCGCGGGGAACTCGAATGGTGCGTTGAACCTGAGCGTTACCGGAGGCACCGCACCCTTTTCTTTTGCATGGACGGGTCCGAACGGATTCTCCTCTACCAGCGAAGACCTCGTAAACGTGATCGCAGGCACTTATTCGGTGACCGCGACCGACGGCGCCGGATGCACTCGAACCCAAAGCTTCAACATCGGACAGCCTGCACCCTTGAGTGCAACGCTCACCCCTTCGATCCTGCCCTTCGGTGAGAACGTGGCCTGCTTCGGTGGCGCTAGCGGAACGCTCTCAACCTCCGTTTCCGGAGGAACCGCACCATTCGCATTCGCATGGACCGGCCCGAACGGGTTCTCAAGCACCGCTCAAAACCTGACCGCATTGCGCGCAGGCACCTATGCAGTGGTGGTGACCGACGCCAGTGGGTGCACATCCAATGGTTCGTTCACCATGAACCAACCCACTCCCATCGGAGCGAGCGTGAGCAACATCAACCACGTCAGCTGCTTCGGTTCGAACATCGGTTCGGCCATGGTGAGCAATGCCGGTGGAACACCTCCTTTCAGCTACAGTTGGAACACAACACCAGTGCAAACCACGGCCACCGCTTCCGGCCTGGCACCGGGTACGTGGACCGCGACCATTACCGATGGATACGGCTGCACAAGCACAGCGAATGCCGTGATCAATGGTCCTTCACAGGCCTTGCAGAATTCGGTCACTTCCACGACACATGTGAACTGTTCCGGTGCAGCCACCGGTGCTGCAACGATCAACGCGAACGGTGGAACACCACCATACAGCTTCAGCTGGAACACGAGCCCGGTGCAAACCACGGCCACTGCCACAGGACTGAGCGCTGGCACTTGGACCTGCACGGTCCTCGATGCGAATGGATGCACATCGACCCGTAACGTCACCATCGAGCAACCGGGTTCCGCTCTCAGCAGCGCCGTTGCGGCACAGACCAACGTGCTCTGCTTCGGCAACAGCACCGGTTCCGCAACCGTTAACGCAAGCGGCGGTACGGCGCCATATGCCTATTCGTGGAACACCACACCGGTGCGTACCACGGCCACGGCCAACGGTCTACCGGCCGGCGTCTGGACCTGCACGATCACTGATGCAGTGGGCTGCAGCGTGAACCGGCAAGTAACGATCACCCAACCGGCAGCTGCATTGAGCAGCAGCGTAGCCGAACAGACGAACGTGCTCTGCTTCGGCAACAGCACTGGATCCGTTCGGGTGAACGTGAACGGCGGTACCGCACCATACAGTTACAGCTGGAACACCACGCCGGCACAGACCGGGGCCACCGCGAGCAACCTGATGGCCGGTAGCTACAACTGCACGATCACCGACGCCAACGGATGCACGACGGTGCGTGCTGTTACGATCACACAGCCCCCAGCGGTCCTGGCCAGTAGTGTCAGCGCGCAGACCAATGTGCTCTGCTTCGGCAACAGCACAGGTGCGGCCACGATCGCAGTGACAGGTGGAACGCCACCGTTCAATTACGCTTGGAACACCAGCCCCGTGCAATCCACAGCGAGCGCCACCAACCTGGCAGCAGAGAGCTACAGCTGCACGATCACCGATGCCAATGGATGCACCTTGGTGCGTAACGTGACCATCACGCAGCCTTCCGCAGCCCTTGCCAGCAGCATCAGTGCACAAACGAATGTGCTCTGCTTCGGCAACAGCACCGGCACGGCGACCGTGAACGTGAACGGCGGAACGGCCCCGTACACCTACAGCTGGAACACCAACCCGGTCCAGACCTTGGCAACGGCCACGAACCTGAGCGCTGGCACATGGATGTGCTCGATCACCGACGCCAACGGATGTAGTACCACACGTTCGGTGAACATCGCACAACCACCAGCGACTCTTGCGGCTTTGGTCGCCTCGCAGACCAATGTGAACTGCTTCGGTGGCAACACCGGCAGTGCTCTGCTCTCCGTTAGTGGCGGTACCGCGCCTTACACCTATAGCTGGAATACCACACCGGTCCAGACCACGCCCAACGCAACGGATCTCGCTGCCGGGACCTACACCTGCATCATCACCGATGCGAACGGATGCTCCATGGGCCGCAGCGTCATGATCAGCCAACCGGCCGCGGCGCTCGCAGCCACGATCAGTGATCAATTGAACGTGCTTTGCTTCGGCAACAACACCGGAAGCGCCACGATCGTGGCCTCGGGCGGAAGTACGCCTTACACCTTCAACTGGAATACAACACCCGCACAGAGTACCGCCACGGCATCGAATTTGAGCGCTGGTACCTGGACCTGCACCGTGACGGACAACAACGGATGCACTGCGACGCGTAACGTTGTCATCGCACAACCCGCCGCGGCTCTTGCGAGTGGTCTTAGCGCCCAGTCCAACGTGCTATGCCATGGCAGCAATACCGGCATCGCCACGGTATCCGCTACCGGCGGAACAACCCCATACAGCTATAGCTGGAACACGACACCGGTCCAAACCACCGCCACCGCTTCCGCGCTCCCAGCAGGATCATGGACCTGTACGATCACCGATGGCAACGGGTGCACCTCCTCCACTTCAGCAACAATAGCCCAACCGGCAGCGGCATTGAGCGCCAATGTCAGCGCCCAGTCGAACGTGTCGTGTCACGGCAGCAATACCGGTAGTGCAACGATCCAGGTGACCGGTGGCACAGCACCTTACACCTACTCCTGGAACACCGCTCCCGTGCAAACAACGGCCACAGCGATCAACCTTGTTGCCGGAACGCGCACATGCACCATCACCGATGCGAATGGATGCAGCACGACGCACAATGTGACGATCACACAGCCAGCAGCGGCCATCTCCATCACCGGAACCATCGCCAGTGCAACCTGTGGAGGCGCTTTGGACGGTGCAGTGGATGCGAGCGTAACTGGTGGTACATCACCGTACACCATTGCATGGACCGGTCCGAACGGCTTTATATCGAACGACATTGACATAAGCGCCGTGGGATCCGGTGCGTATCTCTTGACCGTGACCGATGGGCACGGATGTTCCGCATCGAACCGCTTCAATGTCGGTCAGCCCGGGCTGTTCACCATCAATGCGACCTTGAGCGACCACAACGGCTATGCTGTCAGTTGCCCCGGAAGTGCCGACGGCAGCATTGACCAGAGTGTGTCAGGTGGCACTTCGCCATACACGCATAGCTGGATCGGCCCGAACGGCTTCACCGCAAGCAGCGAGGATATCGCCGGCCTTTCAAATGGCAGTTACACCTATGTGGTCACCGATCAGAACGGATGCTCCACAAGCGCAACCTATCAAATGGATGCACCGGAGGCCGCGAGCGCAGCGCTTAGTTCCCCGACCGTCATCGGAGGATGGAACATCGCTTGTGCCGCGCAGAACTCAGGCGCGATCGGAACGACGATAACCGGTGGGGCTGGAGCGGTCTCTGTGCTCTGGAACGGCCCAGGTGGGTTCAGTTCCTCGGATGAGGACCTGTCCGATCTTTTTGAAGGTGTGTACACGCTCACGATGACGGACCAGAACGGCTGTATCACGTCGGACGCGATCACCCTCATTGCACCGATGGCGTTGACCGGTGCGGGCACCATGATCTCCGGCGTCGATTGCGCTGGCGCCAACAACGGGATCGCACAAACCACTGTGAGCGGCGGAACAGCCCCGTACAACTATAGCTGGAATACAAGCCCTGTGCAGATCAGCTCAAATGCCACTGACCTGGCGATCGGCAACTGGACTTGCACCATCACCGATGCGAACGGTTGCAGCACCAGCGCGAACACGCTCATCACCGGCCCTGTAGCACCCTTGTCCGTCGCGATCACCGCGCAGAGCGATGTACTTTGTTACGATGCGAACGAAGGCACGGCATCCGCCTTGGCCAGCGGTGGCACCACTCCATACTCCTACAGCTGGAACAGCGCACCTGCCCAAAGCGGAAGTAGTGCCTCAGCACTCGCCGTTGGCGACTATACCGTGACCGTTACCGATGCCAACGGTTGCAGCGCCACGGATGATGTGAACATCTCCGGACCGACCGGACCTATCGAGGTATTCATCGACGAGATCACTCCTGTGACCTGCGCCGGTGCCAACGATGGCGCCGCTACCGTGACGATATCAGGGGGCAGTGGCGCATACACGGTGACATGGGACACAGAACCAGTTACCAATGGACCCACTGCCAGCGGTCTTGCCCCGGGGAACTACACGGTGAGCGTGAACGATAACAACGGATGCAGCGAAACCAAGAGCCATCCGGTGACGATCCTTGGTGCAAGTTCCCAGCTGGAGCTCGCCATGGACATCACGTACATCTCGTGCAACGGCGCAGCGGACGGTTCCGTGGACCTCACACTGAGCGGGGGGCAGGGACCATACACGCACACGTGGTCCGACAGCGGTGGCTTGAGCACCGGCATTGAAGATCTCGTGGACCTGGATCCGGACGTGTACAACTTGGTCGTGATCGATGGCTTCGGCTGCCGGATCGATACAACGGTGACGATGACCGCCCCACCCGCACTCGCGCTGAGCGGTTCCATCACCCCCGCAGCTTGCCTCGGCACACCTACCGGAGCAGTGGATGCAACGATCAACGGTGGTACCGCGCCATACAACCATACATGGAGCGGGCCCGACGGATACACAGCGAACACCGAGGATGTTACAAGCCTCCAGTCCGGGATCTACACCTTGTTGGTGACGGACGACAACGGATGCTCCGCCTCGGAAAGCTTCATTGTGGACCAACCAGGTTCCTTGGATGTGACCGTGACCGCCACACTATATGCTGGCGCGAACGGTGTAAGCTGTGCTGGAGCCAACGATGGGGCCATCGACATGGAGGTGAACGGAGGAACAGCTCCTTACAGCATCAATTGGAGCGGGCCGAACGGATTCATCAGTTCAGATGAGGACCTCAGCGGCCTGATGAGCGGGACCTATTCCGTATCGGTACAGGATGACAATGGTTGCGCTCTTCAACAGCAGCTCACGCTCGCAACTCCCGATGTATTGGCTATCGACCCGGTGGTCACCTTGTATCTCGGTGGGTTCCACGTATCCTGCTACGGCGCTGCGGATGGTGAAGTGGACCTGAGCATCACCGGAGGTACAGCTCCTTTCGACATTCAATGGAGCGACGGCATCGGATTCAACGCGACAAGTGAGGACATCAGCGGGGTTGGACCAGGCTCCTACAGTGTTTCCGTGACCGATGCCAATGGTTGTGTTCAGAACGCAACCGTGACGTTGAACGCACCGGACGCGTTGGACCTCGCTGCGGATCTTTCCGTCATCAACGGGAACAACGTGAGCTGCGAAGGTGCCAGCGATGGCAGCATCGACCTCACCGTGATCGGAGGTGTCGGCCCGTTCCAATACAATTGGAGCAATGGTGGAGTGAGCGAGGACCTGGACGAGATCGGCGCCGGAACCTATTCTGTGATCGTCACCGACATGAATGGCTGCACCGCCAGCGGCAGCTACCTGCTCACAGCGCCGGTCACCGTTTCAGCCACATTGACAGCCAGCACCTACGCCAATGGTATGAACATCTCATGCGGTGGCGCCAATGATGCAAGCATCAGTGCAGCGATCGCAGGAGGCTCGTCACCGTACGACCTCAGTTGGTCCGGCCCGAACGGATTCAGCGCAACAGCACCGACGATCACCGATCTGCCGCTGGGTGAATACACGCTGAACATCACTGATCTCAACGGTTGCCAGCATACAGCCGCGGTCATGCTTGTTGGTCCGGCGCCGCTTTCGCTGGATCTGACCACGACCACCTACACCGGTGGCTTCAACATCCCTTGTTCCGAGGTGACGATCGGTGTTCTCGATGCTCACGTGAGCGGCGGCCTACCCGGCTTCAGCTTTGATTGGACCGGTCCTGACGGATTCACCTCCACCGCATCCAACTTGGCGGCCCTTGCTGCTGGAACGTATGACCTGACCGTGACCGATAACTTCGGGTGCACAGCAAGTGCATCCACTTCCCTCACCGCTCCGGACCCCCTGGCCGTGGTGATCGAACTAAGTGACTTCAATGGTTCACCGGTGAGCTGCGCCGGGAATGATGGAGGCATGGAGCTTACCGTAACCGGTGGTACTCCCGACTATGCCTTCGACTGGACAGGGCCCAACGGATTCGCTTCACAAGAGGAGGACATCGCTGACCTCAGCGCAGGAACCTACACCCTGATCGTCCATGATGCCAACGGGTGTTCCGCGGACACCACTGTTTCCTTGAGTGCACCACTTCCTCTTTCGGTGGAGTTCAACATCCTGGCCAATGCATGCGCCAGTGATGCCTCCGGAACGGTGGAGGCGACCATCAGCGGCGGAGGCGCTCCATACGCACTTGCTTGGAGCGGCCCCATGGGCTTCACTTCCACCAACGAGGACCTGAGCGCGATCGTGAACGGAACCTACACACTTGATGTGAGCGACGCCCTCGGGTGCACAGCGAGTTTCACCGCCCAACTCGACGGGCCGCAGGCCATCACCACCGGCACATACGTCTCCTTCTACGGTCTGTTCAACCTGCAATGCCAAGGGGACAGCACAGGTGTGATCGAGCTTGAGCCACTTGGTGGTGTGGCACCCTTCTCGGTCCTGTTGAACGGGCCGAACGGCTTCTCGTCAACAAGTATGGAGAACACCGGATTGGCTGCCGGCAGCTACGACCTCACGCTTACCGATGCCAACGGTTGTGTGGTGGACAGCACGATCGTCCTGAGCGAGCCTGACAATGGTGTGAATGCGGAGCTTACACTTTCGGTGTACCCGAGCGGCACCAATGTGAGCTGTTTCGGCGCAAGCGATGGCAGCATTGATGCGACCGTCACCGGCGGGACCGGCCCGTACGTATTCAGCTGGCGTGGACCCGACAGCTTGGAATTCGTGACCGAGGATGTGACCAACCTTCCTGCAGGTGACTACGCCTACGAACTCGTGGTGACCGATGCCAACCAGTGCAGCTTCTTCACGACTGTGACCCTCACCCAACCCGATTCGGCCCTGATGATGGAGAGCGTGCTTAGCGTGTTCCAAGGTGGGACGAACACCAGCTGCCACGGAAGCAGCGATGGCGCGATCGACCTTTCCGCTGCGGGAGGGAATGGATCCTATACATATGCCTGGAGCGGTCCAAATGGCTTCACTTCCACCGCACAGGATATCACCGACCTGGTCGGCGGCACCTACGACATCACCATCGTGGACCTGAACGGATGCGTGCTCGATAGCGCGATCCAGGTGCTTGCACCGGCCATCCTTGATCCGACACTGGAGGCGTTCACATATCCTGGTGGAAGTACGATATCATGCAATGGACTCACCGATGGATCGCTGAGCGCTGTTGTCACCGGTGGCACCGCACCGCACGCCGTGTCGTGGTCGGGCCCTGATGGGTTCAGTGCCAGCACCATGAACATTGAGCAACTGGCTGCGGGCACCTATTGCGCGATCGTGAGCGATGCGAACGGCTGCAATGCAGAAGCATGCATGACGCTTGAGGCACCTGCTCAACTGGAAGCCTCTACCGTTACCACCATTGCTGCATGCGGTACGAACAACGGGTCCGTGGATCTCAGTGTGAGCGGAGGAAGCGCACCGTTCACCTTCGATTGGGACAATGGCGCTGGCTCAGAAGACCTCGGTGGCCTTGCTCCAGGCACCTTCAATGTATCGATCACCGACGCGAACGGTTGCACTGTGAACGCCACCGCGGTCGTGGATGGATCACCGAGTATCGTTGTGCAAGCGACTCTGAACAACACTGCATGTTTCGGCAGTGGGGAAGGTGATATTGACCTGCAGCTGCAGAACGGCACTGCTCCGTATTCCTTCCAATGGAGCAATGGCAGTTCGTCCGAGGACCTCATCGATGTCGCGGCCGGGACCTACTCGGTATCGGTCACCGATGCAGCGGGTTGCGCCTTCAACGCAACATATACCCTCCTGCAGGCCACGGAGATCTTCATCGACACTTTGATCTCGACCTATACCGGGGGGCACAACATCAGTTCCTTTGGTGCTCAGGATGGTAGCATCACCACCGTAGTGAGTGGTGGTGTGGAACCATACGAATTCGCATGGTCCAACGGGGCGAACACTGAAAGCCTTAGCGGACTGGGTGCAGGGACATACAGCCTTCTTGTTACCGATGCGAACGGGTGCACGGCCAGGATCGAGGTTACGCTCACCGAGAACAATGACCTCGAAATGCCTACCGCGTTCAGCCCGAACAGTGATGGCTCCAATGACAGTTTCGTGATCCGGGGGATCGAAGGATATCCGAAGAACCTATTCACCGTGATCAACCGTTGGGGAAATGTGGTGTACGAACAACCCAACTACAAGAACCAATGGCGCGGCGATAACAGCCAGGGCGCACAATTACCGGACGGTACCTACTTCATCATCCTCTCCCTCAACGACGGAACCCGCACCCTGCAAGGGTACGTGGACCTGCGTCGGTGATCCTGAATGCACACGCACATGAGATCCCTCCGCAACATACTCCTACCTATCCTCCTCGCAGGTGGCTCCCTCGGCCTCTACGCGCAGCAGGAGGTGATGGTGAGCCAGTACATGTTCAACCAGCTCTTCCTCAACCCCGCCTATGCGGGCAGCCACGACTACGTCAGCTCCAGCCTGCTGCACCGGTCTCAGTGGCTTCAGGTCGAGGGCGCACCAAGGACCAGCATGATGGCGATCGATGCACCCATGATGAACGGCAAAATGGGGGCAGGTCTTTCCATCGTCCATGACCAGATCGGTGTGAGCCGTGATCTCGACATCGCCGGGCACTATGCCTATCACATTCGGCTCAACAGCACCAGTAAGTTGGCATTCGGTCTTCGTGCCGGCCTCTCCCTCTACTCTGCGCAATTGACCGACCTGAAGTATTGGGACCAGAACGACCAGATCTTCCAGAACAACCTCTCGAACAAACCGGTCGGCAAGTTCGGGTTCGGCATGTACTGGTACGATGCCAGCAGTTACGTAGGCCTCTCTGTTCCCACGATCTATGCTGCCGATGGTCAGCTGTCCATGAACGCAGGGGATGCTTTGGAGCACTACTTCACGCAACACTATTACCTGCACGCAGGCAAGGTGTTCCCGATCAGTGAATCGATCGACCTGAAACCAAGTACGATGGTCAAGTTCACCCCTGCGGCTCCTGTCGAGGCGGACATCAACTGCAACCTCTTGTACCGGGAACGCGTATGGTTGGGCGTCGGGTACCGGACCGGTGATGCCATCGTCGGCATGTTGGAGTACCAAGTGAACCCCCAGTTGCGCATCGGATATGCATACGACATGACCACATCGAAGATCCGTCACTACTCAAGCGGAAGTCACGAGATCATGCTCGGTATCGACTTCGGAAAGGACCCTATCCGCATCAAGTCACCCCGCTATTTCTGATGATGATGGAGCGCCGCGAACTTTACTTCCTCCCCCTCTTGGTGGTCGCGCTTGCAGCGTGCAACACCATGCACTTTCAGCAAGCCGACAAGGCCTATGACCTGATGCAATACCCGAAGGCCGAGCGCCTTTACGAAAAAGCATTGAAGCACAACGAGGACCGCGGCGCACGCGCCCGACTCGCCGATGCCTACCGCCGACATAACGACCCGGTCCGTTCGGACAGGCACTACCAGGTCCTGGAAAGTGCCTTCGCGCTGAGTGGGGACACGGCGCTTGCGTTCGGTGAGGTGAAAATGAAACTGAACGAGCCCGCGCTTGCAAGGGACCTGTTCCTCAGGGTACTCGAGGAAACTCCGGATGACCGCAGGGCCATGGACCTCTATGCATCCACGTTGGGCTACGATTCCTTCTTCGCTGATAGCGCGCGCTTCATCGTGAACCGATTGAACCTGCCAGGCATCGTGACCGCCTTTGGCGGGGTCCCCTACAAGAACGGTCTGCTCATCGCTGGTGAAAGGGAGGTCGCGACGCATTCAGCCAACCCATGGAACGAACGCTCATACCTCGATATCTACCATTGCACCTCGCGTACCATCGTCACATGGACCGAAGCCGAACCATTGCCAGGGACGGTGAATGGCCCGTACCATGAAGGACCTGTAGCACTTTCGGCGGATGGCAGAACACTCTACTTCACGCGCAGCAACTACGTCAAACGCAGACTGCAGAAGGACGAGCGGAACACGAGCCACCTCAAACTGTTCCGAGCGACCTTGGACAGCACCGGCAAATGGGGCGACCTGCATGAATTCGCTTACAACGGCGAAACCTGGTCCACCGGACATCCGGCTCTTTCCAAGGACGGCCGCACCTTGTATTTCGCGAGCGATCGACCCGGCGGATTCGGTGGGTCCGATATCTGGCGGAGCTTGTTCAACGGATCGGGTTGGAGCGAACCCGAGAACCTCGGCCCCACGGTGAATACCGCTGGGAACGAACTCTTCCCGACCGTGAACGGAAATGCCTTACACTTCTCGAGTACCGGACACACCAATATGGGCGGTCTCGACATTTTCGAAACGCACGAGCAGGACGGCGTATGGAGCGACCCCGTGAACTTGAACGCCCCGATCAATACATCCAAGGACGATTTCTTCTTCGTCATGGACAGTACCAACAAGGCCGGTTTCCTGAGCAGCGATCGCGAAGGCCTTGACCATATCTATGAATTCAGCTTGAACGAGCCCCAGTTCTACTTGAACGGCATTGTGATGGATGATGAGGATGTCTTCCTTCCCAACACCGAGGTCGTTCTGCGCGATCTGGGTACAGGTGAGGACGAGTCCGTTTTCGCCGGTTCGGACGGAAAGTTCAAGGCCAAGTTGAATGCCAATTCCGACTACGATGTTGCGGGCAAGCGACCGGACATGCTCACCAATACCAAACGGATCAGTACAAAGGGATTGACCCGTAGCGACACGCTGTACACCGATGTTCGCATGACCCCGATACGCATCGGTGCGGCCATCGCCATCGATAACATCTACTACGATTACGACGAGTGGGACATCCGGCCTGATGCGGCAGTGGAGCTCGACAAGCTTGTCCGCTTCTTCAAGGACAACCCCGGCATCAACTTCGAGCTCGGCGCTCACACGGATAGTCGTGGTGGTGACACGTACAACCTCGTACTCTCCGATGCACGGGCCAACTCAGCTGTGAACTACCTGATCCAACGCGGTGTCGATCCGGATCGGATCATGGCCAAGGGATACGGCGAGGAACAGCTTGTGAACCACTGTCGCAATGGTGTGGGTTGCTCGGAAACAGAGCACCAGGCCAATCGCAGGACGGAATTCAAAGTGACCGGATTGGCCGGTTTGGAGATCGGCTCCCGGCCATGAACGAGTTCACTTCATCGGTTTCACGCTCCGCCGAACGACCTCGCTGAAGGGCTTACCCTCCAAGTGGCCATCCACCCAGGAGACCACGTCGAAGTACTTCAGCACCAAGCTTTCGTTCGGATCCTTCAGCAGGGGTTTGAACTTGTCATGCATCGACTTGAACAGGTCGTGCTTCACAGCTGGATCGGTGGCCCGTGCCAACTTCTTGATATGGTCCATCAATACCGTCTCCATCTGGTTGGCCCGCTGACGTCGGCTCAAGAAGCGCTGCGTGGACCGAACGATGTATTCCAACAGGTCGAAGTTCCCCAACTCGTAATGGATCACCAGGTTGAACAGCCGTGCATAGGTGAAGATGTCCTGCCGCAAGGTGGGTTCGTTATCGTTCAACACCTTGTTCAACCAGAAAAGGGCCTTGTTCATCTCCCCTCCACCGAAGTGAACGCGGGACAACGCGAAGTGGAATTCCAATTCGTGTTCCTTATGCAAGCGATCGCCCATCTCCTCCATCCCTGCAAGGATCGTATCTGACAGTTGCATCGCCTTGGCGTGCTCACCACCGCGATCCAGCAAACGCAACTCGCTCAAGAAGCTGGCAACGAAAACCTGTGCTTCGATATTTTGTCCTTGGAAGCCGGGTGTACCGGGTAGGTCGCGCATCACCTTGATGTTCCCCTTGGCGCTCCGGAGGTCGTCCAATTCGACCTGCGCATTGATGATGTAATGTAAGGTCCGGATGTAACGTTTGGGAAGGTCCGCGCGGATCAACGGGTTCTCGTCCAGGATCTCTTTGGCACGCTGGAACTTTACCAAACTGGTCTTCCAATCGCGCTTGGCCCATTGACAAAAGCCCTGTGTATAATAGCAAATGGTCGCAGCCCGGCGCGATAAAGCGGTGTTCTTGCCTTTGATAAGTGGATGCTCGCTTATCTCCTCGACCATGGCGTGCTCCTCGTCGGTGCGCACGTAGCCACCACTCCGGAACACGTAATTGATCTTGCTGTACAGGATGTGATAGGCGGCCAGGTTCCGCAACTTCTCGATCACGTTCCGCTCCTCTTCGATCAACGCATCGAGATCCTTCGTGAACTCACCCGATTCATAAGCCTCCTCAAGGAGCATCTTCTCCCAGCTCAACAGCTCGAACCAATAATAGAAGCGCTCGTTATCACGTGCGATCTTCTTCGCGCGGTGCAGCAATTTGTTGCACTCGACATAAAGAGCCTTTTGATAGAGGATCTCGATGTTCTTGATCTCCTGTTTCAGTATGCCGCTCACCGAACTCTCCGAGTGATAGGCCCGAAGCGCTTTCAGAATGAGCTTGTACAGGTGGTTCTTCTCCGATGGTAGGTGCTTGATGAAAGTCTCCTTGGCGAACGTCTTCTTGATCTGGTCCTCGTCATAGACCTTCTGCTTGTCGATAGCGTCGAAGATCCGCAGGTAATTCTTGTCACCCGACTGGAGCGAAGAGTGCAATTTGAAGAAGCGCTTCTCCGATTTGGTAAGCGACTTGATCAGGTCGTGCAGTTCGGTACTGGGCTTCATGGAGCTAGAGGAGTGGTTTGGGATCCCAACGATCGAATTCAAAGTTAGGGATCCTGCGGCGCCAAGTCGCTTTTTGGTCCTTCGTTGACCAAGCTACCTTTGATCATGCCCTATTTCTATCGGTTCGATCTCGGGAAGAGGAACGCACTGACCTTCCTGTTGTTCATTTCGTCCTTGGTCTCCTTCGCTCAAACCGACTGCAAGAGCACCAAGCATGTCGGCCACGGTCCTGGAGCAAAGCGCGATCACCGGGAGGTGGCGCCTATCGACCTTGTGCATCAACGGATCTCGTTGGACCTGACCTTGGGGAACATCATCGTCGGCGAATGTGCCATCCGCGCCGTTCCGCGGGAGGACCTTCTGGACCACTTCGCCCTCGACCTTGCCGCCCTGACCGTCGATTCCGTGACCCACGGCGGTGGAACCTTGGCCTTCACACATAACGGGGAGTTGCTCGACATACTCTTCGATGCGCCGATCGGATCACAGGACACGATCGACCTCATCGTGCACTACCATGGCGACCCGATCGTGGACCCCAGTGGCTTCGGGGGATTCTATACAGCTACCTCCCTGACGTACAATCTGGGGGTGGCCTTCCAGAGCGTTCCTCATTCGTACGGTCGCGTTTGGTTCCCTTGCTTGGACAACTTCACGGAAAGGAACACCTACGAATTCCTGATCAAGACATCCGGTGGGCGCAAGGCGTGGTGCAATGGCGAGTTGGTAGAGTACATACCCCTGGGCGGTGACACCATCGTAAGCCATTGGCGCATCGACGAGACCATTCCATCCTACCTGGCTTCCGTCGCGGCAGCCAACTTCGCCGTTGCTCGGGACACCTTTCCGAACATCAGCGGTTCGAACACTCCCGTGGAGCTGATCGCTTTCCCCGGCGATACCACCGGCATGAAGAACTCGTTCATCCACTTGGAGGATGCGTTCGATCATTTCGAGGCGCTTTTCGGACCGTATCGTTGGGATCGCGTGGGCTACGTCCTGACTCCCAACGGTGCCATGGAACACGCCACCAGCATCCACTACCCGCGATCCATTGCTACCGGTAGCCTCCAATACGAGGCGACCATGGCGCATGAACTGGCGCATCATTGGTTCGGGAATCTGGTGACCTGCGACCGTGCCGAGGAGATGTACATCAACGAAGGCTTCGCGGAATACTTGAGCTATCTGTTCTTGGAGCAGGTGCACGGTCGCCAGCGCTACATTACCGAAGTGCGCAACAACCACCGAAGCATGGTGCATCGCGCGCATTTGATCGATCAGGGTTGGTGGGCCTTGAGCGAAATGCCACAGGAATGGACCTATGGTGAGCACTCGTACAACAAAGGCGCGGACGTGTTGCACACCTTGCGTAGCTACCTCGGGGACGAGGCTTTCAGTACTGGATTGACGAGCTTCATGGAAGCCTATGCGTTCGAGCCGGTGAACACCGAGATCCTGCGCGACCACTTGGGCCAAGCCACCGGAACGGACCTTACCGACTTCTTCGCGGATTGGGTGCAGCAACCGGGTTGGGCCGCCTTTGAGATCGATGCGGTCACCACCACACCCGATGGTGATGGGTATGAAGTGGAACTCGGCTTCCAGCAGAAGCTGCGCGGCCCGGCGTCCTTCTACCACAATGTGCCGGTCACGATAGCCAGCTTTGGTGCGGACCCGAGCATCGTTCAGCGGGACACCGTTCTGCTCGGTGGAGAATTCACTCAACTGACGATCCACACGCCTTTCGAGCCAACGATGTTCTGGCTGAACGACGACGACCGGATCTCTCTCGCGATCACCGGAGTGACCGATACCATCGGCGCCACGGGATCCATCAACTCATCGATCGCCAACATCGAATTGATCTCGCAAGGTGGTGATAGTGTGGTGGTCCGGATCGACCAGTATTGGGTCGCGCCGGATGAAGGGAGTTCGATGAGCCCTACGCCTACATCCTTTCTCCTGACCGCTATTGGCGCATCAGCGGCAATTGGACCGATGCTTCTCGGTTCACCGGCCGTGTGTTCTACGACGGACGCAACACGACAGGTGGGAACCTCGACCCGGGATTGATGCGCGACACCCTGGACTTCACCTTTCGGGAGGACAGTCTGGTGCTGTTGCACCGCTCGGGACCTGATGCACCATGGGTGAAATGGGCCGACGATGTGAATGTGTTCAGCAACCCCACCGATGGCTACGGCCGCATCAACTTGGACAGCTTGCGCACCGGAGAGTATGCCTTCGCCTGGCGCAAGAGCCCGACCAGCTTGGAAGGGCGGATCGCGGAGAGCGCGAACTGGACATTGCGACCGAACCCGGCCAAAGGACATGTGACCGTGGAAGTTGACATGGACCCGGCCAATGGTTCACTGCAACTGCTCGACGCCACGGGCCGGGAAGTGCGCACGACGCCTTGCTCCGGACGACTAACGGAGATCGCATTGGACGGCCTGGCAATTGGAAGCTATACGGTCCATTTCATACCACGGACCGGAAAGCGCCGCTTCGTAGGCACCTTGGCGGTGTCGCCTTAGCGTAGACCCAGCTTGATCAAGGAACGTAGCGAAGGCTGCGCCCCGGATACTGTGCAGCAGGACCGAGTTGCTCTTCGATGCGGAGCAACTGGTTGTATTTCGCGATCCTGTCACTGCGCGAGGCACTACCGGTCTTGATCATCCCACAGTTCAGCGCCACGGCAAGGTCCGCGATCGTGCTGTCCTCGGTCTCTCCGCTCCGGTGGCTCATTACACTGGTGAAGCCTGCGCGGTGCGCCATCTCAACCGCTTCGATGGTCTCGGTCAAGGTACCGATCTGGTTCACCTTCACGAGAATGCTGTTCGCGATCCCCTTTTCGATCCCTTCGCTCAAGCGCTTCGTATTCGTCACGAACAGGTCGTCGCCCACCAATTGCACCTTATCGCCAACGGAATCGGTCAGCTGCTTCCAGCCGTCCCAATCATCCTCGGACATCCCATCCTCTATGCTCACGATCGGGTACCGTTTGGTCCAGTCGGTCCACATGGCCACCATTTCATCGCTGGTAAGCGAATCACCGGTACTTTCCAACGTGTAGCGCCCCTTCTTCGCATCATAGAATTCCGTGCTGGCGCAATCCAAGGCCAACACGATATCCTCGCCAGGTTTGTACCCGGCCTGTTCGATTGCCTGCATCACCAGCTTCAACGCATCCTCGTTACTGGCGAGGTCCGGTGCGAAACCGCCCTCGTCCCCCACGTTCGTGCTAAGGCCCTTCTTCTTGAGCACCGCCTTCAATTGATGAAAGACCTCCGCACCCATCCGTAGGCCATCGGCGAAGTGCTTCGCACCCACCGGCATGATCATGAACTCCTGCACATCCACCTTGTTGTCCGCATGTGCACCACCGTTCAGGATGTTCATCAGCGGTACCGGTAAGGTACATGCGTTCACGCCTCCCACGTAGCGGTACAATGGCATGTTCGAGGCGCTGGCCGCGGCCTTGGCCACTGCAAGGCTCACACCCAAGATGGCATTTGCACCCAGGTTCGATTTGTTCGGTGTACCGTCCAACGAGATCAACGAACGGTCTATCAGCGCTTGTTCGGTAACAAGCACACCGCTCAACTCATTATTCAAGGAGTTGTTCACGTTCTCCACAGCCTTGGTCACGCCTTTGCCGAGGTACCGCTTCGCATCCCCGTCGCGCAATTCCGAGGCTTCGTGCGCTCCGGTGCTCGCCCCACTTGGAACTGCGGCACGACCGAAATGGCCGGAATCGGTCCACACGTCTACTTCAATGGTCGGATTTCCCCGCGAATCAAGGATCTCGCGGGCATGGATCTTGGCGATCAAACTCATTTCAAATACGGTTTAGGCGTTCTGGTGTTGGACCCGTTCTACGCCAATTCGTGCGCGCATGTTATCCACGAACCGATCGAAGAGGTATCGGCTGTCCAAGGGTCCCGGTCCGGCTTCGGGGTGGTACTGAACACTGAACACCGGTCGACCCTTGATGCGGAAACCGGCCACGCTATCATCATTCAGGTGAACGTGCGTGATCTCGACCTCCGCATGTCCTTCCGCATCGCTGCGTTCCACCACGAATCCGTGGTTCTGCGAAGTGATCTCGTCGCGACCCGTGGTCAGGTCCTTTACGGGATGGTTGATGCCTCGGTGACCATGATGCATTTTCACCGTGGCCATGCCCAAGGACTCTGCCAACAACTGATGGCCCAGGCAGATCCCGAAAACGGGCAGTCCGCTGGCCACGATGCTTCGAACAAGTTCCACGCTTTTCGCCATGGCCCCTGGGTCACCGGGACCGTTGCTGAGCATGATGCCGTTCGGGGCCCATCCAAGGATCGTGGCGGCAGGAGTATCCATCGGGAACACCTTTACACGGCAGCCACGTTCGGTGAGGCAGCGCTCGATGTTCCGTTTTACTCCGAAGTCCACCAAGGCCACTCGGAAACTCGCTTCCTCCGGACCCACCTCGTAGGCCGTGCGGGTACTGACGCGGCTGGAGAGCTCCAATCCTTCCATGGAAGGCGCTGCCGCCAACTGCTTCTTCAACACGTTCAGATCCATCTCCGAACTGCTGATGATCGCATTCTGCGCACCATGATCACGGATGTGGCGCACCAATTTCCGCGTGTCGATATCGCTGATGCCGACCACATTGGACGCCTTCAGGTGATCATCCAATGAACCGTCCCCACCGGCCCGGCTCCAGACCTCACTGAACTTCTTCACCACCAGTCCGGCGATACTGAGCTTGGGCCCTTCCTCCTCATCCACCTTCACCCCGTAGTTACCTACATGTGGTGTGGCCATCGTCATGATCTGGCCCGTGTAGCTGGGGTCCGTGAAGATCTCCTGATATCCGGTCATGCCCGTATTGAAGCAGATCTCCCCGACCGTTTCCCCGGAAGCACCGATCGCCCGTCCGTGAAAGACGGTCCCGTCGGCGAGAAGTAGAACGGCTTGGGGGCGTTGACTTACGAGCATGGACGGGGCGTTTGATCCTGAGCGGCAAAGATACCCGCACCGGGGGAAGGGCTGGAAGCGGATCGTCCACAACTGTTGATAACGCCACCCTACTTTTGATCATCGCCTACTCACAACGAATCCTTCAATGGTCCTCCCGCCCTTCCTTGCGATGGGTGATCGGCGCGGCGCATCTTCTCTTTATAGGGGGAATGCTGATGCACCAGGGCGTGCGCTTCGATCTGGAGGCGCAGAAATACCTGGGCTGCGCGCAGGACTTGTTGAACGGTGAAGTGCACGACCTGTTCGGCAATTACCTGAAGTACGCTTCATACGTGCTCTTCCTTGTTCCGTTGGTGGCATTGGGTGTCCCCGGTGGCGCGATCGTGGCACAGCTGGCCTTGGGACTGATCGCCGCTTTCGCCTTTTCGAAATGGGTCGAACGGCTTTCATCTTCCCAGGCACATGGGAACATCGCTATGGCCATTCTGCTCTTGTGCTATCCGGTCCAGGTATGGGCATTGGCCTTGTACACCGAACACTTCTTCACCAGCCTCACGATCCTGTTCTTGGAACGCATCACGCGAAATGAGCGGCTCGGTGCGAGTACCATCGGACTCGGGCTTCTGCTCCTCTTCGCCCGGCCGGTAGGGATGCTCTTCATTGGCCCTGCCTTCATTTGGAGGCTGATCGCGGAACGCACCCGCGTATGCGCATTGCTGGTCGGCGGCATGTTGCTATTGATGGGTGCGATCTGCATTCCGGGTGTGGAACATGCACAACTGGCGCCGATCGCTGAGGGTCATGTGATTGCAGGGGTCCCTGCTTATGCCTATGAGGCTTCCGACCTCGAAGGGTCGCGGATACTCGATGCACAGTGGTACTTGATCACGAAGGTCGGGCCATCGGAGTGGCTCGAGTTGACCCTGCAACGGATCATTTCGCTATTCACCTTGACCCGACCTTGGTATTCCGCAGGCCACAACGCTTTCGTTTCGCTGTACTACGTGTTGTATCCGCTTGCAGCACTTGGCCTTTGGCTCAAGCGCGGGAACTCGGTCGTACAACTGACCTTGGCGATCTCACTCACATACACCGCCCTTGTAGGTCTGACCCACGACGAATGGAGCGGCAGGTTCCTCGTTCCGCTCCTTCCATTGATCATCCTGTTCGCTGTTCTTGTTTGGCCTTCGATCCGCTCCAAGAGTAAAGGCTGATTTCCGATCGAGCATCGGCCGTGGGGACCAATGGAGATGCAAAAAGGGCGCCTTGTAGGGCGCCCTTTCAATGCTTTGGTCCGTAATTAATCGCCCTTCGCCTCTTCCTCTCCGCCCTCGGCCTTGGCCTCGTTCTTCGGAGCTTCTTCTTTGGGAGCGTCCGACTTGACCGCGGTCTTGCGGGTACGACGCGTCTTCTTGGCCGTGCCGGCGGACTTCTCCTTGGTATAGGTGGTATTGAAGTCCACGAGCTCGATCATCGCCATTTCGGCAGCATCACCCAAGCGGTTTCCCAACTTGATGATGCGCGTGTATCCTCCTGGACGGGTAGCGACCTTCGGAGCCACATCGCGAAAAAGTGCCGCAGTGGCCTCCTTGTTCTGTAGCTCACTGAAGACCACACGACGGCTGTGGGTGGTATCGTCCTTGCTCTTGGTGATCAAGGGCTCCACATACAGGCGCAGCGCTTTCGCCTTGGCCAGAGTGGTCTCGATGCGCTTGTGGTCGATCAGGGAGATCGCCAAATTGCTCAGGAGCGCGTCGCGGTGGGCCTTCTTGCGGCCGAGCGCGTTGTTCTTGTTTCCGTGTCTCATGGTAGTCGATGTTGCAGGTTGGAAGGTGGACCGTGGGTTGGGAGTTGGGATGCAATCCGCAACAACGCCAACCTTCAACCCTCAACCTTACTCTTTGTCCAATTTGTATTTCGCCACGTTCATCCCGAAGCTCAGGCCCTTGTTCTCCACGAGGTCCTCCAACTCGGTCAAGCTCTTCTTACCGAAGTTGCGGAACTTCAAGAGGTCGTTCTTGTTGAAGGAAACCAGATCACCGAGGGTCTCGATATCGGCGGCCTTCAAGCAGTTCAGTGCGCGCACGCTCAGGTCCATGTCGACCAACTTGGTCTTCAGCAACTGGCGCATGTGCAAGCTCGTTTCGTCGAACTCCTCGGTCTCAACGCGCTCCTCAACATCCAAGCTGATGCGCTCATCGCTGAACAGCATGAAGTGGTGGATCAGGATCTTGGCGGCCTCTTGGAGGGCATTCTTCGGGGTGATGCTACCGTCGGACATCACCTCGATGGTGAGCTTCTCGTAGTCCGTCTTCTCCTCCACACGCGTGTTCTCCACGTTGTACTTCACGTTCTTGATCGGTGTGAAGATCGAGTCGATGTAGATGGTGCCGATCGGCGCACCTTCCACCTTGTTCTCGTCGGCTGGAACGTATCCGCGGCCTTTGCCAACGGTGATCTCCACATGAAGCTTCACATTGCTCTCCATGTTCGCGATCACCAGCTCAGGGTTCAATACTTGGAAGCCTGTTGTGTGCTTCCCGATATCACCTGCGGTGAACGTGTCCTTACCAGTGACCGTGAAGGAGACCTTCTCGGTGCTCACGTCATCCAACTGGCGGCGGAAACGCACTTGCTTCAGGTTGAGAACGATCTCCGTCATGTCCTCCATGACCCCTTTGATGGTGCTGAACTCATGGTCCACCCCGTCGATACGAACGGAAGTGATGGCGTGTCCCTCCAAGGAGGACAGCAGGATGCGACGCAAGGCGTTGCCGATCGTGATCCCGTAACCCGGTTCTAGGGGACGGAACTCGAAGGAGCCTTTCTGGTCGTCGGATTCGATCATCGTGACCTTATCGGGCCGCTGGAATTCGAGAATGGGCATGTTGTGGTTCGTTGTTCGTTGTTCAGTGTCCAACAGCGCTGTTCACTGTTGGGTATTCCGTGGTCCTTTCCGCTCTCCTCGTTCGTTGGTCCGACCCTGTGGACGATGCAGGGCCAGCGACCATTGTACCGTTACTTGGAGTACAATTCCACGATCAACTGCTCGCGGATGTTCTCTGGGATCTGGGCACGCTCCGGTGCAGCAATGAACTTACCGGTCATGGTGCTCGGGTTCCACTCCAACCAGTCGAAACGGCTATTGTTCACCGAAACGCTGTTCGAGATGGTCTCCAAGGAGCGGCTGCGCTCGCGCACCGCCACGGTTTGCCCAGGACGCAGGTTGTAGCTCGGGATGTTCACCAGCTTACCGTCCACCACCACGTGGCCATGGCTCACCAACTGGCGGGCTGCACGACGGGTCGGGGCGATGCCCAGGCGGAACACGGTATTGTCCAAGCGCGACTCGCACAACTGGAGCAACAATTCACCGGTGATACCGCGCTTGCTCGATGCGATGTGGTACATCTTCTCGAACTGGCGCTCGAGGATGCCGTAAGTGTACTTCGCTTTTTGCTTTTCACGCAGCTGGACGCTGTATTCGCTCTCCTTTTTGCGTCGGCGAGCATTCGGTCCATGTTGTCCGGGGGCGTGGGGCTTGCGCTCCATCCACTTGTCCGGGCCATAGATCGCTTCCTTGAACTTGCGGGCGATCCGGGTCTTGGGTCCTGTGTAACGTGCCATCTTCTTCTGGTTTGGGTGTCCGTCCTATTAATGGACACCAACAACGGGGTGAAGGAATTCCACCCCTACGGGTTCTTGTTCTTAAACGCGACGCTTTTTCGGTGGGCGGCAACCGTTGTGCGGCATCGGGGTGATGTCCACGATCTCCGTGACCTCGACACCGCTGTTGTGCAATGCGCGGATGGCGCTTTCACGTCCACCACCTGGTCCTTTCACGAAGACCTTCACCTTGCGCAGACCAAGATCATGCGCCTCGCGTGCAGCCTCCTCAGCACTGAGCTGGCCGGCATACGGGGTGTTCTTCTTGCTGCCACGGAAGCCTTGCTTGCCGGAGGAGGACCAGCTGATCACTTCACCCTTGTTGTTGGTGAGGCTGATGATCAGGTTGTTGAACGTAGCGCGGATGTGTGCCTGACCGTAGGCCTCGACCACCACGTTCTTCTTTTTCTTCTTACCGGCGGCTCCGCCGCCCTTGCCTTCTTGCTTTGCCATGTGTTATCCAGTTGTCGGTTGTCCGTTGTCCGTTGTCAGTAGCTGCCTACTGGCAACTGACAACTGGCAACTGATCTTACTTGGTCGCTTTCTTCTTGTTGGCCACCGTTTTCCGTTTGCCCTTACGGGTGCGGCTGTTGGTGCGGGTACGCTGCCCACGCACCGGAAGACCGGCACGGTGACGCTGCCCACGGTAGCTTCCGATGTCCATCAGGCGCTTGATGCCCAATTGCACTTCGCTGCGCAAGGCACCCTCCACCTTGACCTGCTCGTTGATGTATTGGCGAATGTTCGCCTGTTCGTCATCGGTCCAGTCGTCCACTTTGGTGTCCGGGTCCACACCTGCTTTCTCGAGGATCTCGAGAGCGCGGCTGCGGCCGATGCCATAGATGTACGTGAGGCCGATGCAGCCCCGTTTGGTCTTCGGTAGGTCGATACCTGCGATACGTGCCATGGTCGTGCGTTTATCAGCCTTGACGCTGCTTGAACTTCGGGTTCTTCTTGTTGATGATGTACAGACGCCCTTTCCGACGGACGATCTTGCAGTCCGCTGAGCGTTTCTTGAGTGAGACCCTGACCTTCATGGTTTCCTGGGTGTCTAGTATCAGCTTTTGTATCGGAAGGTGATGCGCCCTTTGCTGAGGTCATACGGGCTCATCTCCACTTTCACTTTATCTCCCGGTAGGATCCGGATGTAGTGCATCCGCATCTTTCCCGAGATGTGGGCAACGATCACGTGACCGTTCTCCAGCTCCACACGGAACATGGCATTGCTCAGCGCCTCTTTGATGACGCCGTCCTGCTCTATCGTTCCGGTCTTGCTCATGCCTTCCTTTTCGTTCTCGTTCGACCCTATGGGCCGAGGTTATCCTTTCGTTATCAATTCTCCTTTCTTCTCCAGCACATCCTCGATGTACTGGAACGTTGATAGGACCTCTGCTTTTCCGGCTCTCACCACCACGGTGTGTTCGAAATGCGCACTCGGCTTACCGTCCCGTGTCACCACGGTCCAGCCATCGCTCATCTGCTTCACCTCCTTCACGCCCATATTGATCATGGGTTCGATCGCAAGAGCCATTCCGCTCTTCAATCTTACACCGTGCCCACGTTTGCCGTAGTTCGGAACTTCCGGTGCCTCGTGCAGCTTGCGGCCAACGCCGTGCCCCACAAGTTCCCGCACCACACCGTATCCGTTCAATTCGGCATGCTGCTGGATCGCGGATCCGATATCACCTGTGCGGTTGTTCTCCGCTGCTTGCGCGATACCGAGCATCAAACATTCCCGGGTCACACGTAGTAACTCCAAGGTCTCCGGAGCCACCTCCCCTACACAGAACGTGTAAGCGCTGTCACCGTAGAATTCGTTCATCAGCACGCCGCAATCCACACTGGCGATATCACCATCCTTCAACGGTCGGTCACCGGGTAGCCCATGCACCACTTGCTCGTTCACACTGGTCAACAATGTGCTCGGGCATCCGTAAAGGCCTTTGAAGCCCGGTACGGCACCGTGGTCCCGGATGAACTCTTCCGCCAAGGCGTCGAGTTTTCCGGTCGTGACTCCGGGCGCGATGTGGCGTGCCACTTCAGCCAAGGTCCTTCCAACAAGTAAAGAACTTTCCCTCACCAATGCGATCTCGTCCTCGCTCAGAATGATCACGGACTTACCCATGATCTATCCCGCAAGGCCATAGGCCGCTCCTCCCGCTCTTCCTTTGATGCGGCCCGATTTCATCAGACCATCATAGTGCCGCATCAACAAATGACTCTCGATCTGCTGCAGCGTATCCAACAATACGCCCACCATGATCAACAACGATGTTCCTCCGAAGAACTGTGCGAAGCCCTGCTTGATGCCGAACATGACGGCGAAGGCCGGCAGGATCGCCACCAGACCCAGGAAGATGGCGCCTGGCAGGGTGATGCGTGACAACAGTTCATCGATATGACCAGCGGTGCTCTTGCCCGGCTTCACACCAGGAATGAACCCACCGTTGCGCTTCATGTCATCGGCCAACTGGTTCGGGTTGACCGTGATCGCCGTGTAGAAGTACGTGAACAGCACCACAATCAGTAATAAGCTGAAGTTGTAGAACGCTCCTTGGCTGTTCGCGATGCTCACCAACCATTGGGGTGGCGTTTCGAAGGCCTGTGCCAGATACATCGGCACCAGCACGATGGCCTGTGCGAAGATGATCGGCATGACGCCTGCCGCGTTCACTTTCAATGGAATGTAGTTCCGGACCCCGCCGTACTGCTTGTTGCCCTGTACGCGCTTGGCGAACTGCACCGGTATCCTTCGGGTACCTTGTACCAACAAGATGCAACCCGCGATGATCAACACCCAAAGTACGATCTCGACAAGGAGCAATACCAATCCACCGCCTCCAGGACCCATGCGGCCCACGACCTCCTGTGCGAAGGACTGCGGTAAAAGAGCGATGATACCGATCATGATGATCAGGGAGATCCCGTTGCCGAGACCACGCTCCGTGATCCGCTCGCCCAACCACATCACGAAGAGGGTGGAGCAGGTGAGGATCACAATGCTGGTGAACAACCAGAACTGGCTGTCCGGACGAGCGCCTGCGTCGATGGTGGCATAGATGTAGCTCGGGGCCTGGAACACACAGATCAGGATGGTGAGGTACCTCGTCCACTGATTGATCTGCCGGCGACCGCTCTCCTCTTTCTGCTTCTTCTGCACCGCTGGTACCGCGATACCCATCAGCTGCATGATGATGCTTGCACTGATGTACGGCATGATGCCCAACGCGAAGATGGACGCCCTGGTGAAGGCACCACCGGTAAAGATCGACAGGATCTCCACGATACCACCGCCACCCGCAGAGCCGGAGGCCAGCCGTGCGCTGTCCACACCCGGCAATACGATGAAACTACCGATGCGGTAGATCAACAACAGACCCAGCGTGATGAGGATGCGGTTCCGCAGCTCATCGATGCGCCAGATGTTCTTGATCGTGTCGATCATGTTCTTCATGCCTTCTTCTCTTGCTCGGCCTTCTTATCAACAACGGTCACGATGGTCTCCGCCTTGCCGCCTTTGGCCTCGATGGCCGCCTTGGCGGTAGCGCTGAAAGCATGCGCGGTGATGCTCACCGCTCCTTTCAGTTCACCACGACCCAACACTTTGAGCTTGTCGTTCTTAGCGATCAAGCCATTGGCGTAAAGGACCGCCGGGTCAACGGCCTTGAGGCCCTTGGACTCGACGAGGGTCTGGATCGCGTCCAGATTGATCCCCTTGTACTCCACACGCGTCGGGTTCGTGAAGCCGAACTTCGGCAAGCGACGGGTAAGGGTGGTCTGTCCACCCTCGAAACCACGCTTGCGGTTGTAACCGGCCTGAGCCTTCTGGCCCTTGTGTCCCTTCGTGGAGGTGCCACCACGTCCGCTGCCTTGGCCGCGACCGATGCGCTTCTCCTTCTTCGTGGCCCCTTCAGCGGGCTTCAATTTGCTCAGATCCATGATCGTTCTCTTCTAATGGTTCAAGCCTCCGTAACGGCTACCAGGTGATGCACTTTCTCCACCATGCCGCGGATCTGCGGGGTGCCTTCCACAACGACGACCTTGCCGATGCGACCCAGGCCCAAGGCCTTAAGGGTGTCCTTCTGGCGCTTCGGGCACTTGATCTGGCTGTGCTTCTGGGTAATGGTCAACTTGCTCATGTGCGTGGTCCTTCGATGGCTCGATGGATCGATATTATCCGTTGAAAACGCGTTCCAGTTTGATACCGCGCTGCATGCTCACCGCATTGGCGTCACGCATGCTCGTCAGCGCTTCGATCGTGGCCTTCACCACGTTGTGCGGGTTGCTGCTGCCCTTGCTCTTGGCCAATACGTCGGTGATGCCTACGCTCTCCAATACGGCACGCATGGCACCGCCGGCGATGACACCGGTACCGTGCGCGGCCGGCTTCAGGAACACTTGGGCACCTGCGAACTTGCCTTCTTGAGCGTGCGGGATCGTTCCACGCAGCACAGGCACCTTCACCAGGTTCTTCTTGGCATCGTCGATACCCTTGGCGATCGCCTCCTGTACCTCCTTGGCTTTGCCCAGGCCGTGGCCCACCACACCGTTCTCGTTCCCAACCACCACAATGGCGGCGAAGGTGAAGGTGCGGCCTCCCTTGGTGACCTTGGTCACGCGGTTCAGTGCCACGAGCTTGTCCTTCAGCTCCAGGTCGCTGCTCTTGACCTTCTTGATGTTCGTCTCAGACATGTGTTCGGTATGATCAGAAATTGAGGCCTGCTTCGCGGGCTGCTTCGGCCAGGGCCTTCACCCGACCATGATAGAGATATCCGTTTCGGTCGAACACCACCTTGTCGATACCAGCGGCCTTCGCCTTCTCGGCGATGCTCTGGCCAACGACCTTGGCCTGTTCGATCTTCGGGATGCCGTTCGCCTTCTTGTCCTTCAGGGAAGAGGCGCTCACGAGGGTACGCCCCCCTTCGTCATCCACGATCTGGGCATACATGCCCGTGTTGCTGCGGTAGACCGAGAGACGTGGACGCTCAGGCGTGCCATGCACGGACTTGCGTACGCGTTGCTTGATCTTCAGTCGGCGTGTGATCCTATCGAATGCCATGGTCGTTCTTATTTACCGGCTGCTTTACCTGCCTTACGACGCACCTGCTCGCCCACGAAACGCACACCTTTGCCCTTGTATGGCTCCGGCTTACGCAACGAGCGCAATTTGGCGGCCACCTGGCCGATGAGTTGCTTGTCCGGTGATTCCATCCGGATGATGGGGTTCTTTCCTTTTTGCTGCTCCGCGCTCACCTTGATCTGCGGCGGAAGCTCGATCACGATCGTGTGCGAGAAACCGAGCGACAGTTGCAACTGTTGCCCCTTGGTGGTGGCGCGGTAACCCACACCCACCAGCTCTTGTTCGATCACGAACCCTTCGCTCACCCCCTTCACCATGTTGGCTACCAAGGAACGGTACAGACCGTGCTTGGACCGGTGCGGTTTGGCATCGCTCGGGCGGCTCAATGTGATCTCGGTTCCCTCCTGTTTCAGGCTGATCGCGGGATCCACGGACTGCTCCAAGGTGCCCTTCGGACCTTTTACGGTCACCAGGTTCTTGTCGCTGATCGTGACCTGCACCCCGGTGGGGACTTGGATCGGTGATTTTCCTATGCGTGACATCTTCTTTCTGTCTTAGCTCACGTAGCACAATACCTCACCTCCCACGTTCAGCTTGCGCGCCTCCTTGTCGGTGACCACACCACGGCTGGTGGAGATGATGGCCACGCCGAGACCGTTCAACACGCGAGGAAGGTCCTCGGCATGGGCGTACTTGCGCAGGCCAGGGGAGCTCACGCGGGTGAGTTCCTTGATGGCGCTCTGGCGCGTCTGTTGGTTGTATTTCAAGGCGATCTTGATCATGCCTTGCTTGCCATCCTCCTCAGCCTTCCACGAAAGGATGTAGCCCTTGTCGTAGAGGATGCGAGTGATGTCCTTCTTGAGGTTGCTCGCTGGCACCTCAACGACCTTCTTGCGCGCCTGGATGGCATTGCGCAAACGGGTCAAATAATCGGCGATCGGGTCGGTCGTCATGGTCGTATCGTGTAGCTTACCAGGTACCTTTTGTTACGCCCGGGATCTTTCCCTCAAGCGCCATATTGCGGAACACGTTCCGGGAGATCCCGAAGATGCGCATGTAACCACGCGGACGTCCGGTCAACTGGCAACGGTTGTGCATACGCACTTTGCTGCTGTTGGCGGGGAGCTTCTGCAGCCCTTCCCAGTCACCGGCGGCTTTCAGCTTCGCCCGCTTGGCGGCATACTTCTCCACCATCTTCGCGCGCTTCCGCTCACGGGCTTTCATTGATTCCTTGGCCATGGTCGTAGTGTCTGGTCGTTATTTCTTGTCCTTGTCAGCGAACGGGAACCCGAAGGCCTTCAGCAGGGCTTTGGCTTCCGTATCGGTCTTCGCAGTGGTCACGAAGGTGATGTCCATCCCCTGCAGCTTCGTCACCTTGTCGATGTCGATCTCCGGGAAGATGATCTGCTCCTTCACACCCATGGTGAAGTTCCCACGTCCGTCGAATCCCTTGGCAGGTACGCCACGGAAGTCACGGGTACGCGGAAGGCTCACCGCGATCAGGCGATCGAGGAACTCGTACATACGGTCGCCACGGAGGGTGACACGGGCACCGATCGGCATGCCCTTACGCAGTTTGAAGTTACTGATGTCCTTGCGCGAGATGGTCTGCACGGCCTTCTGTCCGGCGATGCTGGTCATCTCCACGATCGCGTTCTCAACGATCTTCTTGTCACCAACGGCGCTGCCAAGGCCTTGGTTCAAGCTGATCTTGGTGAGGCGGGGCACCTGCATGGTGCTGGTGTAGCCGAACTCCTTCTGGAGCTCGGGAGCCACCTCTTTCTTGTATTTGGCTCGAAGCCTGGGTACGTAGCTCATGGCGTTCTTACTTGGCTGCGTTCTTCTTGGTCTTCACGAAACGCTCGATCGTACCTTCCTTGGTGATCTTGCGTCCGACACGTCCGGGCTCTCCCGTTTTCGCGTCGATCAGCATCAGGTTGCTCAGGTGGATCGGTCCCTCCTTTTCCACGATGCCCCCTTGCGGGTTGGCCGTGGTCGGCTTGCTGTGCTTCTTGTTCAGGTTGATGCCTTCCACGATGGCACGGTTGCGCTCGCGGTCCACCTCCAGCACACGGCCGGTATTGACCTTCTCGTGGCGGGCGTTGCCAGCGATGACCTTCACCAGGTCACCCTTCTTGATATGCGTCTTCTTTTGCATGGCTCGTGTTCGCTTAGAGCACCTCGGGTGCAAGGGAGATGATCTTCATGAACTTCTTCTCGCGCAGCTCCTTGGCCACGGGTCCGAAGATGCGGGTACCCTTCATCTCACCGGCCGCATCGAGCAGCACCACGGCGTTGTCGTCGAAGCGGATATAGCTACCGTCCTTGCGACGTGTTTCCTTCTTGGTTCGCACCACCACCGCCTTGTGCACGGTACCCTTCTTGGTACCGCCGTTCGGCAAGGCATGCTTGATGGTCACCACGATCGTATCACCGATGCGTGCATAACGGCGGGCCGTGCCCCCGAGAACGCGGATGCAGAGCACCTCCTTGGCGCCACTGTTATCGGCCACGTTCAGCCTGGATTCCTGTTGGATCATCGCTCAGTGTTGTTTACTTGGCACGTTCCATGATCTCCACCACACGCCAGCGCTTGAGCTTGCTGATGGGGCGGGTTTCGCTGATGCGCACGGTGTCGCCGATGTGGGCTTCGCCTTTCTCGTCATGCGCCATGAAGGTGCTGGAGAGCTTTACGAACTTGCCGTACTTGGGGTGCATCACCCGGCGCTCCACCTTCACAACGACGCTCTTGTTCATCTTGTCGCTGGTGACGATGCCGATACGCTCTTTGCGCAGGTTGCGCTCCACGGTCGTGGGTGTGGTGCTCATTGGTTGTTCGTGTTAGCGAGTTCGCGCTTGCGAAGCTCGGTGAGGATGCGCGCCACGTCCTTGCGCTTGGTGCGCAATTGAACAGGGCTTTCCACGGGGCTCACTGCGTGCGCAAAGCGCAGCTTCGTCAAGCCGGACCGCTCCTCCTGGAGCTTGTCCATCAACTCGGCGACCGTGAGGTCCTTCAATTCGGTTCCTTTCTTCTTCATGGCTGGCTCTTATTGGCCGTCATAGTCTTCACGCACCACGAACTTCGTGGGGATCGGCAGCTTCTGGGCCGCCAAGCGCAATGCTTCCTTCGCAGTCTCCATCGGCACTCCGTCCACCTCGAAGATGATACGGCCGGCATGGCAGACCGCCACCCAATGGTCCAAGGCTCCTTTACCCTTACCCATACGTACCTCTGCAGGCTTGCTGGTCACTGGCTTATCAGGGAACACCTTGATCCACACCTGACCCTGACGCTTCATGTAACGGGTCAGGGCTACACGGGCGGATTCGATCTGGCGGCTGGTGAGCCAAACGCTCTCCATGCCCTTCAGGCCGAAGGATCCCAAGGTCACACGGTGGCCACGCTGGGCTTGGCCCTTCATGCGGCCCTTATGCATATTGCGGCGCCTGCTGCGCTTCGGTTGCAACATCTCTCTTAGCTGTTACGGTTGTTTCCACCGCGACGGTCCCCGCCACGGAAATCTCCTCCACGTCCTCCTCCACGACGGTCACCACCCGGTCCACGACGATCTCCGCCGCGACGATCGGGACGATCTCCGCCCATGCGTGGGCCCGATGGGCCTCCTTTCGCCTGACCCTGGTTCGGGCTCAGGTCCTGCTTGCCGAACACTTCGCCACGCATGATCCAGCACTTCACCCCGATACGACCCATTTTGGTGTGCGCCTCGGTGATGGCGAAATCGATGTCCGCACGGAGCGTATGCAATGGCACACGACCATCACGGTACTTCTCGGTACGTGCGATCTCTGCGCCGTTCAATCGGCCGGAGACCTGCAGTTTGATGCCTTCTGCACCCATGCGCATCGTGCTTGCAACGGCCATCTTCATGGCGCGACGGAAGCTGATACGACCTTCGAGCTGGCGAGCGATGCTATCGGCCACCAAACGGGCATCCAGTTCCGGACGCTTGATCTCGAAGATGTTGATCTGGACGTCCTTGCCGGTGAGCTTCTTGAGCTCCTCGCGCAACTTGTCCACCTCGGCGCCTCCTTTTCCGATGATGACACCTGGGCGGGCCGTGTTGATCGTAACGGTCACCAACTTCAAGGTGCGCTCGATCACGATCTTGGCGACGCTGGCCTTCTTCAGGCGCGCCATCAGGTACAAACGGATCTTCTCGTCCTCCACCAACTTCTCGGTGTAGTTCTTACCGCCGTACCAATTGCTGTCCCAGCCCTTGATATAACCCAGGCGTTGGCCTATCGGATGTGCTTTCTGTCCCATGTTCTCTTAGGCTTCCTGGTTAACGGTATCCACGATCAGGCTCACGTGGTTGCTACGCTTCTTCATGCGGTACGCGCGTCCTTGTGGGGCCGGAAGCATGCGCTTCAGACCACGCGCCTCGTTCACTTGGATACTCTTCACCACAAGGCCGGACTCGTCGGCACGCTGGCCTTCGTTCTTGGCCTCCCAGTTGGAGATCGCACTGATCAGAAGCTTCTCCAGATCACGGCTGCTGTGACGGGTGCTGAAGCGCAGGATCCCCAGCGCCTTTTCCACCTCCACACCACGGATCAGGTCCGCCACTTGGCGCATGCGGCGCGGCGAGGTCGGTACGTTGCGCAGGTGTGCGATGGCCACGGTCTTCATGGCCTCTTTACGCACGTTCGCTGCTAGTTTCTTACGCTGTCCCATGATGGTGATCAGTTCTTCTTGTTACCGGAGTGGCCGCGGTAGGTACGGGTCGGTGCGAACTCGCCCAACTTGTGGCCTACCATGTTCTCGGTCACGTATACCGGGATGAACTTGTTCCCGTTGTGCACGGCGATCGTCAGACCCACGAAATCGGGGCTGATGGTGCTGGCGCGCGACCAGGTCTTGATGACGTTCTTCTTCCCGGAGGCCTGTGCCTCGCCTACACGCTTGTTGAGCTTGTAGTGGATGAACGGTGGTTTCTTGAGTGAACGGCTCATAGGCTATTGCGTTGATCAGGCGCCTTTGCGGGCGTTGATGCGTTCGATGATGAACTTGTTCGACGTATTCTTCGGTGCACGGGTCTTCTTCCCCTTGGCCAACAGACCCTTGCGGCTCCGTGGGTGTCCACCCGAGGCACGACCCTCACCACCACCCATTGGGTGATCGACCGGGTTCATGGCAACAGGACGGGTGCGTGGACGACGACCCTGCCAGCGCGTACGGCCGGCCTTACCGCTCTTCTGCAGCATGTGCTCACCGTTGCTCACGGTTCCCACGGTGGCCAAACAGGTCACCAGGATCATGCGGACCTCACCGCTCGGCATCTTCAGTGTGGCGTACTTGCCTTCACGCGCGCTGAGCTGTGCAAATGTGCCAGCGCTGCGCGCGATCGAACCACCCTTTCCAGGCTTCAGTTCGATGTTGTGCACCACCGTACCCAGCGGGATCTGGCTCAACGGCAAGGTGTTCCCCACTTCCGGTGGAACGTTGGTGAGGCCGCTCAACACCTCCTGACCGACCTTGAGGCCGTTCGGAGCGAGCATGTAGCGCTTCTCACCATCGGCGTAGAACAACAAGGCGATCCGTGCGGTGCGGTTCGGATCGTACTCGATCGTCTTCACCACGGCCGGAATGCCATGCTTGTCCCGCTTCATGTCGATGATGCGGTAGCGCTGTTTGTGACCACCACCGATGTAGCGCATGGTCATTTTACCTGTGTGGTTACGGCCACCGCTCTTGACGGTACCGCTGGTCAATGACTTCTCAGGTACACGCGTGGTGACGCCTTCGAAGTCCACGATCACCTTGTGACGGGTGCCGGGAGTGACCGGGTTGAGTTTACGTATGCCCATTGTTCTGGATCCTTACGGGTCAGATGCTGGTGTAGAGGTCGATGGTCTCCCCTTCCTTCACGGACACGATCGCTTTCTTGAAGCTCTGCGTGCTGCCTTTCAGGATAAGGTTCTTGGTATAACGAGTGCGGCTCTTTCCGCGGCAGATCATGGTACGCACACCCGTCACCGTGACGTTGTACTCCTTCTCCACTGCGTTCTTGATCTGCACCTTGTTGCTGGTCTTGGCCACAACGAAGCCGAAGCGGTTCTCCTTCTCGCCTTGGGCGGTCATCTTCTCGGTAACGATCGGACGAATGATGATCTGGCTCATGGCTTACTTGGTAAGAATGGTTTCCAACGGTGCGATGGCTTCCTTCATGATCAGAAGGCCGTTGGCGTTCATGATGTCGTAGGTGTTGAGCTCGGAGGCCACCACCACACGTGCACCCTGCAGATTGCGTGCGCTCATGAGGATGATGTCGTCCTTCGCAGGCACCACCACCAAGCTCTTGCGTGCGCCGAGCTCGAAGGCCTTCAGGAAGGCTGCGAACTCACTGGTCTTGGGAGCGCTCATGCTCAGGCCGTCGATCGCCTTCAGGGATCCGTCCTTCGCCTTGTAGGTCAGGGCGCTGCGACGAGCAAGGTCCTTCACCTTCTTGTTCAACTTGAAATGGTAGTCGCGGGGACGAGGACCGAACACGCGGGCACCACCCTTGAGCAGCGGGCTCTTGATGGAACCCTTACGGGCGCCTCCCGTGCCTTTCTGACGGTGCAGCTTCCTGGTGCTTCCGCTCAGCTCGCTCTTCTCCAAGGTCTTGGCGGTGCCTTGACGCTTGTTGGCGAGATGTTGCTTCACATCAAGCCAGATCGCATGATCGTTCGGCTCGATCGCGAACACCGCGTCGTTGAGCTTGGCCTTCTTGCCGGTGGACTTGCCGTCCTTGCTGTGGATCTCGAGTTCCATCTTACTTCCAGATGATCACAAAGCTGCCTTTGGGTCCCGGTACGGTGCCCTTCAACAGAATGAGGTTCTTGTCCTTGTCGATCTTCACCACGCGCAGGTTCTCGGTGGTGATCTTCTTTCCACCCATACGGCCTGCCATACGCATGCCTTTGAACACGCGGCTTGGGTACGAGCTTCCGCCCAAGGAACCGGGCGCACGGCTACGGTCGTGCTGACCGTGGGTCGCTTCACCGACACCGCTGAAGCCGTGACGCTTCACGACGCCTTGGAACCCCTTTCCCTTGCCGTTGCCGGTCACGGTCACAAAACCACCTTCGAAGAAGAGGTCGACACCGATGCTGTCCCCCAGCTTCAGGTCACGTGGGAATTCCTTGAACTCGTGCGCCATCACCTTCGGGGTGGTGTTCGCTTTCTTGTAGTGGCCCATGGCAGCGGCCGGGGTGTTCTTGGGGCGGCGCTCACCAGCGGCGAGCTGCACGGCCTCATACCCGTCCTTTTCCATGGTCTTCACGTGGGTCACCACGTTGGGAGTGGCCTCGATCACGGTGCAAGCCACCAGGCTTCCTTCCGCGTCGAACAGGCTCGTCATCCCGATCTTTTTTCCGATCAATCCGCTCATCGCTCTGTTGTGTTACAGGGTCAGACCTTGATCTCCACGTCCACGCCGCTGGGGAGTTCCAGCTTCATCAGGGCATCGATCGTCTTGGAGGACGAACTGTAGATGTCCATCATGCGCTTGTAGCTGCACAATTGGAATTGCTCGCGCGCCTTCTTGTTGACGTGCGGCGAGCGGAGCACTGTGAACATGCGCTTGTGCGTAGGCAGTGGAATGGGTCCACTGACCACTGCGCCGGTGCTCTTCACCGTCTTCACGATCTTCTCGGCGCTCTTGTCGACGAGGTTGTGATCGTAAGACCGCAGCTTGATCCTGATCTTTTGGGTCATCGCTTGGTTGCGGGTTATGCTGAAACCTTTCCACGCACCTTGGCCAGGACGGCTTCGGTCACGTTGTTGGGTGCTGGTACGTAATGACTGAATTCCATGGTGCTGCTGGCGCGGCCGCTCGAGAGCGTGCGCAGCGAGGTCACATAGCCGAACATTTCGCTCAAAGGCACTTCGCCCTTGATGGCCTTCGCGCCGGAACGATCGTCCATGCCTACGATAGTGCCACGACGACGGTTGAGGTCGCCAACGATATCACCCATGTTCTCCTCAGGCGTGATCACCTCGATCTTCATGATCGGCTCGAGCAATACCGGCTTACACTTCGGAATTGCGGTACGGAAGGCGGTCTTCGCGCAGATCTCGAAGCTCAAGGCATCGGAGTCCACGTTGTGGAAGCTACCATCGTACAAGGTCACCTTCAGGCTCTCCATCGGGTAACCAGCGAGAACACCGTTCTTCAACGAAGCCTCGAAACCTTTGGCCACGGGTTGGATGAATTCCTTCGGGATCGATCCTCCCTTGATCTCATCGATGAACTCGAGCCCCAGCTTGGTGTTGTCCGTTTGTGGTTCGATGCGGACATGGATGTCAGCGAACTTACCGCGACCACCCGTCTGCTTCTTGTACACCTCGCGGTGCTCCACCATACCACTGATGGCCTCCTTGTACTTCACCTGAGGCGCTCCTTGGTTGCACTCCACCTTGAACTCGCGCTTCATGCGGTCCACAAGGATCTCCAAGTGAAGCTCGCCCATCCCGCTGATCACGGTCTGGCCGGTCTCCTCGTCGGTGTGCACTTTGAAGGTCGGGTCCTCCTCGGCCAACTTGGCCAAGGCTGCTCCCATCTTGTCCAGGTCGGCCTGGGTCTTCGGCTCCACAGCGATACCGATCACCGGCTCGGGGAAGCTCATGCTCTCCAGAACGATCGGATGTTCCTCGGCGCACAAGGTGTCACCCGTACGGATGTCCTTGAAGCCAACGGCCGCACCAATATCACCGGCGGCGATCTGGTCCACGGCATTTTGCTTGTTGGAGTGCATCTGGAAGATGCGACTGATGCGCTCCTTCTTGTCACTTCGCGTGTTCAATACGTAGCTACCTGCGTTCAGCACACCGCTGTAGGCGCGGAAGAATGCCAGACGTCCAACGAAGGGGTCCGTAGCGATCTTGAACGCAAGGCCGGCGAACGGCTCATCGGGGTCAGGACGACGCAATACCTCGGCATCCGTGCGGGGATCGATACCTGTAACAGCCTCGATATCCATTGGGCTCGGCAAGTAGGCCATCACCGCATCGAGCATGGTCTGCACACCCTTGTTCTTGAAGGCGCTGCCACAGAGGATCGGCGTGATGCTCATGTTGATCGCGCTCTTGCGCACGGCATCCATGATCTCCGCCTCGGAAAGGCTATCGGGGTCGCTGAAGTACTTCTCCATCAAGGAGTCGTCGCTTTCCGCAACGGCCTCAATGAGCTTGTCGCGCCACTCCTTCACCGTATCCACGAGATCGGCAGGGATGGGAACTTCGCTCCAGGTCATGCCTTGGTCCTCTTCGTTCCAAACCATGCCACGGTTGTTGATCAGATCAACAACACCTTTGAAGTCGGCCTCTGCGCCGATAGGGACCTGCAGCGGGACCGGGTTCGCACCCAGACGCTCGCGGATCTGCTTCACCACATTGAAGAAATCGGCGCCGCTGCGGTCCATCTTGTTGACGAACCCGATGCGGGGCACCTTGTACTTGTTGGCCTGACGCCACACCGTCTCGCTCTGGGGCTCTACACCACCAACAGCACAGAACAGGGCAACAGCACCGTCCAACACGCGCAGGCTGCGCTCCACCTCCACGGTGAAGTCCACGTGGCCCGGCGTATCGATCAAGTTGATCTTGTACGTATCGTCGCGGTATTTCCAGCTGGTAGTGGTGGCGGCAGAGGTGATCGTGATACCACGCTCCTGCTCCTGCGCCATCCAATCCATAGTGGCTGCACCATCGTGCACTTCACCGATCTTGTGTACAAGACCCGTGTAGTACAGGATGCGCTCGGAAGTCGTCGTCTTCCCGGCATCGATGTGCGCCATGATGCCGATGTTGCGCGTGTATTTGAGGTCCCTCTTCGCCATAGCTCTCTTACTCTACGTCGTTATCAGAAGCGGAAGTGACTGAAGGCCTTGTTCGCCTCGGCCATCTTGTGGATCTCCTCCTTCTTCTTGAATGCTGCACCCTCCTCCTTCGCTGCTGCGAGGATCTCGTTGGCCAGCTTGTTGGCCATGCTGCGTTCGTTGCGGTTGCGGGCGTACCCGATCAACCACTTCATTGCCAAGCTCTTCTTCCGGTCCTCGCGCACCGCCTGTGGGATCTGGAAGTTGGCACCGCCTACACGACGGCTACGGACCTCCACTTGCGGGGTCACGTTCACCAATGCCTTGCGGAACACTTCGAGGCCGTCCTCTCCGCTCTTCTCCGCAACGATGTCGATGGCGCTATAGAAGATGTCCAAGGATTTGGTCTTCTTACCATCATACATCAAGTTGTTCACGAACTTGGTCACTTGCACATCCCCGAACTTCGGGTCGGGCAGGATCGTGTGCTTTACGGTCTTCTTACGCATGGCTACTTATCCGTGAACAGTTACTTTTTCTTTGCTGGAGCGGCACCGGCTTTCGGGCGCTTGGTACCGTACTTACTGCGACGCTGGTTGCGGCCTTCCACTCCCGAAGTGTCCAACACACCACGCACGATGTGGTACTTCACACCGGGCAGGTCCTTTACACGACCGCCGCGAACAAGCACGATGCTATGCTCCTGGAGGTTGTGGCCTTCGCCGCCGATGTAGGCGATCACTTCGTAACCGTTCACCAAACGCACTTTGGCCACCTTGCGAAGGGCCGAGTTCGGCTTCTTCGGGGTGGTCGTGTACACCTTGGTGCAAACACCACGGCGCTGCGGGCAAGCGGTCAATGCGATCGACTTGCTCTTCGTTACCGGCGTCTGACGACCCTTTCGGATCAACTGTTGGATGGTAGGCATGAGGTCCTTTCGTCTTGGCTTTCAGGCGTTTTCGCCGTACTCCGGGTAAAAACGGGCTGCAAAAGTACACGAAAAGGCTTTTCCACCAAGGGGTGTTGAATGAATATTTCTTCGGAACCGCGGCCGCCGGAGATCCGGTCTGGATCCGGACCTGCGGACCTCCAACGCGTAAATCCCTGCGATCCAAGCGGATAATGCGACACGAGCTGCCCGATATCGTGCTCCAGGCGTACACCGCAAGCTTGTTTCCCACCATCATTCATTCCCAAGGTCCGATCACTCCCATTACCTTTGTTAACATCATATGATACTATTCAATGGATGTAGGAAGCCTCACGTATTACTCGATCAGTCCGCGGATGTTGAACCTGCTGGCCACGATCCATCAGCGCCTGGGTGAGGTCCATGCCCGGCACCTACATCGACCACCTGCCGACCTGGAAAAGGCCTATCACGTCAGCGCGGTACATAGCACCTTGGCCATTGAGGGTAGCGCCTTGGACGCCTTGCCAGTGGCCGAACTGGTGGACCGGCCGGCCTTGGCAGCTGAGGGCTCTGTTGCACTCGAGGCCGTGAACACCCACCGTGCGCACGCCCTGCTGCCCGAGTTCGACCCCTTCATCGACCGCGACCTACGCCATGCCCACGGGGTGTTGATGCACGGGCTCGCCTTGGATGCCGGCCACTTCCGCACGGGACCGATGGACGTGCTATATGGCGAGCCCGAACCCTTACGCACCGCCAGTGCCCACGACCTGCCGGTGCATGTGCAGGAACTGCTGCGCCACGCAGAGGAAGATGATTTCCCCACACTGCTCAACAGTTGTGTGCTCCATTTCGGCCTGGTGTATCTGCGGCCCTTCACCGCTGGCAACGGTCGGCTGGCAAGGCTCTGGCAGAAGCGGATGCTGATGCATCACTGGCCGGTGTTCGCGTACCTCCCTGTGGAGTCATTCATCCAGCGCACGCAACCAGCTTATTACGCGGCACTCGAATATGCCGATCGACGGGGGGACTGCGGCGGTTTCATCTCCTACCTCTTGGAGCGGATCGATGAAGCGCTCGCCGAACTGCTCGACTCCCCCGACCCGGCGCGAACACCGATGGACCGCGTGCAGCTCTTCCTCATGCACGGGCCCATGCGCGGCAGAATGGACCGGAGCTTTCGTCGAAAGGATTACCTGAAGTTCTTTCCGGAATTGAGCACGGCCAGCGCAAGCAGGGACCTGCAAAACGCGGTGGATAGAGGTGTTGTGGTCATGGAGGGCCATCGTCGGACAGCCGTCTACCGTCGACAGACCTGAGCCTATCATGATGCCCACAGCGCAGCACACCTTAGTGTTGATATCCCATCACCTTCTTCACGAGCTCACAAGGCTAACTTTGGCCGTTCATGGATCATTTGAAAGGGCTCAACCCTGCCCAACGCGCTGCTGTGGAGGCCACCGATGGCCCCATGATGGTGATTGCTGGGGCCGGTAGCGGAAAGACGAAGGTGTTGACGGTGCGGATCGCACACCTGATGACGAAGGGGGTGGACCCGTTCAGGATCCTCGCGCTCACCTTCACGAACAAGGCGGCCAAGGAGATGAAGGAGCGGATCGCCCTGCTCCTTCGGGATATGCCGGGTTTGAGCGCCGAGGCGCGCAGCCTTTGGATGGGCACTTTCCACAGCGTATTCGCTCGGATCCTACGGTCCGAGGCCGATAAGCTCGGCTACCCCAAGGACTTCACCATCTACGACACGGACGATAGTCGTAGCCTGATCCGTGGTATCGTGAAGGAATGGAAGCTCGATGACAAGCTGTACAAACCGAACCAGGTACACGGTCGCATCAGCATCGCCAAGAACAACCTGATCGGTCCGCTGGAGTACTTGGAGAACGTGGAATTGATGGCCGGTGATGCGGCAGTGGGGCGTGAGCGCATGGGCGAGATCTATAAGGCATACGCCGAACGATGCTTCCGTGCCGGGGCCATGGACTTCGACGACCTCCTCTTCAACACCAACATCCTGTTCCGCGATCACCCCGATGTGATGCTCAAGTACCAGAGCCGCTTCCAATACCTGTTGGTGGACGAGTACCAGGACACGAACATGGCCCAATACAACATCGTGAAGACCTTGGCCGCGCGCCACGAGAACATCACGGTCGTCGGGGACGATAGCCAGAGCATCTATTCCTTTCGCGGGGCCAACATCCAGAACATCCTCAACTTCCGGAGCGACTACCCGGACCAGAAGATCTTCAAGCTGGAGCAGAACTACCGCAGCACCAAGACCATCGTGGGAGCCGCGAACTCCTTGATCGACAAGAACAAGGAGCAGATCCCCAAGACGATCTGGACAGAGAACACCGAAGGCGAGAAGATCATCGTGCACCGCTCGTTGAGCGACAACGAGGAGGGTCAGTTCGTGGCGCACTCCATCTTCGAGACCAAGATGCAGAAGCAGGTACCCAACAAGGGTTTCGCCATCCTTTACCGCACCAATGCACAAAGCCGCAGCATGGAGGAAGCGCTGCGGAAGTTGAACGTGCCCTACCGGATCTTCGGCGGGTTGAGCTTCTACCAAAGAAAGGAGATAAAGGACCTGATCAGTTACTACCGCTTGGTATGCAACCCCAAGGATGAAGAGGCATTGAAACGGGTGATCAACTTCCCGGCCCGCGGGATCGGACAAACCACCATGGACAAGCTCACCGTGGCGGCCTCGGCCCAAGAGATGTCGATATGGGACCTGATCCAAGAACACCTTGGCGACCTCGGCTTCCATAGTGGTACGCGCAAGGCCATTGCGGATTTCGTGCTGATGATCCAGAGCTTCCGAACGATGCTGGACAACTACAGCGCACACGCCCTCGGTGAGCACATCGCCCAGAAAAGCGGGATCCTGAAGGAACTGTTCGTGGACAAGACGCCAGAGGGGGTAAGCCGCTACGAGAACATCCAGGAATTGCTGAACGGCATGAAGGAATTCAGCGACCGTGATGCGGGAGATAGCGATGTGCCGAAGACCTTGAGCGACTTCCTGATCGACGTGGCCCTGTTGACCGATGCCGACAATACGGACCCGAACGACAACGACCGTGTTAGCTTGATGACCATCCACAGCGCCAAAGGCCTCGAATTCCCATACGTGCATATCGTGGGCTTGGAGGAGGACCTGTTCCCCAACCTGATGGCGGTGCAAAGCCGTGCAGACCTGGAGGAGGAGCGCCGCTTGTTCTATGTGGCATTGACGCGGGCGGAAAAACGGGCCACGCTCAGCTACGCCATGAGCCGCTATAAGTGGGGGAACCTCTCCACCAGCGAGCCCAGCCGCTTCATCGAGGAGATCGATCCGAAATACTTGGAGATGCCCGCACAGAGCGAACGGGCCACCTTCCGCTCCAACCCCTTCGAACGTCCAAGCTCCCCGCCCTGGGCCAGACCGCGCACATCGACCGATGATCAAGGTTCCTCCAAGCCAGTGTACGGTCGCGAACGCAAGGCACCTGGTGTGGGCACACCAAAGCCCACTGCGCCGTTCGCCCGAAGATCGACACCGGAGGTCCCACCCGACCAACGCAAGAACCTGAAACGGGTATCATCCACGGGTAAACCCTTGGAAGCGACACGCAACTTGGGGGTCGACAGCCCAGAACTATCCGAGGGCATGACCGTGGCACACGAGCGCTTCGGTAAGGGCAAGGTGCTGAAGATCGAGGGCAATGCCCCGGACCTGAAGGCCACCGTCTTCTTTCCTACCGCCGGTCAGAAACAACTCTTGTTGCGCTTCGCCAAATTGACCGTGGTGGAGGGATGATGACCCCGTGCTAAGGTCGTAGCAAGCAGCGTCCCGATTCCATTACTTTGCACCCGCATTCCTCCGAATGAAGATCGTGATCGCCGGTGCCGGTGAGATGGGGACCCATCTCGCCCAGTTGCTCAGTCGGGAAGCCCAGGACATCTTCCTGATCGACCGCGACAAGTTCAGGCTTCAACAGGCCGAATCCCTTTTGGACGTGATAACCGTCCGCGGTAATGCCACCTCGCCTTCCGTGCTGGAAATGGCGAACATCGATCGAGCTGACCTGCTGATCGCGGCCACCGATTCTGAAACCTCGAACCTTGCCATCGCCATGATCGGGAAGAAGTTGGGGGCGAAACGGACCATTGCCCGGATCAGTAACCCGGAATTCCTGGATACCAAACGCATCGACATGACCTCTCTCGGGATCGATGCCTTGGTTTCGCCAGAGGCCCTTGTGAGCGAAGAGATCCTTGCCTTGGTGAAACGTTCCGCGGCTATCGAGACCATCGATTTCGAAGGTGGCAAACTGAGTCTGCTCGGTGTACAACTGGAAGAGGGCGCCATGGTGGTGGACCAGAGCGCGGAGGACGTGGCGACACAGGTCAAGGACCTGCACTTCCTCAACGTGGCGATAAGCAGGAAGCGCGAGGTGATCATTCCTCGTCGGGATACCGTTTTCCGGGCGGGGGACAAGGCCTACTTCATCGCCACACCAAAGGGTGTGGAGCAGATCTACGGGCTGACCGGCCAAAAACGCCTTTCGATCAACAGCATCATGGTGCTCGGTGGAAGCCGGATCGGGATCTCCGCAGCGAAAAAGCTCAGCAAAAGCTACAGGGTCAAACTGATCGAACGTGACCGGGAAAAGTGCTTCGAACTGACGGACACCCTTCAGGACGTGATGATCGTGAACGGCGATTGCCGGGACGTGGACCTGCTGGAAGAAGAAGGAGTGAGCAACATGGATGCCTTTGTCGCGGTGACCGGGAACTCTGAGACCAATATCATGAGTTGCCTCGTGGCCAAGAACCACAATGTGCCGAAGACGATCGCTTTGGTGGAGAACATAGAGTACATCGACCTCTCGATGAACATCGGTATCGACACCTTGATCAATAAGAAACACGTTGCCGCAAGCCAGATCTTCCGACACGTGCGAAAAGGGGACCTGATCTCCATGGCCAACTTGCATGGACTGCCTGCCGAGATCCTCGAATTCCAGGTCGGCCCTGGGGCCAAGGTGACAAAGGCCAGGGTGCGCGATCTTCACTTTCCTCGGAGTGCCATCATCGGTGGGTATGTGCGCGATGGCATAGGCCATCCGGTATTGGGGAACACGGAACTGCAAGCCGGTGACCGGGTCTTGGTCTTCTGCCTTCCAGGTGCAGTCAGGAAGACCTCGCCGTACTTCCAATGAGATCCTTCAACTGGCGGATCATCCTGCATATCATGGGCCTCCTGCTCATGATCAATGGGGTGGGCATGTTACTTTGCTTGCCGTGGAGCATGTACTTCGATGATGGACAACTCCTACCGATCCTGGACTCGGCCGGTATCACTATCCTGATCGGCATCATCGTCTGGTCCAGTACCTGGAAGCACGACAAAGCGATCGGTAAGCGCGAGGGCTTTCTCGTGGTGGCCATGGGGTGGTCGGTACTTACCCTCAGCGGCACCCTACCCTACATGTTGTCCGGCTCGCTCGCCCACTTCCCCGATGCCGTGTTCGAGACCGTTTCGGGCTTCACCACAACAGGCGCATCGGTACTTGTCGATATTGAAGTGGTTCCCAAGAGCGTGTTGTTCTGGCGGAGCTTCACCCAGTGGATCGGTGGCATGGGCATCATCGTTCTTACCATAGCGATCCTGCCCATCCTGGGCATCGGCGGTATGCAGCTGTTCATGGCCGAATCGCCGGGCCCGACGGCCGACAAGATCCATCCGCGGATCAAGGAAACGGCCAAGCGCTTGTGGGCCGTGTACGTCATGCTGACCATTGTGGAGACCATCCTTTTGATGGTCTTTGGGCTGGATTTCTTCGATTCGGTATGCCACGCGATGACAACCATGGCCACGGGCGGATTCAGTACCCGGAACGCCAGCGCTGCAGCGTTCCCACCATCGGTCCAATACATCATGATACTGTTCATGTTCCTGGCCGGAGTGAATTTCACCTTGAACTACTTCCTGATCCGTGGTAAGTGGAAGAAGGTGTGGCCGAACGAGGAGTTCCGCACCTATCTGTACGGCGTGCTCGGCCTGTCCTTGGTGACCGCGGCGATCGTCTATGGCGTAAGCGAGAGCAGCGCGGAGCAAAGCCTTCGTGACAGCCTTTTCATGATCGTTTCCGTGATCACCACGACCGGTTTCGTTTCTGCGGACTACACGGCTTGGACCCCGTTCTTGACCACCCTGTTCTTTGTGCTGCTCTTCGTCGGCGGCTCTTCTGGAAGCACCAGTGGTGGGATCAAGGTGGTACGATTCACCGTGGTGATCAAGAACGGCCTTATGGAGCTCAAGCGCATCCTTCACCCGCGCGCCTTGTTCCCCGTCCGCATCAACCGCATGGCCCTTCCGGAGAACGTGACGTTCAACATTCTCGGCTTCTTCCTGCTGTACATCACCACGTTCGTTATCGGGTCCATCGTGATGACCACGTTGGGCATGGACATGGTGACCGCCATTGGTGCGACCGCTACCAGCCTTGGGAACGTTGGGCCGGGGATCGGAAGGGTGGGCCCGGTGGACAATTTCGCGTGGCTGACCGATGCCGGCAAGTTGTTCCTGAGCTTGCTTATGCTCATCGGGCGCTTGGAGATCTTCACCGTGCTGGTGCTCTTCACGCCCGCGTTCTGGACGGACCGTTAGGGCCGCAAAGCACAGCCTCTGGACTTCCGGTCCGGGCCGCGGCTCGAGCGCGGCGCGAAACCTCGATCGGGCAAGGACCGTTGAACAGCGTCCATCGTACCTCTGCGAACAGTAGGGGCACGGCCGCTCCATGGACCGCTCCGTCCTTCCATTGCTCTGCTTCGTGCTCCTATTGGGCAGGGGCCATTCCGCCAACCCGCCTGTATTGGCGCGGCAGGAATTCGGGTTCAGCTTGAACCCCACCGCACAGGGTGAACTCTACGCGCTGTTCATATACACCGTGCACGAGAACGCGGTGGTGGGCAGTGTGCCCATGCGACCAGAACCCTTTATCCTTCAGGTCTCCGGCCTCCAGGAAAGCCGAGCCAATCTCGAAGGGGTCGATCTGTTCTACGATCACGGCATCGCACACTGCGGGCCATGGACCGAAGGAACCGTCATACACGACGGGTTGGATTGCCCGACCATACGGAACATCTGGAAGCTGCGCTATAAGGGAGATGTGGGCATCGGTAATGGCGAAGGCTGGGCAGCGGAGCAATTCACACCCTCGGTGCGGCAACAGATCATCCTGCAAGCTTATCGACCAGCGGCATATGAGCATTGGCACGGCCCGTACTTCGGCAAGGACGCGTTCAGACTATTGCGTGACATGCAGGACCCCGAGTGGGTGAAGCTGTACCGCGACGGTGGATAGGCTCGCTACACTGCCCCGGGTTGCTTAGCTTTGACCACCGCGCAACGCGGAATAGGCGCTTCGAGCGCTTACCGGTCAACACCGGCACCACCCCTTCTGCCCCATGAGCACTGCAGCATTCGACTACAATACACAACGCCCGCGTTTAGCCATCCCTGAATATGGCCGACATGTGCAACGCATGGTGGACCATTGCATGGATGTGGAGGACCGTGATCAGCGCACCCGCACCGCCAAGGCGATCATCCAAGTGATCGGTCGCCTCAACCCTCAGCTGCGGAACAGCGATAATTTCGAACGTACGCTATGGGACCACCTGTACATCATGAGCGCCTTCAAGCTCGATGTGGACGGCCCCTACCCCAAACCCACGCCTGAGGAACTCGAAAGCAAACCCGAGCGTGTTCCCTACCCGCAGTCGAAGATCAAGTTCGGGCACTATGGCAAGATGGTGCAACGCATGATCGACCAATGCGCCGCGATGGAGCCGGGTGAGACGCGTGAAGCCTACGCCACACTGATCGCCAACCAGATGAAGCGCCAGTTCCTCGTATGGAACCGCGATACTGTGCCCGACCCGGTGATCCTGAAGGACCTGAGCGATATGAGCAAGGGAAAGCTGAAGGTGAAGGAGGACGTACAATTGGCTCCTACGGCTGAACTGCTGCGTATCCACCAGTCCGGACCGAAGAACGAAGTGGACACCCGTAAGCGCCACAACAACAGCGGAGGCGGCGGTGGGAAGAAGCGCAACCGTAACCGCAAGAAGCGGTACTGATCCCGGCACGCGTCCCGCGGCTGGCACCGATCATTCGTCGACGGTCCACCTATCACGATCATCCTGTTGAAAGCCTTTGCCGTTCCCGCTTCGGGTGCGGGCAGGGGCTTCGTTGCTTCGCATCATGGGAAGTTTCAAGATCGAAGGTGGACATAAGTTGAGCGGCGAGGTAACGCCGCAAGGAGCAAAGAACGAGGCCCTGCAGATCCTCTGCGCGGTGTTGCTCACCGAGCGGCCCGTCACGATCCACAACGTACCGGACATCATCGACGTCAATAAATTGATCGATCTCCTGAAGCGCATGGGCGTGCAGGTCGACAACCTTGGCGATGGCAGTTGGCGCTTCACCGCCAAGGATGTCGACATCGAATTCTTCCTCCGGCCAGAATTCAAGACCTTGGGTGGTGGGCTTCGCGGAAGCGTCATGCTCGTGGGCCCTTCCTTGGCACGCTTCGGGCGCGGCTACATCCCTACACCGGGTGGCGATAAGATCGGTCGACGCCGTTTGGATACGCACTTCATCGGTTTCGAAAAGCTCGGCGCCAATTTCTCCTATGACCCGGCCGAGGGCTTCTTCAAGGCCGAGGCCAAGAAGCTGAAGGGCGCGTATATGCTGCTGGATGAAGCCAGCGTGACCGGGACTGCGAACATCGTGATGGCCGCCACCCTCGCAGAAGGGCGCACCACCATTTTCAATGCCGCCTGCGAACCCTATCTCCAGCAATTGTGCAACATGCTGGTCCGTATGGGGGCGAAGATCAGCGGGATCGGGAGCAACCTCCTGCACATCGATGGCGTGAAGGAATTGGGCGGTACAGAGCATCGTATGTTGCCCGACATGATCGAGATCGGCTCGTTCATCGGTATGGCGGCCATGACTCGGAGCGAGATCACCATCAAGGATACCGGGTACGATCATCTCGGTGTCATCCCCGATGTGTTCCAGAAGCTGGGCATCGCGCTGGAGCGAAAGGGGGACGATATCCACATCCCGGCACAGGATCATTACACGATCAAGAAGTTCATCGACGGCAGCAACATGACCGTGAGTGATGCGCCATGGCCCGGCTTCACCCCAGACCTTCTCAGCATTGTCCTCGTAACGGCCATTCAAGCCAAGGGAAGTGTGCTGGTGCACCAAAAGATGTTCGAGAGCCGCCTGTTCTTCGTGGACAAATTGATCGAAATGGGCGCCCAGATCACCTTGTGCGACCCGCACCGAGCACTGGTCATCGGGAATGATTTCGAAACGCCACTGCGTGCGATACGGATGACCAGCCCGGATATCCGCGCTGGAGTCTCGCTGCTGATCGCTGCGTTGAGTGCCGAGGGAACGAGCACCATCGACAACATCGAACAGATCGACCGGGGCTATCAGCGCATCGATTCGCGCCTGAAGGCCCTCGGCGCCAGGATCGAGCGGGTCTGACCAGGTCGTTCCTCATCGTTTTCCTCGACCCACGCAGTAGCCGTCCGATCCCGGCACGATGTTCGCCTGTTCTCGCCGAACGATCACCCTACTTTTGCACCATGGAATTTCGCAGCATCATGTCCAAGACCCGCATCGCCATCACCGCTGTTGTCGCCGTGCTGGCCATCTATGGATTCACGAACCGAATTGGAACATCCGCACCTGAGGGGGATGCCCAGGTCGGCACGAACATCGGCAACAAGGCACCTGAACTGGCATTCATGAATGCCGACAGCACCAAGGTGCTGAAGCTATCAGAGCTCAAGGGCAAGTATGTCCTGATCGATTTCTGGGCCAGCTGGTGCCGCCCCTGCCGCATGGAGAATCCGAACGTTGTGGCCGCCTATGACAAATACACCCAGGCCAAATTCACCGATGCCAAGGGCTTCGAGGTGTACAGCGTCAGCTTGGACCGCAGTCGTCAAGCATGGCAGCAGGCCATTGCGCAGGATAATTTGAAGTGGAAGTACCATGTGAGCGACCTCGGGTTCTGGAATTCCAAGGGGGCACAGTTGTACGGTGTGAACTCGATCCCGATGAGCTTCCTAGTGGACCCGAATGGGATCATCATCGCGAAGAACCTGCGTGGCATGGCGCTACATCAGGAACTGGACAAGCATGTGAAGAGCTTGTAGTCCGTTCTTCTTACGATCACCTTGGGACCCTCTGCTTCGTAGCAGGGGGTCCTTTTATTCCAGCCGAAAGGAACTCTGCCATCCTGACCGCCCGAACAGCATGGCACCCGATCTGCCCGACCGGCTGCGCCGGAACAAGCTGCCGGGACCACCCAATGGCCATGAAGAACCCGTTCCGCCGCACCGAAAAGGAAAAGATGACCATGGAGAACGACACCGTGAAGAACGACCCGAACGCCACCGAGCAAATGGAACAGAACGCCGATCAGGCCCGTGGCACTGACAATCCTGACACCACGACAGCCACGGCGGAGGATGATGACACGAGGCAAGCCGCTGAATTGGACATCCTGCGCACCGAGCATCAGGCATTGCATGAGAAACACCTTCGCCTTTTTGCCGAATTCGACAATTTCCGCAAGCGCACGGCCAAGGAAAAGTTGGAACTGCTGCAAATGGCGGGCGCCGAAACCCTGAAGAACATCCTCCCCGTGCTGGACGATATGGAAAGGGCCATGGCCAATAACGCCTCGACCGAGGACCCGAAGGCCATTCGTCAAGGATTCGAGTTGATCCACCAGAAGTTCGTGAACCTGATGGCGGCGCAAGGCATCCAGGTCATGAAGGCCAAGGGCGAGGTATTCGACCCCGAAGTGCATGAGGCCATCACCAAAGCACCGGCTCCTACACCTGATCTGAAGGGCAAGGTGCTGGACGTGGTGGAGAACGGATATACCCTGAACGACAAAGTGATCCGCTACGCCAAGGTGGTCGTAGGTGAGTGATCCCGCCCGACCTGAAGGTCGACCTGGACGATGAGCAAGAAAGACCCATACGAAGTCCTTGGTATTCCGAGGAACGCTGGCGCGGACGAGATCAAGAAGGCCTACCGCAAGCTGGCCATCAAATACCACCCCGATAAGAACCCCGGGGACAAGGCCGCTGAGGATCGGTTCAAGGAAGCGGCAGGAGCCTATGAGATCCTGAGCGATCCCGAGAAGAAAGCCAAGTATGATCGCTTCGGACATAATGCTCCGGGTGGCGGTGGCTTCCACGGTGGTGGGATGAACATGGACGACATCTTCTCACAGTTCGGGGACATCTTCGGTGGCGGCTTCGGCGGTGGAGCGTTCGGCGGTGGCTTCGGACAGCGCGGAGGTGGACGTACGGTGAAGGGCAGCAACCTTCGGGTGCGTTTGAAAATGACCCTGCAGGAAGTGGCCAACGGTGCCGAGAAGAAGATCAAGGTGACCAAGCTGGTCCGCTCCAAGGGCAGCGAATACGGGATCTGTGGCACATGTGGCGGCAACGGTCAGGTCCGACGGGTGCAAAGCACGTTCCTGGGCCAGATGCAGACCGTGACCACCTGCCCAGCTTGTGGAGGGATCGGACAGACCGTGACCAAACGCGGCCCTGGCAGCGATGAGCACGGCTTGGTGCGCGAAGAGGTCGTGGTGCCGATCAAGATCCCTGCCGGCGTGGAAGAAGGCATGCAACTCAACATTAGCGGCATGGGCAATGAGGCCCCCGCCGGTGGTGTGCCGGGCGACCTGCTGGTCGTTATCGAGGAAGAGATGCACCCTGAGCTGAAGCGCGATGGGCAGAACCTGCACCATGAAGTGTTCATCAACATGGCCGATGCAGCCTTGGGCAGCAAGATCGAAGTACCGCTCGTGAGCGGTAAAGCCAAGGTGACCGTTGAACCCGGCACGCAGAGCAACCACGTGCTCCGCTTGAAAGGCAAAGGACTGCCGAGTGTGAACCGCCACGGCACTGGGGACCTATTCGTGCACCTGGCCGTTTGGACACCCACCGACCTGAGCAAAGAGGAGAAGAGCGCCTTGGAGAAGTTGCGGACCAGTCCCGGATTCCAACCGCGCCCGACCGCGAAGGACAAAGGTTTCTTTGAGCGGGTGAAGGAGATGTTCGGCAACTAGGGAGGCGAGATCCTGCGCTACCTTCGAGCGGATCATCGCAATGGGCCGTATCGAAAAACTCATGCTCGGGGTGGCCGCCGTAGGCTTCCTTTTCAAGCTGATGCACTGGCCGCTGGCCTCGCTGCTGCTGATCCTCGCGCTCTCCATATTGTCCATTCTGTACTTCCCGTTCGCCTCCCTATGGTTCGGCAAACCTGAACGGAAGGATCAATTGCTTGGACTTTCCATCGGTAGTGGCTTGGCGTTCTCGGTCCTACTTGTGGGCATTCTGTTCCAATGGCAGTTCTGGCCATTCGGCGTGGAGTACACATTCGCCGGCATCATCCTCTGTGCGACGTCACTTTTCGCTGCGACCCTGCTACGCAGTGAAAGACCAGCGCTGTCGTCGTACTTCCGCAGCCTCCTGACCCGCTCCTCAGGCTTCTTGGCAGCGGGTATCATCAGTTCCATCGCCTGTACGATGCGTGAGCCGCTGGTCCTGAATGAACAGGACAATGCGAATAGGGCCAAGCAGACCTTCACGACCAGGCCTGATTGGGCACGGACCTTCGCGGATAGTTCAACCACAGGGGTCTTTGTGCTTTGGGAGCCAGACCGCGCATTGCTGCAGGTATCGGACAGCATCCGGGCCGTTAAAGGCTTCCTGCCAGCCAGCACCTTCAAGGTCTTCAATTCGCTGGTGGCCTTGGAGGAGCAAGCGGTGCCGGATGAGCGTACATCGCTGCCTTGGGATGGCGTCCACCGGAACTTGACGGATTGGAACGAGGACCAGAACATGGAACAGGCGATCGCCCGTAGCACGGTCTGGTGGTACCAGGAGGTGGCGCGACGTGCCGGCCCGACCCACATGCAGCATTGGTTGGATACGGTCGGGTACGGAAACGCCACCATGGGCGACTCCATACACCTGTTCTGGCTGCAAGGGGAGCTTCGGATATCGCCGGTGGAGCAAGTGTATTTCCTACAGGCACTGAATGAAGAGCGTTTGCCGTTCAAGGTCGAACACCAGCGCACGGTCAAACGCATACTACCGAAGGACGACACGAGGGCGGGTAAGCTTCAAGGGAAGACCGGTTGGGCGATCCGGGTGGACGAACAGTACGGATGGTATGTGGGATGGGTGGAACACGAAGATCGAACGGCCTACTTCGCCCTCAACATGGACATCCTGGGCAATCCGGATGTTCAAAAGCGAAAGACGCTAGTCCACGCCCTGCTGGAGCGCGAAGGCTGGATCATACCGTAAGTGCCGGTCGGGCTCTAGGTTCGCTCGGGCACCAACCGCGCAACCGCCCTGCCATGATCGATCAGCAAGAGCCCATTGTTCTCCACGCGATGCTCCCGCGCTGTCGCCATGGCCTTGATCAACTTCTCCTCGACCGAGCGCTGTGCCCCGCAATTGCAGCCCGATGGGACCAAGGCCTGGAAACGGACCTCCCGCTGCCGGTGGACCACTTCCCTGTGAACGTGCCACATCCGGAACGTCCGATCACCCGGCCGTACTTGTCCAACTCAATGGTGAAGGGCGGGAAGGCCAGACTGACATCGGCATCGTACACCATCACCACCCGCCAGTGTCCCATCAACTTGCGGCTCAGCGAGAGTCCGGTGAACACCACGCTGCCCATCAGGGCAACGGCCAACATCGTTCCGGAAAGCGTGAAGATCAAGCGTTTCAACATGGGGTGGAATGTGGATCTTGGGATGGAAGGTAGGCGCGGCTTGGCGACCTGACGCCCGTCCTGCCGTGGAGCGTTAGGGAAGTGACGTACCGTAGCCAAGGGACGAAGCCTTTGAACCAATCCGGCCACATGCTCCTCCCCTTCTTCTTCCGACCTTCGCCCGCAGCATGCGAACATTCCAGATCACGGGCAACCTCGTGGACATCCTCGGCCGAAGTATCAAAGCCGCTGAGGTGAGCGTTACGGACGGAATCATCACTGCGATTCGCCCCATGGACGGGCCTGTAGCCGGATACTTGATGCCGGGCTTCATCGACGCCCACGTACATGTTGAAAGCTCGATGCTGATCCCCAGTGAATTCGCTCGATTGGCGGTGGTGCATGGCACGGTGGCAACGATCAGCGACCCGCACGAGATCGCCAATGTATTGGGCGTACCGGGGGTGGATTTCATGATCGAGAACGGAAAAAAGGTGCCGTTCCACTTCTTCTTCGGTGCACCAAGCTGCGTTCCCGCCACAACGTTCGAGACCGCTGGTGCACGCATCGATGCCGAACAGGTGGGCGCTTTGATGGAACGCCCTGAGGTGGTGTACTTGAGCGAGGTGATGGACTTTCCAAGTGTGCTGGCCGGCGAACCTGAGATGATGAAGAAGATCGCCCATGCAAAGCGGCTGGGGAAAGTCGTGGATGGTCATGCGCCTGGTCTCCATGGCGATGCCGCAGAGCGATACATCGCAGCTGGCATCAGCACCGATCATGAGTGTTTCACCGCGGAAGAAGCGGCCGATAAACTGGAGCACGGCATGAAGATCCAGATCCGCGAAGGCAGCGCCGCGAAGAACTTCAATGCACTGATCGGCCTGTTGTACGACCATGCCGGGCAAATGATGTTCTGCAGCGATGACAAGCATCCGGACGGACTGGTGGAGGGCCACATCAACGACCTGTGCGCCAGGGCTGTAGCGCATGGGATCGACGTTTTCGACGTGCTCCGAACCGCTTGTCTTGTGCCGATCGACCACTACAACCTTCCGGTCGGGAGGTTGCGTGTGGGGGACCCAGCGGATATGATCCTTGTCGAGGACCTGAAGCGGTTCCGGGTGATGAAGACCTGGGTACAAGGTCAGCTCGTGGCGGAGAATGGCCACAGTTCGATCCAGCGCATCTCCAGCGAGCGACCCAACCTCTTCACTTGTGAACCACTGAATTCCAGCGCACTACATGTACCAGCAACGAGCAAGGACCTGCTCGTGATCGAAGCCCTCGACGGGCAGCTCATCACCAACAAGAAGTGGATGCCCCCGACGGTAGTAGGCAATGCTTGCGTCGCCGACCCGGAGAAGGACCTGCTGAAGATCGTGGTGATGAACCGCTACCATGATGCAAAGCCCGCGGTTGCATGGATCACCGGATTCGGTTCGAAGAAGGGTGCGATCGCAGGAAGCGTTGCCCACGATAGCCACAACATCGTGGCGGTAGGTACCAACGATGAGGACCTTTCCACGGCCATCAACCTGGTGATACAAGAAAAAGGTGGGATCAGCTTGGCGAACGGTGTGCACCATCGCATTCTGCCCTTGCCCGTGGCCGGTATCATGACCGACGCCGATGCATACACCGTGGCCGATGCGTACGCCGCCATGGACCGCGAGGCCAAGGAACTGGGCAGCACCTTGGGCGCTCCGTACATGACGCTCTCCTTCATGGCACTATTGGTCATCCCACATCTGAAGCTTAGTGACAAGGGCCTGTTCGATGGGGATGCCTTCCGCCTGATCGAGAGCTGAACCTTGCGCGCTACCTTCCCCCTCGAATGCGTCCGAACACTCCGGTCCTTGTCGGTCTCTTGGTGCTCTTCGCATTTGGCATGTCCAGCTGCGGCGGCACGCGGCGAACGGTGCATGAAGGAGGGTTCCAGAAGCGCAAACACCAGCCGGGCTGGCACCTCGACCTTGGCGGACGGTCGGATCGTCGAGCGAGCGAGCGATCCACGGTCACCAAGCCGCTAGCTGCCCAAGCAACAAGCGGACCGGCGGTTGCCATCTCGGACATTCCACATCCGACCGGTCCGGATCGTAGCCTTGCGTCGGTCACAAGCGACCTTGGCCCCAGCCTGCAGCCCACTGCGCCACCGATCGGCGTGGAACTTGGACCGCGAATTGCGCCCGCGCATCGGTCCGCTTCCGCAGGGACCGATCAGGAACGACCAACAAAGCAATTCAACCCGTGGGCCCTTCCGGCTTTCGCACTGGCGCTGGGCACCATTGCCTATGGGATCCTCGGCACGAGCAATCTCGTGATCGTGATCGCCGTGTTGCTCACCTTGTTGGTGGCCGCGATCGCCCTGAAAAAAGGGCGGACCAATGAATGGAGCGGCAAGGGTTTCGCCGTGTCCGCGATGATCATCGGATGCCTCTCGGCCTTGATCACGCTGATCGCACTGCTTCAAGGCGGGTTCTGAACAATGCAGTGACTTTTCAACCGTTCCGAGTGGGACATGATCGGGGACGATCACGTGGACATCACTTTGGACAACGACCTGTTGATCCTATTCGTAACCCACTGTGCTTCAATACTCCATGAAGGACGCATCTTTGGACACAGATGCGGGCATACGACGAGACGATCACATGGCTGAATTTCCGACTGGACCTTCGTCAGGCGCCTCCCTCATTCTGGTTACTGCTGGGCGAATGTGTCGCTGGTATCCGGGCGATCACTCGCGTTCCACTCCCCTTAGCTGCGGGCAAGGAATTGGAGCGTGATACCTTGGCCGAAGGACTCCATGCTCGGCTGGCGATGGATGGTTCATCATTGACCTTGGAGGAGGTCCGGTCGCACCTGGCCGGTCAACTTCGTGTGACACAAGCAAAGGAGCACGCGGTGCTCGAACTGGAGGGCCTTTTTCATACTTGGCAGCGGATCGCGGGCAGCGGACCGGGTCTGCCGGTGGTGGGGTCGGAAACCTTGCTCTCTTATCACAGGGCCTTGTTGGAGACCGTGCCGGATGTGCGGGAAAAAGGGCGTTGGCGCAGCGCTCCGAAAGGTCCTCGGGCGATCGATGGGGTACCACCGGACGTGATACCGGTGTTCATGGCCGAATTGTGCGATTGGCTCAACGGTCCTGAACTGGACGCTCCGAACCTGGATGAGCGCATGGCCTATGCACTACTGCATGCGCTGATCGCCGAATTGTATCTCCAATGGATCCAGCCTTTCGGCACGGCCAACGCACGCCTTTCGGGCACCATGGAACAGCACATGCTGGTCCGGGCCGGGGCAGGTAGTATGGCAGGACATCTTCTCTCCTTGCACTTCCATCGACAAAGCCACGAGTACCGACGGCAGGTGGAGAACGCAGCCCAAGGCGTACCTGATCCGATCCCTTTCCTCGCGTTCGGTCTTCGCGGCCTTCGGGAAGACTTGTCCGAGCTTCGAGCGAAGGTCCGTGAGATACAGGCACAAGGGCAGTGGCGGGGCCACCTTTCGGAACTCTTCGCCGGGGAGGATGCGGCACCCGCAAGACGGCAGGAGCAGGTCCTACTTGACCTCGCACAACAGGATGCTACCGTGCCGCTGTCCGCGATCCCTGCGCTTTCCCCAGCACTTGCAAGAATGTACGCTGGCGTATCCGAAAAGACCTTGCGGAGGGATGTGGACCACCTGGAGCAGTTGGGAACGATCCTTCGCGACCCAGAAGGATTCCGGATCCGATTGGAACGATTGCTGGCCTTCAGGTACTGATCGACCGGTACAGGTCCTCCACGTACCGTTCCGCTTGCCCGACCAGTTGATCCGGCCCCTCTCCAGCTAGGCGCATGGATCGCAGAGCCCGTGACCCTGCCGATTTCGAGAGCTTGGAACCATCCGCATCGACGATCAAATGATGGTGGTGGAAACGAACTTCTGCGAAGTCATCCAGCCCGAGGCGATCCGCCAAGAAGGCCTGACAGGTGGTGGAAGGCCGCAAGTCCTCCCCCCGAACGATGAAGGTGATGCCAAAGTCCACATCATCGGCCAGAGAGGCCAATTGGTACGCCGGACGGCCGTTCCCGCGGGTGATCAGAACCGGGTCCTCCATCAACGCGAACAGATCATTTTCGACCGTCCTGCCGCTCAACTCCTTGTACCGCACCACGGATGGGTCGGGGATCCGCAAGCGCCATGGCGAACCAGGCGTTACGGTAGGAGAGGTCGTGGACGCACAAGCATGCGGCGCACCCGTTTCGACCCGCTCGGCCATCTCGCTTCGGGAACACGCGCAGGGATAAAGCATCCCCATTCGCTCCAGTTGCTGCGATAGACCGCGGTACCGGTCCAGTCGGTGCGCTTGGGACCACGTAGTGGCCAACTCCTCCGGACCGGAAGGCCCTTTGTCGCACCGGATACCCAACCACTCCAAGGAACGGAAGATGTCCTCCACGTATTCGGATCGAACGCGTTCCGTATCGAGATCATCGATCCGCAGGAGCAGGTCACTTCCGGAATCCTTTGCCAACAAAGCGCTCACCAAGAAGTTGAACGCGTTGCCGACATGCAGGAATCCGCTCGGCGTTGGGGCCAATCGGGTGCGGCCTCTTGGGGGGATCTTGGTCAGCGCCATCTTCGGAGGTGTGCCCGGGGCGGGACTTGAACCCGCACAGCCCTTACGGACCAAGGGATTTTAAGTCCCTCGTGTCTACCATTTCACCACCCGGGCGAGGCCCCGATCACGTTCAGGACCGTCCGAAAATAAGGATGCCTCCCGGGGGAGGCATCTTGTGGAGCGAGAAACGGGACTCGAACCCGCGACCCCGACCTTGGCAAGGTCGTGCTCTACCAACTGAGCTACTCTCGCAATAAATATCCGCTCCGGCGTGACCGCCCTTGCGAATGAGGCGGCAAATATAGCACGGGATCCGAAGTTGACAAGCCCTACGCCTTTTTCAATCGCGCCTTTTCCGGCGTCACCATCCGTTTGATCTCGTTCAGCTTGAACAAGGCCTCCACCGGTGTGAGCGTATCGATGTCCAATTCGGCGATCTGCTGACGGATGCGCTCCAAGGCAGGATCATCCAACTGGAAGAAACTGAGTTGCAGGTCCCGTGCGATGCCTTCGGCCGAAGCCTTTGATGGACGCTGTGGGCCTTCGCCAGAGGGCGCAGCACCGAGGTCGCCGGCGTGGCTTGCTTCCAAGTGGGCCAACACGTTCCGTGCCCGTTGCAACACCTTGTTCGGCATGCCCGCCAGTTCGGCCACATGGATCCCGAAGCTCCGGTCGCTTCCGCCGGGCACCAATTTCCGAAGGAACAGCACCTTTCCATCGGCCTCGCGCACCGCCACATTCGCATTGTGGATACGCGGGAAGCTCGCGGCCATCTCGTTCAATTCATGATAATGCGTGGCGAACATCGTTTTCGGACGACCAGCGTGGTCGTGCAGGAACTCCGTGATCGCCCACGCAATGGAGATGCCGTCGTAGGTGCTCGTTCCGCGACCGATCTCGTCCAGCAGCACCAAGCTCCGATCGCTCAAGTTGTTCAGGATGCTCGCGGTCTCGTTCATCTCCACCATGAAAGTGCTTTCACCGGTGGTGAGGTTGTCCGAGGCCCCCACCCGCGTAAAGATCCGGTCGACGACCCCGATGGTGGCCGAAGCGGCAGGAACAAAGCTGCCCACCTGCGCCATGAGCACGATGAGCGCGGCCTGACGGAGCAAGGCGCTCTTACCGCTCATGTTCGGACCCGTGATCATGATCAATTGCCGCTGATCGGGATCCAGTTGTAGGTCGTTGGCCACGTACGGCGAACCCGGCGGTAACTGCTGTTCGATCACCGGATGACGTCCCGCTTGGATGTCAAATCCCCGACCGGGGTCCAGAACGGGTCGGCAATAGTTCCAAGCCTTGGCATTGGCCGCGAAAGCCCGTAGAACATCCCACTCGGCCAAGGCAGCGGCCAAGGAACGCAGCTCGCCTATTTGCTCCACCACCTTCTCCACCAAAGCGCCGTAGTGTTCCGCCTCCAAGGCCAGGATCCGTTCCTCCGCACCAAGGATCTTTTCCTCCAAGGTCTTCAGCTCGTCGGTGATGTAGCGTTCCGCGCCTACCAAGGTCTGCTTGCGCACCCATTCCGGGGGCACCTTGTCCTTGTGCGTGTTCCTCACCTCCAGGTAATACCCGAAGACGTTGTTGAAACCCACTTTCAAGGATGGGATCCCGGTGCGGTCACTTTCGCGTCGCTGCACCTGCAATAAGAGTTCCTTGGCATGGCTGCTCACGTGCCGTAATTCATCCAGTTCATCACTGACACCGGCTCGGATCACGCCACCCTTGGTCAAATTCACTGGTGTTTCCGCTTCGATCGTGGCTTCGATCCGCTCGGACAATCCCTTCGGGACGACCACGGCCTTTGCCGCCTTCGCGATCACTCCTTTGCGTTCGGCCATGGATGCGCGCAGGTCCGTGGCAGCGGAAAGCGCGTGATGCACCTGTAGCAGTTCCCGCGGGTTGATGCGGCCAGCACTGGCCTTGCCCACCAAGCGCTCCAGGTCACCGATACAGCGCAACCCACCACCCATCATGTCCATCAAGGCATCATCCGATAGCAAGACCTGAACGCGGTCCAAGCGTGAGCCGATCTCCGCGGCATCGACCAGCGGGAACAAGAGCCAACGCTTCAGCGAACGCGAGCCCATGGGCGTAATGCAGCTGTCCATCGCGTGCAGCAGCGTGCGGGCCCCTTCATTCACAGGCGTTACCAGCTCCAGGTTGCGTACCGTGAATCGGTCCAGACCGACATGTGCTTCCGGACGTATCCATCCCAAGCGGTCCAAGTGGGCCAGACGCTCGTGGCGGGTCTCGCCCAGGTAGTGCAGGATCGCCCCCGCTGAACGCTGGCCCAGCTTCAGGTCCTCGATCCCGAAACCTTTCAGCGTGGCCGTGGAGAACTGGCGCAACAAGCGCTCTCGGGCGAAGTCATCGGTGAACGCCCAGTCATCTACGCTGTATCCATTATGTAGGGCGGACAATTGCTGCAACAAGGGGTCGGTCGTGCCTCGGGGTACGAGCAACTCGCTCGGGCCATGTCGATCGATCAAGCGTCCCACCTCCTCTCCCGCCTCTTCGGCAACAAGGAATTCACCAGTGGTCACATCCAGAAAAGCGACGCCATAGCGCCCCTTCTCTCCGCAAACCGCAGCCAACCAATTGTTCGCCCGGTGATCGAGCACCTGATCACTGTAGGCCACACCCGGCGTCACCACTTCCGTGACCCCACGTTTCACGATGGTCTTGGTCGCCTTGGGATCCTCCAGCTGATCGCAGATGGCCACGCGGAAACCCGCTCGCACCAACTTTGGCAGATAGTTCTCCAGCGAGTGGTGCGGGAACCCTGCGAGTTCCGTTTCGCTCTCCGACCCGTTGTTGCGCTTGGTAAGGGTGATCCCCAACACGCCCGAAGCGGTAACGGCGTCGCTGCCGAAGGTCTCGTAGAAATCGCCCACCCGGAACAGCAACAAGGCATCGGGATACTGGGCCTTGATGCGGCCGAATTGCTGCATCAGAGGGGATATCGCCTTGCTTGCTTTTGCCATGGTGCGTTCGAGTGGACCTATTTTAGCGTCGGAAGGGCACACCACCTCCTGTGCTGCGACCAAGCCCGCCAAGTTACTTCACCCGTTCCGGGTCTTCATCCCCCAAGCACCCACGGTTCTTCACATTTTCCGAACAGACATGCCCGCCCACGACCGGAAGCTGACCATGGACGAGCTCGACCGACCGAGCCCCGACAGCAATTTGAAGGACCAAAAGGCGCCGGTGCGCTTGGTGCTGGATGATGTGCGGAGTCGGCACAACGTGGGCTCGATCTTCCGCACGGCGGATGCTTTCGGCGCCGAAGGGATCATCTTGTGCGGCTTCACGCCACAGCCGCCACACCGCGAGATCGAAAAGACCGCTTTGGGGGCAACACTCTCGGTGCCCTGGCATTCAGCGCCCGACGCGCTGAGCGCCGTGAACGAATTGAAGGGGTTAGGCTATATGGTGGTCGCGGTGGAACAGACCCAAGCCGCCGTGCCGTTGCAAGAACTGAACATCCCAATGGACCGCCCGATGGCCTTGGTCCTGGGAAATGAACTGCACGGCGTGTCAGAAGCCGTGGTCGCCGCAGCAGATGCATGTGTGATCATTCCCCAGCATGGCAGCAAGCACTCGCTGAACGTCTCCGTCTGTGCCGGGGTGGTCCTTTGGTGGTGTTCCGCCCTGCCATCAGCGAACGGGAGGCAACCTTTTCCACGGATCACGTAGAAAAGGCAACCATTCGGTAATTCACAGGTCTATATGAGTAGAAGCAGGATCCTTCATCTTGTAGATCATCCAAAGCCGCTATATTTGGTCGCGACCGGACCCGCGCATATGCTGAAACGTTACTCCAGCTTTCTTCTCGTGGTATTCGTGCTGGGCTTGGGCTTCTGCGCCCTTCCCGCCCACGGACAGTACTTCCGGCAATCCAGCTATTGGAAGACCCATCGCCAGGAGCTCAGCTTCGGATTCGGGGTATCCAACTTCTTGGGTGAGCTGGGCGGTAGGAACCAGATCGGATCACCTTTCGTGTGGGACCTTGAGTTGAGCAAGACCAAGCCGGCCGCACACATCGACTTCCGGTACTTCTTGGCGCGAAAAATGGCGCTGCGCACCCGCTTCACCTATGGTGTGCTCGCTGGCCACGACAACCTTACTACCGAGCCTTTCCGCCAGAACCGGAACTTGAGCTTCAAGAGCGATGTGTATGAACTATCGGCAGTTTACGAGTTCCACCTCTTCGCAGAAGAACTGGGACACGTGTATGACCTGCGCGGCGTGAAGGGAACGAAATCCTCGCGCGTCGGTTTCTACCTGTTCGCTGGGGTGGGTGGTTTCTACTTCGACCCGAAGGCGCAGTTCCAGAACACTTGGGTTCGATTGAAGCCGCTCGGGACCGAAGGCCAAGGACTTGAAGGCGGTGCACCGGAATACAACAACTTCCAGGTCTGCATCCCCATGGGTGTCGGCATCCGCAAGGCGCTGAGCAAGCAGATCAGTTACGGGCTTGAACTGCAATACACCAAGACCTTCACGGACTACATCGATGATGTAAGCACGAACTACTACGACAACACGGTACTGCAGGATGTGCATGGGGACATCGGTGCCTACTTGGCCGACCCCAGCTTGGGCTCCTTGGCCGAGTTCGGCATCAATCCTACCGCCGCTGGCCAGCAGCGCGGTGACGAAAAGGACCTTGACGCATACCTGTTCCTGAAGTTCCAGGTGCACTACAAGCTGGTGAAGTTCCGTAGCGGCTCCAAGAAGTACCGCACGCGTATCCGCCGCCAGAAGATCGTATTCTAGACCGGACAAGCTCCGATCCGAAAGGCCTTGCTGAACAAGCAGGGCCTTTTGCATTCAACAAATTTGATCCAGAGGGCCTGATGGCTGCGTGCTTGGTCTATAGCAATGTGACCGTCATATTGGACCTTTGGCGCAGCGCGCGAGATGGAATGCAGATGGTTGATGTGGATGCTGCTGCTCCCCATCGGGCGCAAGGTCGCCTATGGCAGAGCGTTCCGCATGTTCGTGTAGGGACCCCCTACGTGGGCTTAAGCCCCGGCGGGCAGAACAGGATCTCGTGTTCCGCGCATTCACCATTAGTGCGGCAGAAGTGCGCTACCCCCGACCCAAATCGCCTCTGCGCGCAATCGCCTTCACTTACGGCGCTTTGCAAGCGTTCTTCGACACGGATCTTCCCAATGCCGAACAATCTGAAATGAAATCCAACGTGGCAACGGTTAATGCTCAAGGACGACTTCACCACGCTTCTAGGTCGGTTGAGGCATGCTTTCCGATCCACCTTGAAGTTCTGGTCTGATGAAGACGGCAAGTGCCTGCTCGGACCGTTATACCGGCGTACGGTCGTATTTCCTGCTTCTGCAGGAGCAGGGCCTACTATCGTCAGCTAAGCGCGTGTCCTGAATACTTCCAACCATCGTGCCCTGGCCGCTCCGAACTGCACAATACCAAATAGACCCGAATGGCCACGTTCCCAACCAACGAAGAAGCCCCCGCTTATGGCGGGGCTTCCAAAAGATCGTTGGATCAGGCTTAGATACCGAGGTTGCTCTTGAACTCGCGGAACTCGAGGTCCTTCATTCTCGCGCAGGCTGGCGTCCTTTTGAACGGCCATGCCCAAGTGGTTACGAACCATGTCGCCGTTGTTCTGGCGAGCACCGATGATGGCCATGAGGTAGTGGCCCATCGCGCTGTCCTTGTCGGAGCTACCATCGAGTATGGCTTGTGCACCGGCAGCGTCGCCACCGAGCACTTTGGCCAAGGCAGCGTTGAAGCTCTTGGTACCGCTCATGTTGCTGTTCGCACTGGCGTAGTCGCCGTTCTGGATGTTGATGATACCGAGGTTGTACTTCACCTCTGGACCAGCGGCCATGGCCTTGTTGTACAGCTCAGCAGCCTTCTTGCGATAGCCCTTCAAGCGGGCCACCACACCGAGGTTGTTGGTGCTCACAGGGTTGTCCTTGATCGTATTCGCCTTTTGGAATTGCGCCTCAGCCTCGGCCAACTTGTTCTGCATCATGTAGATGTAGCCCACGTTGTTGGCACCGCGGTAGTCGCCAGCGTGCACGCGCTCGGTCTCCTTGTAGATACGGAGCTGCTCGTTCAGGTCGTTGGTCAAGGTGGCTGCGAAGAGCAGCTCCTCCACGTTCAATGAATCGGGCATGGTGCGGCTCATGGCTGTGAGCTGTTCGTCCGTTTTACCGACGATCTTGTAGTTCAGCTTCATTTCGCTGCGACGCAATGCAGGCAGGATCTTATCCGCGATCTCCTCGTAGGTAGCGGCCATGTTCTTCACTTCGGCCTCACGCTTGACGACATCTGGGTACATTTCCAATACGCGGAGCACCAGGTCGCTGTCGGCAATGCTGCTCGCCTGCATGGCGCTCTTGAACCCATCCAGTCCTCACCACGTGGAGTGAGCTTGTAGAAGGCATCATTCTTCGCGGTATCAACCTTGGCGCGGAGCAACTCCGGCTTGGCCCATCCCTTGGCGCTCTTGGCACGATCGTCGGCCAAGTTCTCGTTCAGGCTCAACTCACCCTCCGGGCTGGCCCAAGCATCGATGGCCAAGCCGGTGAGCTTGATGTTACCCTTCTTGGCGAAGCCCTTGATGAAGGCGGCCATTGCTTTGATGTCCGCATCGTTCAGCTCGCTGGAACGGACCTGTGAAGAGTTCACCAAGTAGTTCAGTGTAGCATTCTGGCTATGATTCGTGATACGCTCGAAGGCGTCCTTGCCCAGAAGCACTTTATCGTCGCTCAGCATCAGGTACGGTGTGGTGATGACACCATCAGCCAACTTGATCGGATCGAAAGCGAGTTCCTTACTTCCCTGCTTACCGAGGATCTTCACCATCAATTCGCTCTCGGCCATGGCTGGCGTATAGGCCACCTTGTGGGAGTAATTGAAGGCCTTACCGGTCTCGTAAGGGATCACGGTGTTGTTACCAACGGCCTTTTCTCCCTGGAAATAGGCGGTCTTGTACGGGGTCTCACCGCCCGTGTAAGTCAGCGTCGGGGTCAACTCCACCTGGGCCTTCTTGTAGAAGTACTTGCCAGGGAAGTTCCCGTTCACAGACAGCGCCACGGAGTCACCCTGAACGATCAGAGGATTCGGGTCCACCGTGTACTTGATGTTCTCAACGTACTTGTTCATCTTACCCAAACCGCCGCAGCCGCTGAGTGCGATGAGTGTAATGGCCAATAGGGACAGGCCCTTCAGGTGCCGCTTTTCCATGAATTCGCTACTTGGTTCGTGTTTTCGGCTGCAAGTATAACACCGACCGGGCTAGCCTTGCTTCCCAAGAATGCGCCACTTCTTAACACAGCAAGGTGCATCAAAGCCCAACAACGCGGTATCCCGGAGGTACTTCGGCGCCCACTTCGGCCAGTAGCTTTTCATAGACCAACGGCTCATGCATCAGGTCGTGGTCCTTCAGATCAACGACCAGCACGCGGTCCTGATGGAGCTTTTGCAGGTGATCCAGATAGCGATCCTGCAGCCTCGCCAAATAGTCAATGGGGATAGTTTGTTCATAACTCCTACCCCTTTCCCGGATCCTTTCCCGCACCCGATCCATCCCCAAATGCAAATACACGATCAATTCCGGACGGGGCAGATCATTGTACATGATACCGTACAGGTCCCGGAACAGCGCGTATTCATCGTCCTTCAGTGTGACGTTGGCGAAAATTAGCGACTTGCCCAGCGAATAGTCGGCGACCGTGCATGCGCTGAACAGGTCCTGTTCCGTGGTCCGCTTGAGCTGGTGGTAGCGTTGGGCCAGAAAGGACAGCTCCACTGAGAACCCGTAGCGTTCTGGGTCCTCGTAGAATCGCGGAAGGAAGGGGTTGTCATCGAATTCCTCCAACACCAAACGCCCTGACCATTCCGCGGCGAAGCGTTTGGCCAAGGTGGTCTTTCCGGCGCCGATCAAGCCTTCCACGGCGATGTACGAATACCTCATGGGTTCAGCCGCGCAAGTTGTCCAATAGTTCCAGAATGGTGCGGCCGGAGCGCGGGTGACGCCACAGGGGCCAAAGGTCCGCCATGGGGGCGAGCGCGAACCGTCGTTCCTGCATCCGAGGGTGCGGCACGATCAGATCGGACGTATCGATCACTAACTCCTCAATGGCCAAGATGTCGATGTCGATCACCCGGGAAACCATTGTTCCATCGGCCGGACGGACCCTTCCCTGCTCCTTCTCGATGGCCAAGCACGCGCTCATGACCCTGGCCGGGTCAAGCTTTGTGCGCACGGCCAGCGCCCGGTTCAGGAACAAGCGATCATCGGTGAAGCCCCATGGGGACGTCCAATGGTCGCGGCTTCTGGCCTGCACGGACCCGATCCGTTCAGCGATCGCCCGTTCAGCCCGCTCAAGCGCATGCTCCGGCTCGCCCATGTTCCCCCCCAATAGCAACAGCACGTTCGACCCGGACATGGGCGCAAAGCTATCCGAGCAGGCCTCCCATCCGGGTGCTGTGCCGTTCATGTATTCCACACGTTCCCCATGATCCCGACCGGGTAGTTTCGACCCTGAAAATCATACATTCCATGCGACAGTTCCTCAAATTCATGTTCGCCTCGATGGTGGGCACCTTCCTGATCGGTTTCGTCCTGATCATGATCCTGATCGGCTCCTTGGCTGCCCTTGGCTCGGGATTCTCGTCCGGTAGCAAACCGACGACCATCACCGACGGTTCCATCCTGCACCTGCGCTTGGACCAGGCGATCGTGGACCGCGGGAGCAAGGACCAGTTCATGCTCGACTTCGGCCCCTTCCGTGACGCGAACAAGATCGGCCTCAATACGCTCCTGGCCACCTTGGACCATGCCCGTACCGACGACCATATCGAGGGCATCTTCTTGGACCTGAGCAGCATGCAAGCCGGCTTCGCGACGATGAAGGAGATCCGTGAAAAGCTGCTCGCCTTCAAACAGGAGAGCGGCAAGCCGGTGATCGCGTTCAGTGACACCTACACCCAAGGCACCTATTACATGGCCACCGCAGCGGATGCGATCTACCTGCAACCGAAGGGTGATTTGGACTATCGGGGTCTGCGCAGCGAATACATGTTCTACAAGGGCATGTTCGAGAAGCTCGACATCGACGTGCAGTTCATCCGCGGAAGCAACAACCGCTTCAAGAGCTTCGGGGAGGTCTTCACGGAGGACAAGATGAGCGAGGCCAACCGCGAACAGAACCGTGTACTGCTTTCGGGCCTTTGGGCGGAGCACCTCGACGCGGTGGCGAGCAGCCGAAAGCTCGATAAGGACCGGCTGAACCTGATCGCCGACAGCTTGATGGTGCGCAATGCCGATGACGCCCTGGAAATGGGCCTGGTGGACGGCTTGAAATACCGCGATGAGGTATTGGACATCCTACGGGAGCGGATGGAGATCCCTGCCGACAAGGAGCTGAAGTTCGCCGAGTTGGGGAAATACGCGCGCTCCTTCACCCCCGACCATGCCAAGGGCGGCAAGAAGGACAAGCTGGCCGTGATCTACGCAGAGGGCAGCATTTCCACGGGCGAGAGCGAGGAAGGCATGATCGGCAGCACCTCCCTTTCCGAGGCGATCCGCGAGGCGCGTGAGGACAGCAGCATCAAAGCGATCGTGCTACGCGTGAATTCGCCCGGTGGTAGTGGCCTGGCCAGTGATGTGATCTGGCGCGAAGTGCAACTGGCCACGAAGGAAAAGCCAGTGGTGGTGAGCATGGGCGATGTCGCGGCCTCCGGTGGCTATTACATCAGCGCGCCGGCCACGAAGATCTTCGCGGAGCGGACCACGATCACGGGATCCATCGGCGTGTTCGGCATCATCCCCAACATGCAGGGCTTCTTCAAGAACAAGCTGGGCATCACCTTCGATGGTGAGAAGACCCACCGGTACGCCGATATGATGACCGTCAGCCGCCCACTTTCCGAGGACGAGAAGGGGATCATCCAGGGCTATGTGGACGATTTCTATAAGGGCTTCAAGGAGCGCGTGGCGGAAGGACGGAACATGAGCGTTGCACAAGTGGACAGCATCGGTCAAGGCCGCGTGTGGACCGGCGCCGATGCCAAGCGGATCGGTCTGGTGGATGAATTGGGCGGCTTGGAGGCGGCGATCGCTGAAGCGGCGAAGCTGGCAGGTTTGAGCGCTTACAAACGCGTGGAAATGCCTGAACAAAAGGACCTCTTAGAACAGATCATCGCCGACCTGAACGGGCAAGTGCGTACATGGGCCGTTTCGCAGATGTTGGGCGATGACGTCGAGCTGTTGAAGCAGTTCAACAAGGCCCGTCAAGCGAAGGAGCAATTCGGGATCCAGGCACGAATGCCCTATGACCTCGAAGTGCGCTGATCGCATCTTCATGAAATACGAAAGGCCTCGGAGATCCGAGGCCTTTCGCTTTCCCTATCGATCATTACCTGATCCAAAACCTGAGGTGTTGTACGGTGCCTTCTCCGAAAAGTTGCAATACATAAGCACCCGGGGCCTCGCCGCTCAGGTCAAGGGTCATCGCACCACCGTTCCAACCGCCGGACCGGACCGTTCGCCCAAGGCTATTGTGGATGGTGAAGCGATCGGGAAAGGCATGCGTCAATAGCTCAACGGTGATCGGGCCGGATGAAGGGACCGGAAAAACGCGGGCGGATCGCGGTTCCTCTTCCACGATAGCAACGGTAGCCTGCACCAGCCAATTAGTCGCAAGCACCTCGGCATCGGCCCCGATCCCACCGCACACATGGAAACCTTCACCGGACAATTCGCCCAGACCGCGCAGGTCCATGATCCCTTCCGGAACGGAGAACACCTCCAACGGGCCACCTTGCGCGGGATGCACAGCAAGCTCGGCGGATGGCTGGACCACACCGCTTCCATTGTACGCGATCGCATCATAGTTGTAGCTCACTGCCGAGCCACCGACCCAGAACGGTCGTTCTGCATACGAACCGCAGCCGGTGCGATAACGTGCCCTACCCGTGGAGATGGCCGGTGACCATGCGATCACGGTCGGATCCGACGGGTCGATCACGCCGATCCGAAGCTCGTCCTGGGCAGGAAAATTGCTGCCGAGGGAAGCGCCCCCATAGTAGTAGATGGTGTCGCCTATGATGGTGCCCGATGCGCCGAAGACCTTGTAAAGGTTATTGTTCGGCACGGGTGTTCCCGCCCTCCACTGGTCCAATGCGGGATCATAGATCTGCACGGCGGCAACGTTGGTGTTGTTGCTCCACCCGGTCACCACGTAGATCAGACTGTCGCGCCATACGGCTTGGACCTGATCATCGATGGGAACGGGGATCGGCGCACCGTCGGACAACCAGGTCTCGGAGGCCAGATCAAGGCGATGCACCCGGTCCGAGCTGAGTTCCCAAGGCGATGCGGCCAGCACGTGGTAGCCGCCGATGACGTATGCGATGCCATCCACGATGCTCGCCGCGGAAGCGATCTTGCCCGATGTATCCGGCAGCTCGGCCAGCTCGGTCCATTCATCCATTGTCGTGCTGTAGCGATACGCCCTGCGATGGATGTCCGTTCGATCCAACCCGGTCCCGATGCCACCGAAGGAATAAATACGGTCCTCGCCGTTCACGACGGCTCCACAAACGGCGTTGTTGGCTGTTGGCGCGGGCATCAGGGGCACGCGCCTGCCAGCTCCAGTCCCCTTGCGCAGCGAGCTCCATCGCGTATAACAAGGCCACCATGGCGATCGCTTCCTTCATATCACCTCTACATGGATGCCGCTCTGGTTGCGGACGTTCAACACCCGACCATCCTCGTAGATCAAATACTGGCCTTTCACCCCCATGAGTTTTCCAACGAGCTCAGGGCTCTTCAGCAAGGAAACACTGGTGACCTTGGGCGGATAGGCCAACACCGGGTACTTGATATCCAAGGGCGATCCATCAGGGATCACGTGTTGCTGGAACTCTTCGCGCAGTGTACGACGCGCCAGATCGCGCGCAGCGTACAAGGCGTCATGATCAGTAGGGACCTGTTTCAGCATGGCCCGCCAATTCGTGCGATCGGCGAACACGCGCTTCAGGTCAACCTCGATGAGACCGGCGAGTTGGCGGTAAGGGACGCGCGCGATCACCAAGGCGGCGACGGCCCCCTGATCGATCCAGCGAACAGGCACTTGGGTGGAACGGGTGATCCCCACTTTGATCCCGCCGGTATGGCTGAGATAGACCACATGCTCCGTGGCATGATGCTCCATCTCCCACTCCGGGTCACGACCTTCACCCAAATGCGCGCGACAGAGTTCCGGACGAACGATGCACTCCGCTGCTTCGGGAGCGTTCTGCAGACAAGGGTAACAGAACCCTTGCCCGAAGAGCTTCTTCACACGACGGCCGCAGCTGACGCAGCTGAGAACCCCGGTCGCCCGAATGCCGAGCTCCTTACCGATATACGGCGCCAGCTCCAGCGGGCCTTCGGCCATGGGCAGCGCGTAGTGCACCGTGCCATCGAATCCGGCGAGCATCTTGCGGAGGGGTGTACCATCGATCATTCGTCGCGTCGTATCTTCAGGGCTGAAGATAGGATGCGATCTTCGCCCCTCTCCCATCGGTCCTGCCCGTGAACGCACTAGTCTCCTTCCTCATCAACAAGCGCCTGCAGCAGATCGATCTGTTCCGCGCGCACCCGCACATGGCCCAGCTGGAGGTGTTCCATGCACTGATCCAAGCAGCGCGGTACACGGAATGGGGGCGGAAATACGACTACGCGAACATCAGTGATCCGGACCACTTCCGCGAGGTGGTGCCTTTGCAGGATTACGAGGACGTGAAGCCCTATGTGGACCGTTTGCGAAAGGGGCAACAGAACCTTCTGTGGCCGACCGACATCCGTTGGTTCGCAAAGAGCAGCGGCACGACCGGCGATCGCAGCAAATTCATTCCGGTCAGCCGCGAAGCCTTGGAGGATTGCCACTACAAAGGGGGCAAGGACCTGATCGCATTCCACTACCAGCAGTTCCCGGACAGCAACCTGTACAAAGGCATGAGTTTGGTGGTGGGTGGCAGCAGCAACATCGAGCAGTTCCGGGCCGACGCCTATTCGGGTGACCTCTCCGCGATCATCATCCGTAACCTGCCCGTTTGGGTGGAAGTGCGACGCACACCGGCCATCGAAACCGCCCTGATGGACAACTGGGAGGTGAAGATCGAGCAAATGGCGCGCGAGACCATGCGCGAGGACGTTCGTTGCATTGCCGGCGTGCCCAGTTGGACGCTCGTTCTCCTGCGGCGCATCCTCGAACTGAGCGGCAAACGTCACATCCTCGAGGTTTGGCCCAACTTGGAACTCTTCATGCACGGCGGCGTCAGCTTCCGCCCCTATCGCTCCCAATTCGAGGCCTTGATCCCTTCGCCCACCATGAACTACCTCGAGAGCTACAACGCCTCGGAAGGATCGTTCGGGATACAGGACCGTGCAGGTGCAGATGACATGTTGCTGATGTTGGACTACGGGATCTTCTTCGAATTCCTTCCGCTCGAGGAACTGGGGAAGGATAAGCCACGGACCCTCTTGTTGGACGAGGTGGAGGTAGGCCCGTCCTACGCCATGGTGATCAGCACGAATGGTGGATTGTGGCGCTACATGCCCGGCGATACGGTGCGTTTCACGAGCCTCCGTCCGCATCGGATCCAGGTGAGCGGAAGGACCAAGAGCTTCATCAATGCATTCGGGGAAGAGCTGATCGTGGAGAACGCCGACCGCGGCATCGAAGCCGCATGCGAGGCCACCGGGGCCGTGGTGAACGAGTACACCGCTGCGCCGATCGTCCTGGGTGACCAAGCGACCGGGGGGCATGAATGGCTGGGGGAATTCGCCACACCACCGAATGACCTCGCCCTGTTCACCGAGACCTTGGACCGCGTCATGCGCTCCTTGAATTCCGACTACGATGCCAAACGACGTGGCGATCTGGCCATGCGCCCACCCGTGCTGCACGCCGCGCGAGCTGGCACGTTCTATGCTTGGATGAAGGAACGCGGGAAGTTGGGCGGGCAAAACAAGGTGCCTCGATTGAGCAATGATCGCGCGCTGTTGGAAAGCCTCCTCGTACCCGTAGAAAGCTGAAATGCGCATGCGGCCCCTGATCCTTCTCCTGTGCATCCTTGCACTCAGTGCAGCGCACGCCCAACGTCGCACGATCAGCGGCGCTGCGGACCTGTTCACCACGGATGAGATGGGCAACATCTATGTGTTGCGGGGTGACGTGCTCGAACTCTACGACCTGAACGGTGCTCACCGGATGCGCAACAGTGTAAAGACCTTCGGTCGGATCACCACGCTGGACGCGTTCTATTCCTTGAAGCCGATGGTGTTCTCCACCGAACAAGGGCAATTGGCCATGCTGGACAACACGCTCAGCCTACAAGGAAGCGTGCTGAATCTGCCACGTTCCAATTACGCGCAGGTCGTGCTCACCTGTGTAGGAGTGCAGAATGCGTTCTGGTTCTTCGATCAGCGCGAACTGGCTCTGATCCGGGTGGACCCAAACTCCGCGAGCTGGCCAATACCGGACGTCTTGACCAATTGCTGGGTATCACCCCGGCTCCGGTTTCCATGCAGGAATTCGATAGTCGCTTGTACATGAACGACCCTGCGGAAGGCATTCTGGTGTTCGACCTGTTCGGCACCTACACCAGGACGATCCCGATCAAGAACGCCGAAAGCTTCGAAGTACGTACAGGGGTGTTGTACTATTTCTCCGAAGGTCGCTTGTTCGTTTACGACATGCGCTCCTTCGCGATCACCGAGCATCCGTTGCCTGCGGACCTGGCCGGTGCCGTGCTTGACGTCCGCGTGGAACGTGGAAGGCTATACATGCGCACACCGGATGGCATCATCATCGAAGAGGTGGTGAAGTAGCGCTGATCGCCTAACGACTTTTCCACATCGCCCCCGGAACGACATGGGCGGATATCTTCGCACCTCCACGTCCAAAGGGCATCAAACTTCATCATGCATATCGCGATCGCAGGCAATATCGGCTCCGGAAAGACCACCCTCACCCAGTTGTTGGCCAAGCACTACAAATGGGACCAACTGCAAGAGGCGGTGGACAACAACCCGTACTTGTTCGACTTCTACAAGGACATGCAACGGTGGAGCTTCAACCTGCAGATCTTCTTCCTCAACTCCCGCTTCGAACAGTTGCTGGAGATCCGCCGGAGCGGTCGTAACGTGATCCAGGACCGTACGATCTATGAGGACGCTTACATCTTCGCGCCCAACTTGCATGCGATGGGTCTGATGACCACGCGCGACTTCGAGAACTACTTCCGCTTGTTCGAGAACATGGACAACGCGATCACACCCCTGACCTGATGATCTACCTGCAGGCTCCGGTGGAAAAGTTGGTGAAGCAGATCAGCGAGCGCGGTCGCGATTACGAGAACAGCATCAGCATCGATTACCTCAAGCGCCTCAATGAGCGCTACGAGGCGTGGGTGCAGACATATGACAAGGGTAAATTGCTCATCATCGATGTGGAGGACAACAGCTTCCACAACAACCCCGAGGACCTCGGCCGCATCATCAACAAGATCGACGCGGAGATCCACGGCCTGTTCCCCATGGACGACGAAGCGAAGGGCATGGAGAAGCCTGCTCCGAGGACCAAGGCCAAAAAGGGGGTAGCGAAGAAGGTGGTAAAGAAGAAATAAGCCGTTCCATTCGATCGAAATTGCGAAGCCCTGTCCTTAGGACGGGGCTTCTTTGTATTCCCACCACTCCGTTACACGGTGAAGGCGGAAGCGTGCGACCCGCACAGGTGACCGATGCTCTTGAGGTCGGGAACGAACTGCGTTCATAACGATCGGCGGGCGGCCCGTCCATGACCTCATTCGGCAATTCGAATGGACGGGCGGTAACGAAAAAGCCCCGATGGTCATGACCATCGGGGCTTCTCGAACATGCTTGTTGCTCAGAAGCGATCGCTCAGCGACAAAGTGCTTGAGGCCACCATTGTCGGCGCTTCAACTGGAAGTGCGCTGTGGTCATGACCGCTGTGGTCCTCGATCATCGGAGCGGCTTCCGCCTTGTTCTCGTTGATGTGCGGCGCAATGATCAAGGCCACGATCGATGTCAACTTGATCAGGATGTTCATCGAAGGTCCAGATGTATCCTTGAAGGGATCGCCAACAGTATCACCCGTGACAGCGGCCTTGTGCGGCTCGCTGCCCTTCTTGAATTCCTTGCCATCGATCATTACACCCTTCTCGAAGCTCTTCTTGGCATTGTCCCAAGCGCCACCAGCGTTGTTCTGGAACATGCCCATGAGCACACCGCTCACCGTGATGCCCGCCAGCAAGCCTCCCAAGGCCTCCGGACCGGCAAGGAACCCAACAATGATCGGCGAAAGCAGGGCCAATGCTCCGGGTGCGATCATCTCGCGGATCGAAGCCTTGGTGCTGATGGCCACACACTTCTCATACTCGGGCTTCGCCTTTCCTTCCATGATCCCGGGGATCTCGCGGAACTGGCGGCGCACCTCCTTCACCATGTCCATGGCCGCCTTACCAACGGCGCTGATGGCGAGGCTGCTGAAAAAGAAGGGGATCATTCCGCCAACGAACAACATGGCCAATACATCGGCCTTGTAGATGTCGATACCGGTGATGCCGGACATTCCGACGTATGCTGCGAAGAGCGCGAGTGCGGTCAAGGCAGCGGAGGCGATCGCGAAGCCCTTGCCCGTGGCAGCGGTCGTGTTACCAACTGCGTCCAAGTTGTCGGTGCGCTCACGCACCTCTTTCGGGAGACCGCTCATCTCGGCGATACCACCGGCGTTGTCGGCGATCGGGCCGAACGCGTCGATGGCCAATTGCATGGCCGTGGTGGCCATCATGCCGGCAGCCGCGATCGCAACACCGTACATGCCGGCCAAGGTGAACGAGCCCCAGATGCCGGCAGCGAGAATGATGATCGGCAACACGGTGCTCTCCATGCCCATGGCCAATCCGCCGATCACGTTGGTGCCGTGACCCGTACCGCTCTTCTGTACGATGCTGTCCACCGGACGACGACCCATGCTCGTGTAGTACTCGGTCACCATGCTCATCAAAGTGCCGACCACCAGCCCGAGGATGATCGCCCAGAAGACGTTCATGCTGGTCACGTTCACGGAAACTCCGTTGCGGACGAACTGCATGGTCTCGGGAAGCATCCAATCCACCAGGAAGTAGCTGCTTACGGCCACCATGATCATGGAACTCCAGTTTCCCAGGTTCAAGGCGTTCATCACGCTGTCCGTATCCTTATTGATACGCACGAAGAAGGTACCGACGATGCTGAACAGCACGCCCAGACCGGCGATCACCATGGGAAGCAGGATCGGGGCCATGCCACCGAAATTGTCCGCGCTCACCACCTCACGACCAAGCACCATGGTAGCAAGCATGGTGGCCACGTACGAACCGAAGAGATCGGCGCCCATGCCGGCCACGTCACCCACATTGTCGCCCACGTTGTCCGCGATCGTTGCCGGGTTGCGCGCATCGTCCTCGGGGATCCCGGCTTCCACCTTACCCACGAGATCGGCACCCACGTCGGCGGCCTTGGTGTAGATACCTCCACCCACGCGAGCGAAGGCGCGATCGATTCGGCACCCAGCGAGAAGCCAGCGAGCACTTCGAGGCAGGTCATCATCTGATCGCCGTTCGCACCGCCATCGGTCACGTACATGCCAAGGAATACGATGAAGAGCGAGCTGAGACCCACCACGGCGAGACCCGCAACACCCAGGCCCATGACGGTGCCGCCGGTGAAGCTCACTTTGAGCCCTTGCGCCAGGCTCGTACGCGCAGCTTGCGTGGTACGCACGTTGGCCTTGGTAGCGATGCTCATACCGATCCAACCCGCAAAAGCGCTGAAGAACGCACCGATGAGGAATGCGACGGCAATGACCCAATCGCTGTGTTCGACCAATTCACCGCTCCATGCCAGCAGTGCAGCGGCGATGGCCGCGAACACGCCGAGGACCTTCCATTCGGCCTTCAGGAACGCACTTGCACCGCGGGCGATGTAGCCGGCGAGCTCCTGCATGTTGGCATCGCCAGCATCCTGTTTGTTCACCCACATGGCCTTGCCGACCATTACAACCAGGCCGATCACACCCATCAGGGGGATGTAGTACATGATCTCACTTCCCATTTCAGTCTCTTTACTCGTTGTTAACGTTCTGTTCTTCAGCGGAAAACGCAGCGCCCCGCATTTCGGGGGCCGCAAAAATAAGGAAGCGAGGATGAGGAATAAACGAGTTGTCATTTAAGTCACTAATGCAAGGTTCAACTTGCAACAATCAACTTCAACTAGCACTCACTTCACCAAGTACATCACCTCCATCACCGCCCGCACGGTGCGCTCCACGCTGGGCAGGCTGGCATCGATCAGGGTCGGGGTGAAGGGCAAGGGGGTATCCGCCTGGCACACGCGCAGGACCGGGGCATCCAGGAAGTCGAAAGCATCCTTCTGCACGCGGAAGGCGATCTCGCTGCTGATGCTCGCCACCGGCCAATTCTCGTCCACCACCACCAAGCGATTGGTCTTTTGTACGCTCTTGATGATCGTCGCGTGGTCCATCGGACGGATCGTGCGCAGGTCGATCACTTCGGCCTCGATGCCCTCCTTGGCCAGCAATTCTGCGGCCTCCAGGGCCACCTTCATCACTTTTCCGAAGCTCACGATGGTGACATCCTTGCCCACGCGCTTCACATCGGCCACACCGATCGGCAAGAGGTATTCACCTTCAGGGATCTCGCCCTTGTCGCCGTACATGCGCTCGCTCTCCATGAAAAGCACCGGGTCGTTGTCGCGGATGGCCGCTTTCAACAAGCCCTTGGCATCGTACGGTGTGTACGGTGTGATCACTTTCAGACCCGGTACGTTGGCGTACATGGCCTCGAAGCTTTGGCTGTGCGTGGCGGCCAATTGGCCCGCGCTACCATTACCGCCGCGGAACACGATGGGCACGTTGAACTGGCCGCCGCTCATCTGCAGCATCTTGGCCGCATGATTGATGATCTGGTCACTGGCCAGCACGGCGAAGTTCCAGGTCATGAACTCGATGATCGGACGCAGGCCGTTCATGGCCGCCCCCACCCCGATGGCCGTGAACCCAAGTTCGGCGATGGGCGTGTCGATCACGCGCGTCTCGCCGAACTCGGCCAACATGCCCTTGCTCACCTTGTAGGCTCCATCATACTCCGCTACCTCCTCTCCCATCAGGAAGACGTTGGGGTCGCGTCGCATCTCTTCGCTCATCGCTTCATTGAGGGCCTCCCGGTACTGGACAGTGCGCATGGTTCGTTCGATAGGGCTGCAAATGTAACCTCGCGGCTGTTGACGCTTCCATGAATTCGACAAGGCTTGGCTAAGTTTGCGCCCCGCGAACAACGGTCCGCGCGCAACGTTCCCATAGACCATGAAGATCCTCGTCCTGCTAAGCCAAGTGCCCGACACCACGGCACGCATCGCCTTCACCAACGGCAATACCGAGTTCGATGCCAACGGTGTCACCTTCATCGTGAACCCATATGATGAATGGTACGCTCTCGTGCGCGCTTTGGAACTGAAAGAGGCGGCCGGAGCGGGCTCCGTGACGACCATCACCGTTGGTGGTGCCGACACCGAGGCCACGATCCGCAAAGGCCTGGCGATCGGCGCCGACGAGGCGATCCGGGTGGATGTCCAGGCTACCGAAGCCTTGCAGGTCGCGGAACAAGTGGCGGCCTATGCCAAGGACAAGGGTTTCGACCTGATCCTTGCAGGGAAAGAGACCATCGACCACAACGGCGGACAAGTGGGCGGCATGGTGGCCGAACTGCTGGACCTGCCCTACATCCCCTTGGCAAGCAAACTGGACATCAACGGCACCACGGCCACGGTGGAACGTGATGTGCCGGGTGGTGTGGAAGTGCTTGAAGTGTCCCTTCCTTTCGCGCTCAGCGCTGCGAAGGGCATGGCCGAACAACGGATCCCGAACATGCGCGGCATCATGGCGGCACGGACCAAGCCGCTAACGGTGGTCCCTGCAGCAAGCACGGACAATGTGGCCAGAACGGCCACCTTCGAGTTGCCCCCACCCAAGGGTGCTGTGAAAATGATCCCGGCCGAGGAAGCCGGGAAGTTGATCGAACTGTTGCATACCGAAGCCAAAGTCATTTGATCATGAGCACGATCGTATTCATCGATACCCGGGGCGAGAAGCTCCCGAAGGCCGCGCAGGAAGCGGTGACCTACGCCAGCAAAGTGGCCGGCGGACCCGTTACGGCATTGACCTTTGGTGGCGCTCAAGGCCTTGAGACCTTGGGTGCGAACGGTGCCAGCAAGGTGATCGTGGCCCGTGGCGTGACCGCAGTGGACGGGCAGCAGCTCACCCGTTTCGTTACGGATGTCGCAACGAAGGAGAATGCCACGACCATCGTCTTCGTGCACGATGGCACCGGCAAAGCAGTTGCACCGCGCGTGGCAGCAAAGCTGAAGGCCGGCCATGTAGCCGGTGCGATCGCGCTTCCCGAGGGTGACCGGATCAAGCGGAACGTGTTCAGCGGAAAGGCCCAAGCCTTCGTGGAGGTTTCCAGCCCGATCAAGGTGATCAGCATGATGGCCAATTCCATTCCCATTGAAAAAGGGGATGGCACGGCCACTGTCGAGGAGTACAGCAGTGATGTGGGTAGCGCCCGGATCACAGTAAAGGAAATGCGCAAGGCCGGTGAAGGGATCCCCTTGCCGGAAGCGGAATTGGTTGTGAGCGCGGGCCGGGGAATGAAAGGACCCGAGCATTGGGGACCCGTTGAACAGCTCGCGCAGGAACTCGGCGCGGCCACCGCCTGCAGCCGCCCCGTGGCCGATATGCATTGGCGTCCGCACCACGAACATGTGGGGCAGACGGGTGTGGCCATTCGGCCGAACTTGTACATCGCCATCGGCATCAGCGGTGCCATCCAGCACTTGGCCGGTGTGAACCAGAGCAAGGTGATCTGTGTGATCAACAAGGACCCCGAGGCGCCGTTCTTCAAAGCCGCCGACTATGGTATCGTGGGAGATGCCTTCGAGGTGCTCCCTAAACTGATCGAGGCCGCTAAGAAGTTGAACGCGGAGCGCTAAGGGCTGAGGGTTGACGAAGGTTGAGCGTTGCGTTCAACGCCCAACGGCACCAACCCGAGCAACCCACAACGGAACTACCTCGTATCTTCACGGCCCGCCCGAAAACGCATGGAGAAGGTCGAACTGCGCTTTTTACGGATCACCTATAGCCACACCCACGCCGGTGCATATGCGCTGATCCTTTCCGAGGTGAAAGGGGATCGCAGGCTGCCGATCATCATCGGGGGCGTGGAGGCCCAGGCCATCGCGATCCAGGTGGAGAACATCAAGCCGGCCCGACCCCTCACCCACGATCTTTTCAAGAACGTGGCGGACGTTCTTGACTTTGAACTGAAAGAGGTGATCATCAACGACCTGGTGGAAGGGATCTTCCATGCCAAACTGGTGATCGAGCAGAACGGCCAAGAGGCGGAGATCGATGCGCGCAGCAGTGATGCGATCGCCTTGGCCTTGCGTTTCGAGTGCCCTATTTCCACCTACGAGTTCATCCTGAGCGCGGCTGGATTGAAGGTCGACGACGGCGATGATACGGGCTCAGAAAGCAGTACTGCGGAGGTCGGCATGGGCAAGGGGGATACGAAACCCACGGCTGCAATGACCATTGAGGAGTTGCAGAGCGAACTGGAGAACGCCCTTGAGAACGAGGATTACGAAGGGGCATCCAAGCTCCGCGACGAGATCAAACGTCGCGAACAGACCAACTGATCCTCCGGACCGGGCCTGCGGACCTAGTGCCCACATCCGGTTCCCCTTCATTGTTTCGTCATGCATTGGTGTATCCCGCTGCGGAACACCATCTTCGCTGCACAAAGCTTACCTCATGAAGAACTCCTCCCTGCGTTGGGCACTGCTCCTGCTTCTCGCGCTACCGCTTCCGGCCTTGGCACAGGGAGGCCCTTTGCCGCTCTCGGGTTTCTCCATAAGCGGGCTGATGCGCGGACTGCTCGGCATGGTCAGCATCATCGCCATCGCATGGGTCTTCAGCGCGAAGCGTAAGAACGTGGACTGGAAAGTGGTGGGCATCGGACTGGTCTTCCAGTTGGTGCTGGCCTTGTGCATCCTGTACGTGCCGGCCGTCCAGTACATTTTCGAGTTCGTCGGCAGAGGCTTCGTGAAGATCCTCGATTTCACCACGGCGGGCAGTCGATTCCTGTTCCGTGACAAGATGGACGTGCAAAGCTTCGGCTTCATCTTCGCCTTGCAGATCCTGCCCACGATCATCTTCTTCAGTGCGCTCACAAGCGTTCTGTTCTACCTCGGCATCATCCAGAAGGTGGTGTACGCCCTTGCATGGGCACTGAACAAGACCATGCGCTTGAGCGGTGCCGAAAGCTTGAGCACCGCAGGCAACATCTTCCTTGGTCAGACGGAAGCGCCCTTGATGATCAAGGCCTATCTGGAGAAGATGAACCGCTCCGAGATCTTCCTGATCATGACCGCGGGCATGGCCACCGTGGCAGGTGGAGTGCTTGCGGCCTACGTGCAGTTCCTTGGTGGCGACGACCCCGTGCAGAAGCTCTTCTTCGCGAAACACCTGCTGACCGCCAGCGTGATGGCCGCCCCGGGCGCAGTCGTGGTGGCGAAGGTGCTGTTCCCGCAAACGGAACCGATCGATGAGCGCATGGAAGTGAGCATGGACAAGGTGGGCAGCAATTTCCTCGACGCCATGGCCAACGGCACCACCGAAGGATTGAAACTGGCTGTGAACGTGGGGGCGATGCTCTTGGTCTTCTTCGCATTCATCGCCATGTTCAATTTCGGCTTCTTCAAGATCGGAGAATTCACAGGCTTGAACGGGTGGGTGGCCGATATCTCCGGCGGGAACTTCAAGGCCTTATCGCTGGAGTTCATCCTTGGCTATCTGTTCGCACCATTGATGTGGTTGATCGGCGTAGCGAGCGAGGACATCACGCTCACCGGCCGTTTGGTCGGCGAAAAGATCATCGCCAGTGAATTCGTCGGTTACGAGAGCCTTGCGGGATTGAAAGCGCAAGGTGCGTTCGCTTATCAGCGCAGCATCGTCATGGCCACGTACATGTTGTGCGGCTTCGCCAATTTCGCCAGCATCGGTATCCAGATCGGCGGGATCGGTTCGCTGGCACCTTCCAAGCGGGCGTGGCTCAGCGAGTTCGGCTTCCGCGCTTTGTTGGGCGGAACACTGGCTTCGTTGTTGAGCGCAACGATCGTGGGCATGATGGTGTGAGCAGGTCACGTCGCGGACGGCACATGCTATCTTCAACCACCCACACCCACCCCATGTCCACCTTGCGTTCGTTCGTTCTTCCAGCTCTGTTCATCGGCTGTGCTGCCTTCGGCCAATCCGCGCTCGTGGGCTCCGGGCCGTTTTCTCTCGAACGTTCAAGAACATCGGCGGCGATCAACACCAGGTCATTTCCGGGCTGCAGTTGCCGGATGGCAATACCGTGATGTACGTGGTGGAAGGGGGCGTTCATAAGGTCATCAAGCTCAATTCGGAACTGGTCCCGAGCGACGAGGTGCCGCTGCAAGCCGTGGCCTTCGATGGCGCGACCTGGACCGGGGTGGCCCCCTTGGTCGTGGAAGGCACCATGCACTGTTTGTTGGTCTCGCAAGGGAAGAAGACCGCGGACTATGCGATCGGTGTAGTGGAAGCGCGTGGGGCTCCTGCGCTCGGTCGCCTCCGGCGGATCGCGAGCAGTGAGCTTGCACACAGCGCGGATCCAGCCTACACCTTGGCTTCGCGCCCTCTCCCGGACCCGATCCTATCGAACAAGGGTCTTCTCTTCGCCCAACAGGAGCGGATCATCGCCGCAGCGGATGCGCAACACTTCCTCTTGAGCAACTACAGCGTGAACGACAAGGGTGCGAAGCGTTTCTGGTTCGCCTATTTGGACAAGGAGTTCACCGTGCTGTGGAGCGGCGTGAAGGAGCTTCCGTATGCCGATAGCAAAAGTCGGATCCATCAGATCCAACTGACGAATGATGGTTCGATCCAACTGCTGAGCTATGTGTTCGGTTGCGCCTCCGAAGAACAGATGCGCGATAAACTGTGCCACGAACTGCACCTGACCACCTTGAGCGAGCGGGGGAACGCGGTGAACGATGTACTCATCGACAAGGATTTCGTGTCCACCGCGCGCATGTGCCCTCGGGACAGCGGGAAGGTGTCCATGGCGATCCGCTACGGGGCCTTGACCGGCCAGCCGGGCTTGGTACTGACCTTCGACCCGAAAGACCCGAAACTGAAAAGTACCCCGGTCGTGGACCAACGCGTGCCCTCGATCTACAAGACCAAGTTGATGGCTTACGGTTCCATCGAAGCGGCGGACCAGAAGAAGACACCCTCGCGGACCGCCAAAGTTCCCGATGAGATCGTGACGATCCTGCCCGCATGGAACAACGGACTGCTGGTGGTGGAAACGTTCTTGGACGAAGGCTTCCAGGTCCCGATGGACGGCGCGATCGCCATGCGTCGACTCAGCGGTGACATCCGGACCTCGTTGGTGGGCGCGAACGACACCGTCCTATGGCAGCAGGTGACACCGCGCGCTTTCATGACCACCGCCGGCCGTGACTACGAAGGCGTGTACGTGGAACTGGGACCCGACCGCATAACGCTGATGTATGACCACACACCGCGCGGGCTGGACGCAATCCTGAAGTCCGGGATCCAAGCGCCGGATGCCGAGGCCAGCGAAGGAAAAGGGAAAAAGGCCAAGGTGGCCGAACCCGTTGAGGCCGGTGTGCTGAAGGCTGTCACGCTGGACCCTTCAGGTGCGGTCGTCACTGCTGGCACAGCGTTGCTCGGGAATGAAGGCATGATACCCTGCCCATCGTCGATCATCCAAGCGCGATCGGGAACAAGCTATCTGGTGAAATCCTTCGACCGCAACACCAGCTACCGCTATTCGCTGACCGACTTGTCCAAAATGGCGGAATAGGGTTGTTCGGCGCGCTTGCTCCATTGTTGATCTCTTTACCGCTGGTGGTGGCCGGGCCCTTGCTGCGTCCTCTACTTTTGCCGCCCAGCGCATGGCCGAACAGGAAGAGAAGAAGTATCACGATTTGCTGGAGAAGCTGCAGACCAGGCTTACCGGCTGGTTCGAGGTGCTGCTGGTGCGGCTGCGCAACAATCGCACGAAGGACCTGCTTCTGCTCACGCTACCCTATCAGGTAGCGGCGGTCGTCACAGCGCTCGTTGCGGTGGGATACGCATGGCTCTTCAAGAAGATGGAGGGCTTGAGCACATGGCTCTTCACCATGGACCCGCGCTTGGTGTTCCTCATGGCCCCGCTGTGCTTCCTGCTCTCGTGGTGGTTGGTGAAGCGTTATGCACCCATGGCCGGTGGAAGCGGGATCCCGCAACTGATGGCGGCGATCGAAGTGGCCAACGAAAAGAAGAGCGACCGGTCATGGCGCTTCCTGAACCTGCGGATCATCATCATCAAGATCGCAAGCAGCTTGGCCATGGTGTTCGGTGGTGGAGCGGTCGGGCGCGAGGGACCCACGCTGCAGATCGCAGGTAGTGTGTACCGGATCGTCCACAAACTCCTTCCTCCCTTTTGGCCCAAAGTGAGCCGTCGGGTCATGATGATCACGGGCGGTGCGGCCGGCCTTAGCGCGGCCTTCAACACCCCGCTCGGCGGGATCGTCTTCGCGGTGGAGGAACTGACGAAGACGCACATCGCCCAGTTCCGTACGGCTGTGCTCACCGCGGTGATCATCAGCGGCATGACGGCCCAATGGGTGCTGGGCCCGTACCTGTTCCTGGGCTACCCGAGTGTGAAGACCGTCGGCTTCTCGTTCATGTACAAGATCCTGGTGATCGCATTGGTTTCAGGTGCGACTGGCGCACTGTTCTGCCGGGCTGCGCTGATCACGGACAAATTGCGGCGCAGCTTCACCTCCAACATCGGACAAGGGATCTTCGTGCTCGCGTGCGGGTTCCTCTTTGCGCTGTGCGTAACCTTCCTTGGGCCGAGTTCCTTGGGCTCGGGTAAGCATACGCTCGAGACCTACCTTTTCGATCCGCAGATCGACCCCTCCCTCTCCCATATCGGTGCACGCTTCTTCGGCTCCTTGTTCTCATTCAGCGCAGGCGGCGCGGGCGGCATCTTCGCTCCAGCCCTCAGCACGGGCGCGGCCATCGGCGGTTGGATCGGACAATGGTTCGAACCCAGCCGCAGCGAACACAACCTGCTCATTCTGGCAGGTATGACCGCCTTTCTCACCGGCGTGTCGCGATCACCTTTCACCAGCGCGATCCTGGTGCTCGAAATGACCGACCGCCACAGCGTGATCTTCCAACTCATGTATGCCGCCAGCTTCGGCTACCTGATCTCCATGGCCATCGATCGCAAGAGCTATTACGAGCGCATGAAACTGCGCTTCCTCGCAGCACTGCCGTCGAACGATGAGCCAAGCACCCCGGGTGGCGGCAAGCGTATTCGGAAGGACCAGCCGGAGGACGAAGAAGAACCACCCATCGGCGGCTTCGGTCTGGGTTAATTTCGCACCCTACCATGCAACAGTACCACGACCTCCTTCGCCACATCCTTGACAATGGCACGCGCAAGACGGACCGCACCGGAACCGGCACGATCAGCTGCTTCGGTCACCAGATGCGCTTCGACCTGGCGAAGGGCTTCCCCCTGCTCACCACCAAAAAGCTGCACACCAAGAGCATCATCCACGAATTGCTCTGGTTCCTGCAAGGCGATACCAACATCAAGTACCTGCAGGAGAACGGTGTGAAGATCTGGGATGAGTGGGCCGATGCCGACGGGAACCTCGGACCCGTGTACGGCTACCAATGGCGTAACTGGCCTGCACCGAACGGACAAAGCATCGATCAGATCTCCAAGCTCGTGGAAATGATCAAGAAGAACCCGGACAGCCGACGCTTGATCGTGACCGCTTGGAATCCGGCGGATGTGGACCGCATGGCCCTTCCGCCCTGCCACTGCCTGTTCCAGTTCTACGTGGCCGATGGCAAGCTCAGTTGCCAGCTATATCAACGCAGCGCGGACACCTTCCTCGGGGTGCCGTTCAACATCGCCAGCTATGCCTTGCTCACCTTGATGATGGCACAGGTCTGCGGATTGAAGCCCGGTGAGTTCGTGCACACCTTCGGCGATGTGCACCTGTACAATGATCACTTGGAGCAAGCGCGCTTGCAACTCACGCGCGAACCACGCCCTTTGCCGACCATGGAACTGGACCCCACGGTGACGGACCTCTTCGCATTCCGCTTCGAGCACTTTACCCTGAAGGGCTACGACCCGCACCCGCACATCAAAGCCGCTGTATCGGTATGATCATCGCTGCGATCGCCGCTGTTGCGGACAATGGGACCATCGGTATCAATGGCGACCTTCCTTGGCACCTGCCGGATGACCTGAAATACTTCCAGCACATCACCACCGGCCATCCGGTGATCACGGGCCGCAAGAACTACGAAAGCATTCCGGAGAAGTACCGTCCGCTCAAAGGGCGCGTGAACATCGTGGTGACGCGGAACCCGAACTATGAAGCACCCGGTGCCAAAGTGTGTGGCTCCATGGAAGAAGCCATCGCGATCGCTGCTGATCTGGACCAGGAAGAGATCTTCGTGATCGGCGGCGGCGAGATGTATCGCGATGCGCTGCACAAAGGACTTGTCGACCGTTTGTACTTGACCTTGGTGCACGCCGACATCGCAGGGGACACCTCCTTTCCGATGATCGATCCGGCGGATTGGGTCGAAATGGAACGGACCTTTCACCCGGCCGATGAACGACATGCCTTCCCCTTCAGCTACGTGGTGCTGGAACGCTTGCTCACGGAAGAGCCCCCCGCGCCGTAGATCGGGTTGGACCTCTTGCGTGGCGCGGAACTGAGGGATTGAACAGCCCTAACCGTTCAGCCCACCCTTTGCCGTCCATCACGAAGCACTTGTTCCGCGTGGTCCATCCCGCCTAGCTTCGAATTCCGAGGCTCGTTCCACCCATGCTCCTTTCGATCCTCCGGGTCGAACGAAATGAACTACTTCCAACGTACCCCGATCCGCTACCGGACCATCCTGATCACGGCCGGGGTATTGGCCACGCTCTTTCTCTTCCAGGCCTACATGCACTTCTACGTGTATGCCGACCTTAAGAACATCACCGAATTCAACTGGTGGCGCGAAGCACCGGTACCTTATCTCAACTTCCTGTTTTGGGCACTGCTTTGTCCGCTGGTGTACAGCATCCTACGTCGCTGGCCCTTCCAGGACCGCCCGCTGTTACGGATCATCCTCATCCACCTCGGTCTTGGCTTCCTCATCGCCAGTCTGCACGAAGTGACCACTTCCGCTATCTACTATGCGATCCTTCAGCACATCGGCGACTTCGACTTCACCGATCCGGCCAACCGGAGCTGGGCATACAGCGCTTTGATACCGGCCATCTTTTCGCGCATGATGGAATACTGGGTGCTCATGGGCGTGCTGATCGCCTTGGAGAACGCCCGGGTGCAGCGGGTGGAACACGAACAACTCCTCGAGTTGAAGCATGAGCTGCAGATCAGCCAATTGAACGCGCTGAAGAAACAATTGCAACCGCACTTCCTCTTCAACACCCTGAACACCGTGAGCGCATTGATGGACGAGCACATCGGCGATGCGCGCACCGTGCTCAGCCGCTTGGGCCAACTGTTGCGCGTGACCTTGGACGAGACCCAGAAGAACAAGGTGTCGCTAGAGCGCGAGGTGGACCATATCGCCAACTACCTCGGCATCGAGACCATGCGCTTCCGCGATCGCTTGAACGTGGAGTTCGACATTCCCGGTGACCTCGGCGATGTGATGGTGCCCAGCATGGTACTGCAGCCCTTGGTGGAGAATGCGATCAAACACGGACCCGATGCCACCAACGATGGCGTGAACATCCAAGTGAAGGCTTCCAAGGAAGGTGATCGACTTTGGCTCGAGGTGATGGACAACGGACATGGTTGTTCCGATGTCAATAAAGCGATGACCGCAGGTGGTATCGGCCTTCGGAACGTACGCGACCGATTGGCGCTGCTTTACGGCGATGCCGCCTCATTCAACATCTACTCTCCCGACGCGCGTGGATTCCACGTCCGCATCGGCCTCCCGATCGAGCGATACCAATAGCCTTAGGAAATACCGCCAGACCATGAAACACATACGGACCATCATCGTTGATGACGAGCCCGCCGCACGTGCCCGGATCGTCAAGCTCTTGGCACAGGACCAGGAATTGGAACTCGTGGCCGAATGCCGCAACGGCATGGAGGCCTTGGAAGCCGTAAAGAAGCACCGGCCCGACCTCCTTTTCCTCGATGTTCAAATGCCGCAGATGAGCGGCATCGAGACCTTGGACCGGATCGCTGACGACCACAAGCCCTTCGTGATCTTCGTTACGGCCTACGACCAATATGCCTTGAAGGCCTTCGAGCGCAACGCCGTGGATTACCTACTGAAACCATACGACGACGAGCGTTTCTTCGGTTCGGTGGAAAAGGCGAAGCAACACATCGACATGCGCATGAACAGCAAGCTCACCGGAAAGCTGTTGGACCTGATGCGCGAACACATGCACGCGAAGAGCGACTACACCGAACAATTCATCATCCGCGACAAGGGGCGTGAATACAAGGTGAACGTGGACGACATCGTGTTCCTGCGCGCCGAAGGGAACTACCTGTGCCTTCAACTGAAGGAACGGAACCACCTCTATCGCCTTACGATGAACGCCGTAGAAGCCGAGTTGGACCCGGCCCGTTTCCTGCGCATCCACCGCAGCTACATCGTGAACCGCGGACACGTTCGCAGCACGCGGTACAGTGGGAACAACGAGTTCATCTTCACCATGGCGAATGGCGATCGCATCGTGAGCGGACGGAGCTATAAGGAACAGATCGCAACGGCATTGCAGGAGCAGACGGCTTGATCATCGAGGCTTCCGTCATGGGCTGAAACGCATCGATCTACCTTAGCCCCATGCACCATGTCGGATCCCGTGCGAGGCGCTCCATAACGCTTGCACTCGCCTGCCTCCTCCCACTCCTTTCGTTCCAAGCGCTGGCCCAGCGCCCACCCGCACAACCCAACGCCGCCGAGATCCTGCACAAGATGCAGAAGCTCCAGGTGCTGGGCAGCGTGCTGTATATCGTGGCGCACCCTGACGATGAGAACACGCGCCTGATCGCCTGGCTCGCCAACGGTAAGAAGGTGCGCACCGGCAACCTCAGCCTCACACGCGGCGACGGTGGACAGAACCTGATCGGTCCGGAGCTGGGCGATGCGCTCGGGATCATCCGGACGCAGGAGCTGATGGAAGCGCGGCGCATCGATGGCGGCGAGCAGTTCTTCACCCGCGCGGTGGACTTCGGTTACAGCAAGAGCGCCGACGAGAGCTTTGAGAACTGGGGCAAGCAGGAAGTGCTGAGCGATGTGGTGCGTGTGATCCGCATGTTCCGGCCGGACATCATCATCACCCGCTTCTCGCACATCCCCGGCGGAACGCATGGGCACCATACCGCCAGCGCCATCCTCGCGCACGAGGCCTTCGACCTGGCCGGTGACCCGAACGCTTTTCCCGAGCAACTGGAACAAGGTCTTGAAGTGTGGCAACCGCGCCGCCTCTTCCACAACGGCAGCACGTGGTGGCGCAAGGACCTTGCGGACATCGTGAAGACCGACCCCAGTTGGTCGTTCGCGGTGGATGTGGGTGGCTACGACCCGCTGCTGGGCCTGAGCTACACGGAGATCGCCGGGCGCAGCACATTGCTACAAGAGCCAGGGCTTTGGTGCCGCCGAACCCGCGGCGAGCAACTGGAATACCTGCACTTCGAGAAAGGTGACCGACCGAAAGGCGAAGACATTTTTGAGGGGATCGATATGACGTGGGGGCGGGTGAAGGGCAGCACCCCGGTCCACGAAAGGCTGGACGCGATCATCACCAACTTCCGTCCGGACCGCCCCTACGCATCCATTCCCGAGCTATCCAGCCTGCACCGCGAACTGGCAAAACTCAATGCGAACGACGACTGGCAATTGAATTGGGCGACACGGCGCGTGGAGGACCTGATGAGGGACTGTTCGGGACTTTCGGTCGAGCACATCTTTCCGAGCGCCCACATCACCGGTAGTGAAGGACCATCAGAGGTCGTTGTAGTGAACCGGGCACCGGACCCCATTACGATCCCCTCTTGGGACAATGCTTCATTGGGGGCCAACGAGGTCGGCGTGCGCACCATCGTGCCCATGAACGGCACTGCCGCTTCCTCGCCGTTCTGGCTGGACGAACCACACGGCACGCTCTTCGATATCCCTTCGAAATACATCGGACTGCCCGTGCTCAAGCACCATGCCTTCCTTCCAGTGACCATTCACAAGACCATCATCAATGCGGAGCCGCCCCCCATCCACAAATGGGTGGATCGTGTCGAAGGCGAACGGGTCAGTCCCGCCTATCAGGTACCCGTCGCCTCCATCATTCCCAAGACCAGGATCTTGATCGCACGTGGCGGCACGCAGACCGTGGAGATCGAAGTGGAAGCACTCACCGATAGCTTGTTCGGTCAACTGAACGTAACGCTGCCCGAAGGTTGGGGAACGACCAAGGACATCAAGCGCGTGAACATCGCGAAGCGCAACGAACGACAGTCCTTCATCTTCCAATTGATACCGGGAGAGAACGCCAAGGCCGGTGCCGTGAAGTTCGAATTCACCGGCCCCAAGGGAAAGGCCGACCGCACACTGCACGAGATCGACTACCCGCACATCATGGCGCAGGTGTACTACACGCCCGCCGAGGTGCAGCTGATCCCGCTGGATGTGAAGGTGAACGCGAAACGCGTCGGTTACATCAAGGGCGCCGGCGACGATGTGCCGCAAGCGATCGAGCGCCTCGGTGTTTCCGTGGACATGATCGACCCAGCGACCGCGACCTTGGAAAGCATCTCGAAGTACGATGCGATCGTGGTCGGCATACGCGCCTACAACACCGAGAAGGCGATGGTGCAATTCAATCCGGTGCTGATGAAATTCGTGGAGAACGGCGGTACGGTGGTGGCGCAGTACAACACGCGCAGCAGCGACATGATGGTGCCCGCGGATAAGCTCGGTCCCTACCCCTTTCAACTTTCCCGCGACCGTGTGACTGTGGAAGAAGCACCACCGACCTTCCTCGATCCGAAGCACACATTGCTGAATACACCCAACAAGATCACCATGGCCGATTTCGATGGCTGGGTGCAGGAACGCGGCCTCTACTTCGTCGGCGAACGCGACCCGAAATACACTGCGCTGATCAGCTGGAACGACCCAGGCGAGGATCCGCTGGATGGTGCGCTGATCACCTGCGATTACGGCAAAGGGCGGTATGTGTACACGGGCATCAGCTTCTTCCGGGAATTGCCGGCGGGGGTGCCTGGAGCGTATCGGCTGTTGGCGAATCTGATCTCACGGCGCGACACGAAATAGGATGCGCGAAAATTGCATATCGGTGTTAACAACTCACCTGTACAGTCGACCCAGTGGGTCGACGCTACGGGTGCCTTGTTGCGATGCGGGCGTTTCATTTTCTGATCATCTGATCATCTGATCGATGCATTGGCTGGACTGGCTCATCCTCCTCGGCACCCTCGGCTTCATCGTGGGCTACGGCGTTTGGCGCACACGCAAGGATGCCACCAGCGACAGCTTCCTGAAAGGCGGTAGCGACAACCGTTGGTGGGCGGTGGGCCTTAGTGTGATGGCCACTCAGGCCAGTGCGATCACCTTCCTCAGCACGCCGGGCCAAGGCTTTCTCGATGGCATGGGTTTTATCCAGTTCTACTTCGGATTGCCGCTGGCGATGCTGGTGATCGGCTTCGTATTCATCCCGCTGTACTACAAATGGAAGGTGTACACGGCTTACGGAATTCATCGGCAAACGCTTCGATGGGCGCACGCGCCTGCTCACGGCCGGGCTTTTCCTGATACAGCGCAGCCTGGCGGCGGGGATCACGATCACGCGCCGAGCATCATCCTCAGCAAGGTGCTGCACTGGCCACTGGCATGGACCTGCATTTTCATCGGCGTGCTGGTGATCGTCTACACCACTTCGGGTGGAGCCAAGGCCGTGGGGGTGACGCACAAGCAGCAGATGGCCGTGATGTTCCTCAGGATCTTCGCGGCCTTTGGTTTCACGGTCTACTACTTGGGCGACCACGCTTCCTTCAGCGAGAGCATCGCACTGGCCGGTGCCTTGGGCAAGATGAACATCGTGGACACCTCCTGGGACCCGACCACGAAGTACACGCTGTGGAGCGGCCTGATCGGCGGCTTCTTCCTGCAGCTCTCCTATTTCGGTACGGACCAAAGCCAAGTGCAACGCTACCTCGGCGGCCGTGACGTGAAGCAGGCCCGGCAAGGGCTGTGGATGAATGCCGCCCTCAAGATCCCCATGCAGTTCTTCATCCTGCTGACGGGCGTGCTGGTATTCGTGTTCTACCTGTTCAATGCCTCGCCGGTCCACTGGAACGCCGCCAACGTGGTGGCCATGGAGGACTCTCCTATTGGCCCCGAAATGGCCGATCTGGAGGACATGCATGCGGCGAACTCGAAACTACTGGAAGAGCGGTCCATCGCGTGGGTGGATGCCGAGCGGTCCGGAGATGATGGGGCCATGGGCGAAGCTCAAGATGCATTGAACGAAGCACTCACGGAGGATCGCATGATCCGCGAGGAGACGACTGCCTTGTTGCGCAACGAACTCCCCGACCGCGAACCCAACGACAAGGACTACATCTTCATCACCTTCATCATGGACCACCTGCCGATCGGGATCGTGGGTCTGTTGTTGGCGATGATCTTCAGTGCCGGCATGAGCAGCACCAGCGCCGAGCTTAGCGCATTGGCGACCACCAGCGTGGTGGATGTGGTACGCAAGGATCGCAGCGACGGCCAACAGGTTCTGGCCACCCGCTGGGCCACGGTGCTTTTCGGGCTGATGGCCCTGGCCTTCGCCGCGTTCTTCTCGCTTTTCGAGAACCTGATCCAGGCCGTGAACATCCTGGGCTCGCTCTTCTACGGCACCATCCTGGGCATTTTCCTCGTGGCCTTTTTCATGAAATGGGTGCAAGGCACGGCGGTGTTCGTCGCGGCCTTGATCGCACAGTTGCTCATTGCTGCCCACTTCATTTTGGACTATTGGGATGTCCTTGCGACCCAACTCCCCGATGGTTCGATCCAAGACCCTATTGCGTTGGCCTTCCTGTGGTACAACCTGATCGCACCGGCCATCGTGGTGGTGCTGGCCGCTATCATTCAGCTCGTTTTGAAAAATCGTGACGATCCGTCATTGACTGACTGAGCCCCCTGCTTGATCGTCATATCCGGCTTTTTCATCGACAGAAAGCGATATTTCATCGATATGGTCGGCGATTCGACAAGGTAACGGTGCAATGCTTCCAAGAATGGCATGGTAGAGGATCCGAAGTTGGAGGCCACCTTCTTGGAAGCCCACCTTGTGTTTCGTTCCTTTGCAGTACAACCCTGACATAACATGAACAAACTGTACATTTCAGCGCTTGCCGTTGCCCTCGTGGCCGGAAGTGCTACTGCCCAAAATGCGGGCACCCTTCCCATGAAGAAGGTGCGGCAGTCCAACATCCGCAACACGGTCGCGCCTGCGAACCACAACGCGAATCGCGACATCATCTGGTCCGATGATTTCTCGAACCCAAGCACGTGGGATATCGGTCACCTACCTACGGCATTCGATCTGGATTGGCAGATCGGTGTTGGACTGGAGAATACCGGTTCCTTCCCTTCGGCCACGATCGCCAGCACCACCTATGCCAATGGTTGTGCAATGATCGACTCTGATGGAGCAAACAACACGAGCGGCATCCAAGAGAGCGCATATATCACTACCGCGAGTCCGATCGATCTTAGCGGTGCTACGAACGTGATCTTGAACTTCGAGACCTACTTCCGCAGCTTCTCGCCGAACGGATGCTACGTTGTTGTCAGCACGAACAACACGGACTGGCCGAACTTGGATACGGACACCGCCTCCTGGAGCGCGCTGCCCAATGTTTGGGTGCTCTTCCCGGACGTTGCCGGCAACCAAGCCACGGACAACCCGGAGCTCGTGAGCCTGAACATCTCCGATATCGCAGGTGGTCAGCCTGAAGTATGGATCCGCTTCCACTACACGGCTGAATACAGCTACACCTGGTTCGTGGATGACGTGACGATCGAAGATCAGCCTGAGTTCGAGTTGATCATGGACTACGCCTTCGTTTCCCAGACCGGTCAAGGTGATGAGTTCGGTCGCACTCCAGTGAACCAGTTCTCCTCAACGATGAATGTTGGAGCAGGTATCACCAACTTCGGTTCCGCCGATCAAACCAACGTCAGCGTGACGATGGAGGTTCGTGATGCGGGCAACAACGTTGTACTGACGCAGACCACTGCCCTCGGTACGTTGACCTCTGGCGCTGTCGGCACGATGGACGAGTTCGTGAACACGCCTGCCCTGAACACCGGTCTCTACACCGCCACATTCACTGTCACCTCCGACCAATCCGGCAGCGATGCCAATCCGGACGACAACGTGTACCTGCGCAATTTCGAAGTGAACGAGGATATCTACTCCTTGGATCTGATCGGCAATCACCCGGCTGGCTACGAGCGTTTGGATGCGCTAGGCAGTGGTTCATTCCAAGATGACTCCCAGGGTTTGATGCTCTTCACATATTACCGTGTTCGTGCTGAACTCGAAGTGCAGGCCATCCAGATCGAACTGGCGAACAGTACCGATGCCGGTAGCTACGTGTTCGTGGCCGTTTACGATTCATTGACCGTACTGGATGACAACTTCTCCTCACTGATCAATCAGACCATTGGCGGATCGGATGATGCGTACACCATCACTACGGATGACTTGAACACGGGTATCGTGACCATTCCTTTGTCGGAGAGCATCACTTTGGCTCCTGGCGGATACTACGCTGCTGTAACCCTCTATCAGGACGGCGGTAATGATGTCACCATCCTCGACGACATTACGGTTGCTCAGCCAGGCAACGATGGCTTGATCTATGTGCCTTCCGACCTCACCGTTTATGGGAACGGTAACGCTCACGCTGTTCGCTTCGCTATGGACGCAACCGTTTCCATCGATGTGAACACCAACTTGGAAGGTGTGACGATGTATCCGAACCCGACCAACGGCATCCTCCGGATCAACACCGAGAAGTTCGAGAAGTACAACGTGGAAGTGATGAACGTGCTGGGCGAGGTGGTGATGACCACCACCTTCTCCGGTAACACCGTGCTCGACCTCGGCGCTTTTGCTGATGGCGTGTACAACGTTCGCATCTCCAACGACACCAAGGCAACTGTGCAGCGCATCACGCTGAACTAAGACTCGGAACGACTTTGAACTCCCCCTGTACCCCGGCAACGGGTGTGCAGGGGAGTTCTCTTTGGGGAAGTACTACCAAGCAAATGCCTATCGGATCGATGTTGGATCCTTGATGCACGACCGCTTCACTGACCTTGCTTGGCAGCAGCGCGCGCGTCACAATGTTCTTTCAAGCTACCGAGCCCGCAGCGCGCGTTCATTCCACCGTTTTCCCTAAGCTCTGGTCCACGGTCAATGTGGAACAGGGACCTTGACCAAACCGATCGACGAGCGCGAAGTTCCATTGGTCCGCACCCTTTCACGCTTGAAGGTCTTTCGGTGTGCAAGGAATGAACAGGTCGAGCTGCGCGTGCCATTCAATGCGGAACGCCCTCCTGTTGGGAGGGCGTTCCATTTTGAGGATATGTGCTGATCCTTACTTGGCGGACTTGCTCCACTCTTCGATCCGCTCGCGGTTCATTTTGACATAGGACTCGGCCTTGGCTTCTTGCGCGAGCTTCATACTCTCGTTCGCTGTGTTCACGGCCTCCTTCATCATACCGTTGGCGGCTTGTGCGCGTGCCAAAGTGTGCGTGTTCCAATACTTCTGGTCCATTTTAACGCTCTTCTGCGCCCACTCCAGTGCTTCCTTCGTCATGACGTTGCGGTCCAATGCGAAGCGCGCCGCTCCGTTGTATCCACCCGCTTTCACATCGGGCTTGGCCAAGGCTTCCTTGATGTTGGTGATACCTTGTTCAGTGGCGTCGGCTTCCAAGGGAACTTTCACCTTGGTGTTCGCCCAACGAAGCACCAGATCCGCCTTGTCGTCCTTGACATTGGCGAATTCGATCGTGAAGGTCTCGGTGTCCTCGCACTTCATGGCCTCCACTTTCACTTTCAGAACGTCCTCCTCCTCTTTCCGATCACCTTCGCCCCAGAGTTCAGTGTTCTTGTTCAGGATGATCACCCATGCTCCTTCCTGCGGGATGGTGAACAAGGAGTATTTGCCTGCCTCCACTTTTTCCCCCGCCACCAGAACGGTCCCGTCAGTGGTAAAAAGTGTTGCCTTATTCGCACCGGTGCGCCAAACCTGACCATATGGGACGAGTTCCCCGAAGATCATTCGGCCCTTTGCGCTTGGACGTGAGTATTCCACGTGGATGTTCGTGAGACCCACGATCTGGTCCACCTTTCCCAGTGGACTCGGTTGTGGGAGTTCTTGAGCCTGCACCGCGAAGGAGAGAAGTGCGGCCATCGAGAGTACGATCGCTTTCATGGAAATTGGTTTTACAGCAGGGCACATGCCCTGCTGGGGTTCATAAGGAAGCGCGAAGGTACTGCCAAGGCGCCTTTATCAGGCCACCTTGAGGTTGCTCAGGCGCGAGCGATCGAACTTCTCTCGTGCGTAGCTCAAAGTCACCCGAAGCTCAGTCGGGCGATCCGGTGCGCCGGGCATCTCGTACATGGCATCGGTCATGATGGCCTCGCAGATGCTACGTAATCCACGCGCACCCAAGCGGTAGTCCATGGCCTTCTCCACGATGAAGTCAAGTACCTTCTTATCGAAGGTGAGCTTCACCTTGTCCATTTCGAAGAGCTTGACGTACTGCTTGATCAGCGCGTTCTTCGGTTCGGTGAGGATGCGACGCAGGCTTTCGCGATCCAGTGGGTCCAAGTACGTCAACACCGGGAAGCGGCCGATCAGCTCCGGGATCAAACCGAAACTGCGCAGGTCCGTGGGGCCCACATACTGCAACAGATGTTCGTCATTGATGCGTTGCTCCTTGCTGGCGCTGTAACCGACGGCACTGCTCTTCACGCGACGCGCAATGATCTTCTGGATCCCATCAAAGGCACCACCGCAAATGAAGAGGATGTTCTTCGTCTCCACTTGGATCAGCTTCTGCTCCGGGTGTTTCCGACCACCTTGGGGCGGAACGCTTACGGTGCTTCCTTCCAACAACTTCAGCAAGGCCTGTTGCACACCTTCCCCACTTACGTCACGGGTGATGCTCGGCGTGTCGCTCTTCCGGCTGATCTTATCGATCTCATCAATGAAAACGATCCCGCGCTCGGCCTTGCTCACGTCGTAGTCCGCCGCTTGCAGCAGGCGGCTCAGGATGCTTTCCACGTCCTCTCCGACGTATCCCGCCTCGGTCAATACCGTAGCATCGGCGATCGCGAACGGCACGTTCAACATACGGGCAATGGTCTTCGCGAGCAGGGTCTTTCCGCTGCCGGTCTCACCCACCAGTATGATGTTGCTCTTTTCGATCTCCACATCATCCGCCGTATTCACGGGCTTCTGAAGGAGGCGCTTGTAATGGTTGTACACCGCAACGCTCAGCACTTTCTTGGCATCGTCCTGACCGATGACGTACTCGTCCAAGAAGCGCTTGATATCCGAAGGGCGCTGTAGGATGAGGTTCCCCTCCATCTCGGTGCGCGAGCGCTGGCTCAACTCCTCCGCAATGATGTTCTGGGCTTGCGTGATGCAGCTATCACAAATGTGACCGGTGATCCCGGCGATCAACACATTGGTGTCCTGCTTGTCACGACCACAGAACGAACACTTGATCTCTTTCTTCTCCATAGATGGTGGCTTCCTGCGAGCAATACGTGCTCACAGCTTCGCAAGATACGGCGAAGGCCGGTGGAGTGTCCAACCGGCCTTCACTATCAGCTGATGATCAACGTATTATCATCGGAAAATAATTTCCGATCATGCACGATCGTTACTTGGTGTTACGGACGAGGAGTTCGTCGATCATTCCATAGGCCTTCGCCTCTTCGGCGATCATCCAGTGGTCACGATCACTATCCTTCTCCACCTGCTCATACGATTGTCCGCTGTGGTTCGCGATGATGTCGTACAGCTCTTTCTTCAATTTCTTGATCTCGCGGACGGTGATCTCCATGTCGCTGGCCTGTCCTTCGGCGCCGCCCATGGGTTGGTGGATCATGACACGGGCATGCTTCAGGGCACTGCGCTTGCCTTTCGTACCGGCACACAAGAGCACGGCACCCATGCTGGCGGCCATTCCGGTGCAGATCGTCGCCACATCCGGATTGATGTACTGCATGGTGTCATAGATACCCAGTCCCGCGTAGACACTGCCTCCCGGCGAGTTCATGTAGATCTGGATGTCCTTTTTGGCATCCACACTTTCCAAGAACAACAGCTGCGCCTGGATGATGTTGGCGACCTGGTCGTTGATGCCCGTGCCGAGGAAGATGATGCGATCCATCATCAATCGGCTGAACACGTCCATGGCCTGCACGTTCAATTGTCGCTCTTCCAAGATGTACGGGGTGAGCGAGGACGTGATCCCCGCGTTCACGTAGCTGTTGAAGGTGTTGCTGCTGATGCCACGGTGCTTCACCGCGTACTTCTCGAATTCGTCTGGTGGGAACATCCTATGATTGTTGGTGTGGTAAAGAACGTGCGAAAAGTGCGATCGCCTTATGCCGTCCGTGCCAAGTTTACGAACGCATCATAGCTCACTTTGTTCTCCTTCGGGCTCAACAGCGCCTTGAAGTGGGTAATGAGCTTTTGTTCCACGATCGTGTTCCTGATGCGACCGATCTGCTCCCGGTCACCCAGGATCCGCGCGGACATCTGTTGCAATTGTTCGCCTTCCGGTGCGGGCATGCCGTATTGCATGAATTGATCCGATACATAGCGTTTGGCGAACGCGTCGAGCTCTTCGCCCTTTGCCTCCAGACCATACTTTTCGATCACACGGTCCTCTAGGAGCTGGCGCTTGAGCCCGTCGGAATAGCCAGCATAGCTCTCCTCGATCTGTTCCGGGGTCACTGGCTTCTCACTGGTCTCCTTGATCCAGCGTTTCAAGAACGTATCCGGCAGGTCAAAGGCGGTGCTGGCGTGCAATTTCTTCATCACCTCGCGCTTGAACACGCGATCGCTATCCCGGCGGAACATGTTCTCAAGGCCCTCTTTCACCTTTATGCGGAACTCGGCCTCGTCCTTCACGGCATCCTTACCATACACGCGATCGTAGAGGTCCTGTCCGAGATCCACTGGCTTCATGCGCTTGACCTCCGCAACGCGGAACATGAACTGCCCACCGATACCGGCCAACTGCTCGCGCTCCACCCCCAACATCCGTGCAAGGTCGTCCGGATCGCGGCTCACCTTGTGCGGGTCCACGGTGACCTCGTCGTTCGGAGCCTTGCCGGTCAAAGCCGCACGCGTGGCTTCGTCGGCGATGTACTCCAAGCTCATGGTGGCACGGTTCATCACCCCACCTTCCTTGATGGTGCCATCGGCGTTGAGCTCGATCATATCACCGAGCAACATGTCCTTGTCGCTGCTGATCTCGGCATCCTCAACGGTCCCGAAGCGGCGGCGCATGTCGGTGATCTCACGTTCCACGAGGTCGTCGTTGACGTCGACCACCGGATAGGCAACGCCCAGCTTTTCACTCAGGTCGATTTCGAAGGACGGGGCCATGCCCAGTTCATAGGCAAAGGTGAATTCGCCCGGCTGGTCCCAGTCGTTCCCTTCGATGCTCTCGTTCTTCGGCAACGGTTGGCCCAAGACCTTGAGGCCGTTGGTCTGGATATAATCCTTCAGATTGGCATCGATCAGGCGCTCCACCTCGTTCACCAGAACAGCCTTACCGACCTTCTTCTTGATGATGGTCATTGGCACCTGGCCGGGACGGAAGCCCGGTAGAACGGCATTCTTCCGTTGCTCCTTCAATGCCTTTTCCACCCCCGGGGCGTAATCCTCCGGAGTGAGCTTCACTTTCAATGTTGCCGTTAGGGTGCCGGTCTCCTCGCGTTCGATGTTCATGGTCGCGTAAACGATGGTTTCTTCTGTTCGTAGCTGTTGGCAATTCCGGGGCCGTATCAGAACTCGGCCATTTTGTCCGGAAAGGTGCCGGATCGATGAAAATAGCCGCCTTCGCTGAAGCTTCGGCGGCCGTTGTACGGACGGGGGGACTCGAACCCCCACACCTTGCAGTACTGGTTCCTAAGACCAGCGCGTCTACCATTCCGCCACGTCCGTGTTCCGAAAGGGCTGCAAAGATAACCCATACACTGTGATGGCGAGGAGGTTCGTGGGGCACGATTACCTTCGCGGCTCGCACCGATCGCCGACCCATGAAGCACCTCGACCCAAGCCAGCTGAGCATACCTGAGCTGCACGGCTATCTGGTCGGCGCAGTGGGGCCACGTCCGGTGGCATTCGCCAGCACGATCGATGCCGAGGGTCGTCCGAACCTGAGCCCGTTCAGCTTCTTCAACGTGTTCGGGGCCAACCCGCCCTTGATGATCTTCAGCCCAGCCCGTCGCGGACGGGACAACACCACCAAGCACAGCTATCACAATGTGAAGGCGGTACCAGAGGTGGTGATCAATGTGGTCACCTATGCGATGGTGCAGCAGACCTCCTTGGCCAGCACGGAGTATGCCGAAGGGGTGAACGAATTCGAAAAAGCGGGCTTTACCCCCATCCCTTCGGAAAAAGTGCGGCCCTTCCGGGTGAAGGAGAGCCCGGTACAATTCGAGTGCCTCGTGAAGCAGGTGATCGAGACCGGCGAAGGAGGTGGCGCCGGCAACCTGGTCCTTTGCGAGGTGGTGATGATCCATGTGGACGAGGCCATGTTGGACGAACGTGGTAAACTGGACCAACGAAAGATGGACCTAGTGGGTCGGATGGGTGGCAATTTCTATGTGCGTGCGCATGGGGAAGCGCTCTTTGAACTGGCCCAACCCAGCACGAAACTCGGCGTAGGGGTCGATGCCCTTCCCCAGAGTGCCAAGGAAAGCACCATCCTCAGTGGGAACGACCTCGGCAAACTCGGTGGTCTGCTGGCGGTTCCCGATGAGACCGCCGTGAACGAATACAAGCTCATGGAATTGAGCGATACCTTCATCACCCTTCAAGAACAACCCAGCGCGCTGTTGGAAGCGCTTCATCGCCACGCCAAGGCACTGCTTGAGCAGGACCGTGTGGAGGAAGCGTGGAAGACCCTGCTCGCATTCAACGCACGATAGGACAATGGCACAAGTGAGTATCACAGGAACGATCAAACAAGTAGGTAAGGTCCAGGACGTCAGCGACAAGTTCCGCAAGCGTGAACTGATCATCACAGAGCCCAGCGGGCAAAGGCCGCAATACATCCCTGTGGAGTTCACACAGGACCGTTGCGGTCTTTTGGACGGATTCAAGGATGGGGAGGAAGTGACCGTGACCTGCTTCGTGAATGGCCGCGAATGGACCGGCCGCGATGGCGTGACGAAGTATTTCCTCAGCCTCAGCGGCAACCGCATTGAGCGCACTGGTGCGACCGCAGGTGCAGCTCCTGGCTCCGGTCAACGCTCAGTACCTGCCCCTACCGCGGCCGACATGCCGCCCGTGGGCGGTGATGAGGACGACCTGCCTTTCTGAGCACGGGTCGTACCTAGCGTATCCTCCTACCCTTCCATCGCGGTCGCACGAACAACGCGGCGACCGCGATGAGCGGTGCATAGATGCAGAAGGCCACGTACGAGAGGGCTGAGATCGGCCACGAGCCTTTCAAACCCAGAAATCGTCGGACCTGCCCAACCAGCGTTAGGACGGGCACGATCCACAACAGCCAAGCACAGGTCAGAAGGGCGATCGTTTCCGGACCGTTGCCCTCCACAAGTGCGGCGGCATCCACCTGCATGGTCCGCCAAAGAAGTAACCACGGGAGCATCAGGCCCAGCAAGCCGAACCATACCCCAGCGCCTTTGGTGCCGCGCATCTTACCGGCCCACCGCAGTCGTTGCTGAACAAAGGCGAGCAGTCCTTGCTCCGCTTCGACCGTGACGATCGCTCGCTGGTCCAGCAGGTAACCGATCCGCTTGTCGGCCAGTGCCATGCGCTGAACAAGGAATACATCATCGCCGCTAGCGAAACGATCGCCTTTGTAACCACCCACTGCTGCGAAGGCTTCTCGTCGGAACGCCATGTTCGCACCGTTCGCCAAGAAGGGCCTGCCCGAGAGCGCCTCACCAGCGGCCACGCCGAGGAGTCCGCATTGCTCCTCTTCTTGGATCCGCCCGAGCGCTCCTCGACCGGCCTTGGTATGCACCGGCAACAACAGGAGGTCCAGACCATCCGCCTCCATCTTGTCCACGATCAATGCCGTGCGATCCGGCCCGAAGCGCGCGTCCGCATCAGTAAGAACGATCAATTCCCCGCTCGCGTGAGATACTCCGGTCGTGATCGCCGCCTTCTTTCCTTCCCCTGTGTTGGACAATACCTTCAGTTGGGGCCAGGTACGTTGCATGCCGGTCGCCACCGGCACGGTCCCGTCCTCGCTCCCGTCATCCACCACCAGCACCTCCGTCAACTCCTTCGGTATGCATTGGGCATGCAGGTCCTGAAGAAGCGGCACCAAGGTCACGGCTGCATTGCGTGCGGGGACCACGAACGAGACGCTGAACTTGCTGGCTTTGGTCTCCGCAGGACCGGTCATGCCGTTCACGCTGAAATATTCCCGCCATGTGCCAAGTACCGTCGCCCAGACCACACCGATACCGAAGAGGACAAGAGCGGAAATGACCTCGTAGCTCATGTGCCTTCGTTCCTTATCCGGACCTTGGTGAGAAGAAGCACCACGCTACCGACGCAGGCCGGAAGGGCCACATTGACCGCCCAAAGGCAAGTTGTCGCAAGCAGAACCGGGCCATCCACCCCGCCCAAAGGAGCCAATACCGCCAAAGCCACCGAGCCGCGCACCCCCAGTTCCGTGAGCATGAGCGTAGGGATCAAGGTGGCGATGAGGTAGACCACAGGGATTGCGAGCACTGCAGCCGAGGTGGGGACCGCGGAATCGAACCCATGCAACAACAGGATGAACTGGACACCGAAGACGAGGTAGCGCAGGGCGCTCAGGACCAGAACGCGCACCAATTCATGTCCTTTGTGATCTCCCAGAACACTCGAAGCCCGTTCCAACCTTCGCAGAACAGGCAGGTGCAGTAAAAGCTGTCGGAACAGCGCCGGATATAGGTAAAGAACCAGCGCCGCCACCGAGGCAAGGGTTGTCAAGGAAACGAGCATCCAGGTCATCCACCCTTCCGGCCATGGCAAGGGGCCACCGGAAAGCGCGAGCCCGAGGACCCCGAACCCGCCGAGGACGAGCGTCACTACGAATTGGGCGATGCTTCCCAATGCGGAAGCGAATCCACCGCTCACCCGGTTCTCTGGCCTCAAGAACAGCACCCGACCGACCAGGTCCCCGGTCCGGTTCACGCTGACCAGACCCACGCTCGTCCCTGCGATCGTGGCCCAGAACGCACGCAGCGGAGCAACATATTCCACCGGATGCATGAGTATTCGCCACTTCATCGCCTCGAGCCCCCAGTTCACGATCATGAGCGTGAAGACGCCAAGGAACAGCGGAACAAGGTGCGGTACGCGCAACAATTCGCTCACCACGTTGGAAGCGAGGATACCTTTGGGACCTGTGAAGCGTGAGAACAGGAAGGCGCACGCCAGCAGGAATATCCCCCAGCGGAACACGATGAGCAAGACGCGACTTACGGACATGGAACGTACCCAAGACGGGCCGTTGGCCAAAAGTAGGCCTGTCGTCACCGAGCGCATCATTCTGGGCATCGATCCGGGTACAACGGTGATGGGCTTCGGGGTATTGGCCGCGGCAGGCGCCACTGTGCGATTGCTCGAAGCCGGGGCCATCCGTTTCCCTGCGGGTGATGATCATACCCTCAAATTGCGGGCGATCTTCCGGAGGACGACGGAGATCATCGATCGCCACCTGCCGGATGAATTGGCCATTGAAGCACAGTTCTTCGGGAAGAACGTGCAGAGCATGCTGAAGCTTGGACGCGCACAAGGCGTGGCCATCGCAGCGGCCTTACAGCGGGACATCAGCGTTGTCGAGTACGCGCCCAAGCGCGTGAAGCAAAGCATCACCGGAAATGGTAACGCCAGCAAGGAGCAGGTGGCCGCCATGCTGATCAGCATCCTGAAGATCAAGGAGCTCCCGGCCAGCACGGATGCCACCGATGCCGTGGCCGTGGCGGTCTGCCATCACTTCGCGAACACCGGTCGGGCTTCCATTGGATCCAGCCCCAAAGGCGGAAAAGATTGGGGCGCCTTTCTGCGCAACAATCCGGATCGGCTTCTTTGAACGGCTACAGCCCTATGCCTCGCGGATACGTTTGGCCAAGGCGGCAAGCTCCTCGGCCTCCATCTTAAGCTTAGGACGACTGAACTCCATGTCGCTCATCCCGTTGATGGGGATCAGGTGGATGTGCGCGTGCGGTACCTCCAATCCGATCACGGTGACCCCGATCCGCGCGCACGGGACCACGGCTTTGATCTTTCGGGCCACCTCCTTCGCAAATGGCATGATCCCGGCCAAGGTCGCCGCATCAAGATCGAACAGTTGATCGACCTCCACCTTCGGGATCACCAAGGTGTGTCCCTCCTTCAATGGGTTGATGTCCAAGAAGGCGAGGAACCGGTCATCCTCTGCGATCCGGTGGCAGGGGATATCACCGGTTATAATGCGGGTGAAGATGCTTGCCATATCACTGCCTGGTGATCTCCAGGACCTCGAACTTGGTGGTACCCGCAGGGGTCGTCACCTCTGCGAACTCACCCACGGCCTTTCCGAGGAGCCCTTTTCCGATCGGTGAAGTGACACTGATCTTGCCGGTCTTGATATCGGACTCGCTCTCCGCAACCAGCGTGAATGAGCGTTCGGTACCCGAACCCTCCTGTTTCACCCTAACGGTGGAATGAATGTATGCCTTGCTGGTATCGAGTTGGTCCGTATCGATCACGCGGGCCGAGGCAACGACCGCTTCCAGCTTCGCAATGCGCGCCTCGAGCAGCCCTTGGTCCTCCTTGGCCGCATGGTACTCGGCGTTCTCGCTGAGATCACCCTTGTCACGGGCATCCGCGATCTGTTGGCTCAAATGGGGGCGCTCCACGGTGCGCATATGGTGGAGTTCCTCCTGCAGCTTTCGTAGGCCCTCCTCTGTGTAATAGGCTGTGGTGCTCATCTCTGTTGGATGGTCTTATAGAACGAAAGAGGACCCCAAGAGGCCCTCTTCCCAAAGATAATATGGACGGATCAAAGACTGATACGCACACCCACGCTGTGGATGCCTGCGAACGGATTCGTTGCACGATAGGAGTAATCGATCGCGATGGCCGACTTCTTCTCATCGCCGAACGGCATATCGAGGCTGATACCTGCTGTTGGGCCGGTGTACACGGTGGTACGCGACTCTTTGCTCGCGATATCCGCCTCATACGTGTACCCACCACGCAGGTGGACCATCTTCCGGAAGGCATACTCAACACCGATCACCCCTTGGTCGTTCGTGAAGGAGTTGGATATGAACGTGCCTGCAAAGGTCACCCGGTGCATTTCGTTCACATGCCAGTCGTAGGCCGCGCCGATGTTCAACAAGGATGGGATCTCGAAGTTGGCGGAGCGCTGCTCCAAAGTGAGCTGATCGCTTCCACTGACCAGGAATCCCTGTACGGAAAGACCATCACCGGAAAAGGCCATAGCAGGGCCCACGTTCTTCAGGGCGATCCCGAAGTGCACGTTGTCCTGCGGTCCGGTCACATACTGGATCCCAGCATCGAAGCAAACACCCTGCGTACGCACGTTCGCGATGGATTCCGAAACCATGCGCACCAAGAAACCGCCATGGATGCTATTGGAGAAGCTCTTCGCGTAGGAGATCCCGATGTTCGCCATGTTCGGGCTGAACGTGCCCAGTCCACCAGAAGGGTCATCCACCGTGGTGACCTGAAGTTCTCCGAACCCGATCATCGTAGCCGAGATCCCGAGCACCCCGGAGGCTCCCATTTTCTGGCCGATACCAATGCTGTTGATGGTCGTTCCCGAACCGCTCAGCCATTGGGTATTGGTGAAGAGTACCTCGGTCTTGTTCGTATGGGCAAGACCAGCAATGTTGCCGAACATCGCCTCAACCCCTCGGATCGAGGAGGAGTTGGCCAAGCCCCAACCCGCCGAACGGGCCCACGGGTTGATCGGCAACTGCGTCGCACCGGCCGATCCAGCACGGTCCGGGTTACCGGCCAGCACAGGGCCCGAGGCCAATGCCAGGATCGCCGTCACCAACATCGCTTTCCGTTCCATCGTTCGCATCATATCGATTCGTCTTGTGTAGCAGCCGTCGGCTTAGAAATTCTGTAGATCGATCGGACGCAGCGCGCCGAACCATTTGATGACCTTCTCACCCACCCCGGGAACCTCTACGTGACAGATGTAGACCCCACCCGCTATCGGGATGTTGTTCGCGTTCTTCAGGTCCCAATCCAAGTAGGTCAATGAGTTGTCCTTCTTGAATTTCCGCACCAAGGTCCCGCTCACCGAGAAGATGGTGATCGTACACGATTGCGGCAGGTTGATGAACTTGATCCGGTTATCGAGACGGGAGGTCTCATATCCGCTGAACGCATAGTATGGGTTCGGCACGACATTGATCAGGTCCAAGGCGCTCTTTGCGGTGGCCAACACGTTGTTCTCGGTCGCGAAACCAGAGGTTCCGAACCTGTACAAGGGCAGTCCATCGTTCGAGGTTGGAGCGATGATCGGCTCCGGATCACCTGGATAAGTGCGGTAGGGCAGGTACCTCTTGGTCACATTCAGCTTGATCCGAACATCGGTCGCCAGCAACTCTGCGCCTGGTACCAACATGGCGCTACCCACCCAACCGATACCACGCAACACTTTCAAGCGCTGCTGCGAACCGGTGGACTGCAAGGTCGTGTGGATGTACCGGCCCTCGTCGTAATAAGGCACACGGTCGGCGTTGTTCAACACGCGGCGGTCGTTCTTGAAGACATAGATCCAATGGCTACCACCGAAGAAGGGGTCGCCCGTGGAGGTGTAATAATCCGACGTCGGGTTCCAGATCATGTCCCGGCCGATACCACCTCCCCAAAAGCTGTTCTCCCCGAAGCCGATGTTCAAGCGTTCTCCGGTCCCGATATCGATCGCATAACCCGGGAACCACCCCATACCAGTGGGTTGTGCTCCGTTCAAAGTCGCTTCCGCTTCATTGCACCCTGGTGTGCCGGACTTACGACCTTCCTTGTCGACACTGGGTGATATGCGCAATCCCATGCGCAGTGCTCCTCCTTCGGACAAGGCCGTGTTCTGTTCCTGTTCGAACACAGGCGAACGGCTCCACTTGTTCTTGTCAGATGTGATGTAGATCTGCACACTTGGAATATCCTTCAGGGTGCTCAATGACATGGAAGAATGCGGTGTTGCGGCATTGCCCTCGGACGGCGTGCCACCCTGGAATTCCGCCTGTCCGGCCAGTGGCCATGGGCACCATGTTCCTCCCAAGATCGTTTCGTACGTCCCGTTCGGGTCATACGTACGGTCGTTCCAGATCGGGAAGTCTGCACTGGTGTAGGTACCGGAGCGGATCCAGTTCTGGACCACCTCCCCATCGGTGTCCGGGATACCGGCCAACCATGCCCGGCCCGGGTCAGCGAACACCAACGAACCTTCGCCAAGAGGAGCGGCGTAATCACCATTGTACGTCGCCTGCACGATAGACACGCTGATTCCCCACTTCAGGATCAGTTGCTCGAAAGGGGTACTGACCGTCGTTTCGCTGAAGATCTCCTCGCCAGTGGACAAGTTCCGGATCACCCAATAGGCATCATCCAAGTTGTTCGGTGTGATCGAATCCTTGAACGCAAGCTCGAACTGGGCATTGGGGACCTTCAACGGATCGATCACTTTCACGTCGATCGGTCCCAGACCGGTCACGTAAGTGATCTCATCCCTTCGGTTGATACCACTGTTCAAGATAGCGGTCTCGGTTTGCGGGGTCAATTCCGTTACCAGCCCTCCGTTACCGGTACCTTCCAAACGGGTCACCTGCAGACGGTCACCGTATCGAGCGTTCTGAACGGTCCCATTCGCCTCAGGGGACGGTGGATGCGGGATCCCGGTGTACTTACGGATCGCTCCGAAGGCACCCTTTCGACTGGCCACGAAGGGGAACGGCTGGCCGGTCCGTTGAACTGGATCGTATGGCGCATAGTTGTTGTAACCATATGCGATCGCCAAGTAATAGTACGACTTGAAGTTGACCAAGCGCGGATCACTTTGCGCGAACTTGTCCTCCAGAACCTGTAAGGAACTCACCACACCCTCGTTCGCCCCGTTGACCATTTCGGTCGGAACCGGCTGATCCAGGACATCACTGTAAGGGTAGTTGATGATCTGGGAAACGTTGTCCTCGATATCGCCTTGGTATACCAGGCGTGCGAGATCGATGTTGCCAAGGTCGGACACGCTCACATCAGCATTCGCCAATTGATAGAGCAGGTAACCCTGGAAGCGATACTCGCGATCGTATGGGTTTCCGTTCTCGTCAACCTCAGGAATGATCGGGTCCAGTTCCACGTAGTCCAATGGCTGTTGGACATTGTTGTTGCTACCCTGTGGGTTATCAAAGTAGATGATCAATTCACGATCCAATTCCTGTATCGCCAGATCGGGTGCATCCGGTCCGTCCAGGATCTTGAAGCAGTTGTCGAACAGGGCCTGCGCCTTGTCGTCAGCGATCTTCAAGGTAGCTACGCTAGCCGTCGCCCCACCATTGGCAGCGCGGGAATAGACCACACCTAAGGTGATGTTGTTGTAGGCTCCTGGCTCCAAGGTGAAGGGGCCTGCGCTCTGCACAAAGCGACGGTCCTGCGGCGCTTGGGTCGACTCCCTCCAATCCGGTTGCGGTGCGCAGTTCGTACCCCAACCCACCGGGTCGGAGCTCCAAGGGAACATGTAGCGGGTCTGGATGGCACCGGGGCTCTCGTTGTAGCCGGATCCGCCCCAGGTCATCGGCAGGTTGTTCTTCCAGATGCTACGCAGGTAGTTGTAGAAGTGGGCCGCGGTAGAAGGGTCGTTCGTGTTTGCCGAACCTTCCCTGTTCCAGTATAGGAAGGCGCGCATCCCGAACCGCTCGTTGTCCGGGAAGCCATCACCGTATCCAATACCGATACCCTTGTACGGGATACCATTCTCCTGCTGTGCGGTCACGCAGTCGAACACTTCAATGTTCGATTGAGGTCCCGGGTTGTCGACACCATCGGCATCCTGATAGGGTCCTTCGAAGAAGTCCACACCGATGGCCGGTGGCTGGGCACCGTAGCCCACTGCACCCAAGCAAGCCTCGTCGTTATCGTCCCAGTTATACGCAAAGCCCAAACCACGTTGCACGTCACAACCGACGAAGTCATCGTTCGAGCAACCCAGATCGGGGTCGATGAAGCTACCGAAGTAGGTGTTCAACAGGGTTTGTGTTCCTTGGTTGATGACCGTATAGTTGTAGAAGGTCATGTTGTTGATCTCGTTGTTCGAGCTGAAGGCGAAAGCCTGAGCACGAACTTCAAGACCGATCGGCTGCCCCAAGGACTCGGTGTGCGCATCACCCTTGTCGTTGAAGATCCAGAAGATGTTGTAGTCACCGAACAGATTGACGGGATCATCGCGCTGACGGTTCTTGCACTCCTCAACAGAGGTATTGAACCCATAATCCGGATAGTCACCTAGGAACGGATCATAATCACCGCTTCCGTCCGCATCCACCCAAGGGGCCAAGTACAGATCCTGACCCGCGTCCACGTTCCCTTCCGCAGGCCACGTGACGAAGGAGGTCGGCACCGAATATCCGTTCGGAAAGAGCTCGTCGAGATCGCACTCAGGATCAGCTTGACATTGTGACCATTGGATATGTGCTTCAGCTTGCGCGCGCTCTGTGACCCAGAATTGGTTGTATTGATCGCAAACCTCCTGTGTTACCGAAGCATCCCCTGTATTCGTCAGAGGGCCCGGCCAGTAGTCGTTACCATCCGCGCGGAACAGCACCGCCGCGATCTTCAATTGGTTGTCCGGCGACAAGCCGCCCATCCACAGACCACCAGCATAGATCGCATTCGCGCCCGTGAAGTCCGGGGTCTTGGGAACTTCGTACCCGGAACGACTGCTGCCACCACGACGGGTCCACATGTTACCCCCGTTCTCGATCACCGCGCGCACGTTGTTGAACGCGATCTGCGTAACGGCCGAGGCCGGCGAACAGGCCATTGCCTTCGGGCGCACCGGCGCTTGCCCGGAACCGGGTGGGCGTGTCGGCTTCATGGCGCTGGCCGGAAGGGCCATGTACGCAAGGAGGCTGAGAGCGAAGGTTCTGGTCAGGAGTGCTCTTTGTATGCCTTTCATGGTATTGCGTTGTGCGTTCATCAGAAATCGAATCGAACTCCCAAACGAATGGTACGAGGGGCGCCATAGTTGAAGGGGGAGTCCACCTTCAAAGCGTAAAGGTCAGCGAAGGATGCTGGGTCGGTCTGGGCCACGATCTGGGCTTGCGACTGCGCTGAGGCCAAGAACCCATCGTTGTTCGGTGAACCGGTGTAGCGGTAGACACCCACGATATTCTCGGTGTTGAACACGTTGGTGATCAACAGGTAAACGTTGAGGTTGGCGCTCTTGGCCTTGTCACCCTCACCCTTTCCGAAGGTCAATGGGATGTCGCGGTCGATCTGCATGTCTGTGGTGAACTGCCATGGCAAACGAGCTCCGTTCAAGGAACCGTCCAACAGGTAGTTGTTCGCGCCGGTTCCTTCGCTAACGACCTGGCTGCTCCGGCTATATGGTGTGCCGCTACCGAGGATCGCTACCATGTTCACACCGGTGCGCTGGAAGATCGGCGAATCGAACAACATCGGACCATTGTAGTCCTTGCCACCGCCGTATCGGAAGTCGAAGGTGGTGGTGATCCGGTGACGCTGATCGAAGTCCAGCGGGCTGATGGTCCGCAGGTTGGGCTGTCCGGAGTTGATGAGGTTCAGGCCCGTGTTCGGTCCGGAACCGGTACCATCGGCGAACTGCAAGGTGTAGGTCGCACGCATCCACACATTTCCGGTACGGCGCAGGTCGAACGCGGCAGTGAAACCCTTGACCGTTCCGAAGTCGAAGTTGTCGTAGGTCCGGTAATCACGTGGCCAAGCATTCACCACGTTACGGATCTGGATCTGATCGCGAAGCTCACGATAGAAGGCGGACAGCTTCAAGGACGAGGCCTTGGTAAGCACCTGCTGGAACCCCAATTCGTAGTCGATCGTCTTGGTCGGCTTCAGGTTCGGGTTCGAAAGGATGTTACCGCTATTCTGGATGTAAGCGAAGTCCACCAGGTTCAAACGCGACTGTCCCGCGTTCGGGCGCTGGGTCAGCACATCATAGTGGGCGAAGAACACCGCTTCGTCCGAGATCGGGAAGGAGAAGGCCACACGTGGCATCACGTTGATGGCCGGGGTGTAGTCGGTGAATGCTTCTTTGCTCAGGTCGGAACCAGGAAGGTCGCCACCAGCACCACGCTCGATCAGGTACGGACGGATCTGACCCGCTTCCTGCAGTGACGAACCATCCGTCAATTCCGTTCCATCACTTGCATACCAGGTGTCACCATCGCGATATCCCTTGATCTGGTTCGGATTAGCGAAGTTGTCCACGTACACCACGAAATCATCACCGATGTTGCTCGGCCGGTTGGCAAGATCCTCTGCGATGTTGAAATCAGCCACTGCAGAGCCTGCCGTGTACGCATCCTGCCACAGGTACTTGTCCTTCAGTACGTTCTGGTTGGCGTCGTAGCGGTCGACACGAACACCTACATTGAAAATGATGTCATCGAAAGCGAACTTGTCCATGACGTATCCGGCCATGTAGATCGGCTCAAAGGGCGCCTGAAGACGTGTCGCATTGTTGTTGGCATCGGTGGCTTCAAAGAATTGGCCGAAGCTCGGCTTGCCGGTCAACTTGTTCCCAAGATGGTCGAAACCTACATAGTTCACGATATTGTTACCGTTATTCAGCAATTCGTCCGGGGAGAACATGCCCAAGGAATAGACCCCTGGATCGAGCGCGTCCACGTCAATGAAGTCGATCCCGTTCGGATCGAGGCCCAAGGCACCACGCAGGTTACGATCGAAGGTGGTTTGACCAGCTCCGTAGAACCGTGAATAGTAGACGAAAGGCAAGGTGCTACCAGGCAGCTGAACAATGTTCGTCGGGGTCTCATCCTGCCACTCCCTGATGTGGAAATTCGTGAGCGAGCGAGCACGTGTCCACAGTCCGATCGGCGCGAGGTCGTAGCTGCGCTGGGTGTATTGTTCGTACTCCACGCCTACTGATACCGCGTGGGAACCGATATCCGCACTTCCCGAAGCACTGAAACGGATCTGATCGTTCAACCGGTTCCTGTATTCTGCACCGTTGGGATCATCGATGAAACCGATGTTGTTCCACAAGTTGTACAGGGAACGCGGGCGCTCACCGTTCCATAGTACACCACGCGATTGGGTCTCGATCAGGTTCTGGCGGAAGCCCTGGTAGTTGGGATCCGAACCTGTGGGTGCCCCGAACAGTTGGGCGATCGGGAAGGTCTCTTGTGGGAGGTTATTGAAGTAGAAGGTGTTGATGGAGGCCAGGTCCGGGTTCTGGGTACCAGGCGTGAATCGCACCAAGGTGTCCTGCTCTCCGATCTGGGCCCACTGGTTCTGACGCAACTCGAATTGGGCACCGCGGAAGGTCTCGAACTTGCCCACATAGCCATAATCCCACAGGTTCTCACCGTGCTGGAAATCACGCACTTCGCTCTGATACTGGGAATAGTCGAATTGAAGGGTGTAGAAGGCATTCTGGATCGTGGCCTTTTGCTCCTCCTCTTGTGTCCGGTTCGTGAAACGCTGTGTGAACTTCACATAACCGCGCCAAGTGGATTGCTTGATCCGGTAGTTATTGTCGGCGTTCAACAACGAATTGTTCCTGTTCCAGGATTGACGGTTCTCGTAATCGATCGAGCCACCAACGGTCAAGTTGATCGTCGGAGTGGTCGTGATATCGATCTTGCCGGAAGCGAGATAGCTGGTGTAACCCGCATTCTGACGGGTCTTGAGCTCCTCGATGTCCGAATTCCGCAAGTATTCACTGCTGTACGCAAGAATGAAATCGCTCGTGCCGCTGGGTCGCAACACGGCAGGGGTGTTGAGCAGGTCCTCCCGCACATCGGGTCGCACGCGCAGGTCACCCAAGTAGCTCGGGGATCCATCGACCACATTGGTGTATTGTCCGGAAACGAAGAAGCCCAACAGTGGCTTGGTCTTGTTCCCCAGGCTGTCCTTCTTGAAGAGGATGGGGCCGCTCAAGCTTCCTTCCACCTGGTTGAACGCATACTTGTCAAGACCGACGATGTTCGTGATGTCACTTCCGGTCTTGTAGCCTGAGGTCAAATACTCGATCCCACCGAAGAACGTACGGCTTGGTCCACGGGTCGTAATGTTCACCAGACCGCCGGTCACATCGCCATAGTTGGCCGGCACACCACCAGTGATGACCTGTACTTCTTCAATGGCGCTCTTGGGCAAGCCCGTTCCGGCGCCGGCCGGCACCTTCACACCATCGATATAGTAATAGGTGTTCTCGCTCCGTGATCCACGAATGCTGATCCCCCCTCCTGTACCGGCCGTACTGGCACCAGCCACGGTGGTCGCAATGGAAGCAGCGGAACGACCGGGCATTTTCGCGATGTCCTCACGGGTTACGGTCCCACCCGAAGCACCACCATCCCTATCGATCAGGGGAACGGTGTACTGCACCACCTCGAACTCGGTCAACTCGATACCAGCGTTCAGCGCGATGTCCAAGAAGGTGATCTTGTTACTGTTGACCACCACGCCGGTCTGCTTGTATGGCTGATAGCCGACATAACTGACGATCACATCGTAGGAACCGGGATCGATCGGCTTGATGAAGTATTCTCCATCGAAATCAGTCGCACCACCCGAGACCTGTGTCCCGCGGTTCTCGACCACCACGTTCACGAAGGGGAGCGGTTCGCCGCTCTTCTTATCGGTGATCTTTCCCTTTAGACTTCCTGCACCCACTTGGGCGTGCAGTGCCGCAACGGCGAGGACAGAAAGGGCGATCGAGGAGAATAACCTTCTCAACATCAACGGTAGGTTTTACGTTCAGCGTAACAGGGCAACGAGGGGGCGCTAATATAGAAACATCCCCGCTCCACCGGATCGACATGCGAAGCCCGAATTATCGCTTCCATCGCTGAATGCGGCTGGGCGTGGTATAAATTGTTGAGTGCCGGGCGGAACATGGGGATCAACTTGGCCGAAAGTTATCGGCATCGAATGGTGCAAGGTGCGACAGAACGAGCAAAGGTCAACCGACCAATTGCACTTCCGAGGTTCGATCACCAACCGAAAGTGCGGTGGAAGAACCCGTCCTTGTGGGTGTTCGTGCCATGTCGGTCCGCCCGTTTCGTATGCCGCTTGATCCGTTTTCGAGCGGCCTTGTCCTGCAGGGAAAGGTGTCGCTTGCGATCGAACTTCTCCTGCTTCGCCTTGGCCTTCTTGTCTTCCTTGGCCTTCTTTTCGAGCATCTTCTCCTGCTTCTTTCGCGATATGCCACCATCCTGGGCCATGACCACAACAGGCGACATCAATAACGCACAGAAGAGCATCAACGATGCAAGGATCCGCTTGAACATGGGGCCAAAACTAATGATGGTCAGCCAGCGCTACGCACGATAGCACGGTACCCGATCCCACGTACCATACTTTTGTATCCTACGTTATTGGACCGGATGTCGACCCATCGCACCATAGGGATCCTCGCGCTCACCGCCATGTTGCTCATGGCAGCGGGGTGCAAACGTGAACGACCATCAGGCGTGCCGCTGACCACCGTGGATATCAGCATCAACGTGAACAATCCCAGTTACGCGGACATTGCGGTGCCAGGTGGTTGGTTGTACCTCTCGGGTGGTTCGATGGGCTTGATCGTGTACCGTTCCGGGCCTGATTCCTTCGTTGCCATGGACCGGCATTGTCCCTATCAGTCGACGGAGCTTTGTCGCGTGTTCGTTGATGATTCCGAGATCATCGCCCGGGATAGCGTGTGTTGCGGCTCCGCATTCCTGGTTACGGACGGTAGCGTTGTGGAAGGCCCTGCAGCACTTAGCCTGCAGCGCTATAACACAAGCTTCAACGGCACCACCCTGCGCATCTACAACTAAGCGAAGGTCCCATCCCGGGCCAGCGTCTTGAGCACGTGGAGATCCCGGCTTCACGTAGGTGGACGCCTACTGCGTTAGCGCATGCCGGAACAACGGTCCGTGGTCACCACCTTTGCTGCGCATGATCGTCCACACCGATATCGCATCATTCAAGAACGTGGAACGCCCAGTGCTCACAACGGGCACGTTCGATGGTGTTCATAAAGGGCACCGCACCATTCTGGAACGTTTATCCGACCTCGCTCAAAAGGAGGATGGGGAAAGCGTCCTCTTCACCTTCCACCCACATCCGCGCATGGTGTTGTTCCCCACGGACAACGACCTGAAGTTGCTGAGCACGCAACAAGAGAAGATCGCCTTGTTGGAAGCGGCCGGACTGCAGCACCTGCTCGTGATCCCCTTCTCGCGCCAGTTCTCCCGGATGCATGCGTTGGAGTATGTGCGCGATGTGCTCGTGGGCGGGATCGGCATCCACGCAGTGGTGATCGGTTATGATCACCGTTTCGGCAGGAACCGCGAAGGGGATCTGCACCTTCTGAAACAGCTCGGCGATGCATATGATTTCGTGGTGGAGGAGATCCCGGCGCAAGAGGTGGACCATGTGAAGGTGAGCAGCACGAAGGTGCGACAAGCCCTATTGGACGGTGAGGTGGCACGCGCGAACGAACTGCTCGGCTACCGATACAGCTTGTCCGGACTGGTGGTGAAAGGCGATCGTATCGGTCGCACCTTGGGTTATCCGACGGCGAATATCGGCGCGATCGATCGCTACAAACTGGTGCCCGGCGATGGTGTGTATGCCGTGACCATCCAGCTGCAAAGCGGCGACCACCGCGGCATGCTCTACATCGGTGAGCGACCGACCGTGCGCACGGGGCTCGCAGCCCGGACGGTGGAAGTGAACATCTTCGATCTTGATCGCGACCTTTACGGAGAGATGATCACGGTACACTTTGTGGAGAAGGTCCGGGGAGACATGCGATTCGCCGACCTGGAAGCGTTGAAACAGCAACTGCACGCGGACCGCAAAGTGGTCCTGGAACGTATGTCCCGCATCTGATGAAGCGCTCTTCCATCTTCTTGATCCTCCTGTTGGCGTTCCTCACCGATGCACCTGTTGCGAATGCGCAATTGCTGGATGAGGTCGCGCTCGATTCCACACGCACGTATCGCACCATTGAACGGGCCATGAAGGAGCCCGACCTTGTGTTCAAGCTCGACCTCTCCGGACAAAAGCTGAAGAGCTTGCCGGAAGAGATCTTCCTGTTCAAGAACCTGAACGCCTTGGACCTGAGCGGCAACAAGTTGAAGGAACTGCCCGAGCGTGTAGGGGAATTCGTGTACATGCAGGACCTGCGACTTTCGCGGAACAAGCTTGTCGATTTCCCGATCGGGATCTGCACGATGGTCCACATGAAGCGCTTGGACGTGAGCCGGAACGCCTTGGCCGGACTGCCTTCCTGCATCGGAGCGTTGACCGAACTGACATCCTTGGACCTATGGGACAACGACCTTGGGGAATTCCCTGAGGAATTGGCGCAGTTGGACTCCTTACGCTTCCTGGACCTGCGCGCGATCCAGTTCGAGGAGTTCGAAATGGAGCACATCCAAGGTTTGTTGCCGAAGGCCAAGATCTACTTCAGCCAGCCGTGCAACTGCGGCATGTGATGGAGTTGCTCTCTGGTCCGTGGGTCGCAGAAGGTCTGGAGTGGACCTCCGTTCTGCTCAACATCGGCTTCACCATCATGATCGGCAGGCAACTGCGCGCAGGGTGGTTGCTCGGTTTCTTTGCCTCCGCTATAGGCGTGCTGTTGTACGCGGTGGAGAACGCGTGGCTAATGGGCGCCCTGAACGGCTTCTACGCGTTCATGGGCCTCTACGGATGGTGGACCTGGGGACGGGCCTCGAACGCTGGTAGGGTCATCACGCTTTCCGTTCGTGACCATATGTGCTCTATCGCCGCCGGGCTGCTGGGGACAGTGCTTCTGGTAGTTGTGATGAACGCGATGGAGATCCCGGGTCGCTTCCTTTGGATGGAAGCGTTCATCGCCTCCTTCGCCATTGTTGCCACTTGGCTCATGAGCCGCAAGGTCCTGGAGAATTGGATCTATTGGACGGTCGGCGATCTGGTCGCCGTCGTGTACAACCATTGGATCGGCTACGACGGCTATGCCCTGCTGATGGTGGTGTACATCATCCTCGCCGTGGTGGGATACATCCGCTGGCACAAGCAACTGCAGCAGGACACCGCGGTCGCTTGATACCCAACCCTATTATGACATCGCGACAGGCGGCAGATCGCCATGCTGCCTGGCCAAAGGTCGCTCGTAGAAGGAAACAGTGATCAACAACAGGAGCAGGAGGTAGACGCTGTCCTCGATCGGGATGGTCCCGATACGGATGCCCAAGTTCTCGGCGTCGTTGTACCACACGATCGGTTCCGGAAGTGTCGCCCCCGTCAATATTCCGTTCACTAGGACAAAGGGGATCAGGCTGATCGCGTAACCAACAAAGAAGCGACCCAGCCACGGGCTTTTCACAATGTGGATGTGGTACGCCAAGTAGACAGCCGCACCCAAGAAGGTGATCGCGGTGTACCAGCGGTCCAAGGCAACTACGCCAACGATAGCAAGGACCACGCACAACACCGAGCCCAATGGTGCAGCGACCCTACCCATCACGTCACGGCGTATGAAATAGCGCATCACTTCATATAGGAATACACAGGAATAGGGAATGAACAGGAAGAAGAGCCACTCTTCGATCGGCATGCCGACGATGTAGACCCCTACCACGTACTTCGGATTGAAGCCCCAAACGCCCATGGCCGTGAAGCATGCGTCCCAAACGAGGAATACAAGCGCCATGACCCCGATGCCCGCAAAGAGCCCCGGCCATTTGCCACGGAAGTCCAGACGCTTATCGAAGCTCGCGAACAAGGGAAAGGCCAGGCTCAGCAGGTCCAAGGCGAGGTAGTAATACTGCTGCATGCGGTACAAAGGAACACGGCAACAGCTGAATTGTGCTTCTCATGAAGGACAAAGCGCCTTGCCCGCCAAGGACAAGGCGCATCATCATCGCCATGCGTAACTCCTGACTCCCCATCACGCTGAACAGCGATGTGGTCCGTCCGAGTGAAGTACCTAGACGCATCCATGAAGGAGCATCCTCCCCCCATCAGCGATCAGCGTTTAACGAACTGACCACTGGCCCTGTGTTCGCCATCGCTCAATTCCACTTGGTACATACCCGATGCAAGGGAACGTGTGTCCAAACTGAGAACATCGCCCATAGCGGTCAAGGGGACATCGATCAACTTTCCGCTCGCATCCGTGATACGGACCTTGGGCGTTCCGTCGAATTTCACCGGGGCCTGGATCGCGACACGGTCGATCGCCGGATTGGGCGCGAAGGTCAATGGCAATTGTTCCTGTCGTTCCTCGATTCCGGTTGCAAGATCGGTACGTGCGATGTGGGGCAGGTTCAATTCGAACGCACCGCCCATGATGACCGAAGTGCCCAGCACATCGACCGCGTTGACCTTGCCGTCCAACAGCCCGATGAGCGGATCGGAGTACCCACCTTCGTTGTAGCGGATGCCGATGTTCGTGCCGAACAGGCCGAAATTGCCGAGCATGAAGCTTCCGCCGTAAACGATATCCTCCCCCCTATCCGCCAAGGCGTAAATGGCGGTTCGTTCACCGTAGGGACTGATGTAGTTCTCATGGTCCGTCATCAGCAACTCCCACTCTGAAGCACCAGCGGCCATCCGCGCCATGCCGAAGGTGGGTAGTTCGTTAACGATCAGATCACCACCGGCGTAAAGTTGCCCTTCTACTCCCAAAAGGGTCAGAACGGTGGCATCCAATCCGTTGCCCAATTGGGTCCATGAGCTTCCTTCGAGTACGGCCACATGGCCGAGGACCGGATCATTGAGGCCATCAAGCCCTGTGAAAGCCCCGCCTGCAACAAGGGATCCATTGTGCGATGCCAAGCTGTGTATGGTGTTGTTGAACACCCCCTCAACAGCCTCCCAATCAACATCCGTTCGGCGCATGACCATGTCATCGATACCAGCGAATCCCGAGAACTCACCTGCCGCATACAGTTCACCCTCATGCACGTGCAAGGCATGGATCAAGGGGTACTTGGCATCGAACACCGTATGGAATTCCCACTCCGACCCGTTCCAGATCGCGAGATCCGAATAGCCGTTCAGCTCGGCACCGCCAAGGATGATGTTGCCCTCGAATTCCACCGCTGCGTTCACGTAACCCTGAACGCCACTGCCGAGCGCGTTGAATGCTGCACCATCCCAAACGGCAACGTTGTTCAACTCCAGGTCCCCGGTACCCGAGAAGGTCCCAGCCACCAACAGGTCGCCATTGCTGAGCCGAAGCAGGACCTTGACCGGTCCATCAAGTCCCGGGCCGAGCGGGAACCATGGAATGGGTGGCGCATAGGCTGGCTGTATCCACGCCAACTCATCGGCGGTGAACCCATGTGTGGTGGCCCATGTTCCGATCTCGGGCAGGTCCATCTCACGCACGTATGCCAGCTCCATTTCGTCATCGATCCGCATAGCGAGGTCGGAGGCACCGCTCTCGATCATCAATTGCCCGACAGCACATGCTGTTCCGTAGGGATCGATGAACACGGGATTGCGATAAGGAAGCACCATGTTCCGCGGAAAAAGCCCGCGGTCGGCGTATCGTTCCAGATCCCCCAACAAGGCATGACGCGCTGCTGCTTGATCCGGTGAAAGTCCTTCGCTGCTGTGCTCCGCCAAATGCGCCCGCACCATGTGAAGGTGGGTCGCGATGCGATCGGCCTCATCGGTGAACGAGACCGTGCGATCCATATCGGGGAATTCATCCGCATGCGCGTTCCACTCGGCATTGATCTCCGTCATGTGCGCGCGGAGCGGTGCCTTATCCTGCGGCGCCAACTGGCTGTATGCCGCACTTGCGCTGGCGACGAAGGTGGTAAGGAGTAGTACTGAGCGTTCCATGTGATCGGTATTTAGGTCCAACGTCGTTTCGTTCAGTTGACGTCCGCGGCAAGACCGAACGCTGCCCACGAAGTGACGGAAAGTTTCATCCGATGCCGACCTTTGAACAGTTCTGGACCAACTCAAGCATTGATGCGCAAGATCGCCGTTCTCGGTCCTGAGTGCAGCGGAAAGACCACGCTGAGCCGCGCACTGGCCGCGCATTTCGGCGTACCGTGGGTTGCAGAGATGGCCCGCGGATACTTGGAGCGGACCGGAGGATCGTACACGGAAAACGATCTCTTGCTCATTGCGAAAGCGCAGTTGGCTGAGGAGCAGGCCATGGCCGAAGCCGTGCACAATGGACCGCCACGCTACTTGTTCTGCGATACGGAAATGATCACGATCCGCATCTGGAGCCAGGAGAAATACGGTCGCGTCGACCCTCTGTTGGAACGGCTCGTACTAAATATGGACCACGACCATTACTTGCTGTGCCGTCCGGATATCCCATGGGAGGCCGACCCGCTGCGAGAGAACCCGACGGACCGGGAGCGTTTGTTCGAATTGTATGAAGCGGCATTGATCGAACTCGGTCGTCCATACCGGATCATCGAAGGCACGCAGGCGCAACGCATGCAACGGTCCATCGCGACCGTGCTTTCCGACAAGCACTGATCTCGGTGCTGTGCTTCGAGTACTATCTTCGCCGCGTCTTGCAACGGGGTGCCCCACCGAATGGGCTGAGATCATACCCGATGAACCTGCGCAGGTAATGCTGCGAAGGGATCCGCTCTTGGAAAGGAGCACCTCCGTGCAAGGACCATCCATACGGAGGAACCATGAAGAAGATCGCGACCTTTTGCTCGGCCATTTGCCTTGCCCTACCAACCATCGCACAAGTCGACCTTTCAGGCCGGGTACTGGATGAGACCAATACGCCCGTGGCGATGGTGAACGTTGTGGTGGGTGATGAACAAGCCTTCGGGACCAGCACCGACAATGAAGGCCGCTTCGTGCTGAACGGCCTGCGCCCCGGGACGTTCCGCTTGCGGATGAGCCATGTGGGCCACTTGCCGATCGACACACTGATACGCGTTGACAGCGATCCTTCGGAACTGACCTTCATTCTGCCGAACGACATATTGCAATTGCGTGCTGCCGAGATCACCGCACTGCGTGCCGGGGAGCAACTGCCGTTCGCCAAGTCGATCTTACGCAAGGAGGATATTGAACGCATCAACACGGGTGTGGACCTCCCCTACCTCCTCGACCTGCAACCAAGTGTCGTCACCACCAGCGATGCCGGGACGGGCATCGGTTACACCGGCATGCGGATACGTGGGACGGACGCCACACGAACGAACATCACCCTGAACGGTGTTCCCTTCAATGACCCGGAAAGCCAGGGAGCATTCTTGGTGAACCTGCCGGACCTGGCCACCAGCGCAGAGGACATCGAAGTACAGCGTGGGGTGGGCACCAGCACCAACGGACCGGCCGCGTTCGGTGCGACCGTGAACCTGCGCACCACATCCGTCAGGCCGGATCCATGGGGAACAGTTGGCATCGGTGGCGGCTCGTACAACACACAACGGTACAGCATCAGCGCGGGGACCGGCCTGATCGAGGACCGCTTCAGCTTGGACATGCGGTTGAGCTCGATCACCAGCGATGGCTACATCGATCGCGCGACGGCCGACCTCAAGAGCTACTTCCTGCAAGCCGCCGTGGTCGGCAAGAAAAGATCCGTTCGGTTCGTCACCTTCAGGGGACAGGAGATCACCTATCAAGCCTGGGCCGGCGTTCCGCGCGAGCTGATCGACACCGACCGGACCTACAACGAGTACACCTACGAGGACGAAGTGGACAACTACGATCAGCAGCATTACCAAGTGCTGTACGAAGAGAAGTTGGCCAAGAACACCACGCTCAACATCACCGGGTTCCGGGTGGATGGACAGGGCTACTACGAAAGCTACAAGGCCGATCAAGAAAGCCCGGGCTACTTTCCCGGACCGGTGGTGGTCGGCAGAGATACGATCGCAAGCAGCGACTTCGTCATCCGTCGATGGTTGGACAACACGCTGCTCGGTACGAACGCTTCGCTCGTGCACGCCATCGGGGACCATGAGCTGGTGCTTGGCGGCAGCTACAGCGACTACCGTGGTGAACACTTCGGCGAGGTGACCTGGGCGCAATTCGCCGGCCCGTACCCGAAGGACCATCGCTACTACGACAACGATGCACGCAAGACCGATGCGAACGTCTATGCCAAATTCAACTACGCCGTGAAGGAGGACCTGCACCTCTTCGGCGATGTGCAATTGCGCAACGTGAACTACGACTTCCTCGGCTTCGATGATGCACAGAACAACCTCGGCCAGAACAGCACCTACAGCTTCTTCAACCCGAAGGCAGGAGCGAATTGGCGCTTGCACAAAGGAGGTCGCCTGTATGGTAGTGTGGCCGTCGCCAACCGCGAACCGAACCGCGATGACCTCACAGAGACCACGCCAACGAGCAGGCCGAAGAGCGAGATGCTTGTGGACTACGAACTCGGCTACGAGCGCCGATCATCACGCTTTGCGGGCGGCATCGATCTGTACTACATGGATTACACGGACCAGCTCGTGCTGACCGGCGAATTGAACGACGTCGGTGCAGCGTTGCGGACCAATGTGGCGGACAGCTACCGCGCCGGGGTGGAATTGACATGGGCGGCGCAGATCAGCACGCGCTTGTTGTGGAAAGGCAACGCCACGATCAGCCGGAACAGGATCCTCGATCTCACGGAGTACGTTGACGACTGGGACAACGGCGGGCAACAGGCGTTCCAATACTCCGAAACGCCAATTGGCTTCAGTCCGGAATTCATCGCCGCCAGCGAACTGGGCTTTCGATTCTGGCAGCACGAGACCAAAGGCCATGCGACCCTCGCTTTGATCACCAAATACGTCGGCGAACAATACCTCGACAACAGTGGTAGTGCGGAGCGCGCATTGGACCCATACGTGGTAAATGACGTCCGCGTGAACCTGCAACTGCTTGCCTTGAAGGGCCTTCGCAAGGTGGACCTGAACCTGACGCTGCGCAATGTGTTCAGCGAACTGTATGAGAGCAACGGTTGGAGCTATAGCTACATGCTCGATGGACAACGACAGGAATTCGTTGGCCTCTATCCACAAGCGCCAATGAACCTCCTAGGTGGGATCACTGCGTACTTCTAAGCATCGACCGGCGATGGATCCTTGTCCGTTGTAACCATCGTTCTATTGAGCGCGCTGCGCGAAGTCGATAGTTTTGGACCTTCATAGATATTCATCATGACGCGTTCCAAGCTCCTTGCGCTGACCACCTTGCTCTTCCCTGCCCTGTGCACCGCTCAGGCGACCTATGATGCACGCATCGTGCAATACGTCGGGACCACGTACGCATGCGATGGCGAGGTCCGGCCGATCATGAAGATCATCAACAACGGCACGGAGACCATGATCGGCTGTGTGGTGGAAACCTGGAAGAACGGCTTATTGGACAATTCCTTCGACTGGCAATTGCCCATTCCCGCCACAGGGCCAGGTGCGCACGCCTTCGTTCCCTGCAGTGGAGGCCGCCCGGGCGATATGCTCGAATTCCGGATCATCAGTGTGAACGGTATCGCGGACCAGGTGGAGGAAGGCAATGTTCATCAGTTGGAAGTGCGCCAGACCCAGTACGCCGATGCTCCGTTGGTCAGGGTTGAAGTGACCACCGACGACGCGCCCACGGAAACAAGTTGGAAGTGATCCGCACCGCGGACTACACGGCTGTGGCAAGCGGTGGACCATACACCGACGCGGATACCTACCACGAACATTGGTTGGAACTCGAACCCTTCACCTGCTACTTGTTCGAAGTGCTGGACGCGGCAGGGAACGGGATCAACAGTGGATCATGTCGGATCACGAGTGCGGAACAGCCCGTTCTGGAACTCATGCCTGAGAGCTTCTCCCTCCATTCGGATGGATTCGAAACAGGCGGCTCGGCAGGGCTCTCGGAATGGAACGCGGGTCAGCGATCGGCCTTTTCCCCAACCCGAGTGCCGGGCCCATCGTTCTGGAACTGCCTTCCACCCTTCAAGGACAACTTGCGATCATCGTTCGCGACATCAGCGGCAGGATGGTCCATTCCTCAATGCCACAGCACCGAACAACGCACTCACATTGGACCTCTCAGGCCTTTCCCCGGGCCGCTACCAGGTCCAAGCCCTTGACGTTGCCGGGAACATGTCTGTGGGAGCCGTGATCTTGACCGATCGGTAGTTCATCGGACGGGGAGTGGTCTTGGGACACCAGTTCTTCGCGGAGCGCAAGGGCTGGGGGGGATCATAACCTTTGTTCTATTGTGGTGCGGGAACCGCCCGGATAGCTTGTGGCCCTCAACCCAAGCCCCATGAGAACCCCGACCGTCGTATCCGCATTCTTGATCGCTTCCTTGGGTCTCGCACAATTCGATCACGACGCGAAGATCATCGACTACGTAGGACTGAAGTATGCGTGTAACGGTGGGGTGACGCCCGTTCTCGCGATCCGCAATGATGGCCTCATCGCGATGAGCGGCTGCGTGGTCGAAACATGGAAGAACGGCCTCTTGATCAACACCTTCGATTGGCAATTGGCCGTTCCCTCCTTGGAAGGTGAGGTGAGGCAACCCGCTTTCCCACCGGTGCCCGATGTGGCGCCCGGCGACCAATTGGAATTCCGGATCAGAACGGTGAACGGGATCCCGGACCAGAACCCCGACGGAAATGACAAGATCGTCGAACTTGATGGCGAGCACGCCTCAACGGAAACCACTACCGTGACCGTGAAGGTCCGAACGGATGATGCTCCTGGCGATCTCACATGGAGATCAGGAACCACCTGAACCAACTTATTGCATCCGGCGGGCCGTACGTGGATGAATTCACGGTCATCGAAGTGCCTATCGCACTTTCGCCCGGATCATGCTACAACTTCAAAGCGGTGGGGTGCGCGGTAGGGACCTCCTGTCCGGCGCACAGGTCCAAGTACTGGGAGGCTCTAACGTCCTGCTCTCCGTGGAAGGAGCGACATTGATGAACGGCATGCGCCAAGGATTGAGCACCGGGAACGGAGCAGCATGCACGGAAGACCTGACCATTGAGTTGCGCACCGATGATGCCCCTGAAGAAACGAGTTGGGAGATCCTCGATCAACAGAGCAGCGCGATCGTCTGCACAGGTTCGGGCGGATACCCGGCAAGTTCCTATGTGACCGAGAACTGCTGTTTGCCCATTGGTTGTTATCGTTTGCGTGTCCTGGATGCCGGAGGGGATGGTATCAACGCCGGAGGGTACGTCCTACGCAACACCGGGAACCAGGAGCGCATCATCGATGACCGGGACAACTTCAGTACGGGGTCTACAAGTGCGATCAGTGGTGCAGCGGGATTCTGTCTGCCTATCGGGACCGACCGGACGATCTTCAGCAGCTGCGATAAGTTGGATTGGGTGAGCAACAAATTCATCGTTGCCACGGAAAATCCTGCCGTGAGCGCACAACTCGGGCTCACCAATACGACCAGCGGATACGAGTTCTGGTTCTTCGACCCGAACGGCACGTACAGTTTCCGCCGCTTCCGCAGCCATGCCACCAGCGATGGCTACGGAACAGGTGCTACCAGGGCCTGCCATTTCAAGATCAACCGATGGACACATTCGGCGCTGACGCCGCACCTTCCTGCAGAGGTACTGCTCAATGTTCGGATCCGCGGTCGAGCGGCCGGAACGAACTTCGAATTCGGACCCGCGTGCCGATTCAAGATCGATCCCGCACTGGCCGCATGCCCGCACATACAACTCCAGGACAACCCCTTAAGCAGTGACTACAGCTGTGGCGTGAACAAGGTGTTCGGCGGGAGCAACAGCTCTTCGAACCGCATCACCGCCATTCCACCAAGGCCCATCCCGACAGTGAGCAGCGCCCAAGTCCGCTACCAGTTCCGGTTCCGCGTTCCCGGCGAAGGCATCTGCATCGTTCGTCCGATGCAGACAAGTGCGACCATGTACCTGAACTGGAGCAACGGGGAACAGCTCCGGTGCGGCACACCCTATGAGGTCGATGTTCGAACGAGCGTGGACGGAGGAAGCACGTGGTGCGCGGGTGGCACCGATCCGGTATGCGACCCATCACCCGGCCCTTGGGGCGTGGTGTGCCAGGTGAACATCACCAGCAGCACCTACTGTCCGGGTAATGTGGTCGAGGAGCAGGATGCGCAAGCGCGACAACAGGAGACCGAGGTCACGCTGTACCCGAATCCGACCACTGGCGATCCGTGTTACTTGACGCTACGCGGCATCGACGGCTCCATCGCGAACGTCCAGATCCAGGTGTTCGACCTGAGCGGTAAAGTGATCTCGAGGTACACCATTCCCTTAACGGATGGTCAATTATCCACCCGAACGGACCTGGCAGCAGGGCTATCGAGCGGCGTGTACCTGGTGCAGGTCGAGGCTGGCGATCGCTCCTTCAGCGAGCGGATGGTCGTGCGCAACGACTGAACAAGGGTTCGCGCAACGCATGGGTGAAGTACAGCTACGTTCCGTCGGCACTTCGAAGAACAAAGAACATCTCCAATTCGCCCTTTCCCTTGGCGTGGACCTTGCCCCTTCCTTCGAACACCAGACCGCGGCAGCCGGCCACCAGAGCGTAGGTGCTTTCGCTGACGTTCACCTTGCCGACCTCACCACTGCTTTCCATACGGGCCGCGGTGTTCACGGCATCGCCCCAGATATCGTACTGGAACTTGCGTAGGCCGACGATGCCCGCGACCACAGGTCCGGTATGGATGCCTGCACGCATATCGAACGCGGGTAAGCCCTTCGTTCGACGCTCCTTGGCCCGTTCGGTCATGAATGCTTGCATGTCCAGCGCGGCGAACACCACATCACGAACGGCCTCAGCTCGCGGCTCAGGCACTCCACCGGCCGCCATGTACGCATCGCCGATGGTCTTGATCTTCTCGATGCCATACTCTTCCACGATGGTATCGAAGGCCTTGAAACAATGGTTCAGCTCCTCCACCAGTTCCGTCGGTGTCAATTGCTCCGCCACCGAGGTGAAGCCTTTGAAATCGGTGAACAGCACGGTGACCTCGTCGTAGTGCCGCGCTGCGGCCGCCCCGGAAGCCTTCAATTCCGCGGCCACCTCCTCGGGCAGGATATTGTGCAGCAGGTCCTCGCTACGCTCCTTTTCGCGCTGGATCTCGGCCCGCGAACGCCGTGTGAAGCGCAAGCGGTTCCAGAGCCCACCGGCCACCAAGAGCACACCGATGCCCGAGAACAGGAAGATGTTGCGTTGTTCCCGCTCGCGACCCAACTGTTCTTGATAGGACAATTGGTCCTCGTATCGCTCCCGCACATTGCTCAAGCTGTCGGCCAACATCCGCTCTTGGAACGCGCGGGTCACTTCGAGGCGTGTCACTTCCTTGGTGTTGTTCAGATCGAGCAAGGAATCGCTAACGACCATGAACGACTTCTGCGCGGCGTGTGCTTTCCGATAATCGCCTGTCCCAGCGTATGCCTGTTCCAAACATTCCAAACACTCTTTGCGCTGAAGGAGAAGTCCATTCGCCTCTGCAATGCCATTGCCGCGCTCGCACGATCGCGCAGCGCTTCGCGCATCACCACCCTCCAGGAACAACAAGCCGCGGTTCAAATAGGCCCGCGCCAACTGACGCATGCTGCCAAGGTCGGTGAAGAGCTTCTCGGCGCTGTCGAGGTACGCATGTCCTGCCTTCAACTCTCCTGACAAGCCCAACACGCGACCCAGGTTATTGTAGGCCATGCCCAGTTCCAGGTTGCGCCCAAGCTGTTTGTACAATTCGGCACCTGCGAGGAACTCGAGCCGCGCGGTATCCAAGGCACCCATCTGCATATGGGTGTTCCCGAGGTTCAACAAGGCTTGGGCCCTGCCCTTGGGGCTGTCCAGTTCCTCGGCCATTTGTCCGCTGCGCCGATAGTTCTCCAAGGCCTTGCTCATCTCCCCGAGTTCGGTGTGGATGTTCCCGATGTTGTTGTATGTCCCGGCCAACCCTTCCTTGTTGCCGATCGCGTTGTCGATGCGCAAGCTCTTCTGCAACTGCTCCAAGGCCATCGGCAGATCCCCCAGATTGCGGTACACGTTGCTCATGTTGCTGTACGTGTTGGCCTCGCGCTTGCGGTCGGCCATGGCCTTTGCCGTGAGCAAACAGCGTTGGAAATGACCCAGGGCGATCGTGTACTCGCTCTTGATACTACTCCCTACGGCCAACGTTGTAAGAGCCTCGTATTCGGCCTTTCGGTCCCCGACCCGGGTGGCCAGTTCCAATTGCTCATAGGCCAAGGTTATCCCGCTGTCCGGTTGCTCGAAGACCGCCCTCCACGCCAAGGTCTGTATGGCTTTCAGGCGCAGACTGTCCGGCGCTTTCGGATCCTTCCAGACCGCCCACTGCTCCTCCATTTGGCCGAACGAGGCGCCAATGAGGCACAGGCTGAACAGCACCGACAAGAGGCCACGAACAGGAAACGGGTGGTCCATTACGACTGCGCTCTCCGAATGTGATGTGAATTTAGCGCCCACCGGTCGAGTTGTGGTCACTGATGCACCGCCTCGCTCAAGGCGAAGATGCGCTCGGATCCTCCTCGAACGCAGTACCCACCACGAGGACATCGGCACCGGCCTCGCACAATGCGCGAGCGGAATGTGCATCTCGGATCCCCCACCGATGATGATGGGCAGGTCGACGGACTTTCGCACGGCGACGACCATGTCCGGGTGGACCGTTCGCTCGGCACCGCTTCCGGTATCCATATAGATGGTGCGCAGCCCGAGCAATTCCCCGGCCATGGCCGTACACGCCGCGATGCCAGGCTTGTCATGCGGTATCGGCAGGGTCTGGCTCACGTAGCTCACCGTGGTCGGCTTACCTCCGTCCACCAACATATATCCGGTCGGGATAGCCTCGATGCCCAAAGCCTTGATAGTGGGAGCAGCGGTAACATGATGACCGATCAGACAGCCTCCGGTTCCGTCCGCTGATCAGGCTCAGGAACAACACGGCATCGGCGTGTCGGCTCAGTTGCGAAGGGCTTCCGGGGAAGAGCACCACGGGACGGTCGCTCCATTCCTTCACCAGTTCCACGCAGGCATCGAACGCGGCCGAGGTGAGCAGGCTGCCCCCCACGAAGATCAGATCGGCCTTGGCCATGCACGCGTTCTGCACCGTGCGCTCCAGTTTGGCCCTATCGGCCCCGAAGTCCGGATCGATGAGCACGGCCAATTGCTTGCGCCGCGAACTTTTCGCCGCTTCGATGGTTTGTAGAACCGTACCCACGATGCGAACATACGCCACCCGCTGCGCCCATTGTCCAAGCCGCATCTGACGAAGAGCAACCCACGGCTGTGGGACACGGCCCGTCAACCTTGGGTGTCAGGCCTTTGCATCACCCTGCCACGCGCAACGACCTTGCCCCACAACCCATATAAACCTACCTTTGCCGCCTCATGAACACGACCATGCCCCAGACCAAAGAGCAGCTCAAGTACAAAGTGAAGAACATGGACCTCGCGGAGTGGGGTCGTAAGGAGATCGAATTGGCCGAGGCGGAAATGCCCGGTCTGATGGCCCTTCGTGAGAAGTACGGCAAGGAGCAGCCCCTGAAGGGTGCCCGCATCGCCGGTTGCCTCCACATGACGATCCAGACCGCCGTGCTCATCGAGACCTTGAAGGCGCTCGGGGCCGAGGTGAGCTGGAGCAGCTGCAACATCTTCAGCACGCAGGACCACGCCGCAGCGGCCATCGCCAAGGCGGGTATTCCCGTGTTCGCATGGAAAGGGCTGAACGAACAGGAATTCGATTGGTGCATCGAGCAGACCCTCTTCGCCTTCGAAGGTGGCAAGCCCTTGAACATGATCCTCGACGATGGAGGGGACCTCACCAACATGGTGTTCGACAAGTTCCCCGAACTGGTGAAGGACATCAAAGGATTGAGCGAGGAGACCACCACCGGCGTGCTGCGTCTGAAGGATCGCGAGCGCAACGGCACCCTGGTGATGCCCGCGATCAACATCAACGACAGCGTTACCAAGAGCAAGTTCGACAACAAGTACGGTTGCAAGGAAAGCGCTGTGGATGCGATCCGTCGTGCGACGGATGTGATGATGGCCGGCAAGGTCGCCATCGTGTGCGGCTACGGCGATGTGGGTAAGGGCACGGCCGCTTCCCTGCGTGGGGCCGGCGCACGCGTGATCGTTACCGAGATCGACCCGATCTGCGCGCTGCAGGCCGCCATGGACGGTTACGAGGTGAAGAAGCTCAGCACGGCCATCCATCGCGCCGACATCGTGATCACCGCCACGGGCAACTACAACATCATCACGGAACAGCACTTCCGGAAGATGAACGACAAGACCATCGTGTGCAACATCGGCCACTTCGACAACGAGATCGACATGGCGTGGTTGAACAAGAACTACGGCGCCACCAAAGGTGGAGATCAAGCCACAGGTGGATAAGTACACCATCGATGGCAAGGACATCATCATTCTGGCGGAAGGACGTTTGGTGAACCTCGGTTGCGCCACCGGCCACCCGAGCTTCGTGATGAGCAACAGCTTCACAAACCAGACCTTGGCCCAGTTGGAGCTGTGGAAGAACCACGGTAAATACGAGAACAAGGTGTACGTGCTCCCCAAGCACCTCGATGAGATGGTGGCCAGCTTGCACCTGAGCAAGATCGGTGTGGAGTTGGAGGAACTCACCGACGCACAGGCCAAGTACATCGGCGTGCCGAAGAACGGTCCCTTCAAGACCGACGAGTACCGCTACTGACCGGATACGGAATTCCTAAGAAGCCCGGCAGAAAGCCGGGCTTCTTGCATCAGGGCTTAGGGACATGGCCCTTGACAATAAGTTTTCAAGGCCTGTTCACAACCCTACTTCATCATTTGACCATCCGGAGCGAAAGCATACCTTCGCGGCCGCAAATCGGGGGTATCATTCCCGCAACAGCACACACAGCATGTCCAAGCAGATCGGAAAGGTCGTACAGGTCATCGGGCCGGTGGTCGATGTACGCTTTGAAGCGGGAAAAGAGCTTCCCAACATCTATGATGCCCTTCACATCACGCGCCCCGACGGCAGCGTGCTCGTGCTCGAGGTGCAACAATTGACCGGTGAGGACACCGTGCGTACCGTGAGCATGGAGACCACCGACGGTCTGGCACGCGGTGTGGAGGTGGTCGGCCAGGGCCAGCCCATCAGCATGCCTACCGGTGATGCGATCAAGGGGCGCCTCTTCAACGTGACCGGAAACGCCATTGATGGCATGACGGAATTGAAGGGTGGCAAGCGCGCTTCCATCCACCGTGACGCACCGAAGTTCGAGGAACTCACCACCAGCGCCGAGATCCTTTTCACCGGTATCAAGGTGATCGACCTGATCGAGCCCTATTCCAAGGGTGGTAAGATCGGATTGTTCGGCGGTGCAGGTGTGGGCAAGACCGTATTGATCCAGGAGTTGATCAACAACATCGCCAAGGGCTATAGCGGATACAGCGTGTTCGCCGGCGTGGGCGAGCGTACCCGTGAGGGGAACGACCTGTTGCGCGAGATGATCGAGAGCGGCATCGTGCAGTACGGCGAGGAATTCAAGCACAGCATGGAGGCCGGCGGTTGGGACTCTGAGCAAGGTGGACTACACCGCCCTCGCCAACAGCCAAGCCACCTTTGTGTTCGGACAGATGAACGAGCCTCCAGGGGCCCGTGCCCGTGTGGCCCTGAGCGGTCTCACCCTGGCCGAATACTTCCGTGATGGCGATGAGGAGAGCGGCGGTCGCGACATCTTTCTTCGTGGACAACATCTTCCGTTTCACACAGGCCGGCTCCGAAGTATCCGCCCTTCTGGGTCAGTATGCCGAGCGCCGTGGGTTACCAACCTACCCTCGCCAGCGAAATGGGTGCCATGCAAGAGCGCATCACCTCCACCAAGCGCGGTTCCATCACCTCCGTGCAGGCCGTGTACGTGCCTGCGGATGACTTGACCGACCCCGCTCCTGCTACCACCTTCGCCCACCTCGATGCCACCACGGTATTGAGCCGGAAGATCGCCGAGTTCTCGGTATCTATCCATCCGTGGACCCGCTGGATTCCACCAGCCGGATCCTCACCCCGGCCATCGTTGGTGAAGAGCACTACCGTTGCGCCCAGCGCGTGAAGGAGCTGTTGCAGCGTTACAAGGAGCTCCAGGACATCATCGCCATCCTCGGTATGGACGAGCTGAGCGAAGAGGACAAGCTGAGCGTATTGCGCGCCCGTAAGGTGCAGCGCTTCCTGAGCCAGCCCTTCTTCGTGGCCGAACAGTTCACCGGCCTGCCCGGTGTGATGGTTTCCATCGAGGACACCATCAAGGGCTTCAACATGATCATGGACGGCGAAATGGATGAGTACCCGGAGAGCGCCTTCAACCTGAAGGGCAAGATCGAGGATGTGATCGCCGCCGGTAAGAAGATGATGGCCGAGGCCAAGTAGTTGAACAGGTTGAGGGTTGAACGCATCAACGCCCAACATCCAACCCAACGGTCACTAAGCAATGAAAGTAGAGATCATCACCCCGGACAAGGAGCTCTTCAAGGGCGAGGCCACCAGCGTCACCGTTCCCGGTGTGGACGGCAGCTTGGGCTTCCTGAACAACCACGCACCATTGATCACCGTGCTGAAGGCCGGTGAGGTGAAGCTGAAGACCGCCAACGGTGCCGAAAGCTTTGCGGTGAAGGGCGGTGTGGTCGAAGTGAGCCGCAACACAGTGATCGTGCTGGCCGAATAGTACCATCGTACAACGGTGATACTGGCGGAGTAACACTCAGTCGAGGATCACCTTTGAGAAGGGCGCCTGAGAGGGCGCCTTTCGTTTTTCCATAAGGTGGTCAGTGTTCGGACCTCACCGGGTCGGCAACCCTTGTCGCGGGTCTTCGTCCACGTCCATTTGCCCCGTCCGACGCGGGATTCCGATCCGTATGAAAAAGACGTGAAAAACGCACTAGGCCTGCTGTTCACGGCATCCAGCCCATCTACATTTGATCGTTCCAAAGAGACCCTGGATCCATCAAATCATACGACAAGGAGCGCTTCCCGCCCGTCGAACCCACCAGCACTACCCTTCGCACCCGGCACCACTTGAACGTGCTCGCCGTTGTCCTCTACAGGCCATTGGCCTTACCACCGTCCCGCCAACACGAACGCTGGCAGCCCTCTTCGAACTCTTAACCAACTTTCTTGAACATGAATTGTCGAAACTCTTCGAACAATGCACTGTCGCGAACGACGCGCTGGTGTAAAGCAGTACTGCTGGGTGCGGCCTTCGCACTGGTGGGAACGGCGAATGCGCAGGTGGACCTCACAGCCACAGGAGGTGTGCTGAACCAATCGTATACCACCTTGAAAGGCGCATTCGATGCGATCAATGCCGGCACCCATACCGGGGTCATCTCGATCGGTATTTCCGCCAATACCACCGAAACCGCGACAGCATCCCTGAACAACAGCGGCGCTGGATCGGCCAACTACACATCCGTCAGCATTGCGCCTACGGGTGGTGCCCGTGTGATCTCGGGATCCATTGCCAGTGCGATTGTAAAACTGAACGGGGTCGATAACGTGACCATCGATGGTCGCACGCCGGGACCGGTCGGAACCTCACGATCCAAAACACCAGCACGTCCGGTTCTGCGGCCATCTGGCTCGCAAGTACGGCCGGGAACGGTTGTACGAACAACGCGATCCGAACCTGAACTGGCCTGCGGGTTGCGCAGAACACCGCCACCACCAGCACCTTCGGCATTGCCATGTGCGGGACAAGCTCTCGACCACGGCGAACGGTACTGACAACGACAACAACATTCTTTTATCGAGAACCGGATCATTCGTTGCCGTTACGGCATCATGACCTGTGGTGGTCCACCAACCTGAACGAGAACATCCAGGTGTTGAACAACATCGTGGGACCCAACGCTTTCGGTGCGGATGAGATCGGCAAGGTCGGCATCTTCATGCAAGCCGATAACAACAGCATCGTTCGCGGGAACACCGTACAATTCGTCGGTGGTGATTTCGCAAACACATCGAGTGGTGCCGACCGTTATGGCATCGCCATCGGGAATGAGACCTGGAGCATCTTCCAGCACGATCACATCCACGAATTGCACCGTTGATCGCAACCTTCGTTCATGACATCGTCGATGAGCGCACGTTCTCCGTGATCGGCATCGGACTGCAAACGACCAATGGAGGTGCTGCCACGAACAACTTGGTGTGCAGTAACATGATCTACAATGGAAGTCCAATGGCACAAGCGGTGACATGTGCGTAGGGGCCTTGGCATCGCCGGTGGTCATACGGATGCGGTGGTATACAACTCCATCCGCATGGAGGGCGACGTGCATCCCAATCCGTTGGCTTCAGCTTCGGACCAGAACTATGGAAAATGGCATCCGGATCGCTTTGGTGAACGGTACAACGCATAAACCTTACACTCCGTAACATCGTGTATATGGACCTTTTCTCCTCCAGTACGGCGGCGAACCGGTACTATGCGATCAGCGGCCCGATCAACACATACACCTTCGGGACCGGTGGTGAGAACTACAACGACTATTACATCAACCCGAGCAATACCGCGTGCGTGACCGGTGGTCTTGGAACCTCATCCGGTAACACTCTGACCACGCAATTCGCTACGCTCGCGAATTGGCAGGGAGCATACACGGCCGCACAGGATGCGAACTGATCCAAGCGAACCCTGGCTTCGTTTCAGCGACAGACCTCCACATCAACTTGCGCAGCACGGACCGTGAACGGGAACGCCCGTTGGTTGCACCATCGATTTCGATGGAGACTCCCGGAGCGTGACCTTACCGGATATGGGTGCTGACGAATACACCCCCTGGTGTGCGCAGGTGCTGCCGGTGGCAATGATCACTCCAGCAACGGCATCTGCTTGCTCCGGTGCAACCTACGCCATGTCGACCATTATGATCCGAGGTCGGTGCAGGTGTTTCCTACCAGTGGGAAGTTTCGACCACGGGCGGCGGAGTTGGTTTCGCTGATGTGACCGGCGGTACGGGCGCAACGACCACCGCCTGGCCAACCGGCGCATTGACAGCAGGCACTTTCTACTACCGCTTGCGGGTTACGTGCTCGAATGGTCCCGTGACCGGCTATTCCAACGAGCTGGACCCTGACCGTGAACCCCACACCGACCGCAACGGCCAGCAATAACGGCCCAGCTTGCGTAGGTGGATCGGTGACCTTCGACGGCGTGCCGAGTATCGCGGGTACCTACGCATGGTCCGGCCCGGTCGGATTCTCCAGCACTGATGAGGACCCACGCGCAGCAGCTTGCCCTGACGCATGCCGGTACTTACAGCTTTACTGTTACAGCGGCCGGTTGCCCTGGAGCGCGCCAAGTGACCACGGTTGTTGCGTGGTGAACGCTGCTCCGCGATCACCTGGACCACCGCTAACTCAAACCCGACCTGCTTCAATGGTAACAGCCAATTGCAGGTGAACGTTGCAGGTCCAGGAGCGTACTGTGCATCAACGCACACAAGCGGCTGCAGCACCGATGCGCATCACGAACGTCGCATTGAACACCTTGTCCCAACAGGTTGCACCGGGGTGAATTCCGGTTATACGGACTACACCGCTGGGCCAACGACGACGCTGAACGTTTCGGGCAACCCATTCACTTGTGAACGTATCCTTCTGGTTCAGATGGAAACCACTTCGGTGCATGGATCGACTATGACCAGAGCGGGACGTCTGGCGTCCGAATTCTGGGGGCATCAGGGAATGCGGGGTCCAACGGAACCATCGGTGTTTCGTTCTCCATTCCAGGTACGGCCTTCAATGGCGCAACTCGCCTTCAGCGTAGTGGGTGGAAATGACAGCCTGACGGCAAATACGTTTTCAGGCATCCTCGAGCAACTTCGGCGAGACCGAAGACTACAAGGTGACCATTACTGGTGCGACCGATAAGTACACCTATAGCTGGTCTCCTGCAACATTCTTGAGCTCCACTACCATTGCCAACCCTATGGCGATGGCGGTAAATGCGCCGAGCACTGCCTATACGGTGACGGTACTGCTCGCAGGTTGCCCATCAACGGGTAACGTGACGTTGACAACCAGCGCACCGATCACTGCCGCGACGATCACAGGAACCCCAACCTTCTGTGCTGGCGGTAGCACACACCGAACAGCAGTTCCGACTGATGGAGCAGGTCCGCTGGCCCGCATGCTTGGACAGGCCCCGGTGGACCTGCCGGCACCAATGCCGCGCAGAACATTACAGTCGGTGGATCATGGAGCGTGTTGGTCTCCGATGCCTGCGGTGGAAGTGTCAACTCATCGATCAGCGTGACCGCGAACGCACTACCTGCACCGGGCGAATACCACCTGGTGGCCCGGTGAGCTTCGTGACAGCGGTACGTTGAGCAGCAACATTGCCACCGGCAACGTATGGAGCCCCGGTGGTGCAACAACGCAGACCATCAACGCCACGGTGAGCGGTAGCTATTCAGTGACCGTTACGGATGGCAATGGTTGGTATCGGTATAAGTGCGAGCGTAGCCGTGACCGTGACCGCAAGCCCCACCCGGTGTGACCTGCCAATGCAAGCGACCCTGCTGGTTTGCGATGGGGCTACGGTGGACCTGACGAGCACCGGGTCGGTGATTGGCAGTTCCACGGTCCTCACGGAGAATTTCAACGGAGCAGCCGCTGGCTGGACCACGGTGAACAACAGCACGGGCGGAACGCCCGCCAATACCGCTTGGACATTGTCCCAACAGTTTCTGCGCCCGGCGGCAGTTGGTCTGGAAGCTTGAACAGCAACGATGCTTCCCAGTTCTACTTCGAACAACGATGCGGGAGGCAGCGGAAACCAGACCAACACCGAGTCAACGCGCCCATCCACATCTGAGCGGGTACTTGACCGCATCCTGAGCTTCGGCACTACTACCGGATGGTAGCACGACAGCAGGCGGCATCAAGCAATCGTTGAAGTAAGTGTAAATGGTGGTTCTTGGAATCCATTACAGACATACACCACCACGCAGGGTGCCCGCCGGCTTCGTGAACGCGAACATCAGCTTGAATGCACAAGCCGGTCAACCAAATGCGTATCCGCTTCCATTACGTGACCACCGCATGGTGGTGGGGCTGGGCAGCCGATAACGTGACCGTTACAGGTGACAGCGTTGCCCACCTTCACCGGGCCAATCCAGTGTACTACACGAACGGGACCCAGAACCCTACCGGTGTGTCCGTCTCCGTGCCGACCACCTTCATTGTCACGGTAACGAATCCCGTCGGCGGATGCACCGGGCACGGCCAGCGTAACAGTGAACCCGGACAACACCGACACGGACAACGACGGTATCATCGATTGCTTGGACAACTGCCCGAACCTGCCCGGCCAGATCGGCGATGTCTGCGATGCGAACCCGGGCCCCGGATCTGCACCTTCGGCCGATCAATGGTAGCTGCGCCTGCGTGGCCGTGCCGTGCACCGAGAACGTAACGGTGGACCTGCGTACCGATGCCAAGAGCGACGAGGCCGGTTGGGAGATCCTGCTCCAGAACAGCGCACGCGGTGTGCAGCGCGGATTCCCCTGGACACCCCGTACCCTGCCAACATCATGAACCCGATCACCGACAACTGCTGCTTGCCAGTGGGCTGCCAATGACTGCGCGTGCTCGACAGCGCCGGCGATGGTTTCACCAGCGGTGGCTTCACCGGTGGTTACCGTGCTGCGCGAGAGCGGTGTGAACGGTCGTTTGATCATCGACAACTTCGAGAACTTCACGACCGGTAGCGTGAGCGCATTGGCCAACACCTACACAACGGTGCCTTCTGCGTGCCATTGGGCAATGTGGAGCCGGGATTCATAGCAGCTTTTCGCGATAAGCTGGACTGGGTGAGCAACAAGAGCATGGTGCGCCACGCCGACCCTGCTGTAAGCGCGGTCTGGGTACCCAATGGCGCCAACAGCGTGCAGAGCGGTGGTACGGGTTATGCGTTCTGGATCTTCGATCCGAACGGCACCTACAGCTACCGCAGGTTCCGCGCGCACAATGCCAGCGACGGCTTCTCCCCGGCCAGCGCCACACGTGCCTGCCACATGAAGGTCAACGGCTGGAACAACACAGGGCTCACCCCACACATCCCGGAAGGGGTGCTGATGAACGTGCGCGTACGTCCTGTTGTGATGGGAAGCCTGGGCGACTGGGGTCCTGCTTGTAAGATGAAGTTGGATGCTGTACGTGCTGCTTGCCCATTGGTGAATCTGCAGGACGATCCCGCGAACACCAGCGACTACAGCTGTGGCGTTACCCGCAGCTTCGGTGGCAGCAACAGCAACGCCAACAAGATCGTGGCCGATCCGCCCCAGTTCCAGCCTGCTCCTTTGGCAGGTGGCACAGGCCTGCGCTACCAGTTCCGCTTCCGTATCGAAGCTGAAGGGGTGTGCATCGTACGACCCATGCAGACCAGCCCGACCATGTACCTGAACTGGAACGCCAACAGCGGACCACAGCTGCAAGCGAGCAAGACCTACGAGGTGGAGGTGCGCGTGAGCAAGGACCAAGGCGCCACTTGGTGCGTTGATGCGCCGAGCCCCGCTTGCGACCCGAGCCCGGTGACCCATTGGGGCAAGGCCTGCAACGTGACCATCAGCAACGTGGTGATGATCGACGGTGGCAGCAGCAGCATCGCTACCCAAGGCAACGGCAGCTTCACGATGTACCCCAACCCGAACCGCGGCGACCAGTTGTTCATCAACCTCACCAACGTGGGTGCGGATGTGAACACCGCCAGCGTGGACATCTACGATCTGACCGGCAAGCGTGTGAGCGCTCGCACGATCGCGGTGCAGGACGGAATCGTGAACACCACCATGCAGTTGAACGGCGACCTCGCCGGTGGCGTGTACCTGGTGAACATCACAGCGGGTACCAAGACCCATACCGAGCGACTGGTGATCCAGCCGTAAGGTCCATTCGGCCAACCGCCGTATGAACGGAGCCCCGTTCGCCGCAAGGTGAACGGGGCTTCTTCGTTACAGCCCCCGCCTGATGCCCGACCCGGCACTGGCATCGGACCAAGTGAAGGGGCCAGTACCAATGGCCTTCGCGCCGCCCTTTCCACCACAGCGGAGGCAACCTTCGCCGCCCCCTGCGTCTATGCTTCTTGTGGCAGCCACGGACTTTCAGTTGTTTTTCATCTATTTTTCATTATATTGATGAAATGTTCGACGAGTTCTATACATTGAGCGACGATTGCAGCGGATCTCCCCTCCTAGGGGCCGGATTCCTTGCTCGTCTGAGAACGACCGAATTGAAGCAGACCCGTACACGGAACGTCCTTTCGGACCATACACCCGGCCCCACACGGGCCGAACCAGCACCCATGTAACCCATTCGCGATCGGCGATCATGCTGGTCGCCCCGACCCTTCTCCCGAACCCTTGACCCAAAACCAATAAACCCCAAGATAATGAATACACGAAACCCAAACCCACTGTGGCGGCGAACGTCGCGGTGGCGCAATGGACTCCTCGGCCTAGCTGCCGCGCTGTTCATGGCTCCTGTAGCTGATGCGCAGGTGAACCTTTATTCGTTCGCTGTTGGCAGCGACCCGTACGTTGCGCTTTCAGGAGCGACCACCTTCTCCATCAGCGGTGGCGGTGGAACCGCTGACGATGGCTATTCGGCGCTGCAGCCGATCGGCTTCACGTTCAATTTCGGGGGAACCGGTTTTACCCAGTTCTCCATGCATTCGAATGGCTGGCTCCGACTTGGGGCCACCGCATCCGCGACCGATTATACGCCGATGGACAATACGACCATGAACAACCTTATCGTGTTCAATGGTCGTGACCTGAACAATTCGGGAGCGGTGTACAGCTATCTCTTGGAAGGCACTGCAGGCAATTACATCTGCAAGATCCAGGCGAACAACTTTTACCGCTACAACACGACCTCGCACCTGGGTAACGCCCAGATCTGGTTGTATGAGGCTACAGGTGTAGTTGAGATCCGATACGGAACGTACGCCACGACCTGGACCAGTGGCACGTGCCAAGTCGGCATTCGCACCACGAACGCTGATATTAAGAAGGTCGTTTCCACAACGTGGGCCGGGGTAACAGCCGGTAGTACGGACGGTGTCGCAAATACTGCAGGCATTACCCAAGCAACGACCAATCAGGTCGTGAGCGGCACCCTGTTCAGCTTTACGCCACCATCTCCTTGCACAGGAACTCCTGCACCCGGCGCAACCACCGGACCCGCCTCCGTTGGTTCCGGCGAAACCGTGAACTTGGGGCTCCAGAACACAACCCCAGGCACCGGTGTGACCTACCAGTGGTACGTGAGCACCGTATCGAGCGGCGGTCCATGGACCGCAGGTGGAACCAATGCGACGTACTCCCCTACCCAGACCGTACAGAGCTGGTACTACTGCGATGTGACCTGCGGAGCCAACACGGGTTCCAGCACTGTGCATCAAGTGGATATTTCGTATTGCACAAGCACCTCCACCAGTCAGGCGAGCTATTTCAGCAACTTCGCAACCACGGGTGGGCTCACCAACATCACCAACGCGAGCGGTGCTTCCGCAGGCGGTTACGGTGACTTCACCGCGCAATCAGTTTCGCAGAGCGCCAACAGCTCGGTCAACTTCACCACAGGCCTTGTAGGCACAACGGTGGGTGTAGCGATCTGGGTGGATTGGAACAATGACCTTGTTTTTGACGATATTCTCTCCCCAGCAGGTGAGAAAATGTACAATACTGGGGCATACGTGAGCTCCGCCTCGGGCAGTTTCACCGTGCCAGCTGCGACACCGGCAGGGAACTACCGCATGCGCATCCGCATGGATTGGAACGCTCAAAATCCTACACCTTGCGGTAACATAAGCCGTGGCGAGACAGAGGATTACACCTTCACGGTGGCACCTCCTCCTGCCTGCCCTGCACCAAGCGCACTTAGCGCGATCAATGCGACGTCATCCGGTGCCGACCTCGGTTGGACGGAGAACGGATCCGCTACGGCTTGGGACCTGGAGATCGGTACCACCGGCTTCACCCCAACGGGTACGCCGACCGTGAATGATGCCGGTGCCAACCCCTACACCTGGAGCGGTGGTGCCCCAGCTACCACCTATCAATTCTACGTCCGCGCCGATTGCGGCATGGACAATGTGGATGTGAGCGCCTGGATGGGACCATTCAGCTTCACCACTTCGTGTACAGTGCTTACCGTGCCGTACACGCAAGACTTTGAGGGCACTACGGGTACGAGCTTACCTACCTGTTGGTCCCTTGAGAATGTAAATGGCGGAACGACGTGGCTTACGGCCGCATATACCGGATTCGGATCCACCCGCGCAGCTAAATATGGCTACGATGGCACACTTCCCGGTAATGACTGGTTGTACTCTCCAGGTCTTGCACTGACAGGAGGTACGTCGTACACGGTGGAATACAGCATGGTCGATCCAAGCACCAGCTTCCCTGAAGCAATGGATGTGTTCTGGGGTTCAGCTGCAGCTGCTGGTTCCATGACCAACCTGATCGCGGACCATACCCCTGTTCCTGTTACAACACCGGTCACTGTTTCCTATGCGTTCACACCTGGAAGCTCAGGCACCTATTACATCGGCTGGCATTCAAAGAGCGGAGCCGACGAGTTTGATTTCTATCTGGATGACATCAGCGTGGTCGTGACACCTTCCTGCCTTGCACCAAGTGCATTGGGCGCGACGAGCATCACGGCCGCTGGTGCCGATCTGGGCTGGACGGAGAACGGTACTGCTACGGCATGGGACCTGGAGATCGGTACCAACGGCTTCACCCCCACCGGAACACCGACCTTGAATGATGTTGGCGCCAACCCTTACACATGGGCAGGTGGTGCAGCCAACACGGCCTATGATTTCTATGTCCGCGCTGATTGCGGCATGGACAACGTGGATGTAAGCACCTGGGAAGGACCTTACAGCTTCACGACCCTGTGCACTTCGTTCGCAGCTCCCTTCCACGAAGGTTTCGACGTGTCATCCACCACCCCCCCCACGTGCTGGAGCATTTCCGCCGGCGCAGGAAGTGGATGGGAATTCGACGGCCCAACAGACTGGAACATCACATGCGGTACACCAGGCAACGGCTCCACGGGCACGGGTAGTTTCGCCTTGATCGATTACTCCACCCCTACGGAGGTGAACGTTGTGTTGAACGCTCCTCTCGTGGACGTGAGCGCGCTCACCAATCCTCAGTTGCGCTTCGACCGTTACATGTGCGCTACCAGCAATGCTCCGAACCCCTTGTACGTTGAGTACTACGACGGTGCGGTGTGGCAATTGCTGCAGTCCTTCACAACGGGTACCGCCACAACGGGATCGAATGCTGCTGGATGGCAGGAAGAGATCGTGAACCTGAGCGCCGCAGTGAGCGGTGGCATCGTACAGATCCGCTTCCGGGGAGAGGACGGAGGAGGACCTAGTTCCTTCCAAGGCGATATGGGTCTGGACGAGATCTACTTCGAAGAGGCTCCGGCCTGCCCTGCACCTAACGCACTCAGTGCAACCAATGTGACCGCATCCGGCGCAGACCTGGGATGGATGGAGAACGGTTCTGCTACGGCATGGGACCTGGAGATCGGCGCTACTGGTTTCACACCAACAGGAACACCGACCGTGAATGATGTGGGTACCAACCCCTACACCTGGAGCGGGGGGGCTGCAGCTACCACGTATCAATTCTACGTCCGCGCGGATTGCGGTATGGATAACGTAGATGTTAGCTCTTGGACCGGTCCATTCACATTCACGACTTTGTGTGATGCATTTGCTGTGCCTTACACGGAAGACTTTGAGGGTACTACGGGTACCGACATGCCGCTCTGCTGGTCCATAGAGGATGTGAACGGAGGTGAAACTTGGGAGTCCGCTGCTACGACTACTCTGGGTGGAGCCCGAGCTGCGCGCTACTCTTATGACGTTTCACTTCCAGGTGATGACTGGTTGTACTCTCCAGGTCTTGCACTTACGGGAGGTACGTCGTACACGGTGGAATACAGCATGGTTGACCCAAGTGGAAGCTTCCCCGAAGCAATGGATGTGTTCTGGGGCGCAGCTGCAGCTTCCGGTTCCATGACCAACTTAATTGCGGACCATACACCTGTTCCTGGTACGGCGACCACTGTTTCCTACACTTTCACACCAGGAAGTTCGGGCACGTATTACATCGGATGGCACGCAAAGAGCGGAGCTGATGAGTTCCTTTTCTATTTGGATGACATCAGCGTTGTGGAAGCTCCGCCTTGCCCAGACCCAACTGGTGTCTCGGTATCGGGAACGACCGCCACGGGTACGAACGTGAACTTCACGTGCAGCGGTTGCACAGGTTCCGTGATCGTTGAGTTCGGTGTTTCGCCGCACACACCCGGTGCCGCAGGTACCGCAGGTGCTGGTGGCACGTTGGTGACCGGTGCTGTTTCGCCGCAAGCGATCAGCCTGAGCCCTTCGACAACCTACCAGATCTTCGTTCGTCAGGATTGCTCGCTGGCCATGGACGGCTTTAGCGATAACACAGCCCCCGTGAGCGTGACCACTCCAGCGTTGCCTCCTGCCAACGACCTGTGTGCTGACGCCATCGCAGTTGGATGCAACAGTGTGACCAGTGGCTCCACGGTGAATAGTACCACGACCGGTAACCCGGGAACCTGCACAACGGGCTTGAACGCGGCCGGTGGCGTATGGTACACCGTGACCGGTTGGGGTGGCAACATGATCGCTTCCCTCTGCGACGCTCCTTACGACTCCAAGATCGGGATCTTCACTGGATCCTGTGGTGCCTTGACCTGCGTGATCGGGGAGGACGATGACTTCACGAACTGTGGAGGCAACGATCCTTATGTGAACTGGGCCTCGACCAACGGAACGACCTACTACATCTACGTCACCGGATTCAGCGCGAACACGGGCACCTTCGACCTCACAGTATCCTGCGGCGACCTCAACCCCGCCTGCACGGAGAACGGCCTGAACCTGGAGTTCCAGAGCGATGTGGCCCCTGCGGGCGTTACTTGGGAAGTGTTGGATGAAAGCGGTGCGGTCACCGTGCTCAGTGGCAACAACCCGATCCCGGCCAGTTCCATCGGAACGCAAAGCCTTTGCTTGCCTGACGGTTGCTACCGCCTGCGTGTTACCGATGGTGCCGGCGACGGTATCACCGGATACGAACTGCGTGAGTCCGGTGCGAACGGACGTCGGATCATCGACAATACCGACAACATGATCACCGGCGCGAGCCAGATCGCCAATGGCGGCACGTTCTGCTTGCCGATGGGTGATATCGACCTGATCTACAGCAGCTGCGATAAGCTGGACTGGGTGAGCAACAAGTACCTCGTGTGCCACGCCGATCCTGCCGTAAGCGCCATTTGGGTGCCCGGTGGACCGAACAACGTACAGAACGGAGGAACGGGTTACGCCTTCTGGATCTTCGATCCGAACGGAACCTATAGCTTCCGTCGCTTCCGCAGCCACCGTGTGAGCGATGGTTTCTCGCCCGCGTCGCCTACCCGTGCATGCCACCTGAAAGTGAACGGTTGGAACAACACCGCCCTGACGCCACACATCCCCGAAGGAGTGTTGATGAACGTGCGGGTTCGTCCGGTCGTAACCGGAACGCTCGGCGAGTGGGGTGCTACATGCACCATGAAAATGGATGCTGCACGTGCAGCCTGCCCACTGGTGAACCTGCAGGACGACCCTGCCAACACCAGCGACTACAGCTGTGGGGTGACCCGCAACTTCGGTGGACCCAACGCCAGCGCCAACAAGATCGTGGCCAAGCCAGCACAAGCAGTACCTGCCGCAAGCAGCGGTAACGTGCGCTACCAGTTCCGTTTCAACAACGGAGAGGGTTGCAAGGTGTTGCCACCGCGGACCAGCCCGACGCTCTATCTGAACTGGAACGCCAGCGTGGCCGACCCGCTCACGGCTAGTGCGACCTACGATGTTGACGTGCGTGTCAGCTTGGATGGTGGCGCCACCTGGTGCACCGGTCCGGCTGCCAGCGATGCAGGTAGCGCCTGTGGCGACCTGACCCCTTGGGGCAAGGTTTGCTCGGTGACCATCGGCTCTGTCATCATGATCGATGGCGAGAGCAGCAGCATTGCTACACAAGGTGACGGTGCATTGACCATGTACCCGAACCCGAACAACGGCGAGCTGCTGTTCATCTCCCTCACCGAACTGGCCCCTGAGGTCAACACCGTGAGCGTGGACATCTATGACCTCACCGGTAAGCGTATCACCGCCCGCACCATCGCGGTGCAGGACGGCTTCTTGAACACCGCGTTCAGCCTCAACGGCGACGTGGCCTCAGGCCTCTACATGGTCAACATCACCGCCGGTGACAAGACCTATACCGAGCGTCTGGTGATCCAGAAGTAAGCAACACAGAACGGGGAAACCCGTTGAAGAGCGCCCCCGCTCACCGAAAGGTGGGCGGGGGTTCTTCGTTCTGGGCCGCTGCTCATTCAGGGTGCATGATCACAGCACCGGTCGAAGCACCACACGAATGGCGAAGCAGGGCGCGCATGCACCGCTACCTTCGTCGCCGACGAACCGACCCATGCTCCACCTCGAAGGCATCGTAAAACGCTACGGCGACCACACCGCACTGGACGGCATCACCATGGACGTGCCCACGGGCAAGGTCTTCGGACTCTTGGGCCCGAACGGTGCCGGCAAGACCACCTTGATCCGTATCATCACCCGCATCACCGGTCCGGATGAAGGAAAGGTGCTATTGGAAGGCCGCCCCATGACGGAGGCGGATGTGGCCCACTTGGGCTACCTGCCGGAGGAACGCGGCCTGTACAAGAAGATGAAGGTGGGCGAACAGGCCATGTACCTGGCACGCCTCAAAGGGCTTTCCAAAGCGGATGCTCAAAAGCGCCTGAAGGAATGGTTCGAGCGCTGGGAAATGAGCGCTTGGTGGAACAAGAAGGTGGAGGAGTTGAGCAAGGGCATGGCGCAGAAGGTGCAGTTCATCACCACTGTGATGCACGAGCCGAAGCTCCTGATCCTGGACGAACCCTTCAGCGGCTTCGACCCGATCAATGCGGAACTGATCCGCGGGGAGATCCTGCGCCTGCGGGACATGGGGACCACCATCATGCTGAGCACGCATGGCATGGGCAGCGTGGAGGAACTGTGCGATAGCATCGGCCTGATCGACAAGGCGCGCTTGATGCTGCACGGTAACGTGGGCGAGATCCGCCGCCAGTATTCCACCAACACGTACGGGATCGAATTCAAAGGAACGAAGGTGGCATTGGCGAACGCCTTGGCCTTCACCGGCGAGTTGATCGACTGCACCGAAGGCGCCGACTATTCAAAGGCACGCGTAAGACTGGCCAAGGGCAGCACCGTGAACCAAGTGTTGCGGCAACTGCTGCCGGCCATCGAGGTGCATGGCGTGCAGGAAGAGATCCCCGGTATGCACGACATCTTCATCCGGGTGGTGAGCGAGAAACAACCGGAGAGCGTAACGAGCGGTATGACCGAGTAGGACCATGAACAAGATCAAGCTCATCATCTGGCGGGAATTCTTCACCCGCGTGCGCAAGCCCAGTTTCCTGATCATGACGATCCTGGGGCCTGTCCTCATCGCCGGAGGCATCCTGCTGACGACCTATCTGGGCATGCAGGAAAGCGACGATAGCCGCGTGCTGGTGATCGACCCGGCGCACATCATCGCCAGCCGCTTGAAGGACAGCGACAAGGTCACCTTCTTCGTGGACCATGCCTTGTGGTCCGACAGCGCGTTCAAAGAAAGTCCTTATACCGTGATGGTGCAGTTCAACGACGATGTGCTGAACGAGCCGGTGGCCAACGTCTATTACAAGGAATTGCCCAGCCTCGGCATCCAGCGCACCATCTCCAACGAACTGGAGAAATCCATCGAACTGGCGAAGCTGCGCGAGAGCGGGATCGACGAAGAGACCTACCGTCGCGTGCGAAAACAGCTGAAGGTGAAGCTCTTCGACATCGACAAGATCAACACCGAATCCTTGGAGCAGGAACGCGCCATGGTGGGCTTCTTCTTCGGCTACATCATGTTCATCTTCATCTTCATGTACGGCGTGCAGGTGATGCGCGGCGTGATGGAGGAGAAACAGAACCGGGTGGTGGAAGTGCTGATCAGCAGCGTGAAGCCCTTCCAGTTGATGATGGGCAAGATCATCGGCATCGCCTTGGTGGGCTTCGTCCAATTCATGCTCTGGATCATCATCACGAGCACCGTGGCCGGTATCGGCATGGCCACCTTGGCCGTGAACAAGTACGACCCGGCGACATTGGCACAGAACGGCGTTACGGCCGAGATCGGCGAACAACTGGCCGCGGAGGGCATGGACGCCCCGATCGAGGAAAGCGCGATCCTCGAACTGATCGAGCAGATCGATCTGCCGTACGTGCTGGCCGTATTCCTGTTCTACTTCATCTGTGGTTACCTGCTGTACAGTTCGCTACTGGCGGCCATCGGCAGTGCGGTGGACAGCGAAGCGGATACCCAGCAATTCATGTTCCCGGTCACCATCCCGATGATCATCGCCATCGTGATCGCGCAGATGGCGGTGTACAACCCGCACAGCCCGGCCGTGCTCTGGTGCAGCTTCATCCCATTCACCAGCCCGATCGTGATGATGGTGCGCGTGGCCATGGGTAATGCACCCCTGTGGGAATTGCTGCTCAGCATGGGTCTCTTGATCCTGACCTTCCTCTTCACCACCTGGTTCGCAGGCAAGATCTATCGCACCGGGATCCTGATGTATGGGAAGAAGGTGAGCTGGAAGGAGATGGGGAAGTGGTTGCGTTATTGAGGGTTGTGGGTTGAAGGATCTACCAAGCATGCGCAAGGCGATCATCGACCTCGGTACCAACACTTTCAACCTGCTGGTCGTTGATCAAGGCACGGAGCTCGGCCTGAACGTCGTGCACAGCACCGAACTGCCCGTGTTCCTGGGAAAAGGTGGGATCGAAAAAGGAGTGCTGGCGCCGGATGCGATCGAGCGAGGCCTGCGCGCATTGCGCACCTTCCGGTCCGAGGCGGAAAGCCACGGCGCGACCAGTATTCGCGGGTTCGGCACCTCTGCCTTGCGCAATGCCAGCAACGCTCCGGAATTCGTTCGGCGCGCTCAAGTGGAATTCGGCATCCCGATCACGGTGATCCCAGGCGAACAAGAGGCGGATCTGATCCTGGCCGGCGTACGGCAAGCGGTGCGCTTCACCGCCAAGCCCGCGCTGGTGATGGACATCGGCGGCGGCAGCATCGAGTTCATCCTCGCCACGGAAAAGGCCATGATGTGGAAGCACAGCTTCGAGCTAGGTGCCACGCGCCTTCGCGAACGCATCCCGATCAGCGACCCGATCACGGTGAATGAAGAGGCTCGCGTTGCAGCGCATCTTGATGATCGACTGGAGCCCCTCTATGCCATCATCGAGCGTCACGAGCCCCATTGCTTGATCGGTAGTGCCGGAAGTTTCGATAGCATCGCCGCCATGATCGCTGCCGAGCGCGGCAACAGCATTCCCGCTGATGCCCGATCCATGGACTATTCCGCCATGGAGTTCGATGCTTTACGCGACCGCCTGCTGCGCATGGACCGTGATCAACGCTTGCAGCAGCCGGGCCTACCCGAATACCGCGTGGATACCCTCCCCTACGCACTGATCGCGATCGAGCGGGTGCTGACGGCAGGCGCGATCAGGGACCTTTGCTGGAGCCGCTATGCGCTGAAGGAAGGTGCGGCTGTGGCGCAGATTCGCGACATTGTCCGATGAGCAGTAGGACCCAGGGCGGGATTACTTCCCCATTGTGCGACATTTGTCCTGAACCGCGAACCCTATACAAGATCCTGATCATCGACGACGAAAAAGCCATCCGCGCAGCTTTGCGCGACATCTTGGAACACGAGAAGCACAGCGTGGAAGAGGCCGAGGACGGTGTGGGGCCGGTGTGGCTGCGGCCAAGAAGGGGAACTTCGATGTAGTGCTCTGCGACACCGGGTGCCCAAGATGGACGGGCTGGAGGTATTGGAGAAGCTGCAGGCCCACAACGACGACCTGCCCGTGGTGACGATCAGCGGGCATGGCACCATCGATACCGCCGTGGATGCGCTGAAGAAGGGTGCCTTCGACTTCATCCAGAAACCACCGGATATCAACCGGATCCTGGTGAGCGTGCGCAATGCCTTGGACCGTGGCGACCTGGTGAAGGAGACGAAAAAGTGTTGCGCACGAAGGCGGGCAAGGGCAAGTCGAACGGTGTGCAAATGACGGGGAGAGCAAGGCCTTGCAGGCCATCCGGGCGACACGATCGAGAAAGTGGGACCCAGATGCGCGCGCGTGCCGATCACGGGTGGCAACGGGGCTTGGCGCAGAAGGGAAGGTGTGGCGCGCTTGCTGCACGAGAAGAGCGATCATCGCGTGCAAGGGCCCTTTATCGAGGTGAACTTGCGCAGCGATACCCGGCGAAATGACGAAAGCGAACTGTTCGGCCACATGAAGGGCAGTTTCACCAGCGCGATCAAGGGACCGCAAAGGCAAGTTCGAGCTGGCCAACGGTGGCACGCTCTTCCCGGACGAGGTCGGCGACATGAGCTTGGCCGCACAAGCAAAGGTGCTACGGGCCTTGCAGGAAAGCCGCATCACACCCGTTGGTGGTGACAAGGACGTGAAAGTGGACGTTCGAGTGATCGCAGCCACCAACAAGGACGTGAAGAAGGAGATCGCCGAAGGGCGTTTCCGGGAGGACCTCTACCACCGCCTGAGCGTGATCCCGATCCACGTGCCGAGCCTGAGCGAGCGGACCGAGGATATCCCGGCCCTGGCCGAGCATTTCATCGCCTTGGTGTGCGGTGAGCAAGGCATCGCGCCGAAGAAGATCAGCGACAAGGCCGTGAAGGAACTACAGAAGTTGCCCTGGACAGGGAACGTGCGCGAATTGCGCAACGTGATCGAGCGTTTGGTGATCCTGAGCGGGAAGGAGATCACCGATGCCGACGTGAAAGCCTTCGCTGTGCCGAAGGCCTGATAGCGACCAGCGCTCGCCACTCATTGCTGACCCTCAGCCACTTACGCCGAGCCAGGACGCTGTTGCACCGGTACCGTTCGTCGTTCTGAACACGCCGTTGGTCGCAAGCCACATACCGAATTGCTGCAAAGCGTCGTTAGGAAGGCAACCTTCGCCATAAGCGCTCGTCTTCCGTAAGGAACCACTGCGTTTAGGACCGTCCGAAACGAAAACCTGCTTGATGATGGATCAGTTGATGGAATTGCACGACTTCTTCTACTCGAAGATGGGTAATGCACTGTATTACGCGCTGATCTTCATCGCTATCATATCAGTGGTGGCGCAATGGCGCTTGTATGAGAAGGCCGGCCAACCCGGTATCGCATCCATCGTTCCCGTTTGGAACGTGATCGTGTTCTTGAAGATCGTCGGACGCCCCGCATCGCACGCGTGGTTGTTCCTGATCCCGATCTACGGTCAGTTGTACTTCGCTCCCAAAGTGTGGATCGAGGTGTGCCGCAGCTTCGGCAAGAACTCCTTGCTGGACCACGTCCTGGTGATCGTGTTGAACGGCTTGTACATCCTGAACCTCGGCCTGAGCTATGAGGCCAAGTACCGCGGTCCTGTGTACGGTGATCAGACCCCTACCCCCGCTCGTCCCCTCGGACATCGGCCCATGATGGCCTGATCGAACGCTCCTATCCTTCTGAAAGGCCTCGCTACGGCGGGGCTTTTTCGTGTTCGGAGAAGCGGGAAGATGTTTGGCCGCCATCCTATCTTCAGCGCCCTCGACCATGAAAGCATTCAACAAGACACGCCAACGGCTACTGGGCGACGGCCGACTGAAGCGCTACCTGCTCTATGCCTTCGGCGAGATCGTGCTGGTGGTGGTCGGTATCCTGATCGCGCTGCAGTTGAATGCATGGAAGGCCGAAGCAAAGGACCGTGGTACGGAGCAGACCTATTTGAAGAACCTGCGCAAGGACCTGCTGCTGCAATTAGAGGTCATCGATTCGCAGAATGAACACGAGATCTTGAAAGTAGCACAGGCGGATTCCGCGATGACCTATTTTTCGAGCGGGCTGTCCTTGGACAAACTAGAACACTTGTTGATCGGGAGGAACGGCCTTTATACACGCAAGACCTTCGTTGCCAACCGATCCACTTTCGAGGACTTGGTCTCCACTGGAAACATGGCACTGATCCGCAGTGCGGAGGTGAAGGAGGATCTGATGCGTTACATGCAATTGCTGGAGTACTTCACCACCGTCATCAACAACAACAATATCGTGCTTATCGATCAGCAATTCGGGGAGAACCTCGCGGGCAATGCACTCGGCTTCACACTGAATGCCGACGGCACCCTCGATACCATGCGCGTACTGGACCCCGGGCAACGCTATCAGTTGAAGACCTTGCTGGAACGGCGCCGCTTGATATCGGACCAGAATATTGACCGTGGCACCCAGTTGAAGGAAACTACAGGGAAGATGATCGCCGTGTTGGACCGTGTTATCAAGCCCGATTGATCAGCCCAGCAACTCCGCCGCTTTCTTCAGTGCATCGGCCATACCGCCGGGTTCCTTGCCACCTGCTGTCGCGAAGTCGGGTTGGCCACCTCCGCCGCCCTTGATCATGGGACTGATCTGCTTGATGATGTCCACAGCCTTCAGCCCACTACCTTCCATGAAGGTCTTGCCCAAGGAAACGGCCAAGAGCGGCTTGCCATCGATGACGGAACCGGCGATGAAGGCGAGGTCGGGGTGCTGCTCGCGCAGCTGGTAGCCGAGGTCCTTGAGGCTTTGTGCGTCGAGGTCCAAGCGTTCCACCAGCACCTTCATGCTTTTCGCATTGGCCTTCGCTTTGGCTGGTAATTCCACAGCGAGGTTCTTCACTTTTTCCTTCGCAGCCTTTTCGAGTTCCTTGCCGAGCGCCGTGTTCTGCTCCACCAACTTTTCTACGGCCAGCACGATGTCCGCCGGGTTCTTCAACATGGCGGTGATCGCATCCAACTTGGCCAGTTTCGCGCTGATCATCCGTTCGGCCTCGGCACTGGTGATGGCCTCGATGCGACGGATACCGGCCGCCAAGGCGCTTTCACTGACGATGCGGAAGGGCCCGATGACACCGGTGCGTGGCACGTGCGTACCGCCGCACAACTCCACGCTCGGGCCGAATTTCACGACCCGCACACGGTCGCCGTATTTCTCTCCGAAGAGGGCCATGGCGCCCAGCGCTTTCGCCTCGTCGATGGGTACATCGCGCAGGTCCTCGAAAACGATGTCCTCCATGATCATGGCATTCACATCCTGCTCGATGGCTGCCAATTCCTCGGGGGTCACCTTGGCGAAATGGCTGATGTCGAAGCGCAGGCGGTCCGGC